>NZ_JPEQ01000012.1:0-125859 GCF_000738495.1 Chryseobacterium sp. P1-3
TAATGGCTCCGGGGAAAACAGATACACCAGTCTTTGGACGATCAAGAAAGGAAGAGTGATCAGTCAGATTATTTATCACAGTCCGGAATAATTTCAGTATTTTTGTCCCGAAAAAGCTTTACCGCTTATTCATCAAAGAAATGGGTTCAGGGATAAATCAATTCAGAAATGTAAAAGAGGGTAAACCTTTTAGGTTGTGGAATTAATACATTATGGATTGAAAATCGTTGAATCTCAAATGTTGATAATGAATGTTTCAAAAGTCTAAGAACTCGTTTCTTAGGCTTTTTTATTGTATAAAGAATGGTGGATCAAGCGGAAAAGTTGGGGGCATATAATATTTAGATCTATTTAATTTTTAAAATTCACGCAAAGATCTTTTGACTACTCTTCATTTTAAGTAAGCTAAGAAATGAATCGATCTTAATCGATTCTGATGAAGCGAACACTTTGCATGCGCTTAGTCAGCAGCTACGCTGCCTTCTTTGTCTACTTGAAATAGAACATTATTTTTTTTAAACTTTGCGTGAAAAAGGATCTCAATAATTTTGATGCTAATCAATAATGAACAGAATTTTTTATATTCAGACCCAATTTATTATGTCCCTAATTTTTGAGACTGATTGATCCGCTAAAATAGGATATAAAACGAAAAACAAAAAACCCCACCATAAATGATGAGGTTTTTGTGAGCGCGAAAGGATTCGAACCTTTGACCGTCTGCTTAGAAGGCAGATGCTCTATCCAGCTGAGCTACGCACCCTTAAAATTTTGAAAAAAGTCGGGGCGGCAGGATTCGAACCTGCGACCTCCTGGTCCCAAACCAGGCGCGATGACCGGACTACGCTACGCCCCGAGGAGGTCATCAATAACGAATTTTACTTCGTTTTTGCGGTTGCAAAGGTACAATACTTTTTGAAATAAAAAAATAAAATCCGGAATAATTTTTAATTAATTTTTCATGAAAATTTTTTGACAGGTCTTAGTCATTTAAAAACCATTCACTTATGCTGTTGTAATGATGGAAATAAAATTTTTATTTTTTTAACATTCTTTGATTTGATGATAAAAGAGATAATGGATGAAACGTAAAAACCAATAAAGGCAACTTTAAAGAAAGATGGAAGATATTGCTGTTGCAGAGTTAAGCTCTTAGAAGATCTGCCGATATTTGATGATAAAAAGGTGTTTGGGACTAACTCTGGCTAAATTTTGAATTTTAAACCACGTAATTTTTATATTTGTTTATTAAATATTGAAATTGAGAGCTTTATAAAAACATTTTCTTATGTTTAGAATATTTTTTAGTTTTATTTTTTTGGTCTCTGTTGCTATTGTTGCGCAGCAACCGACAAGAGAGGATTCTTTAGTAGGATCTGTTACTCCTGAAAAAACATGGTGGGATTTACTGCATTATGATATTACCGTGAAGCCTGATTATCCAACTAAAACGCTTACAGGAAATAATAAAATAAAGTATAAAACACTTTCAGGAGGAAACTCCAAAATGATGCAGATTGATTTAGTGAAGCCCTTGACCATAGATAGTGCTTTTCAGGATAATAAAAAATTAACTTTCCATAATAAAGGCAATATATGGTATATTTCCTTGCCAAAACATAGTAAGAGTAAAAGCTATGAATTAAATATTTACTATTCCGGGAAGCCTGTTGAATCGGTATCACCACCCTGGGACGGAGGAATGGTTTGGGCAAAAGATTCCTTAAACCGTCCATGGATATCGGTGGCTTGTCAGTATAAAGGAGCCAGTTTATGGTATCCATGCAAAAATATGTTATATGATGAGCCTGATGAAGGTGCTTCCATTTCCATCATTGTTCCTGCAGACATGACAGCGGTTGGGAATGGAAGATGGGTAGGCAAAAAATTATCTTCTGACAGAACGGCAAAATATACCTGGAAAGTTGTTAATCCTATCAATCATTATGGAATATCATTTTATGCCGGAAATTATGTAAATATCAGTCAGACTTACCAGGGTAGGAAAGGGAAGCTGGATATGAGTTACTGGATTCTCGATTACAACAGGCAAAAAGCGCTTGATCATATGATTCCTGAGGCTGTTCAGACAATGAAATCCCTGGAACGATGGTTTGGGCCGTATCCATTTTATGAAGACGGATTTAAAATAGTGGAGGCGCCTTATATCGGAATGGAACATCAGAGTGCTATTGCCTATGGCAATAATTATACAAAAGGAACTTTTAAAGGAAAAGATATTTCTAAAACAGGATGGGGGAAAAAAACAGACCGATTGATTGTTCATGAGATGGCACATGAATGGTTTGGAAACAGTATAACCGCTTCCGATATTGCGGATCGCTGGATACAGGAGGGCTTTGCGGGGCTTGCCGAAGAACTGGTTATTGCAGACTTATGCGGGAGAAAAGCGGGAGAGGAATTTCTGGTTGCAAGATATAAGGGAATAGACAACGAAAAACCGATTATTGGCAGGTATGGAATTAATGAAGATAGTAGCTCAGATAATTATATTAAAGGCTGGGCTGTAATCCATATGATTAAAACAATAATGAATGATGATGAGAAGTTCCGTAAAATTTTGCAGGGGGTTACTGCCAGTTTTTATCATAAGGTAACATCAACACAAGAGATTGAAGATTATATTATTACAAAATCTGGGATGAACTTTAAACCACTATTTAACCAATATCTCCGGACAACGCAGATTCCCGAGCTGGAATATTCAATCAAAAATAACGAATTGAGATATCGGTTTACCAATTGTATCGATGGATTTTTTATGCCGGTAAAAATAGATGGGTCAGATGATTGGCTATTCCCGACAGTTTCATGGCAAACCTTTCAGCTGAAAAATAATAACATTACAGAAATAAATACTGATCCTAATTTTTATATAAAAGTGAAAAAAGTAGAATAAGCATTTTGAAAGAAAAAGTCTGTTTTCTTAATTTTAAGTAAAAGTATATTATGGTTGTAAAATATAAATGTTAAGACTTTTTTTAACTTATCTTTACCCCATGAAACGATTAATGCTTGTGTGTTTACTTCTTCCAGTACTGACGTTCTCTCAAACCAGTGGAAAAGTAATAAAAATTTCAGATGGAGATACTATCACAATTCTTCTAAAAGGTAATCAACAAAAGAAACTGAGACTCGCCGAGGTAGATTGTCCTGAAAAAGGACAGGCATTCGGGAAAAATGCTAAGCAATACACATCAGGACAGGTATTTGGTAAAACTATTAATTTTATTGAAACGGATAAAGACCGTTATGGACGCTCTATTGCCAAAGTGTATTACGACAATGGCAAATATCTCTCAAAAGAATTGATAAAAGCAGGAATGGGATGGTGGTATTTCTTTTATTCTAATGATGCTTCCCTGGGAAAACTGCAGGAAAAAGCCCAACAGAAAAAAATAGGCCTCTGGCAGGATAATCAGGCGATTGCTCCCTGGGAATACAGGAAAATAAAAAGAGAAGCAGGAAGCAAAAAAAATGAAGCTTTTAAAGCGAATGGAAAAGCAAAAGAGATCATCTGAATAATGTGAAAATCCTTCATACAGCTTTTGTGCATTTGTTATTAGGATGTTTTATCAAAACGATACTCATGACGTAAGAAATAAACAAATCTCAGCATGAAAGTTTTTGTGTACAATAACTGATAGATTGGATATGTAAACCATAGACGATTAAGATGAAAATAAAAGACGAAAAAGATTGTGAATGACTGACGTATTTGAAAATTATCTATCCTCAACAGGAGGACTAACAGCAGAGGAAATCAACTTTTCTGCACAGTTTTTCAAGCCGGTCCGCTTAAAAAAAGGAGATTTTTTTATTCATGAGAATGAAATCTGCCGTTATATCGGATTTATCACTAATGGCGCAGTAAAAGCATACAATACCGACGAAGAAGGAAAGGAAAATATTACCTGTTTCAAGTTTGAAAATGAATTTGTCACCTCGTTTCAGGAGTTTGTGGCGCAGGAAAAGTCCGGAAGAAGTATCAGGGCTATAGAAGATAGTATAATTTACAGGATAAATTACCCGGACTATCAGCATCTTCTTGCTCAGGTAACCGCCTGGAATGGCGTGATAAAATCGATCATGGAGCAAGAGTATATCCAAAAGGAACGTTATCTGCTGAATTACAATAATAAGCCGGCTGTGGATAAATACCGTCATGTCCTATCCAGCCAACCGATGCTTGTTCAGCGGATAACAACACAGGATCTGGCATCATACCTGGGTATCACGCCGCGATCACTTACACGGGCAAAGGGACAAATACATAAGCCCAACGTGTTATAGGACAAATGTCCTTATGCAGACCAGATAAGTAATGTAGATTTGCACAAAAAAAATATGTTACGTCAAATTGCTCCCGAAGTATTCCAGATTCCACTGATGCCACGAAACAGTATCAACTGCTATATTATCGAAGGTGTATTGGTAGACTCCGGAATACGGAGCTCATATACCACTATAAGGAAAGTTAATCAGAAAATTGCTGTTCATCAACATGTATTGACGCATGCGCATGCAGACCATCAGGGTTGCAGTGACCAGATTTGCGCAGAGTTCAGGATTCCTTTACTCTGCCATCCCAACGAAGTTTTCAGAGCCGAAACAGGTATGGTAACCAACGATTATCCAACTCCGGATCATTGGGTGGCAAAGCTTCAGCAAAAATACTGGGCAGGGCAGGGTCATAAAGTCGATCAGACAATTGTTGAAAACGATAGGATCGGAAACTTTCGGGTGATAGAGACTCCCGGACATTCACCTGGTCATATTTCTTTATTCCGTGAACGGGATGGAGTGCTGATCATCGGAGATGCAGCAACCAATATGAACCTGCTTACTACAGCAACTGGTCTGCGGCTTCCTCCAAATATGTTCACCTCGGATCAGCGGCGTAACATTAAATCGCTCCAAAAGCTGGCAGAGCTGAACCCTTCCGTTATCTGCTTCGGTCACGGACCAGTTTTGCGAAATACAGATCAGAAGTTTGAGCAATTTGTGGCTAAATGCAGTAATGCTCTGTGACCGCAGAAGGTTAGAGCCTTTATCCGTCCCGATCATAATCGGGATATTCTATCCTTGAGTATTGTTAATAGATGGTAAATTATAAAACAACAAAAAACCTCACCAAAAAATGATGAGGTTTTTTGTGAATTTGACAGGATTATCCTCGAACTCTTTGGTTGCTGATCTTAATTGGGTTTTAAGGGTATTTTGTTGATTTTTAGCAACTTGAATTATTTAAAGAAATAGGATTCTGTAAGGACTACAGCAATTATTTCAGTTCTATTTTTTCCAAACTGTTCCTATTTGAGTTGATTGCTGTTAATAAATAACAGAGATTCTGTTACAACTTTCGTTAATTCAGATACTCTGTTTTTAGGCTGGTTGCTGAACTTTGTATAATAATTTAAAAAGCAAAAGAAATGCAAACGATACTAGGAGCCAACGGTCAGATTGGTGAAGAGCTCGCAAGAGAACTCAAAAGAAATTTTACTTCATCTATACGAATTGTCAGTAGAGATGCAAAAAAAGTAAATGATACGGACGAAGTCTTTTCGGCAGATTTATCAATTCGCGAAAAAGCAATCGAGGCGGTAAAAGGCAGTGAAATTGCTTATTTCACATTAGGCCTTCCGATCAGTTCTGATCTCTGGGAGAAACAGTTTCCGCTTATCCTTCGTAATGTAATTGATGCCTGCAAGATTAACCATACAAAACTCGTATTCTTTGATAATACGTATATGTATCCTCAGGATGATCGCATATTGACAGAAGAAACTGCTTTTTCACCTGTGGGAAGAAAAGGAAGAGTCAGAAGAAAAATGGCTGAAATGGTGCTGAAGGAAATCGAATCCGGTGAACTTGAAGCCGTGATCTGTCGTGCCCCGGAATTTTACGGCCCTCGCAAAACACAGAGCATTACCAATACCTTAATTTTTAATAATATCAAAGAAGGCAAAAAGCTGAAGGTTCCATTGAGTGCAAACAAGAAAAGAAGCCTGATTTGGACTCCCGATGCGAGCCGCGCCACTGCTTTGATCGGGAATACCCCTGAAGCATTCGGTCAGACCTGGCATCTGCCGGTGGATAAAAGCCATCCTACCTATAAAGAGTTTATCCGAATGGCTTCAGGAATTTACAGCAGAGATCTGAAATATTCTGTTGTTCCCAAATTGATGTTCAAAATAGGCTCATTTTTTAACAAAAGTGTAAAGGAATTACTGGAGCTTCTTCCCAGGTATGAACATGACAATATATTTGACGATTCAAAATTCAGAAAGAAATTTCCGGATTTTCAGGTCACAACATATAAACAAGGGATCAGCATAATAAAAGATGAACAGCTTTCAGGAAACAAAATAATTAAGTAAATTAGTCATGTACAAATCTGAAAATCAGCATATGAAAACTCCGGAAAAAGTATCATCAATAAGTACACTTCATAAGTTCTTGGGGTTAAAGAAACCCGCTAATCCGCTGATCAGTGTATTTAATTTTGATGATGTTAAACTGGAATCGGAGGCTATTCTTAGTGCCATAACCACTGATTTTTATGTTATTGCTTTAAAAAAAAGACTGTGCTGGTGGAAAATGCCGGTATGGCCAGCAATATTATGATTTTAATGAGGGTATTATGTATTTTATTGCCCCACATCAGGTCCTTCAGTTTGATGATATACTCCTCAATGGAGTAAAAGGTTTTGTTTTGGTGGTACATCCGGATTTCCTACATGGATATGGACTGGCATCCGATATTAAAGAATATGGTTATTTTTCCTATACCGCGAATGAAGCATTGCATCTTTCTGAAAAGGAAGAGAAAACTATTTTTGATATAATAGCGAATGTTGAACAGGAAATTGATATCAACATGGATTCCTTTACACAAGACCTACTTGTTTCTAACCTTGATCTTCTGTTAAAATATTGTGATCGTTATTATAACCGCCAATTTTTGACCAGAAAGAAAGTGAATAGTGACCTTCTTTCAAAGCTGGAGCTATTATTGGATGATTATTTCAAAAATGATAAGTTAACAATTAACGGTATACCCTCAGTTCACTTCATTGCTGATCAATTACATCTGAGTGCAAATTATCTGAGTGATATGTTAAGAGTGCAAACAGGGCAAACCACACAGCAGCATATCCAGAACCGATTGATCGAAAAAGCAAAAGAATTACTTTCTACTACCTCAATGTCGGTCTCTGAAATTGCTTATCAGCTTGGATTTGAACATCCGCAATCCTTTCACCGCCTTTTTAAAAGCCGAACATCACTTTCTCCACTGAAATTCAGATCATCATTAAATTAAGGTGCTGTATTTAAAAACTTTTAAATACAGAGATTCGGTTACAACTACCCGTAATTAGGCTACTCCCAGGTAATGGTTTCTTATCAACTTTGTACTATTAAAAGAAAAAATTGGGGCATGATGAAAATCTTAATTATAGTAACCAATATAGGTATGTATGCAAGTGGTAATCTGAAAACCGGTTTGTGGCTTAGTGAACTCACTCATATCTATCATGCGGCTAAAGAGAAAGGTTATGATATTACCATTGCAAGTCCTCAAGGTGGTAACATTCCTGTAGATCCCGAAAGTCTAAAACACTTTACACTAGATAAAATTTCTGAACAATATTGGAATGAGGATGACTTTCGGTTATTGCTAGCAAATAGTGAAAAACTATCTGAGCTTACTCAACAAGAATATGATCTGATCTATTTAGCTGGGGGGCATGGTACGATGTACGATTTTCCAGATGACTCTACTATACAATCAATGGTTAGGAATCAGTTTGAAAAAGGAAAGAAAGTCGCTGCGATCTGTCATGGAGTTGGTGGATTATTAAATGTTAAGCTTAGTAACGGTGAATATCTGATCAAAGCAAAATCAATGACCGGATTTGACTGGTTTGAAGAAACTATTGCCAGAAGAAAGCGGGAAGTACCCTTCAATCTGGAAGCTGCTATTAAGGAGCGCGGTGCAGATCTCAAGAAAGCCTTTATTCCAATGACATCTAACGTTGTTGTGGATGGTAATCTGATTACAGGTCAAAATCCATTCAGTTCAAAGGAAATGGCCAAGGTGGTTATTAAAGAACTTGAAAAAATAAAGAATTAAATGACTCGAAAGGAACATTATATTCATTTTAAATCATAAACATATTAATTATGGCAAACAACATTAAAGCTGAGAGCGATCCGCAGATCCTTTCAGGTATCAGGGAATTTTTGAAGGGACTGAATAATAGCGGTGGTAAACCGCTAGAAACATTGACTCCACAGGAAGCCAGACAGGTTTTGGTTGATGCGCAAAATTCTGTTGAGGTAGATTATTCAGGTATTACTGAAGATAAAAGGGAAATTACGCAGGATGGAATTACGGTAAATATCCATATTGTAAAACCTGCCAATGCTTCTTCCGAGAACCTTCCGGTGTTCATGTTTACGCATGGCGGTGGATGGGTATTGGGTGATTATCCAACCCATAGAAGATTGGTCAGGGATTTAGTTGTCCATAGTGGTGCCGCTGCCGTATTTACAGATTATACACCTTCACCGGAAGCACAATATCCAGTTGCAATCAATCAGATATATGCAGCTACAAAGTGGGTATCAGAAAATGGTGCTGAAATTGGTGTTGATGGTAAAAATATGGCGGCTGCCGGAAACAGTGTCGGCGGAAATATGACTGCGGTCCTCTGCCTAATGGCGAAAGATAAAGGAGGCCCTGAAATAAAATTTCAATTGTTATTGTGGCCTGTAACTGATGCAGATTTTTCTCGTGAATCCTGGCAAAAATATGCTGAAGAACGATTCCTTACAGCTCCATTAATGAAATGGATGTGGAATAACTATCTCCCTGATGTCGAAAAGCGCAAGGAATATTATGCTACCCCATTCAATGCACCCTTAGAAAAACTTAAAGGCCTTCCGCCTGCATTGGTTCAGCTGGCCGAAAATGATATTCTCTTCGATGAAGGTTTGGCATATGCAAGAAAACTAGATGAGGCTGGCGTTCCAACGACTATCGAGACTTATAACGGATTTATCCATGATTATGGACTCTTAAATCCGTTAGATCATATTGAAGCAGTAAAGTTTTCATCAGAACAAGGTGCGCTAGCGCTTAAAAAAAGCTTTGTTTAAAAAATAATTAGGTAAGCTTTCGAAAAGAAAACATAATCGTTATATAAAAAATCCTGCAAATAGCCAATTTGCAGGATTTATCTATTCTTAATTCACAGAATTAACTATTAAAATGTTGTTGAAGACTAATGGATAACAGTTTTATGACAGGAGATAAAGACTTGGTAAATTTATGTTAAATGGTTGTTTTTCAGTTTTTTAATTTTGTATAGAAAGTTCGAATCCTGTTTGGTTTATTATGTTTTTAAAGAGTTTTAGCTTCAAAACAAACTGAAAAAGAATAAAATATTTGTTTTTTTAAAGAGATATTTTGTTTTAGAAAATAAAGGAAAAGGGGGTAAAATACATTAAATAGGCTGATTGATGGGTATTTATAAATAAAATGACACCATTTGGCCTAAATTGTCCTAATGGTGTCATTAAGTGAGCGCGAAAGGATTCGAACCTTTGACCGTCTGCTTAGAAGGCAGATGCTCTATCCAGCTGAGCTACGCACCCTTAAACGTTGATTTGCTTAATGTATAAGGTCATTAAAAAAGTCGGGGCGGCAGGATTCGAACCTGCGACCTCCTGGTCCCAAACCAGGCGCGATGACCGGACTACGCTACGCCCCGAATATATTAAGAGAGCGGAGGGTAAGGGATTCGAACCCTTGCGACACTTTCGCGTCGACAGTTTAGCAAACTGCTCCGTTAACCACTCCGGCAACCCTCCTTATTTGTTTATTTTTTAATGATCGTTGTTCTGTTATTGCGAGTGCAAATATAGAACAGATTTCTTTATTTACCAAATAAAATTCAAGAAAAATTTGCGTATTTTTGAAGTAATAAATCATCCAAAAACCAAACTGATGCGTAAAACATTATATATCATCGGATTAAGCACATGTGTTTTTTCATGTACTTCCCAACCGAATGTGAAAAAAAATACATACAAACCGAAAACCCCCGTGGTACAGGCAAAACCAGCAGTTAAACCTGCAACTCCCGAACCTCCGAAACCGAAAATTATTTCCGATCATGGAGTTGAGTTTTTTACCACTAATATAGCAGACCCTACTAAAAATGATAATACGGCAAGTTACGGTTCAATTGTTTCGGCTAAACCTGCCGGATATAAAGTAGTAAAAACCTATTTTCCTGCCATTGCACAAAACTTCAGACAGCGTTACTTAATATTACATTATACAGCACTCCCGGATGATAAGTCGATTACTGTTCTTACACAGCAGGCGGTAAGCGCTCATTACCTGGTTAATAATACCGGAGACAATGAAATCTACCAGCTGGTAGATGAAAACAAAAGATCTTATCATGCAGGGGTAAGCTCATGGAGAAACGATAAGAATCTTAATGATACTTCTATAGGAATCGAAATTGTAAATACCGGTTACACTACGGATGGATCCGGGAAGAGGATATTCGCGACATTCAGCGATGAGCAGGTGAGAAAAGTAGCTGCTTTAGCGAAAGATATTATTGTAAGATACCAGATTCCTGCCACGAATGTTCTTGCTCATGCAGATATTGCCCCTACAAGGAAACAAGATCCGGGGCCAATGTTCCCCTGGAAGAAATTGTATGACGAGTATCAGATAGGAATGTGGTATGATGAAGCAACAAAACAAAACTTCTTTGATTTAGCACAGTTGGATTTCACTACAAGATATAATGAACCATCCTTTATTTTCCTTATTCAGACTGCATTGCAGAAATTTGGATATGGAGTAGATCCTAGCGGACAATGGGATGATGCAACCAAGAAAACCATTGAGGCTTTCCAATACCATTTCCGCCCTCAGAATTACAGCGGAATTATGGATGCTGAAACATGGGCAATACTACAGGCTTTAAACCAGAAATACCCAATAAAATAATTGAATTAAAAGCGCATCGGTAGATGCGTTTTTGCTATCTTTATACGATCAAAAAAATAGTAAAATATCTGTAATGGAAAATTTCAGAAAAGAAAGTGATCTATTGGGGGAGTTGAATGTTCCGATAGATGCTTATTATGGGGTTCAGACGCAAAGAGCGATAGACAACTTCAAAATTTCAGGACAGCTTTTGTCTTCATATCCGGATTTTATCAAAGGCCTGGCTTTTGTAAAAAAAGCAGCTGCAAAAACCAATTATGAATTGGGACTTCTTGATGAAAACCTGTATTTTAAAATCGCAGAAGCATGTGATGAAATTGTAGCAGGGAAATATCATGACCAGTTTCCGGTAGATATGATCCAGGGGGGTGCAGGGACTTCAATTAATATGAATGCCAATGAAGTAATTGCCAATATTGTATTGGAAAAACTTGGTAAAAATAAAGGAGAATATGAGTTTTGCTCACCTAATGACCACATAAACCTTTCCCAGTCCACGAATGATGCTTATCCTACAGCGATCAAAATGGGATTGCTGCAGATGAATATCGGCCTGGTAGAAAGACTTGAGAAAATTATAGCGGCTTTCCGTGCAAAAGGTCAGGAATTCCAGGATGTCATCAAAATGGGGCGTACACAACTTCAGGATGCTGTTCCGATGACGTTGGGACAGGAATTTGAAGCATATGCCGCGACATTGGAAGAAGATATTTCCAAATTGAATAACAATGCCAGTCTTTTTGTGGAAGTTAATATGGGGGCTACAGCTATCGGAACAGGACTGAATGCCCCGGTAGGATATGCTGCTCTTTGTGCTAAAAACTTAGCTCAGATAACAGGCTTCCCGATTGTTTCAGCGCCGGACCTGGTAGAAGCTACACCGGATACAGGTTCATATGTTATCTATTCTTCAGCAATGAAACGTCTTGCCGTGAAATTATCTAAAATCTGTAACGATTTAAGATTGCTTTCTTCAGGACCGAGGGCCGGACTTTTTTGAAATTAATCTTCCTCCTATGCAGCCGGGATCATCAATTATGCCGGGGAAAGTTAACCCTGTTATCCCGGAAGTAGTAAATCAGGTTTGTTTTAAAGTAATAGGAAATGACCTTACCGTGACTTTTGCTGCGGAAGCCGGACAGCTACAGCTTAATGTGATGGAACCGGTACTTTCCCACGCTATCATGGAAAATATCAATTTCCTTTGCAATGCTTTAGATACCCTTCGTGATAAATGTGTGGTAGGAATTACTGCCAACAAGGAAGTGTGCCTGAATATGGTGAAGCACAGCATTGGTATCGTAACAGCACTTAACCCTTATATCGGTTACAAGCAATCTACGCAAATTGCTAAAGAGGCATTGGAAACAGGTAAAAGTGTTTACAATCTTGTTTTGGAGGGAGGAATTCTCTCTCAGGAAAAGTTGGATGAGATCCTTGATCCGAAAAATATGCTGAAACCGCATAATAAATAATAAAAAACAATAAGTGATAAATGATCCTCTATCTGTGATCATTTATCACTTATTCATCATCATTTATACTATAATTCGTGAGGTTTTTAATCATAATTCCTGCACATAACGAAGAAACTAACCTTTCATTCACCCTGGATTCTTTACTGCAGCAAAGTCAGAAAGACTTTAAAGTGGTGGTCGTTAATGACGGCTCCACAGATAAAACATCTGAAGTGATCAGGAGGTATACCGCCAGTGATGTACGTTTTGAGACCATTACGCTTCAGAAATCCGAGCATCAGCCAGGGTCCAAAGTAGTTCATGCTTTTAAAAGCGGGCTCCAGACACAGGCTATCGATAACTTTGATATCATCTGTAAATTTGATGCAGATATTATCCTTCCTGAAAACTATTTGCAGGCTGTAGAAAATGCTTTTATCAATAATCCGGAATATGGATTGGTAGGAGGATTATTATATGTGGAAAAAGAGGGAAACTGGGTGTACGAGGGTAATTCCAACAAGCACCATGTAAGAGGTCCAATGAAAGCTTACCGGAAAGAATGCTTTCTCCAGATGGGAGGTTTAAGAGAAACATTAGGTTGGGATAATATTGACGCGATACTCTTAAAAAATAAGGGTTGGAAAGAAATTGTTCTCCCTCAGCTGCATGTTAAATTGATGAAAATAAAAGGAGCAGATTATACCATAAAACCGGCCGATTACTATGGCAGGTATTTTTACTTTTTGGGACTGAACAGATTGATGGCCTATATTGCTTCTTCAAAAGAAGCGATGAAAAGTAAGTCCCTCTCATTTTTCTTTGATATTATCAGCTCCTATGAACACTGTAAATCCAGGAAACTGGAACTGAAAATAACAAAAGAAGAACAAAAAGTCATCAACGACCAGCGTTGGAAAATGCTCAAGAAAAAATGGCTGAAGATATAGAATGATATAAGACTAATATTCATCAATACAGCGGGCTTTAGCCCGCTTAATAAAACATAAAATATCCATTGGCTTTAGCCAAATCCTATAAACAACAGATTGAATTCAGTGAAAAAAATAGCCTACATAGAAATAGATACTCACGCCGAGATTGCCCGGGCTTTCATGGATATTATGAGAGGTAGCGAAAACATTACTGTAGACTATTATTTTTCAAAAAAAAGTTACAGATCAAATCCATCACGATGAGGAAACTGTATTTTTATCTGACAGCTCGATGATTCCGGACCAGTTAAAGGAAAAAGAATATGATCTCATTATTATCGGAACAGTCCATCGCTTTTTCAATACCTTTTTAACCATTGTAAAAAAGTATAATACCGCAATTATCACTCATAATCTGAATTTTACAAGGGCTTCAAATTCCGGCCTGCTGAAAAGTATTTTTAAGGGGGATATCATTTACAGGCTTAAATTATGGTGGAAAGAAGGATTGTTGTATGCTCCCAAAGTATACCAGCAATCGAAATTTCTTTTGGTGTTGGACGAAGCATTAACTTCGGAAAGGCATCGGTTTCTGCCTCTGTTTTATACAAAGGATTATATAAAACCTGAAAATAACGACCTGACAGTGGTTATTCCGGGTGGTGTATCACAGAAGAGGAGGAATTATGATTATATTTTTAAAACCATTCAGAAAATACAATCAGATAAAAACTATGAATTTGTATTTCTGGGAAAGGCTAAAGATAATGAACTAAAACAATTGAAAAACCTTTCCGGGAAGTTGCCGGAGAACATCCATATCACTTATTTTTCTGAGAGGGTTTCTTCCGGGGACTTTGAAAAATGGATGCAAAAAGCAGATGTTTTGTGGTGTCCGATCCAGCAGGAAACAGAATTTTTCAGCTTACAGGAAATTTACGGACTTACCAAAATGACGGGAAACCTGGGCGATGCTATTGCTTATGGGAAACTAGCCATTTTTCCTAAGAATTATCCCTCAAAACTGGAATTTATTATTCCTGAAAAAGAAAATATTCCTGAACTATTGGATGAGCTATCCAGTATGCATTTTGATTTTCAACAACACTATAACAGGGAAGATATACAGAAAAGATTAGAGAAACTTTTAAACAGTCTTATTACTGCTTAACGTTAAATCTGGCATTTTTCTTTACCTTATTTAACCTGAATGAGGTAAGAAAATTAATCATAAAGGCTGGAAGCAGAAAGATACTGGAAGTTACTTTCAGTTATAAAGTACTGGCAGTAAATGACACCATTAATTTTGTTTAATTTTAAAGAAGATAAAACAGAGAAATAGTTATTCTTTAGGGTTCCATGACTTCCATCTTCCACCTCCCAGCTTCAATCTGATTAAATCACAAATTCTTATCCCGAAATGACGTTATTTAAATTTAAAAATACTTTTAATAAACGTCATATTCAGATAATCTTCTATCGGGAATATTCTGGTAAAATAATTTCCGATATAGATCAATGCCAAAACTACAGCAGGTTTATAGACCAGGTTGATGAAGTTATTGTCAAAATTAGGAAGAACAATAGCTACTGTGATGGCTAATGTACAGATGATGGAAACGAAGATCATTTCAATCGTCAACGGCGAAACTTTAAATACAATATAATTGAATGCTATTTTAATCACATTATAAATGGTGAGGGAAATAGCTGTTGACATGGCAATTCCAATAAGCTTCAGATTCGTGTTTTTGATAAAATAATAATTCAGGCCAATCGTTAATCCTGCCAATAAAAGCATGATCAGAATATTGAATCTGTAATATTTTGAAAGGGAAATAATGTTTCCGTTGAATCCTGTAGCAAGGTCAATTAAAACTGCAGAGCCCCAAATCCAGACTACAGGCTCATATTCTCTGAGCATGGTCCCGTTTTTCGGCATGAATTGCGTAAGATAGGGGAATCCCACCATAATGCAGGAGAATAAAACAGCGCCTAGAAAATATAAAGTTAAGGATGTTTTTTTATGAAATTTATCCAGTCCTTCCATATCACCATCAGCAAGATGCTTACTGATGATAGGAGCTGAAATATTGAATAGTCCCAATTGGGGAATTGAAATCAATGAGATAAGAGCATATAAAACGGAGTATATACCATTTTCTTCCATTCCCATAAATTCTCCGATCATAAAGCTGTTAATCGCCAGATAATTTCCAAACGTACCTAAAAAATCCAAAAAAAACTATAGTTGAGAAACTCTTTCCAGAAATTATTTTTCTTAAAATAATCCGTACTGATATCAAACTTGATTTTCTCAAGTTTATTGGTGTAATATATATAGCCGGCAAGCATCAGCGTAAATATTCCGAAGAAGAAGGCAAGGGCTATATTTTGTGACAGTGAAAAATAGAAGAAAAGGCAAAATGCTCCTAAATTGGCTATTTTAGGCAAGAGATTGTCAAAGATATTGGAGACAACAATTCTTTTATAATTGGAAGTGTATTTATTGAAAATAGCACAGAGTGATAAGATTAAAATAAGAGGCAGGATAATCTTTTTTTATTTTCCAGGCCTGCGAATGAAGAAACTTTGGATAAAAGTAGGGGAGAATAAAAAAGATAGCGCAAAATATAAGAAAGTTAATCAAAACTGTAACAAGCGATAATGAAAGCATGTTCTGATTTTTACCCTCTTTCTGTAAAGAATGAAAAAACTTTACATTGGCATAAGAAATTCCGAAAACAACAAACGGAACCAGCATTTCCGCCGTTTGCATACTATAGCGAAGCTTCCATAAAATTCAAAATCATTCGGAAAAATGAATATTGCGGAAACCGTGCCCAGCAAAAAACCAATATAACCGATAATGGAATATTTGAAGCCTTGTCTCGCTACTACGCTCATAAAGTTGTTTTAAGGTTTTTTAGGTATAAAAATAATATTGTTGATGTACTGCGTTTTATTTTTTTCGTCGTTTGTATTTTGTGATAGGATCTCTTCTGTAAGAGCTTCCAGTGTGAAGCTGTTTCTGTTCAGATACCTGGCTTCATATCCCCAGCTTTTTACTTCAGAAATTTCATTCCATATTGGTGTCTGGTGGTGTCTTTGTTCCATCTCAACCATTAATGTCGGAAGGAATTGCCTGATGGTTTCTTTAGCTCCCAGGAGCGTCTTGATTTCATTTCCTTCAACATCTATTTTGATAAAATCCAGTTTGCTGAAGTGTTCTAATGCTGCCCAGTCATCCAGTTTAATCACTTTTACTTTTTCGGTATAGCTTTTTTCTTCGCCTTTTTCCTTATAAGAAGTGTTCAGGGTTCCCCGGGAGGCAATGGTTTTTCCATTGATAACAGGAACTTTAAATTCAGCGGTCATATTTTCATCAGAAAGGGCTAAAGGAAGAATCCTCATGGCAGGGAACAGTCTTTTTAATCTTCGGTAAAGTTTTTTATTGGGTTCAAAAGCATAAATATGCTCATGATCCAGTTTATTTTCCAGTTGATAAAGAAAAGTTCCTACGTTTGCTCCAATGTCCAGTATTACAGCGTTTTTGGGAAGGTATTCCTTGATCCATACCAGTTCCGGTTCTACATTGCGTTCCGAAAAGTTACTCTTATTAAGATTATTTAAGTTTTTTAAAATATCTTTTTTTATAAAAATCCGGACTTATATATTGTAGTTTCTCTGCAATTTTCTGGTATAAAGACATCCTTAGCTTTTTGACGAACAGCAAAGATAAACAAAAAATGTAAAACTTATCTTAAAAAATGTTAAATATAATAGCTTGAAAATCAGCTGTTAGTGTTTATGGTGTTTTTTAAAAGAAATATATTTTCCATCAACTACAAAACGATTAATTATAAACCATGCAAAAAATTATCCGTAAACATCTGTGAAAATCAGTGTCATCTGTGGTTATGATTAAAACCACAAAAGTCACAAAAGTTTTTAGACACCTTAGTTTTTAAGTTAAAAGTATTGCGTTGAAAAGAGCACAAAAGTTTAAAAATCAAAGATTTTTGTAAATCTGCGGTATCAGCAGCAATCAAAAAATTATCCGTAAACATCTGTTTTAATTCGTGTTATCTGTGGTTACAATTAAAACCACAAAAGTCGCAAAGCTTTTAGGCACTTCAGTTTTTTAAGTTAGAAGCATTAAAAGTCAGAGATTTTTATAATGAGCTATACCTGGACTGTCTGTGAGTAAAAATATTCACAAACATCTGTATGGGCTATTATATAGTTTAATCAAAAAAAGGAGCATTCAGGAAATCATTGAAAGGCTTCATTAGTTTAAAGATTTTTGTCATATTTTTCACTGCGTTTTTATCAAGGACTTCTTCATCTTTTAAGCGATATAGTACAATGAAATTTTTTAGTTTTAAATATTCTGCCATAGGATCTTCTTTTTCAAAACCTTGAGGAATTTTTTTAAGCTTATCATCCTGGTCAAGTTCCGGAAAGTATTTTTTAAACTCTTTATTATTCAGTATTTTGAGAAAATCATCTCCATATAATGATATTTCTTTACGGACCTCTTTCAGAACAGATGATTCAGGCATATAAATTCCGCCAGCCAAAAAAGATTTACCGGGCTCCATATGCAGGTAATAACCGCCTTTCTGGCTTCCTTTTCCCATGCCCAAAGAAGCTCCGAAATTAGTTTTGTAGGGAATTTTGTCTTTTGAAAACCTGGTGTCACGGTAGATCCTGAAAAGTGCTTTTTTGCTGTCGATTTTTGCAAGTTCTTCATCAAAACCGGACATTTCTTTAATCAGATCATCCAGAAAAGAAATAACATTTCCCTGAGCTTCGGTGTATAAAAATTTATTTTCATTAAACCATTCACGGTTATTATTTTTATCTAACTTTTTTAGAAAATCAAAATGTTTTAGGAGAAATGCTTGCTGACATATTTGGATGGTTGTTTAGCTTTGTTAATATTCTTGATCGGCTGTTAATTTTCCATGTGTATAGAGATAGTCAAATTTACATAATTAGCCGGGATATTAAAAGGAGAAAAAAGCATTTGATGATTTTATTTTTGAAAATTCATAAATAATTGAGAAAAAATTAATCCAATTTAATAAAAAAAACTAATGTTTAATAAGTTCTTAATGTAAGGCTTGTTTTTTTAGATTTAATTTTCAAAAAATTAAAGATATATTAAAAGATTCTGAATTTAAGTTTATAAATTTAAAACTTTGTTCAAAAACAAATCAAATATTTATTGTATCTTTGCAAAAATTTTAAAATAGTTAATGAATTTATTTACGGAAACCAATTTAAGTCCTGATATTCTTAAGGCGATTGGCGAAATGGGTTACGAAAGCCCAACAGAAATCCAAAAACAGACTATCCCTTTTATTCTTTCAGATATTCGCGATTTGATCGCACTTGCGCAGACAGGGACAGGCAAAACAGCAGCGTTTTCGCTTCCGATTTTGGATATGATTGACGATACGAGTCGCAAAATCCAATTATTGGTGCTTTGTCCGACACGGGAATTATGTCTTCAGATTGCTAAAGACATAAAGAATTACTCTAAGTATATGAAAGACATCAAAACTACTGCGGTTTATGGTGGAAGTAGTATTGTAGAGCAAATGAGATCTTTAAAGGATAAGCCACAAATCATTGTGGGAACTCCGGGAAGAGTAATTGATCTTATCAACAGAAAGGCGCTTGATTTTTCTGCTATTCATTGGTTGGTATTAGACGAGGCTGATGAAATGCTTTCAATGGGTTTCAAAGATGAATTGGAGACCATTCTAAGTGAAACTCCGGAAACGAAACAAACCTTCTTATTCTCTGCTACGATGAATAAAGAAGTGGAAAGGATTTCCAAAAACTATCTTACCAAACCACACCGTATTTCAGTAGGTTCCATCAATGAAGTGAAAAAGAACATTACTCATGAATATTATGTGGTAGGATACCGCCAGAAAAAAGAAGCATTAAAGCGATTAATTGATGCTAACCCTAACCAGTATTCCATCATCTTCTGCAGAACGAGAATGGAAACCCAGGAAGTAGCTGATTTCTTAATGCAGAACGGCTATGCTGCTGACGCCCTTCACGGGGATCTTTCCCAGGCGCAGAGAGATACGGTAATGAAGAAGTTCAGATTGAAAAATATTGATATCCTTGTAGCGACAGACGTTGCCGCTAGAGGTCTGGATGTCAATTCTCTGACTCACGTTATCCACTACTCCCTGCCTGATGACCCTGAAGTATTCGTTCACCGAAGCGGAAGAACAGGTAGAGCAGGAAAAGATGGTATTTCTATGGCTTTGATCAAGCCTGAAGAAAGCAGAAAACTAAAGCAAATCAAGTCTGCTACGAAAATTGAGATTAACGAAAGAACCATTCCTACAGGTGACCAGATTATTAAAGCTCAGGTAGGAGGAGTTTTTGAAAAGCTATTCACGGAACATGAAGATCTTTTTGAATTTGATGACAGTTTAATCCCGGATCTGAGTAACTTTACCAAAGAAGAACTGGTACATCAGTTGCTGCAATTCCAGTTGAAAGACCTTGCTTTATATTACAAAGATAAGCATGACCTTGCTGAGCAGAAATTAAGCACCAGGGATGATGATTATTCCAGAAGAGATCGTGGTCGCGACAGGGACAGGGGAAGAGACAGGGATCGTGGAAGAGATCGGGAACGTGGCGGAAAACCAAGAAGAAGAGATGAAAATATGGTAAGATTCTTCTTCAATCTTGGAAAGAAAGACCATTTGAAGAAACTTGATGTTTTAGATATTATCAATAAAGCTACTGCCGGAGGAAAGAGTAAGAAAAGAGCTGAAATCGGTGATATTGAAATCCTGGAGAAATTCTCCTTCTTTGAGGTTGAAAAATCGTTTAAAGACAATGTTTTAAGCAATATTCAATCTATGAAATTTAAAGGAAAAGACATGAGGGCTGAAGTAGCCAACTAAGTCTTGCTTATACCATATAAAACCGGCACCAGTGCCGGTTTTTTTGTTTGATAATCAGAGGTTAGGCGAATGTTAACAAAACTTAATGTTAGATAGTTTCAGGTACAATCCTTTTTTAAGAAATTTGCACACGAATTATAAATACTAAAAAATGGGAATTGGTAATATTTTCCACGCTTTTCAACCAAAAGATAAAATCTTCTTTGTACTTTTTGAAAAGGTAACTGAAAATCTAGTTGCAATGTCTGAAGAATTCAACACAGGAATCAAGGATTTCGACCTTAATGATGATTCTATGTTGAAAAAAATGAGCGATTTTGAGCATAAAAATGATGAACTTACTCACGAGATTTTCGTAGAACTGGGAAAAAACTTTATTACACCTTTTGACCGTGAAGATATTCACACTCTGGCAACAGGATTAGACGATATCGCAGATTATATTTACGCCTCTACAAAGTATATTTTCTTATATAAGTCTCCTGAGATGAAGGCTTATTCGGATTTCTCTTTATTGATCCACAAGGCATGTCTTGAAATTCAGAATGCAATGAAAAACCTTAAAGGCTTCAAAAACATGGAGCAGGTGAAAGAGGCTTGTATTAAAGTAAACTCTATTGAAAATATTGCAGATGACCTGCTTTCAAATTCTATGGTAGAATTGTTTGAAACTAATGATGCTATCAATATCATTAAAGTTTCATCTGTATTGAACTATCTTGAAGTTGTAACTGATAAAGCAGAAGATGTTGCGAATACCATTGAGAACATCATGATTAAATACGCATAAATAATACATAGCAAAAAATGGAATTTCCGATTTTACTTGTAGTTATTATTGCGCTGGCCCTGATTTTTGATTATATCAATGGTTTTCATGATGCTGCCAACTCAATTGCAACTATAGTTTCTACAAAAGTTTTAACTCCATTCCAGGCTGTACTTTGGGCAGCGCTCTGGAACTTTGCAGCTTTCTTTATTGCTGCCTATATTATTGGAGAATTTAAAATTGGTAATACAATTGCCAAAACCGTTAACGAGAATTTTATCACCCTTGAGGTCATCTTTTCCGGTCTTGTGGCTGCAATTGCATGGAACCTTCTGACCTGGTGGTTTGGTATTCCTTCATCATCTTCACATACATTAATCGGAGGGTTTCTGGGAGCTGCATTGATGCATGCCTTTATGATGGATTACCACGACGTGGCAGCGGCACAGCCGGCGCTTGGGACGTGGGAAACTGTTAAGGAAGCTTTTAGCCAGGTAACCCGTCAGAGTGTGGTGAAATTTGATAAAGTGATTCCGATCTTCTTATTCATCTTCATGGCTCCGATTATAGGGATGATCATCTCTATTATTATCACCCTGATTATCGTACACCTTTACAAAAAATCAAACCCGCATAAAGCAGATCAGTCTTTCAAAAGATTACAGCTGGCATCTTCAGCTTTATTCAGCTTAGGGCACGGTTTGAATGATGCACAGAAAGTAATGGGTATCATTGGTGCTGCATTAATTTATTACCACGTTGAGATGCTTCAGGACCCGGTTTATCTGAATATCCCTGCTGCAGAACGTTTTGACTTCTTTGCTGAACATTACCTTTGGGTACCTCTGGTATCTTTCCTTGCTATTGGTTTAGGAACGATGAGTGGAGGCTGGAAGATCATCAAAACAATGGGTACCAAGATTACAAAAGTAACTTCATTGGAAGGGGTGAGTGCAGAAACGGCAGGAGCTATTACTTTATTTATCACAGACCACTTTGGTATCCCTGTATCTACAACACATACGATTACAGGTTCTATCATCGGGGTAGGATTAACAAAAAGGGTTTCCGCCGTGAGATGGGGAATTACGGTAAGCTTACTTTGGGCTTGGGTATTAACAATTCCTATTTCTGCCATTGTAGCGGGGATTACCTACCTTCTGGTAACATTCTTTTCTTAATATACAAAAATCACTTAAGCATATAAAACTTTGTCCGGTTGGGCAAAGTTTTTTTGTTATATAACCAGGATGGCAACATCAACAAGAAATTTTTGATCAGCGTACATATATCTCTCCAGCTTATTCAGAGACTTTCTTAGCTTACTTTAGCTCCTACTTTTGAAACTATCCGAATTTGGAATTTATTTTTTTCACCTAATTGTTATTTATTAAGTAATGAAATGCTTGTTTTTTATGATTCTTATTTATGATATTTTATGAAGCTTAATATCTTTGTAAAATGCTTGCTGTAAAAGGTTTTTGTGTGTTTTTTTAATTAGCCGCTTTTATTATCTTTGCCATACTGAAATGATTAAATTTTAAAAAAAACACAATTCACTATAGAATAGAGATATTTTGGCTATTCAGTCTCAACAAGTTTTTACACGAACACTATATGAAACGAACACTATTATTTATTTTTGCTCTTTCGGCTTCTGCCGTTTCTGCTCAAAGCTGGAATATTACCGGAAATTCAGGAACAAGCTCATCGAACAACTTTATAGGAACAACAGATAATCAGGATTTGGTTATTAAGACTAAGAACATTGAAAGGCTGAGGATTAACTCAGCCGGAAATATGGCTATTGGAGGAATTCCTGATGACCCGTATGTTCCTTTTCAGGTATATGGAAGGGCCCAGTTCAGGTCTAATATCAACAGTGATGGTCTCCAGATAAGTAATGCAGCCCCCAAACTGGATCCCGGACTTGATTTGGTATGGATTAAATACGACCATTATCAGCCTAATGATGTAGGGCTGTTGACGCTTTCCACTCCTTCATTTGACGGGGATTGGCCGAAATCGGTATTTACCGTGAGAACCAATGGTAAAATTTTTATGGGCGGGGTAGACCCTACACCGGGATTCGTCTGCAGCGATTGTAATGATTACAGACTCTTTGTAAAAGACGGAATAAAGGCAGAGAAAGTAAAAGTAGAGGCAGGCCCTGGTGGCTGGGCGGATTATGTATTTAAAAAAGAATATAAGCTCCGTTCTTTGGAAGAGGTAGAGCAGCATATTTCAGAAAAAGGACATTTGCCGAATATTCCTTCTGCTCAGGAAGTGGAGAAAGAGGGAATTAATTTAGGGGAAATGAATACTAAACTCCTCGAAAAAATTGAAGAGCTTACGCTTTATTCCATTGAGCAGAATAAGCAATTAAAATCCCAGTCTGAAAAAATTGAGAAACTGGAACAGCAGGTTCAGAAACTTTTATCCACTCAAAAATAACACAATATGAAGAAAAAACTATTTTCTGTATTTTCTTTGTTGGTTGGATTTTTAGGCTATTCACAAACTGAAGTTTACTTTAAATATGATGAAGCCGGAAATCAGCGATACAGGGGAACCAATACGACGGCCAAAAAAGCTGAAGACCTAATTTCTAAAGAGGTAAAAGTTCAGGAACAGGCAAAAACAAGTATTGCCGCATCACAGACACCTGCCATAGATGAAAAAGCATTCTGGAAACAAATCAGGTTATATCCGGTTCCGGTGAACGACTATTTAACCATCGACTGGACTGAAGAGGTGGACAGCCTGATAGAATCTGTTTCACTCTACCAGCATAGTACTGTTCATTGGAAATTCCAGCAACAAAATATTCCCGGGTTAAACCGTCAGGTTAAGATCAATATGACCGGCTATGATTGGGGTGTTTATATTTTGCGTTTTACCCTGAAGGACGGAAGAGTCTTTGGCAGAAATGTTACGAAAAGATAAGAAACAAGGAAGAATTTAAAGAGTACAAGATCTCTATGCACGAGATTGTTTTTCTGCCCATCTTTATTTATCAATTATCATTAATACAATAACAAATAATTCTATATGAAATTATTTTTATCATTTATATTATCCTTATGTTCAGTGCTGGGGTTTTCACAGACGATACTTAACCAGCCGGAGACCACTACACGGACGGTTCAGGATCCACGTGCAGTGATGCTGGCACGAGGATTTATTGCAAAATCCGGTACCTCCAATCCGTTTATTGCAAAACTAGGCCCTGCTACAGAGAATCCAGGCGGAGGGCCAACGGATTCCAATGCCGGAGCCGATAATCCAAGTGGAACCTCTGCTCCCGCAGGCCAGAGCTTCCATGATACGAAAGGAAATATAGAAGTAAATGGCAGCGGCCAACTACAATTTACCTTACCCATTGCTTTGCCTCCGGGTGTAAAAAATGTGGCTCCACAGGTTAACCTTGTGTATACCAGTGGTTCCGGAAACGGAATTGCAGGATATGGCTGGAATCTGTCGGGAATAACTGCCATTTCAAGAATAGGAAAGACTATTGAAAAAGATGGGGAAGTTAAAGGGGTTCAGTTAGACTATTCAGATTATTACAGCTTCAATGGGCAGAGACTAATTCTCAAATCCGGAGAATATGGAAAGGATGCTGAGTATGTCACTGAAAAGTATTCTAATATTAAAATAAAATCCTCAGGGATAGGGCCGCTCTCTAATCCGGCACAATTTGAAGTTACCTTTGAGGATGGTTCACAGGCTTGGTATGGTGCGTACAAATCAGGTTTCAGGGATAATCCGGAAGTGACTACCCCTTTGGAATATAATATTGTAAAATGGAGGGATATTAAAGGTAATTATATCACATATAATTATTTGCAAACAGGTTTCTCAAATATCGCTATGATTTCAAGCATTCAGTGGGGAGGAAATGAAACACTAGGCAAGCCTCATTTTAATACAATAGATTTTACTTATATTGGTAGAGGCTTAGCCGAAGATTCCTATGTAGGAGGAGTTCGTTTTTCACAAACTCAACTTTTGTCTGAAGTTAAAGTAAACTCCAATGGCAGCCTATTTAAAAGATATACAATCGATTACCTGAAAAATGGGACGAATTATCAGGCCGTTGATAAAATAACGGAATATAATGCTGATAATAATGCTGCCAATCCGGTAGCTTTTACCTATCCTTCTCCGACACAGCCAAATTTAGAATTTTCAAACAATAATGTAGATAGTTTTGAAAACGTAAAGCTGACAGGTGATTTTAATGGTGATGGATATTTGGATTTTTCCCTGAATAACGGAGTGGTGAAGCTTGGAGGACTCAATAATACTTTTATTGATATTTCCACAGGTAAAACCTTTAATACAGAAGCTAAAGTTGTTAATACATTGTTGGATGAAGAAGGGCAGGTTCATAATGGAAATGGAATTGTTCAATACGAAGGAGGTAAAGTAACAGGTTATATTTTTAGAAATAATATATTTATCAAAGTATTTGAAAAGAACGTATATGATGAATCGCAATGTACACAAAGTACAACTGATCCTCATCCTGCGGGCTGTCGAATGTTAACCCCTATATTTAATGAAGGCGATCTTAATGGAGATGGTATTTCTGATGTCTTTTTAACTTTAAAACAGGAAATTTGTCGATGGATTCCAGACCCTAACTGCAGCGATAAAAGCGCTGATGGTACTGCTAACCGTCCTCCTCCATGTGCAATACTTGATTGCAATATATATACAGTGGGAAATTTTATTATTGACTTAAAGAATGTAGACAATCCTATTTCTACTTACATTGTTGATTCTGGCATCAATGAAAATTCCTACTATAAACAGCAATATCTGGACGTAGATGGCGATGGGAAAGTAGACATTATTGATGTTTCCAATACCGCTTATACTGTATTTGAGTTTATAAGAACAGCTCCTAATCAGTATCTTAAAAAAAATAAAATTCACAGGTAACTTAGCTGAAACAAAAGCACCAGAGTTTCCTGTGCTATTCGGGGACTTCAATGGTGATGGAAACCTTGACTTTACTATCCCAACTACAGATAATAAAGAAAAAGATAATTGGAGGTTTTATTTGGGAACAGAAAAAGGATTTTCCACTTATCTAAAAACGGACTTTTTGAAATATAGAAAACCTGATGACTATCGGAATAGTAATTATCCTACTTTTAATATATACCAGCATGTATATTCAATATCAGACATCAATAAAGACGGAAAATCGGATATTGTACATATTCTTCCTTTTAACAAGGCAGGTCAGGTAAATTCAAACGGAGCTATACTTAACAGATACTTTGGCTATACTATTGATGTTTATACTGCTAATGGAGCCGCTACAAATGGAAGTCCTGATTTCTATACCAGTTATATTTATGGAGGATATAATTATGTAACCGGTACTGGTGAATTTGGCTTATTCTCACCTATTACCTCACAGGTAAAAGTCAACAACAATTATTATGATGTATTATTATTCTGGAAGGAGAGGATGCATAAACTTAAATCTCCTTCATCTGTTGGAAAACTATCACAAGTACAATCCATTACTCAGGGTGGAATTACCACATTAATAGATTATTTAGAAATTATTCCTGATAATGATACTAACCCTAATTTTTATCAGAAAAATAAAAAAGAATATTATCCTTATTTTTCTTTAAGTAGGGTTGATCAATCTTATGCGGTATCCCAGCTAAGACAGGAAGGAAGAAAACAAGATTTCCGATACAGAGGAATGACAGGACATATGCATGGAAAAGGGATGTTGGGCTATAATCAGTCTGCCCGCAGCTCATGGTATGCTGATGGATTTGAAAATATCAAGATCTGGTCTGGAGCAGAAACTGATCCTCTTTTTGATGGAATTCCGGTAAAAGAATGGAGCATAAAAACCAATGATGAGTCCAAAATATTCCCTGTTGATATTTCTGAAAATAACACTCAGCTATTAAGTTTCAAATCTACTGTTTACCAAACGGATAAACTATTAAATGGACAAATCATAACAGTAGCAATTGCCGATACCGATAAGCCAAAGGTGATAACTGCTACTGTTCCGAAAAGTATTAAAACCAAAGATTTTTTAACTGGTACAACAACAAACATATCAATCACATATGGAGATTACTACCTCCCACAACAAAGTGTCACCAATGTTAATAATGGTTATGCAGTAACTACTTCTAGTTTTGAATATATTCACAATTTAGCAGGAATAGGTTATGATTATTTTGTAGGTCGTCCAAAAATCAAAACGGATATCATTCAAGCTTATGGCGATACAAAATCTGCCAAAGAAGAATATATATACGAAAACAATCTGTTAAAAACCTTAAAAACCTGGAACAGGGATAATACCGGATATTTACTAGAAACTTATACTTACGATGGTTTTGGAAATATTACTCAAAAAACGATCAGTAATAGCATAGACTCCCAAACCCAAACCACCGGAGCTCTGTATGATGTTAAAGGAAGGTTTGTAGAGAAAAAGACCGATAATTTAGGATTAGAAACTAACATTACCTATAATAATTGGGGGCAGATTTTAACTCAGACCGATCCGTTAGGAAATATCCTTACCAATACCTATGATGCATGGGGTAAGCTTCTTACTTCTAAAACCAATTTAGGAGGAGCTACTACCTATGAATATAAAAGAGATGATAACGCTAATCTTACTGTTATCCAATACGATCCTGATGGAAATATCTCGAAGAAATTTACCAACAGATTGGGTCAGGATTACAAATCATCAACTAAAGCTTTTGGACAAGGACAATTTGTTTCTAAAGATACCCAATATGATGTACTGGGAAGAAAAATTAAAGAATCTGAGCCTTATTTTGAAGGGCAATCAGCCAATCAGTGGAATACCATTACTTACGATGATTCCGTATTTCCTGTCACTAAGGCAACCGCTACGTCATTCAATGGCAAGCAGATGGAAACCACTGTTTCAGGCTTGATAACAACTATCAAAGAGCTCAACGGTTATGGAAAAACTACTTCAAAGACCACTGATGCGTTAGAAAATGTAATTTCTTCAACAGATAAAGGAGGAACAATACAATTCTCTTACAATGCAGCAGGAGAACAAATCAAAGCTCAATATGCCGAAAATATTGTTACCACTAAATATGATTCATGGGGGAGAAAATCAGAATTTAATGATCCTTCCAATGGTACGTATAAGTATGAATATGACGGTTTCGGGCAACCTAAAAAGATCATCAGTCCAAAAGGAACCAAAGAATATACCTATAATAATCTTGGACAGCTGATCTCTCAAACGGAAATTTCAACCACAGATGGAGGGCAGGCAACCAACAAAACGATTTCTTATACTTACGATAATAAAGGAAGAGTTGTTGCCAAATCAGGAACTTCCAAAGGACAACCCTATAGTAATAATGTTTCCTATGATCCGCAAGGAAGATTATTATCATCATCGGAAAGCAGTAACGGAAAATACTTTATCCAGAAAGGAATAACCTATGATGATAAAGCAAGAGTAATCTCTTATGAAAAGCAATTATATTCTTCAGGGGTGCTTACTAAAGTTCGAATTGAGAATGTCTACAGCATTTGGAGTGGTGAGCTCTATCAGGTAAAAGATAAAAATTCAGGAAAAACCCTTTGGGAACTTAAGGAAACTAATGCTAAAGGACAAGCTCTAAAAGCTAAGCTAGGAGCTGTAGATATCAACAATACTTATGATGCAAATGGATTCTTAACGAATGTCAATCATTCGTCGGCAGTAAAGTCAGGTATCCTGCAACTTTCATATTCATTTGATGCAATAAAAAATGAGCTCAAAAGCAGAACTACAGGAGGAGATTTTAATATTGTAGAATCTTTTGATTACGATGATAATAACCGTTTGGTGAATTGGACGAATCCTGTTACAGGAATTAAGCCTTCTACGAATAGAAATGTCTATGATGTTAAAGGCAGGATTATGGAGAACGATCAGGTAGGAACCATTAAGTTTGAAAATTCTGCAAAAATCTACCAGCCGACAGGAATGACCTTAAATGCTGCCGGAACCCAGAACTATAATAATGACTTGATCCAAAGCATTGCTTATAATGAAAACAATGATCCGGTATTTATTGATGGAGAAAAGGGAGATATTGCGTTCCAGTATGGTTTAATCAGCATGAGACAGAGAGTTACTTATGGAGGAAATTTCAATACAGATGGAGAAGGTAAATTTACCAAATATTACAATGAAGATGGAAGCTATGAAGTCTTAAAAGACAATACAACTGGAAAAGAAAAACATATCATTTATATTGGAGGAACACCCTATGAATCAAATATTGTATTTTTAAAGAACTTTACAGAGAGCAGTGGTTCTTATAAATTTTTGCATAAAGATTACATTGGAAGCATCTTAGCCATTAGTGATGAAGCAGGAAATAAACTGGAACAAAGGCATTTTGATGCATGGGGTAACTTTACTCATTTGCAGATTGGAAACGGAGCCATTATTACGGATAAGAATATTATTGATACTGCTTCGTTATTAATAGACAGGGGTTATACCAGCCATGAACATTTTGCTGAAGTAGGCATTATCCATATGAATGGTAGATTGTATGATCCTTTATTAAGGAGATTCTTAAATGCAGATGAAAATATCCAGGATCCTTATAATACCCAGAATTACAACAAGTATGGGTATGTACTTAATAATCCATTGATGTTTAATGACCCGAGTGGAGAATTCTGGCAGTTTTTAGCCATTCCAATTGTTAAAGCGGTACTTTTTGCTGTTGTGTCTTACACAGCTACTGTTTTGATTACCGGCTCTAAGTTTAATATATTGAACTTATATTCTACCATTGTAATGAGTATGCTCAGTGCGGGGATAACTACTGTTATAGGGGATGTTTTTTCTACTGCTACGGCAAGTATAGGAAATGAAGCTTTAAAAAGTCTTGTCCATGCAGGGGCACAGGGAACGCTGAGTTTTATGCAGGGAGGTAATTTCTTTACCGCGGCCGCCAGTGCATTTTTAGCAAGTGCAGTATCTTTCGGATATGCTGCTGCTGTTGGAGATGCCTATAGTGGTGTAGGACAGGTAGCATTGGGAATGCTTTCCGGTGGTGTGGGATCTGCTCTTTCCGGAGGGAATTTTTGGGACGGTGTGAAGATTGGGGGTATTGTGGCGCTATTCAATCATGTTACCCACCAGACTCAACGTATCACAAGACAGCAATCAATAAAAGCAATCCAACAACAGTATCCAAGGCTTTATAAAGTGTTATCAAAATTGCCTCAATTTTTAAATGATAATCCTGAGATTCTGAATACGTTATCTCAAGATACAGGGCTTACAAAGGAGCAAATTTTAAAATTCATGGACATTAATAGTTCAGAAGGGCAAATCATTAAACTGAGAAGAATGGGAAGGCTAGGCAGCTCAGCTTATCCTATTAGCTATATAAATGAAGACTTAGTAAAAACCCTTGAAGGATTACAAAGCCGTACTTATATACAGGGCACATCATTTTTAGCAGCTGTAACTGTTTTGCATGAATTTGTACATTGGGGTAGAGCATATAATATACTGCCATCTGATCCTAAAAGCAATAAATGGAATGCAACTGATTATGGAGATTATTGGGAGCAACGGACTTTTGAAACTATAACCGGAAGAAATCAAGAAACAATTAATTTATCATACAAATATGGCTGGAAATTTTAATTTATCAAAAATGAATAAGAATTTAAAATATATAGTGTTTTTTATTTTGTTGGTTCACATAACTTCTTGCAACAAGGAAACACAAGAAGATATTGGGCGGGATATAATAAATCAAAACTTACCTATTATATTAGATTCTATAGATAAATATTATACTTTAACCGATGAAATTTTATTGAATAAAGAAAAACGCCAAAATACTATAAAAAATTGAAAACTCTGTTAGCTATGATAGTTTTTTCTTTGAAGAATGTGAATTTTGTCAGGATATAATGAGAAATGATAGATCAAATGTTGACTCTATGTATTTTACCCAGTTCAAAATAAATAATATTCCGATAAAAAAAAATTGATGAGTATAATATTGTATTAGTGAAGCCTAATAAAGGATTTTACGGAATAAGAAAGACAATTGAGGTCTCGTTAAATAATTTATATATCTACAAAAACCAAAAAAAAGCTTTCTTAATTGTTGACAAAATAGCAGCCAATTCCAAAGGAGGTAAAACAGAAATTTATTTTTTTGAAAAACAAGGTGATAAGTGGAAATTTCACGAGAAAAAATTATTGTTTCTATAATAGGATACTAATTTTAGTAGCGGTAACTGTTCTGCATGAGTTTGTACATTGGGGAAGAGCTTATAATATTTTACCATCTGATACACCTGCTAATAAATGGGGGCAATCTGATTATGGCTCTTACTGGGAATTGAAAACTTTTGGCACTCTAACAGGAATAAATCAAGAAACAATTAATTTATCATTAAATATGGTTGGAAATTTTAAGTTGCTTTATCGCTATTCAATTTTTTTTATTTAGTTTGGTCACAATATCTTGTTCTAAACAAAACACATCTGCTAAAATAGGCCAGGAAATCATAGAACAAAATATTAATATTTTTGTTGATGAGTTGCATTGGTCAACGTTTGAAAAAAATAAGAATATTATAGTTCCAATATTTATCTCGAATTATGTAACTGAGAATAAACTATTTCTTGATGAATGTGATTGTTTTGATATTTTTAATATGGAGGGATTTAATATTGGTACAAATTCAAAATATGAGTCTTTTTTTATCAAGACAGTACCCTTAAAGATAGAAAACAAAAGTATAAAATTGGTTGAAGAAAATAGTAATATAGATTTAGAAAAATTTGTAGAACTCCAATTTAACAATTTTTTTCTTGATAAAGATCAAAATAGAGCTTTTTTAATAGTTGAAAAAATTGGTCATGGAACTAAAAGTTGGACTAAGGAGGTTTACTTTTTTGAAAAGAAAGGTCATAAATGGAAATTTTATAAGAAAAAACTATTAATGATTGGCTAATCTATCAATATGGCTGGAAGTTTAAACATTTAAAGTTTTCTTAATAATTTTTTTATCAACAGTAAGAATTCAATGGAATACAAAATGGTTGGTAGAGAAATAATTAATGAAAGTATAAATAGCTTCATTTGTAAACTTCTCTGTTTTGTCATTTTAAACAAAATTATTATCCATATGATAAAGCTTTAAAAGGCAACTTTGCTGATTCAGAATATTTACGAAGATTTTCAAAACTTAATTTTGGTAAAGCAAAGTTTGTAGCCCAGCCTGTAATAGAAAACAGTTTAGTTTTAAAGCTTTCAGAAAAAGATATCACTAATTAAAGTATTTATTCTTGATGATGGGGTAATTTTACTCATTTGCAGATTGGAAACGGAGCCATTATTACGGATAAGAATATTATTGATAATGCTTCGTTATTAATAGACAGGGGTTATACCAGCCATGAACATTTTGCTGAAGTAGGCATTATCCATATGAATGGTAGATTGTATGATCCTTTATTAAGGAGATTCTTAAATGCAGATGAAAATATCCAGGATCCTTACAATACCCAGAATTATAACAAGTATGGTTATGTACTGAATAATCCTCTGATGTTTAATGATCCAAGTGGAGAGTTTGCTTGGGCAGCAGGATTTTTCTTAACGTATATTGCTCCGATAATTTGGGGAGTAGCAGTAGGAACGCTGATCAGTGCAGGAATGTATGCAATACAGGCGTTAGTAATGAACAGCTGGTCATGGAATGGTTTTGCAAATGCTCTTTTAATGGGTGCGGTCACAGGAGGAGTCTCTGGTGGTTTAGGACAAGTATTCAGTGCCAGTGGTTTCTGGGGATCTGTAGGAAGTAGTGCCTTCACAGGAGCGGGAACAGGTGGAGTTACAGCTTTGCTTACCGGAAAGAATTTTCTTGAAGGAGTACTAAAAGGAGCCGTAATTGGTGGTGCTGTAGCAGGAATATCTTATTATGGAGCTAAATTCTTTTCAACACCGGTATATAGTGAACTAACCAAAGCTGAATATGACGCTCTTGGAATACCTGATTCAGGAGAGGCATTAGATCCATCAATACACACGTTAAGAAAAATGTATAAAGATACTGGATGGAGTGAAATGAAAACTGGTGCAAAACAGTTTTATGTAGATCATGTATCTAATGGTTATACTAAAAGAGGAGACCTATATATTAATGCTAAAGGTGAAGAAGTAATTGCCTATACCAGACGAAATTTTTGGAATGGTAACACCTCAAGTATATCCTTCTCAAAACATGCCTTTGGTTCTAAAATTAAGCTTGGTTTTGTAATGAATCATGAATTAGGGCATTCTGTAATAAACCTTAGTTCTTTAAATGATTACTTACAGGTTAAAACCCAAAGTGGATATGAGCCTGAAATGTTGCCAAAAGCTTATGGTCTTGATAAAATAAGTATTGAGCATGGCGCAATTTGGGGAATTGAAAGAGACTTTTTAAAATTAAATGGACTAGACAAACTTCCAGGCTTTTTTGATTCAGAAAAACGCGACATATTTTAATACATATTTTTTAGAAAATCAGCAATATCGACGTGTATATGATGCTATTAAACATTTACCTGTAAAACTTAAATAAATGAGAAATATAATAATATTATTAGTTATAGCTATTTTTTCTCTTATAAGCTGTAATAAAAAAGAAGAAAAAATGGAGGAAATTAAAATTGAGATCTTAAGTTATAAAAAAATAGATTCCACAAATTCATACTGTACGCTTTCGTTTGAAAATAGTAGCTTTAAAAATTATGTATTGCCAAGCAGTGGTAGAATATACTTAGTTTCCACAAAAAATGGTATTGTCTCCTATGATGATAAAGGAAAGATTGAAGGAAAAATAGTCAGTTCAGATTTTGTGGATTACGCAGGGGGAGCTAATAGTGATGAAAGTGTTAAAGTACAACAACTAATTAATAAATATTTTGAAGCTATATGGCCATCAACTATTGATTTAGACCAACTTTGGAATAATAATTTTGAAGGTTTTGTTCATTCTTTGTTATTCATGCCAAAAAAAAGCAAGCAAAAGGTAATAATATGGTTTCATGCTTTTGATATAAACCAACATACTTTAACTAATAAAAACTCAAGGATTTCTATAATTTCAGATGAGCAAGAACCTCAATATCCACTCTATTTAAAAAAAATTGATTCACTTCTTAAAGTATATAATTTTGATTATGAAGTATATAAAAAGCCTCCATATTTAATAGATTCATTGTTCATTAATAAATAAATTGAGTATGAAGGCTTCCTCGCAGAGGCTGCAGGAAAATCAATTTCATTTAAAATTGATGAACCAGCCTTTAAATATAAAGAAAGTCTTGATAATGTTGGCCATTACTATATTCAAGAAAGCAGCACAAATTTTCTTAATAATAATGGATGGCAAAATATGATTAATCATATTCCTGAAAAAGTTTCAATAGCATGTGGTATCACGATTTTAATGAGACTATTAAAAAAACTCTTAATCGGCACTGATAAAAAGATAAATATTAACTTTAAATGAAATGTATCATGAGAAAAATAACCAAATAGGTCTTATTGTATGTTTATTTTCATTAATACTAAATTCTTGCAAAAAAAAACAATAACGAATATGAAATTTTTAAATGATTTTATTGCAAGTAATAAAATAGAAATTACCAATTTGCAAAATGATTCATTTTGTTTCAAAGATTTATATTTAAGTAAATCAGAAGAAAAAGCATTAAACATAAATCTGCAAAATGATGTCCTTTGTAATCAAAAAATAAATATCAATAGATTAAAAGATATTAAATTTCAAAAAGATGTACTCAAAAGTTAAATATCTTTTCCTATTTATAGTAATGACAAAAAGTATACTTATGTAGTTATATCACATTATAAAAAATAATGAAGTTAATTTTTATACATCAACTATTTTATATAAGCTTAAGAAAATTAATAATCATTGGAAAGTTATTGATGAGTATAAAGCCGTTACTCAAAGTTAAATTTCTGTGCGGTGGCAAGAAGTTTTGCTAGAAGTGCAGTAAGAACTATTGCTTCCGGTGCTATATTAGGGGGGAGGTTCTGAACTTACAGGTGGTAACTTCTGGGAAGGAGCCATAATTGGTGATTTCGTAGCTGGGTTTAATCATGTTATGCATAATATAGATCCTTCCAACGAATATCTCCTTAATAAAGATGGTTCTACTACTAAAATAGGTGACAAAGGTGGAGATACAACAGATTATCTTTATGCATCGGAATCTACAGGTTCTCCCAAATTAATGCTTTTAGCTACGGCAGATGTTCAAAAAGGTCTTGCTACGTTTCAGAAGGTGGAGGAACACGAGATTTTGGAGTGAATATCCGATTAGATCAGAGGCTGCAAAGTCCAGCTCTATATGACCCAAGTTTTGACGTTGCTATAACTCAAATTGGGGGAGGATTGGTTTTAAAAGGAATGGGATTGGGAGGAAAGTATTTGATCAGTAATTTTAGCCGAGCGACAGGAGGACTGAAACAATGGAAGACCAAACCAAACTACCTGGAAATAATTGGAGAGTTAAAGATCCGGGACATTTTCATTGGAAGAAATAAAGAATATGAAATATTTAAAATTTAATTTGCCTATTAGAACTAATAAGAAAGGAAGTAATTTTTTTCAGAAAATAGTCAGTAGAACACTTAAAATAATTTTACCTGTAAGTAATTCTGATTTCGAAAATAAGATAGATGATGTTAAATATTGGCTAGTAGAATTTGATGAAGAGAATATTCCTAACAGAGAAATAGGATTAGACGAAAATGATAATGTGATTTTAAAAATGCCATATAAAAAGAACTATGGTTTTTGGACCGATAATGAATTATTGTATGATGATTTTATTAGTAGATTTTCAGCGATAGAAGTTGACAGTATAACTTTTAATACAAAATGGAATAGTTTTGATTTAAAATAATTTCTTTCAACTCTCTCTCAGTAAAAATCCGGGTAATAGTAGAGGCGTGACAGTAAATGTTAATGTCGTTATTGGGTCAAGTGGTGGATATACTAAAATGAGCATCTACGATATATCTACTCATCGGTATTTAAGTGGAGGACAAATTGTAAATAGATAAAAAATGAAAATTAAATTCTACCATTCAATAACTATATTAATTTTTTGGTTATTAAGAATATTTTATAAGGTGTCTGTCCAAAATTTATCTTACAATTTGAAAGTAATTTTTAATATAAATTTTCCTGAAATTAAATTGTTAACATATTTTTATTTTGGAATATCAATAATTTTAAATATTTTTTTAATAAAGAAAACTAAAAGTAATATTATTATTTATTACTTATTGTTATCATTATATATACTGATAATAGTTTTCTGCTTTAAAGTAATTTAGAAATTAACCATTAGAATTACTAGCGAGAGAGAGTTTTAATACAAAAAAATGAAAAATATGATTTAGAAATATGTCTTAATAAAAACAGTAATCCCTCAACTCAGAAATTTTTTTAAAAAAAGGGACATTTATAAGGCATCTGTAGTAATCGAGTAAAATTAGTTTTTGTGAAGACCAATTATTCTAATGAATAATATATCCTCCGTTAAACCACAACTTCAAAAGCCGGATTGAAACGATAAGGTTTTTGTTTTTATAAAGCCTCGAAAAATCGTATTTTTGTTCAAATTATAAGATTTTATGGAATTTTTAGACAAATACCAGCAGATTGTTGGTGACGCCATTGATAAATACACTTTTAAAGATAAACCTACGGAGCTGTATGAGCCGATGAATTACATCATTTCCCACGGAGGAAAACGTCTTCGTCCTATTATGGTGCTGATGGCATGTGATCTGTTTGGCGGAGATCTGAAGCAGGCAATAAAACCTGCATTGGCAATTGAATTTTTCCATAACTTCACGCTGATTCATGATGATATTATGGATGAGGCACCGCTAAGAAGAAATAAACCTACCATCCATACTTTACACGGAATTAATGTAGGGATCCTTTCAGGAGACGGGTTGATGCTGAAAGCGTATAAGTTTTTTGAAGACCTTGAGCCGGAAATTTTTAAAGCATGTATCAGAATTTTTACCCATACGGGGCTTCTGTTATGTGAAGGGCAGCAGTATGATATTAATTTTGAGACCCAGGAGAACGTTACCTTTGATGATTACATCAGAATGATTACCTATAAAACCGGAGTGTTAAGCGCTTCCTCTTTCGAGATCGGGGCTTTAATTGCAAGGGCGGATTTTAAAGATGCCAAAGCAATTTTTAACTTCGGAAAACACATTGGAATTGCCTTCCAAATCATGGATGACTATCTTGATGTATTCGGAGACCAGGCGCAATTCGGGAAAAAGCATGCCGGAGATATCTACGAAAACAAAAAAACAGTTCTGTACCTGTTGGCAAGAGAGCATGCTACGGATGAGGAAAGAAAGGAATTAGACTACTGGTATTCCAAAAAGACCGATAATATCGATAAAATCTACGGTGTTGAAAAGATCTTCAGAAGAACAAAAGTAGATGAAAAAGCGCTTCGTTTAATTGAAAAGCATAATGAAATCGGGCAGAGCTACCTTAAGAAAATTGATATTCCCGAAGAAAAGAAAAAACCTTTCATTGAACTGGCCAATTATTTATTGAGAAGAGAAAGCTAAATATTAGAGAAGGGATGGGCAGCAGGAGCAATATGTACTGAAGCCTGTCCTGTCATCCGAGATCATACAATGAAATTCAGAACTGAAGTTGATATTCCTGCATCACAAAAAAAGATTGAGATCGAAGATAAAATATTTTCGATAGGATCGTGTTTTGCCTCTGAAATGACAGATCTGCTGCAGCAGGGGCAGCTTCAGACCCTTAATAACCCCTTCGGAACAATTTTTAACCCTTTTTCGATTCATCATGAAGTCAGGGTTCTTCATGATTCAGCATTTTATCAAGAAGAAGATTTGATCACTTACAATGACGAATACATCTCTTTGGACCATCATACCCATTTTGATACCCGGTACATCCATCAGACCTTAGATAAGATTAATGGGGCCATTGAAGCGGGAAATGCTTTTCTTCAGGAGGCCGACTGGATTATTGTGACGTACGGAACATCATTTATCTATGAATTTCTACCCAGGAAAAAACTGGTGGCGAACTGCCATAAAATCCCGCAGAAGTTTTTCTCTAAAAGACTGCTCTCTCACCAGGAGCTTACGAACTCTATTTACAATACGATTTTAGACCTTAAAGACATCTGTAAAGAGGGAGTGCAGATATTATTTAGTGTTTCGCCGGTCCGGCATACCAAAGATGGAATGGTAGAAAATCAGCTCAGCAAATCCAAACTGATTACAGCTATTCATGAATCCATTTCCATGTTTGATGACTGCCACTACCTTCCGGTATATGAAATTTTGATGGATGACCTGCGGGATTACCGTTTCTATAAGGAAGATATGATTCATCCAAGCACCCAGGCCGTTAATTATATTTTTGACAAATTTGGAAACTCTTACTTCTCAGACGAAACCAAAGATTTTATTAAAGAAAATTTTAAAATCATAAAAGCCCTGGAACATAAAACCAGTGATAAAAAAAGATCCGAAATTTATTGAGTTTCGGGAAAAACTCGAACAGAGAATAGAGAATCAGCGTAAAAAAGTAAAACATAAAATTTTTTCAAATGATTGATTTTACAAAGATTGACTATTTGAAAGAAGGAAATAAAAGGCAGAAAAGAGCGTTTGAAGTTCTTACCCGGTATAAAGTTTTTGAAAAACTGAGTAGCTATTCTCCGGTGCTGGCAGGAACTGTTCCTATTGAAATTGATATCGAAGGAAGCGACCTTGACATTATCTGTGAAGTAGACCTTAGGTTTGAGGAAGATTTTTTAGATGATATCATGTTCAGTAAACTGATTCCAGTTGAAACAGAAATTAAGGTTGAAAATATTGTGGTAAACGGGATACCAAGTATTGTCCTGAACTTTATGCTGGAAGAATTCCCCATTGAAATTTTTGGACAGAACAAACCTGTTACCCAACAGAATGCATACCGGCATATGATCGCCGAATACAGGATACTCCAGGAGAAAGGAGAAGAATTTAAACAGAAAATAATAGAACTGAAGAAACAGGGTATAAAGACAGAACCGGCTTTCGGAATGCTGTTGAATCTTGAAAACCCTTATGAAGACCTGCTAAAACGATACAATAATGATTGATACACATACCCATTTATACGCGGAAGAATTTGATGAAGACAGAAAAGAAGCCATTCAGAGAGCCTTAGATAAGGGAATTGCTAAGTTTTACCTTCCGGCAATTGATTCAGAATCCCATGAAAAAATGTTGGAACTGGAAGCGGAATATCCGGGACAGGTTTTTTCAATGATGGGATTACATCCTTGCTATGTAAAACCCGAATCCTGGGAAAAAGAACTGGAAATTGTAAAGAATTACCTTGAACAGAGGCATTTTCCTGCAATAGGTGAAATCGGGATAGATCTTTATTGGGATAAAACCACTTTAGACATCCAGGTCAAAGCATTTGAACAGCAAATTGACTGGGCCATAGAAAAAGACCTTCCGATTGTGATTCATACCAGAGAAAGCTTTGATGAAACCTTCGAGGTCCTGGAGAGGAAAAAACATCCGAAACTGAGAGGAATCTTCCATTGCTTTTCAGGAAACCTGGAACAGGCAAAACATGCTATTGATCTGAATTTTATCCTGGGAATCGGTGGAGTAGTGACCTTTAAAAACGGAAAAATTGATCAGTTTTTACACGAAATTCCTTTAGAAAAAATTGTGCTGGAAACAGATTCGCCATACCTGGCTCCGGTTCCGCACAGGGGAAAAAGAAACGAAAGTTCATATCTTGATCTGGTAGCCGGAAAACTCGTTAACATTTACGGAAAAGACTTTTCTGAAATAGACAGGATTACCACAGAAAATGCACAGGCGTTATTTGCTGCAAAGTAATGTAATGGATAACCATCATTTTTATGAGTGATAGGAAAATGATAAATTGAAGGGTAAAGAAGAATATATGATAAAGATATCAAAAGATATACAATTTTACGGTTATACAGGATTTCTTATCATTGTTTTAGCCTATTGTATCGCTCAGTTGTATATTAAATCGCATCTTCCTGAGCTTGGCTGGACGGTTTCGGACTGGTTGATCAATTATGAAGACGGTGGGTTTAAAAGGAGAGGCTTATCCGGAAGTATTTTATTCTTCATTCAGGACAGTTTCGGGATTCCGCTGAATACACAGATATTTTTTATCCAGTCATTATTTTTTATCATTATTTTTTACTTTTTCATCCGTCTGGTCATCTCCAAAAAAGTAAACTGGGATATCCTGATACTGGCATGTTCACCATTATGCCTCTTATTTATTCCCGTAAGTATTTTTAACTCGGGCAGGAAAGAAATTATTGTAATTGCCCTGATGCTGTATTTTGTCACCGGAAGAATAACCGGGCTGAAAAAATATGTGCTTTTTATAGGATTTATCATAGGACTGTTTTTACATGAGCTGTTTTATTTTTATTTACCCTTTCTAATGGCAGCCTCTATAGTAAAAACCAATAAGATAGATTTTAAATACCTGGGAGGCCTGTTTGTAACTTCTACGGCAGTAATGTTAATACTGTTCTTCTACGGTGGGGAAATTAACCAGGGGCAAAGCCTGGAGCTTTTGAAGCAGCGGGGAATAGAGTTGGGTACATTTAATATTTTCACCTATAATGTAGTTGAGGAAAGAAAAGCAATGATTGAGGCTTATCAGTCTTATATTCTGTTTGGGGCGGAACTTATATTGATGGTGCTTTTGTTTTTTATTTTTGTGAAAAAATATATACCTCAAAAACTTAAGGCCTTCAAAATCTTTACCCTGATTTCTTTACTATGGGTATCTCCGCTTTATTTCTTGGGGGCAGACTGGTTCAGATGGAACCATATCTATTCAGTATTACTCATGGTCCTGATTATTGCAGCGATGCCGGATAATGATCAGAAGACCGTTTCAATAGAAGGAAGGTTCAATACTCCGTTACTGATGATCATGATTCTCTTTTTCATTGTTTTTTACCTTCATATCCAATATGACAGTTCCGGAAATTCAGAAGAATATTTGTTGCAGTATATACAGGATAAAATTTCTTTTTTAAAGATATAGGATAAAAAAAGTTTCTCATCATTGAGAAACTTTTTTGTTATTTTTTTCTGGTAAAATTCTTATTCTTGGGCTTTTTATAACCGAGTGATGGGGTAGCAGATGAACTGTTTTTACTTTTTTTAGGTCGTGATCCTGAAGGCTTCTGAGAAGGCTTTTTTTCTGCTCCGGCGGGTACCGGTTTGTTGTTGGAATCTCTTTTCTGAGCCACAAGATCATCCGTGTGGAACGGGTGGTTTTTAATCACCGGGATTTTTTTTCCGATAAGCTTTTCCGTATTCTTTAAATTAAGAAGGTCAAGCCCGTCAACGAAAGAAATGGAATTCCCTTCAGCTCCTGCTCTTCCCGTTCTTCCGATCCGGTGTACATACGTTTCTGAAACATCTGAGAGTTCAAAATTAATAACAAATTTTAATTCATCAATATCAATCCCCCTGGCAGCAATATCTGTAGCAACAAGAACCCTGGTTTTTCCTGATTTAAAATTATTCAGGGCATTCTGTCTGGCATTCTGGGATTTATTTCCATGAATGGCTTCTGCAGAAATATTGTCTTTCTGAAGTTTTCGGGCAATCTTATCTGCGCCATGCTTTGTTCTTGAAAAAACCAATACAGAATCTGAAATGTCATTTTTAAGAATATGAACAAGTAAGTTCAGTTTGTTTTCTTTTTCTACAAAGTACACGGATTGTTTAATGGTATCCGCGGTAGAAGAAACGGGAGTAACCTCTACTTTCACAGGATTATTCAGGATAGAATTTGCCAGTTTCTGAATTTCCCCCGGCATAGTTGCCGAGAAAAACAAAGTCTGTCTTTTCTGTGGCAAAAGCTTAATGATTCTTTTAACATCGTGTACAAAGCCCATATCAAGCATCCTGTCTGCTTCATCAAGAACAAATATTTCAAGATTTTTCAGGCTGATAATTCCCTGGGCAATAAAATCAAGAAGTCTTCCGGGAGTAGCCACCAGAATATCAACTCCTTTTTTCAATGCGGCCTCCTGGTTTCCCTGCTTTACTCCTCCAAAAATAACAAGCTGCTTTAAAGGAAGATACTTTCCGTAAGCATTGATGTTTTCCTCAATCTGGATCGCCAGTTCGCGGGTGGGAGTAAGAATTAAAGCTTTAATATGATGATTGCTTACTTTATTCTTTGATAAATTCTGTAGAATAGGAATGGAAAAGGCCGCAGTCTTTCCTGTTCCGGTCTGCGCACAGCCTAAAAAATCTCTGCCTTCTAAAATCTCAGGAATAGATCTTTCCTGAATGGGAGTAGGTTGGGTATATCCCTGTTCCTGAATTGCTTTTGCAATAGGTTCTATTAAGTGTAGGTCTGTAAAATTCAAATAAATTATTTTAAAATTAAATAAAAAAATTCTTTCCGTCTGAAAGAATTACTTTTTGCAAAGGTAATCTAAAAAAAATTAAAAGTTTTTTTATTCCCTCCGGCTGCTTTACTTTCAAATAAATATTATTTAAACCTGTATCCCACACCTGCCTGTAAAAAACCAATCTTGGTAGGAACGGTATTTTTTTTACTCACTTCGATAAAATTGAAATTATACCTGGCATCAACAAAAAAACTGGAGCTGATCTTATACTCTGCCCCAACAAAAGGAAAGAGGTTTAATGTTTTTGCTCCGTTGAAGTTACCTTTGTATTCACCAGCATAAGGGTTGACAGTCGTAAGTTTCGTAGAAATATTGAATCCCAGATTCATCCCCACAGAAGCAGATAAATCAGGAATGAAATAATACTTTACAGAAACAGGAACCTGGATCTGATGGAACTGATACGTAAAATCCATGTTTCCCACTTCAACAATTTCTGTACCCACCTGTTCGGTCCAGGGATATGAATCTTTTCCCCCTAATTGTGTATACAATAGCTCGGCCTGTATCGCCAGTTGAGAGGATACAGGCTGTTCTGTCAGAATACCTGCATAGAAATAGGACTTTGAGCCCAGTTTTTCATCAAAAAATTTCATATTGGACAATGTATACCCTCCTTTAACTCCAAAACTCACAGATGAGTTTTGAGCGGTCAGAATACCTGATACGGCCAATAGTAATGTTAAAAAAAATGTTCTTTTTCATGATTGTTCTTTGAGTTATATGGCTATAGTTTTTATAAGAAAATTCCCTCTGTAGAGAAGGAATTGTTTTACAAAGATAATCTAAAATTTGAAAAGCTTTATTTTACCCGGGTCCACTGTTGGCTTTTTCGTAAATTTTCAAAAAAATTTGTATACCTCGGAAAGTTTTTCGCTTCCTTGTTTTCCGTAATCTTCTATATTTTTTGAAGTCCCGTCTGCAAAGTCAATTCTTAGATAAGAAGTCGGCAGATCCGTGATCTCTCTCTTTCCATACTTGTCATGTAAACTTTTTACATCCAATGCATCCAGCAATCCGATCAGCTGGTTATAATCCGCTTCTTTGATCGTTCCTTTAAAGGTTCCTTCACGGGGTTTTGAAAACTCATCTTTTGAAGGATGATCATTGAAGTTAAAATGTTCGGCTTCAAAAACAGCAGTTCTGTCCGGGCTGATAGTCATTTTGAAGACAGGGCAGAACCCGAAACAGGGAGTCGCTTCATATTCAATTTTAGAATATTTAGTATTGTTCTTTTGAACAGTACATGAAAATAATAATATAAATGCACAAAGGCCTAGTAAATATTTCATAGTTTAGATTTTAGAAAATCGCTCAATAATTATTCCAAAAGATCATAATAAAAAAAAGAAACCCCGGAGTTGTCCGGGGTTGTATATTGTAACAGGAAGTTTTTTACTATCCGTGTAATTGTTTCCAGATGGCGTCTTTCAGTTCCACCAAACCTTCTCCGGTAACTCCGGAAAAAAACAGGGGCTGTTTGTTCTCTGGGAATTCTGCTGCAATTTCCTTTTTAAGCTCATCATCCAGAAGATCTGATTTTGAGATGGAAATAATAAAATCTTTATCCAGCAATTCAGGGTTATATTCCTTCAATTCATTCTCAAGGATCTTAAATTCCTGAAAATGATCTTCAGAATCTGCCGGGATCAAAAACAACAGGATCGAGTTTCTTTCGATATGCCTCAGGAATCTGTGCCCTAAGCCTTTACCTTCTGCTGCTCCTTCGATAATTCCCGGAATATCAGCCATTACAAATGATTTGTAATTTCTGTAATCTACAATTCCAAGATTAGGAGTAAGGGTGGTAAAAGCATAATCTGCAATTTTAGGCTTTGCTGCAGAAACAGCTGACAAAAGGGTAGACTTTCCTGCATTAGGGAATCCGACCAATCCTACATCTGCCAAAATTTTAAGCTCAAAAACAATATAACCTTCTTCACCCGGAAGACCTGGCTGTGCATATCTTGGAGTTTGATTGGTAGAGGATTTGAAATGCTCATTTCCTAAACCGCCTTTTCCACCATGCATCAGGATAATTTCCTGTCCGTCTTCCAGAATTTCACCGATGATTTCACCTTCTTCATTTTTGGCAATCGTTCCTACAGGAACATCAATATAAACATCAGCACCGAAAGCACCGGTCAGCTGGTTTTTTCCACCGTTCTCACCACGTTCAGCTTTTACGTGACGGGTGTACCGGAGGGGAAGTAAAGTCCATTCATTGCCATTTCCTCTCATGATGATATGACCACCACGACCTCCGTCGCCGCCGTCAGGACCTCCCTTCGGAATATATTTTTCACGGCGAAGGTGGGCAGAACCTGCACCTCCGTGTCCGCTTTTACAATGAATCTTTACGTAATCTACAAAGTTTGACATAATTTTTAGGGTTTAGGCCTCAGGGATTAGGGAATAGATATTTAACTATGCTAAATCCTAATCCCTAAATCCTAAATCCTTATTTGATTTTTTCTACTTCAGCAAAAAGCTTTTGTGAAATTTCATCAATTTCTCCTACACCGTTTACCTCTACATATTTACCTTGCTGCTTGTATAGTTCGGCTACTTCTGCTGTTTTAGCATAATATTCTTTAATTCTGTTTTCGATGATCTCTACATTGCTGTCATCAGTCCTTCCGCTGGTTTCTCCTCTTTTTAAAAGTCTTTCAACCAGGATTTTGTCCTCTACCACCAAAGCAAGACAGATATCAATCTCATCATTCAGTTCTTCTTTAACGATTTTTTCCAGAGCTTCCGTCTGAGCCGTTGTTCTCGGATATCCGTCAAAAATAAAACCGTTGGTATCTGTAGGTTTTCTGATCTCGTCAATCAGCATATCTGTTGTCACCTGATCCGGAACCAATTCTCCTTTATCGATGTAAGATTTAGCCAGTTTTCCAAGCTCCGTATCATTTTTCATGTTGTATCTGAAAAGATCACCGGTTGAAACCTGCTTTAAATTGAATTTCTCGATTAGATTTTGTGCTTGAGTTCCTTTTCCACTTCCTGGAGGGCCAAACAGAACAATGTTTATCATAATGTTGATTCGCTTCCGGCAATCGGCATTAGGCTTCCGGCTTTTGTCTGCCTGCTTTCTTGCTTTTAGCTTTTGTTTAGTTAATAATTACTTTTTTAGATATTTATTGAAAAGCTAATAGCCAGAAGCTAGAAGCTAATAGCCATTTTTAATGGTTGATCTGTCCGTCTGCTAATTGATACAGATTAGGTAAATTTCTTCCCAGTTCATCATAATCCAATCCATACCCAAGAACAAACTTATTAGGAATTTCCTTCCCGATATAATCCAGTTTGAAGTCCTTTTTGTAAATCTCCGGTTTCAGTAAGAAACTTGCCAGTTTTACAGATTTAGGACGCTGTGTTTCTTTAAAATATTTGAAAAGACTTTCAACCGTATTTCCGGTATCAACAATATCTTCTACAAGAATGATATGACGGTCCTTCACATCTTTGGTCAGTTCCATTTTCTGGTACACAATCCCTGTAGATTCAGTTCCTACATAAGAACTCATTTGAATGAAAGCGATTTCACATTCACCCGGGTAATATTTTAAAAGGTCTGAGAAGAACATGACCACTCCATTCAAAACACCAATGAAAACAGGAACTTCATCTTTGTAATCTTCATAAATCCTTAACGCGGTCTCTTTGACAATCTCCTGAATTTCGGCGTCCTTCAGATAAGGAACAAAAGTTTTGTCGTGAACTTTAATACTTTCCATAAAAAATTTTAGTAGGAGGCAAAGTTACGGATTTTTGATTTTTGATTAAAATCTTTTTGTGTTTAATCCCGGATTTGTACTATATTTGTTCTTTCAAAACCCCAAAATACAGACATGTAGGATATAATTTCTTTCAGATTCAATAAAACGGTAGCCCAGATGCTACCAGTGTTTAACCATTCTTAAGAAAGAAATCATGATTTTACTGCAAAATATATCCTTTGGGTTTCCGGGAGGAGATCTATTATTTAATCATATCAATGTAACAATACCGTCTCAAACCAAATCTGCTTTGGTAGGGAATAATGGCATGGGAAAATCTACCCTGCTGAAAATAATAGCGGATGAAATACAACCGTTAAGCGGAAATATTAATATTCAGGGAGATATTTTCTATGTTCCGCAGATGTTCGGGAATTTTAATCATTTTACAATAGCAGAATGTCTAAGGATAGACCAAAAGCTGCATGCACTTCTTAAAATAACAAACGGAGAGGTAGATGAAGAATATTTCGAAATTTTAAATGATGACTGGGAGATTGAAGAACGCTGCCAGAATGCTTTACAGTACTGGGGACTTCAGAATTTTAAACTGACTCAAAAGCTTGGAGAGCTAAGCGGAGGGCAAAAAACCAAAGTTTTCCTGGCCGGAATTCAGATCAACCAACCGGACATTATTATCCTGGATGAACCCACCAACCATCTGGATAATGAAGGTAGGAAATTATTATATGACCTGATCGGTAAAACCAGTGCTACGATTATTATTGTAAGTCATGACAGGACTTTACTGAACCTTGTTGATACCATATTTGAACTAAGCAACCAGGGAATTTCAGCCTATGGAGGCAACTTTGATTTTTATGCAGAGCAAAAAGAGATAGAAGAAGAAGCCTTGCATCATGACATCCATGCAAAGGAAAAGGCTTTAAAGAAAGCAAAAGAAAAAAGAACGGGAAACTCTGGAACGTAAGCAGAAACTGGATGCGAGGGGAAAACAAAAGCAAGAAAAATCCGGGGTTGCACGGATTATGATGAATACCCTCAGGAATAACGCAGAAAAAAATACATCAAAATTAAAAAGTGTGCATACAGAGAAAATCAGTGGTATTTCCGGAGACCTTCGTGATCTTCGCTCATCCCTGAAAAATTTTGAGCAGATGAAAGTGAATTTTAATGATTCCAATCTGCATTCAGGCAAAATTTTAATAACAGCTGAGAATCTCAATTTCAGTTATGGAAAAGAAAAACTATGGAAAGAGAATCTCAGCCTTGAAATCCGGAGTGGGGACAGGATCTGTATTAAAGGTTCAAACGGATCCGGTAAAACAACCCTGATAAAGCTCTTGTTGAAAAATATTGAACCTTTTACGGGAAATGTCAGAACATCAGAATTCAACAGTATTTACATCGATCAGGAATATTCTTTGATTAACCATAACTCTACGATTTACGAGTTTGTTCAGACTTTTAATGATAATGCAATGCCGGAATCTGAAGTCAAAACTTTATTATCAAGGTTTTTGTTTGGTAAAGATACCTGGGAAAAAACAGCCGGAGTATTGAGTGGAGGGGAGCGTTTACGGTTACTTTTGTGCGGTCTTTCCATCAGCAATAAAGCTCCGGATATGATTATTCTTGATGAGCCCACCAATAACCTCGATTTGCAGAACGTGGAGATTCTGACCCAGTCTATTAAAGATTATCATGGGACACTGCTGGTGATTTCACATGATGAGGTTTTCCTGCAGGAAATCGGTATAGACAGGGAAGTGGTATTAAATTAGAAATTTCACACAGATCAAGGCAGATTGATTATAAGATCAGCCTTGATCGCTCTTTTACTAAACTACAATAAGCCGGAAATTAACCACAGTGTCTGAATATCCATTCATGAATCCCGGTCAAAAACGTCTTCCCGTATTTCTTCATTTAAAATTTCATGACGCATTTCCGGATAGATTGTATATTCTATATCCTTAAAGCCGTCATGCTTTAAATGATCAATAGTTAGCATTACGCCTTTACCGAAATCACCAATCGGATCATCCTGTCCGCTTACAAACAAAAAAGGAAAGGAGAGGGGGATAGTGGCAGCCCAGTTTCTGGAAGTTGCCCTTTTGTAAATCGTAAATAAAGTATAAAAGGCATTGTTTGAAAACGGAACCCCGCAAAGCTCATCCTTAGCAAAATGTTCCCTGTTAACTGGGTTCAGGCTAAGCCAGCTTGTACTGCTGTAATTTTTTTCTTTCCTGAAATGCTTATTGTTAACCATTGTAAAAACAGAATTTAATACAGTACGATGGCGGGGAGCAATGATATTTGCTAATGATAAATAGCCTTTTAATAAACCGATCCCTGGTAATGGGCCTCCGGTGCCTGTAATAATAGCCCCTGTAAATTGGTTGTTCGCTTTTTGAAGAAGACATCGGGTGATAAAAGATCCCATAGAATGTCCGAGAATAAAATGGGGAACATCCGGGTACTGTTCGCTCAGATATTCATTCATCATTTCTGCGTCTGAAATAAGCCTTTTATCAGGTTTATGGAGCTGAAAGAAACCCATATGCCTTTTTTCCCTTACGGACCTTCCGTGTCCCAGGTGATCATACGTCAGTACAGCGACTCCAAGGCCTGCAAAATATTCCGCAATCTCAGCATACCTTCCACTGTGTTCCTGCATACCATGAACAATCAGAAGAGTAGCTTTAATAGGGATGTTCTCAGGAGAAAATAACGTGTAGTAGAGCTTTGACCTGTTGCTTAGGTCGGAAGATAGGTATGCTGATTTTTGTGTTGTGGCCATGCGATTTCCTATTTCAGATGATACCCAAAGATAGGAATAAAACATTTAACTCTAATATCTTATATAAAAAATGGGCTCGCCGGTTTTTATATTGATTAAAAAATTTTTGTTAAAAAATTAATGTTTATTGATAAATGAATTAATCTCAGAATTTTTAAGCTTAATCTCATGATTTTCATCCCAACTCCAAATAAATTTACACTATAATTTGGCCGTCATTTTTTTTAAAAGTAATTTTGCACGAATCTTAAAACAAAAGTAAAATATGTCAACTTATGTAGTTGTAGGTCTTCAGTATGGAGATGAAGGCAAAGGAAAAATCACGGATGTTTTATCGGCAAAATCGGACTATGTGGTGCGTTTCCAGGGAGGAGACAACGCTGGTCACACGGTTTATGTGGGTGATGAAAAATTCGTTCTACACCTTCTTCCTTCAGGAGTTCTTCAATGCAAAGGGAAATGTATCATTGCGAACGGAGTAGTGGTAAACCCTAAATCTTTCATTAAAGAAGTGAATCAGATTGAAAGCAAAGGCTTGAGAACAGATCACATTTTTTATCAGCAGAAGAGCGCATGTCATCATGCCTTACCACATCCTTTTGGATACTTACCGTGAAGAGGAACACGGAGGAACTCAGATCGGAACCACCAAAAAAGGAATCGGACCTTGTTATGAAGACAAGATAGCAAGAGTAGGAATCAGAATGGTAGACCTTTTAAACCCTGAGATTTTAAGAGAAAAAATTGAGAAAAACCTGAAAGTTAAAAACTCTCTTTTCGAAAAATATTATGGAAAACCTGTTTTGGATGTCGAAGAAATCTATAATGAATTTTTGGAGATCGGAAAACAACTGCAAGACAGAATCGTTGATACTGAGTTAGAATTGAACGAAGCGATCCACGAAGGTAAAAACGTGTTGTTTGAAGGAGCTCAGGCATTAATGCTGGATATCGATTTCGGTACTTATCCATATGTGACTTCATCCTCTCCGTCTACAGGAGGTGTTTGTACGGGGGCAGGAGTGCCACCTACTTCGCTTCAGAATCTTATCGGAGTAGCAAAAGCATATTGTACAAGAGTTGGGAACGGTCCTTTTCCATCTGAATTAGACAACGAACTGGGTGAAAAAATCAGACAGATCGGTGGAGAATTCGGGGCTACCACAGGAAGACCAAGAAGAACAGGCTGGCTGGACCTTGTGTCTTTAAAGCATGCTTGTATGATTAACGGAATCAATAACCTGGTAATTACAAAATTAGACGTTCTTACAGGAATTGAAAACCTTAAGATCGTTACCCATTACAAAACAGAAGACGGAAAAATCATTGATTATTTTACTTCTTCTACTACAAAATTATATGACTACGAACCAATTTACCAGGATTTACCGGGTTGGAAAGAAGACATTACAAAAGCAAGAAGCTATGATGAACTTCCTGAAAACGCCCAGAAATATATTGAATTTATAGAGAAATACCTGGGAATCAATGTATATCTTGTTTCTGTAGGACCTGAAAGAAGCCAGAACATTATCAGAAAAGAATTGTTCTAGTAACATTCACGATACATAGTAAAAAGACTATCATTTTTGGTAGTCTTTTTCTATAGCTATTCCACAATATGCTGAAATGCATTAGCGTTTAGGAAATCTATATAACGGACAGTTTATTTTATTAAAACGGGGTCGATATTATGAATATTCCTATATTTAAGCATAATTTTTATCCATGGAAAGTCATCATATATCTGAAGAGCTTCAGAAAAACATCTTTATAAGTTTAGCGTTCACAATTGCCTATGCTGTTTTATTGGCTGTTTATGAAGATATTCCCATAAACCAGGCCTCGGACTTTCTGATTGTATTGTTTATGGTCTGCAGCTTAATATTGAGTACAAGTGCTATTTATTTTGCAGGTAAAAGCTACCGGAAAACAAAAATGAGTTCGGTTGTGCTGATTATTATTAATTCTATAGGATTATTATTGCCGCTGATCATTCTTCTGTTGCTTATTTAACCTGAGTCCGGATTAAGAAAATTAAGTAGAAAGGCTATAATGACCGGTACCCAGCGCTACCATGAATAGTTATTCTTTATGGGGCTATGACTTCCATCTTCCATCTTCCAATCTGATTAAATCAGAATTTCATCCTGAACTGGTGTTATTTAATTCAGTTATTTTTTTTAGGGAACCAGGCGGGTTTCTGTTGGCATTTTCTATTTTAAAATGTTAAATTTTAGATATTGTCATAATTTTTTTTTAAAATACTGCTGTTTTAACAAAATTATGGCAGATGTTTTGATATTGAAACATTGCTTATCGATAAGAACTAATGAAACTAATAATCACTTTTTAACAGTTTAAATAGTATAGTGATGAAACACCAGAACCAAAACCAGGAATTTCGCTTCAACGAAGTTCTTTTTGAGCACCGCAACAAAGAATATGGTGCCTATGTATTAAGAAACGAATCAGATAGAATATTAACCAAAGCACTATTTATCGGAGCCAGCTTAATGGCGGCTGTGTCGATTACGCCATTCGTAATCTCTGCATTTAAAACAGATGTAGTAGATCACAGACCTCATGATGATGGCAGGAGAATTATTAAAATAGTAGAACCACCAGAAATAAAGCCACCTGTAAAAATTATCAAACCTGTACAGCCTGTTGCTCCACCTGATGTGAAAACATATAACAGTATACCTCCTATACCATCACGAGATGCTCAGGATAACGTGAAGAAGGATCCTGTCCCTGATGACGCTGTAGCTGGATTAGTAAATAATTTTAAAGGAGATGTGGTAGCGCCCAATACACATGTACCTACAACAATACCTGTGGCAACAGGTCCGGTAGTTAATACGGCACCGCCAACAATTCCGGAGCCTGCAGTAGATAAAAATAAAATTGCTGAACCCGGAGAACTGGGTTCCGAAGCCAGTTTTACAGGTGGAATAGATGCATTCAGAAATAAAGTGATGAACAGCTTTGATGGATCAGGTTTTGAATCAGATGATGTCATGAAAACTACCATTACTTTTATTGTGGAAATGGATGGTACCATTTCAGGAATCAAAGCTAACGGTGCTAACGCGGATTTTAACAATGAAGCGATCAGAACCATCAGATCCATTAAAGGAAAATGGACACCTGCAAAAAATAAAAAAGGGGAATTCGTAAGAAGCTATTTTAAATTTCCGATTTCCATGAAGTTTGAGAATTAATCCCTAAAAAGATATTTTAAATAGTTATCCACAAAGATTTTTTTTTTGTGGATAATTTTTTTAATTGTTAAATTGCTTATTAACAATATTTTAACTCGATTTTGCTTTTAGGCATTCATTGGGAGCAAAGAAAAAAGTGTATTTTTGAAACTTAAAGTTCTAACAATGGCAAAAATCATAGGTATTGCTAATCAAAAAGGAGGAGTCGGAAAGACTACTACCGCTGTAAATTTGGCAGCAGCATTAGGAGTATTGGAAAAAAGAATATTAATCATTGACGCTGACCCCCAGGCTAACGCTACTTCGGGGCTGGGTGTGGAAGATGTTCAGTATTCTACATATAACCTGCTGGAGCACAGTGCAGATACTAGAGTTTGTATCAAAAGGACTGCTACTCCGAATCTGGATATTATTCCGTCACACATAGACCTGGTAGCGGCTGAAATTGAATTGGTAGATAAAGAAGATCGTGAGTATATGCTGAAAAAAAGCATTGGCAAGCGTAAGAGACGATTATGACTATATCATCATCGATTGTGCACCGAGTTTAGGTCTTATTACGGTAAATGCACTAACGGCTGCAGACTCCGTAATCATTCCGATTCAGTGTGAATACTTTGCATTGGAGGGATTGGGGAAATTGTTGAATACCGTTAAAAATGTTCAGAAGATTCATAATAAAGATCTTGGAATAGAAGGTCTTCTTCTTACCATGTACGACAGCAGGTTAAGACTATCCAATCAGGTCGTGGAAGAAGTGAATTTACATTTCCCTGAAATGGTTTTTGAAACCATTATCAGCAGAAACGTAAGACTGAGCGAAGCACCGAGCTTCGGGGAAAGCATTCTGAATTATGATGCCGAAAGCAAAGGAGCGGTTCAATACATTCAGCTCGCTGAAGAGGTTCTTTTGAAGAACGAAAATTTAGTAAAGAATTAAATTAATAATAAATGGCCAATGGGTGAATGCTGAGCGTCACCCGTCAAACATCATTTATCAATTATATCTATGAAGGACAAAAAAAAGAGCTATGGGGCGTGGCTTGGGAGCCATTTTAAGTGCAGAATCGAAAGCGAGTATCAATTCGGCTACCGATGAAGGTGCAGATAAGTTTGTGGGGAATATCGTAGAAGTAGCCCTTGAAGATATCTATCCGAATCCAACGCAGCCGAGAACTTATTTTGATGAAAAAGCATTAAACGAACTGGCACAGTCAATCAAAAACTTAGGAGTAATCCAACCGATTACCCTGAGAAAAGATGGCGAAAAGTTTGAAATCATATCCGGGGAAAGACGTTACAGGGCAACAAAAATTGCCGGTTTAACAACGATTCCCGCCTATATCCGTTTGGTAAATGATCAGGAACTTCTGGAGATGGCTCTTGTTGAAAACATTCAGAGAGAAGATCTTGATGCAATAGAAATTGCACTTACCTATCATAGACTTTTGGAAGAAATAGGGCTAACTCAGGAAAACCTGAGCCAGAGGATAGGAAAGGACAGAAGTACGATTACAAACTCAATCAGGTTATTGAGGTTAAATCCGGATATCCAGAATGCGATCAGAAGTGGTGAGATTTCCGCAGGACACGGAAGAGCCATTATCAGTCTGGAAAATGAAGAAGACCAGCAGGTGCTGTTTGAACTGATCGTTAAAGAAAAATTAAAACGTTCGCCAGGCAGAACAGGCTGCTGCTGCCTTGAAAAACCCAAAATCTCCCGCAGCAAAAAAAGCAAAAGCAGAGCTTTCCAATAATTATAAAAGAGCCCAGAAGACCATTGCTGATATTCTGGACGTAAAAGTAGAGATCAAAGCCTCTGGAAACGGTAAAAAAGGTAAAATTGTCCTGGACTTCAAAAACGAAGAAGAACTGGAGTATATTTTGTCTCACATTAAATAATGAAGAACATACTTTTCACATTTTTCCTATGCATCACTGCACTGGCTTATTCACAAGTCAGTCCTGCTGATACTGTTCGTGTACCTGATCTTCCAAAAGAAGAAGTGCCGGCAGTGAAACCCGGGAAAACAGAATCTAAAATTATTGCCGACCTTGAAAAAGCCAATGGCCCCACAAGAAAAACAATAAAATTGAATCCTACCAGAGCAGGATTATATTCTGCAGTTTTACCGGGATTAGGACAGTATTATAACAAAAAATACTGGAAAATTCCCATCGTATGGGGAGCCGTAGGAGCAGGAGTAGGTATTGCAGTCTGGAATGACAATCAGTACAAAAAATACCGCGAATATTATGTCGCTAAATTGAATGGTACCCCTAATGAGTTCGTAGACAGCCATCCCTGGTTGGACAAAAGAGCATTGGGAAATGCCCAGGACAGGGCAAAAAGGCAAAGAGACTATGCGATTGCCATTACGGGATTAATCTATATTCTGAATATTGTAGATGCAGTAGTGGACGCTCACCTTTACGAAAGCCGCCATGACCCGGATCTTACTTTTAAACCCGCGGTTATCCAGGATCAATATGGTTATGACCCTCCTAAAACAGGACTAAGTTTAAGTTATAGATTTTAAATATAAATCATAGCACTATAGGGCAGAACCTTTCGAGTCATTAAAAATAAATATATCCTAAGCAATAATTAGGATCACAGAAATACAAAGAATATATGAGAATAGCATTAGTTGGCTACGGCAAAATGGGTAAGATCATTGATGAGATCGCACAGAAAAGAGGTCATGAAGTAGTTGCCCGCCTGAAGGAAACCCCAACTGCTGAAAATCTTAATAATCCGGATGTTGTAATTGAGTTCTCCCTGCCGGAAGTTGCATTTGATAACATTAAAGCTTGTCTTGAAAATAATATCCCGGTGATCTGCGGGACGACAGGGTGGCTGGAGAAAAAAGCTGAAATTGAAAGACTGACGGTTGAAAATAATACAGCATTCCTGTATGGCTCAAATTTTAGTTTGGGAGTAAACCTGTTTTTTGCTCTTAATGAAAAGCTTGCTGATTTAATGAAAAACGTGGATGAATATTCCTGTCAGCTGGAAGAAATTCACCATATCCATAAAAAAGACGCACCTAGTGGAACCGCTATTTCCATTGCGGAAGGAATTATCAATAATAATCCGAAGTTTGAAGCCTGGAAACTGGAAGAAACACAAGGTAACCAGCTTGGGATTTTTGCCGTACGGGAAGATGAAGTTCCGGGGACACACAGCGTTTTCTACAGAAGTGAAGTAGACGAAATCGAAATCAAACATACCGCTTTCAACAGAAACGGATTTGCACTGGGAGCTGTAGTGGCAGCCGAATGGATTAAAGACAAAAAAGGAAACTTCGGAATGAAAGATGTTTTAGGGCTTTAATTTGTAACAAATTCTTTAAATTGCATACCAATAACAGGAAATGATGAATGGTAAATTGTACATAGCAACGCTGTATCATTTATTACTCATCATTTATATCTAGAATAGGCACAAAAAATTTATGAATTATTTTTTAACTTATACAGTATATGTTCTCATTTTATCCGTATTAATGGGGATTTCAACATGGAAGCTGTTCAAAAAAATGGGTTATAGCCCTTTATTTGCATTTATACCTTTCTATAATTATTTCATTATTCTGAAAGAAACCAAACATCCGAAATGGTGGGCAGTTCTGTCTTATCTTCCGATAGTGGGACCTATCATGATGTCTGTCTTTCATCTTTATTTAATGAAGAAGTTTGGAAAGACCCTTTTCAAAGACCAGTTTCTTACGGTAATCCTGCCGTTTATCTATATGGCTGTTGTAAACTATGCTAAAGATACAGAACTTGAAGACGAAAGTACAAATGAACTGTTTCTTACGGATGAAGAGAAAAAATGCAAAAAAGAAAGATACATTTTTTGGCTCTATTACTTTTGCAGTTGTTTTTGCTACCATCATTCATGTTTTTATCACACAGCCGTTCGGAATTCCTACAGGATCTATGGAAAGAACATTACTGGTAGGAGACTTCCTTTTCGTTAACAAATGGAGCTATGGGTACAGACTTCCGATGCGTCCGTTAGCCATTCCTTTCCTTCAGGGAACAATTATGGATACAGGACAGAAAGGAAATCCTAAGGATGATCCGAAATCTTATGTAGATGGAGTGAAACTGCCTTACACCAGAATATTACAATTTAATAAGCCTCAGAAAAATGATGTGGTTGTTTTTAACTATCCTCAGGATTCCGTACATACCGCGATCGATCGAAAAGATCCTTATGTAAAAAGATGTGTAGCGACTGCGGGTGATACTTTTGAAATGAGAGCCGGAAGACTTTTCGTCAATGGCAAACCGGAAACTGTTTTAGGGGATCAGGAGGTACAGCATAGATATATTGTAAATACGGGAAGCCAACTGGATATCCCGACATTGTACAATACATATGGTTTCTTACCTGTTCAGGAAGTACAGACTGATAAAGGATATCTTTACGCTTTTCAGGGCCTGACGGATAAAACTGCCAAAGAAATCAAAGAACTTCCTCAGGTGATTGATATGAAAGAAGAAGTGTCACCAAAAGGAGAAGCTGCAGTATATTATAGAGACGAAGCCAAAACAAAAATCGATACAACCCAATCTATTTTCCCGATCAACAAACCATGGAATCAGGACTGGTACGGACCGGTTAGAATTCCTAAAAAAGGTGATGTCGTGGCAATTAATGCCGAAACACTTCCAATGTATCAATGGATTATTTCTGAATATGAGCACAACAGTCTCGAAAATAAAAACGGAAAAATTTTCATTAATGGAAAAGAAGCTACTCAATATACTATCCAGCAGGACTATTATATGATGGTGGGAGATAATAGAGATGCTTCTTTAGATGCCAGATTCTTTGGTTTCGTACCGGAAGAGAATATCGTAGGAAAGCCCATGTTTACCTGGATGAGCCTTCAGGGAGCTTTCAAAGACGGTAGTTCCACATATCAGGCACCATTCAAGATCCGCTGGGACAGAATGTTCAAAGCTACCAATACAGGAGAAGCCAACAAAACATCTTACTGGTGGATTGCAGCCATGATCCTGATCCTGTTTTTCGGATGGGAATACTTTGTGAAATTATTCAGAAAGAAAAAGACAGAAGACGAATTATAAAATAAAATTAAACTTAAAATAGAATGAAGTATTTGAAAAAATACTTCATTTTTGCATTATGAATATGAAGAATGTATTATTGCCGGTATTTTATATGCCCCCGGTTTCATGGTTTTCAGTGTTTTTGAATGCTGAGAATGAAATTACGCTGGAACAGTTTGAAAACTTTCCAAAACAGACCTATAGAAACAGAGCCAATATTTATGGTGCGAACGGGAAACTTTCTTTGATAATCCCTATTCATCATAATGGAAAAAGGGAAATGAAAGATATTGAGATTTCCTATCGTGAAGATTGGAGAACCCTTCATTGGAAATCAATTAAAACGGCATATCAGAGTTCTCCCTATTTCGAATATTATGAAGACAAATTCAGGAAAATTTTTGATCTGAAAGAAAAATTTCTTTTGGATTTTAACCTTAAGGGGCTTGAAATTATCCAACAGATATTAAAAACAGAAAAGGCACAGTCTTTGAATGAAGAGTATATCAAAAATCCTGAATGCGTCAATTTAAGGGAAAAATTCTCCGCAAAACTTCCTTCGGAATTTGAAATGGAGGAATATTACCAGACATTCTCTGATAAATTCGGATTTTTGAAAGATTTATCAGTTCTGGACCTTATATGTAACAAAGGCCCTGAATCTCTTACTTATATAAAAAAATGTTAAACAATTATAGAAAGATGAAATCGCACGGAATTCCTGTATGTATAATCCAAGAAGGGCGATGACATGATTTAATAAAATAAAATATCAATATATGAAACGCCTGTGCTCAATTGACAGTCAAGAGCTATGAGATGTGGCGTTATTCGACTTATAATAATAATAAAAATATACGAATGAAAAAGGTATTGTTAGCCGCTGTTTTTTTTAGCGGGTTTTAGTTTCTCTTACGCGCAGGAAGCTAAAGGAAAAAATACAGATCCGAAAGAAGACAAAGATCTGATGACCTGGTATCATAAAGACTTTTCCGCTACTAAAGTATATGGGGTAAATACAGAAAATGCATACAAATATCTGGAATCAAAAGGATTAAAGCCGAAAACCGTAGTCGTTGGGGTGCTAGACAGTGGAGTGCAGGTAGATCACCCGGGATTGGTGAAAAATATTTGGTCCAATCCTAATGAAGTTCCGGGAAATGGCAAAGATGATGATGGAAACGGATATATCGATGATGTACACGGATGGAACTTTATAGGAGGAAAAAACGGGGATGTTGATATTGATAATATGGAAGTAACAAGAGTAGTTGCTAAATATCAATCTGTTTTTGAAGGTGATGACTCGGTAAAGAACAAAGCCAACCAGGCTAAAATGCCGGAAGAATTTGCGATGTATATGAAGGCGAAAGAGCTTTTCAATAAAAAAAAGCATGGAAGCCAAGCAAAACTTCAAAACTTATTCTATGATCAATGAGCTGGTTCCTAATATGGTGAAGTTGTTAGGCGGGAAATCAGTAACTAGCCAGAATATTTCAGCAATAAAAGCACCTACGGACCAGAAAGATGCCATTGCTTTAAATATTTTAGCTCAGGTCTCTCAAAGTCCGGAATTTCAGGGGAAATCATCTGAGGAATTTGAAAAAGCTATTAAAGAGCAGATGAAGGAGGCTATTGATTATTATGCACCACAGGCTAAGCAATACGATCTGAGTTATGACACCAGAAAAGAAATTGTAGGAGATAATTATGATGATTATTCTGAGAAGAATTATGGAAATAATCATTATGAAGGACCTGATGCCGAACACGGAACCCATGTGGCAGGCATTATCGCCGGACTTCCGCAAGGAAAAGAAGTCCAATATGGGGTAGCTTCCAAAGTAGCCAAGATCATGTCTGTAAGAACAGTGCCTAACGGTGATGAAAGAGATAAAGATGTTGCCAATGCTATCAGATATGCTGTGGATAATGGGGCTAAAATTTTAAATATGAGCTTTGGTAAGCCGGTTTCACCAGGTAAAAACGTTGTATGGGATGCTTTTAAATATGCGGAAGATAAAGGAGTGCTTTTAGTAAAAGCAGCGGGTAATGAAAATGAAGATGTTGCAGAGCATTTGGCATTTCCTACCAATTTCAAAAATGCTACCGATGAAAAACCATTTGTAAGTAATGTTCTTGTAGTAGGGGCAAGTACCAATAAAAATAATGCATTGAGAGCAGATTTCTCCAATTATAACAAGAAAATGGTGAACGTTTTTGCTCCGGGCGAAGAAATTTATTCTACCGTTCCTAAAAATGAATACAAATACCTTCAGGGAACATCCATGGCATCCCCGGTGGTAGCGGGTGGTGCTGCAATATTGCTTGCTTACATGCCTGAGCTTAAACCTTATCAGATTATTGAAGCTCTTGTAAAATCCAGCAACTCCAATACAGAAAACGGATTTGCAGATTATTCCCAGGCCGGAGGTGTTATTGACCTGAAAAAAGCAGCAGAATATGCCTATACTAATTTTTATAATGGTAAGACGTCCAACAGTACAGGTAAAGCTTCGAAACGTATGACCAATGAAGTCAAATCCGTAAAAAAGGCTGTTAAAAAATAATTTATCTTCCTGTGTTTAAGGAGAAACCATAAAAAGTCCGGATTTTTTCGGACTTTTTATTTTTTATTTTCAATTTTGGCACGGTTTTTTGTAACTTTATAATAACAAAATAATAAACAACAAAATGAAAAAGTTACTACTTGCAGGGATGTTAGGAACATCACTTTTTGCAGTGTCTTGTTCCTCCGTGAATAAAGCGGCTACATCTCAAAATCAAAGAGCAGAATTCCTTAAATTAAAAGGAGACTGGCAGATTGTGAGCGTAGATTACGAAAAAGGATATAAAATTAAACCTTTTGATGAAGGTGCAGATGCCCAGTGTTTCGTGGGAAGCCACTGGAGACTGATTCCTAATAACTGGACAGGAGCATATACTTTAAATGGAGGAGGAAATTGTCCGGCCATTACACAGCCTATCAAATTTGAAATAAAAAACGGTGATACGTTTATGTTTAAGAAAATTGCTGCAGGTACTAAAGCCAAACAAAATACAGCAGGATATACTCTTACAGTAATCAATCAGACTACAGATCAGTTCTCTCTTCAGCAAGATGTTCCTTTTGAAGGAGGAAGCGTAAAAGTTGTTTACAACTTCCAGAGAACAGGAATGAAATAATTTATAACATAAAAGATAAAAAAAATGAAATTTACTAAAACATATGTGAGTGCCCTTTTCTTGTCATCAGCATTATTATTGACAAGCTGTGAAGCGGTTCAGAATTCCAATCACCAACAAAGAGGTACAGCAGTAGGAGCAGCTTCTGGTGCAGTACTTGGAGGTATTCTTGGAAATAATGTAGGCAAAGGAGGTAATGGTGCTATTGGTGCTGTATTAGGAGGAATTATCGGTGGGGTTGCAGGTAATGTTATCGGTAACAAAATGGATAAGCAGGCCAGAGACATTAAAGAAACTTTACCGGGAGCTCAGGTAGAAAGAGTGGGAGACGGTATTAAAGTAACCATGAATGAAAGTATTGTCAACTTTGCATTTGACTCTTCAAACCTTACTTCCGTTGCTCAGGGTAACCTGGATAAACTGGCTAAGGTATTGAGCGATAACCCTGATACCAATATTAATATTTACGGACATACAGATAGTGTAGGTAAAGATGCTTACAATATGGCACTTTCCCAAAGAAGAGCGGATGCCGTAAAATCTTACTTAGTAGGAAAAGGAATTGCCGGAAGCAGAATGTTCACCAAGGGTGAAGGTGAAAACATGCCGGTTGCAAGCAACGATACTGATGAAGGAAGAGCTAAAAACAGAAGAGTGGAATTTGCTATTACAGCCAATGAGAAAATGATTAATGATGCCAAACAAGGGCAGTAATTAATTTTAATATATAAATATTTTCGTAAAAGACCGCCCCGGCGGTTTTTTTTTGTATTTTTATGCTGTCAATTTTGAATTCATTATTTTTGTAATGAAACATCATAAGTATAACACAAAAACTATGAGGTTTCTGATAGCAATTAAAATAAATAAGATTTCGCAAGAAATAGCATAAATGAAGAAATATTTAAAACTGCTCCGCGTGGAGCAATGGGTGAAAAACCTCTTTGTATTTGTCCCTCTGTTTTTTTCAGGTAATATTACTAATATAGATCTGCTCACCAAGAGTATTTTTGCATTTATTATTTTCTCACTTGCTGCAAGTGTAGTATATATTCTGAACGATTATAATGATATTGAAGCGGATAAAAAGCATCCGGAAAAAAGAAGACGGCCGTTGGCAAGTGGTGTCATTTCAAAGTCAAAAGCTATAGGAATTCTCTTTGCACTTGTTATTGCAGATATTGCCCTTGTATTTTTTGCCCAGCTTTATTTTCATCAGTATTTATGGAAATTCGGAGCCATTATTGCTTTTTATGTTGTGATGAATCTTGCCTATACATTCAGGCTGAAACATGTTCCGATTATTGATATTTTCATTATCGCCATAGGATTTGTATTACGGGTTTTGGCAGGAGGATATATTACCGGGATCAGTATTTCTCAATGGGCTATTTTACTGACTTTTGTTCTGGCATTGGTGCTGGCTATCGGGAAAAGGAGAGGGGAGCTTATCAATGCCCAGGTTTCCGGGAAGACCAGGAGGGCATTGGATGGTTATAACGTTCAGTTTGCAGATATTGCATTGTCTATTTCGGTTACGCTCGCTATTATATGTTACCTGATGTTTACATTATCTCCGGAAGTTCAGGCAAGGTTCCACACAAGAGTGTTTTACACTGTGGTTTTTGTTGTTTTTGCCCTGCTGAGGTATTTGCAGCAGACGCTGGTGTATAACAGGACAGAATCTCCCACAAAAATAGTATATAGAGATCGTTACATTCAGGTTACATTATTGCTTTGGGTAGCTGCATTTTTAATTCAAATTTACTTTAAAAAATGAAGCCGAATTTCACACAGAAAGTTACCAACTGGGGGAATTACCCGGTAGTAGAAAAAGAAATGAGATCTGAGGACAGCTTCAAAAAAATAAAAGAATTTGTACTCAGCCATAATGAGGTGATTGCAAGAGGAAATGGAAGGTGCTATGGAGATGCTTCCTTAGGAGAAACAATATTTTCTACTAAAAAGCTAAATAAATTCATCAGTTTTGACCGCTTAAACGGGATTATAGAATGCGAGTCCGGGGTACTTCTTTCGGATGTACTTGAAATAGCGGTTCCGCAAGGATATTTTTTATATGTAACACCCGGTACCAAATTCATTTCAATTGGAGGTGCTATTGCTTCTGATGTTCATGGAAAAAACCATCATGCCGAAGGCTGCTTTTCAGAATATGTCCTGGAATTTAAACTGATGATGGAGAACGGAGAAATAATAACCTGTTCCCGGGAAGAAAATTCAGAAAAATTCTGGGCAACGATTGGAGGGATGGGACTCACGGGAATTATTCTCACGGCAAAATTTAAGCTTAAAAATATAGAATCAGCTTATATCCGTCAGGAAAGTATTAAAGCAGATAACCTGGATGAGATTTTCAGATTATTTGATGAAAGTGAAAGCTGGACCTATACGGTGGCGTGGATTGACTGCCTTCAGAAAGGTAAAAATATCGGAAGGAGTATACTGATGAGGGGAGAACACGCTTTCCAGCATGAGCTTCCCCAGAGGCTGGGAAAAATGCCTTTACGGCTAAAGAAAAAACTTCAGCCTACTGTACCTTTTTATTTTCCGGTATTTGTATTGAATGCCCTGACGGTAAAAATATTCAATTGGTTGTACTATAAAAAGCAATCCAAAAAAGAAGTGAAAAGTTTTACCGATTATGAAACATTTTTTTATCCATTGGATGTCATTAATGATTGGAATAAAATCTATGGAAAATCCGGATTTATCCAGTATCAGATGGTAATTCCTAAAGAAGCAGGAAAAGAAGGAATGAAGAGGATTCTTGAAACCATAGCCAAAAGCGGTAATGGTTCATTCCTGGCTGTTTTAAAATTATTTGGAAAAAACAATCCACAGGCTTACAATTCATTTCCTTTGGAAGGATATACACTGGCGCTGGACTTCAAAGTCAATTCAAAACTGAAAAAACTGGTGGATCAGCTGGATAGTATTGTTCAGGAGTTTGGGGGAAGAATTTATCTTACCAAAGACAGCATGAGCAGGTCTTCGCTTACCAATTATCTGAAAAATATTCAAAATCCTAAATTTGTGTCTTTACAGCACAAAAGAATTATAAACAACAACTCATAATGATAGTTCTGGGAAGTACATCCGAAGTGGCTCAGGCATTTGTAGAAAAAGCCCTTCAGGAAGGAGAAAAGTTTGAAAAAATCTATCTTTTTACCTCAAATAAAGAGACTACAGAAAGGTTTGCAAGACATATTGATGTAAAGTTTCTGCAGCAGTCTGAAGTCATAGAACTGGACCTGATGAAAGAAATTGATTATAATAGATTTGATAATATCAATTCAAATGTATTATTTTGCGCCGTAGGATATTTAGGAGAAGGGACAGAGGAAGGACTATATGATAATAAGAATACTGAGCGTATTATTGACATTAATTATTCAAAGCTGGTTCCCGTAATGAATTATTTTGCCCATCGGTTTGAAAGCAAAAGATCAGGTACCATCATCGGGCTTTCTTCAGTGGCAGGAGACCGGGGCAGGCAAAGTAATTTTATCTACGGAAGTGCAAAAGCGGCTTTTACGGCCTATTTAAGTGGGCTGAGGAATTATCTTTTTGATAAAAAAGTACATGTTCTGACCATAAAGCCAGGATTTATGGCGACCAAAATGACGGAGGGGCTACCACTGAATCCTAAACTGACTGCTACTCCTAAACAAGCTGCCGCCTGTATTTACAGAGCTTTTAAAAAGCAGAGAAATGTGGCATATGTTTTGCCGGTTTGGAGTATTATCATGATGATAATCAGGAATATCCCTGAATTTATATTTAAAAAAATTAAAGCTTTGAAAAATGAAAAAATTGTATTGTTTTGATTTTGACGGGACCCTTACTTATAAAGATACCATGTTTATGTATCTTAAGTTTTATGATTCTACAAAATACCGGATACAATTTTTTGAAACATGTTCCTCTTTTTATTTTGCTGAAGCTTAAATTGGCAGAAACAGAAAAAGTGAAAAAAAAGTTTTATAGGATCTATTCTTAAAGGGCAGACTCAGGAAAAAATCGAACTGAAATCTAAACAGTTTTTCGAGCAGCACTATCCTAAAATTGTCAGGGAGAATGCTTTAGACTTTATAAAAAATATCGATAGGAATAATATACAGAGTTTATTAGTTACTGCTTCGCTGGATATCTGGGTAAAACCCTTCGCTGAAGAACTCCAAATGCAGCTGGTTTCTACCCGGGCAGAGTTTAAAAACGGGGTTTTCACAGGAAACTTTATTGGTAAAAACTGTAACGGAAAAGAAAAACTGATAAGAATAAAAGAAGAAATCAACAATTCCAAGTATGATAAAATTATCGCATTTGGTGATACTTCGGGTGATCGTCCAATGTTGAAATGGGCAAATGAGGGACATTACCAATTTTTTCATTAATTTTGGCTGATAAAAGTGAAAAAAATGAAAAGCCTGTTAATCGTATGGACTGCAATTCTGATAAGCTGTACAAGTACACCTTCCCACACATTGGCGGGTACGCAGAATAATGCTGAAATTCTTGTTTCTGAAGCACAAGGTGGCACAGACCAGATGGGTTTTAGAATAATAAAAGATGAAAAAGATTTCCGAAATACAATTAAAGGAAGTTTTGGCATTATAGGTCCGGAAGGAGATGGATCTTATATCAAATATCCGCAATTTCCTAAAAATAAAAAAGTTGTTTTATACAATCTGGGAACCTTCAGATCAGGAAGCCACACCATTGAAGAGATCAAAAGTGTATCTGTGAAAAATAAAATTTTATATGTAGAAGTTCCGGCCGGAGCACCCTCTGGTGGAATGGAAATTCAGGTGATTTCCAACCCCTGGTTTATTTTTACAGTTCCTGCAGATTACCAATTTACCTCCGTAGAATTAAAATATTCAAAATAATAATGGATAAAATATATTTAGATAATGCCGCAACCACACCTCTTGCAGATGAAGTAATAGATGCAATGGTGGGGACCATGAAGATGAATTTCGGAAATCCGTCTTCAACTCATAGCTTTGGACAGGAAGCAAAAATACTTATCGAGAATGTAAGAAGGCAGGTTGCAGACTATCTTCATGTAACTCCTGCTGAAATCATTTTTACCTCCTGTGGGACAGAGTCCAATAATATGATCATTAAATCATCTGTAGAACATCTGGGAGTAGAAAGGATTATCAGTTCTCCACTGGAACATAAATGTGTGTCGGAAAGTATTCTGGACATGAAAAACCGAAAAGGAGTAGAGGTAAACTATATCCGCCCGAACGAAAAAGGAGATATTGATCTTGCTAAATTAGAAGAGCTTTTAAAAGCATCAGATAAAAAAAACTCTGGTAAGCTTAATGCATGCCAACAATGAAATAGGAAATATAATCAATCTTAAAAAGGTTGCCCAGCTATGTAAAGAGCATAATGCGTTTTTCCACTCGGATACGGTACAGACGATGGCTCATATGAACCTGGATTTCTCTGATATCCCTGTAGATTTTGCATCCTGTAGCGCTCATAAGTTTCACGGGCCAAAAGGGGCTGGCTTTGCCTTTATCAGAAAAGCAACAGGTTTAAAAGGCATTATTACCGGCGGACCTCAGGAAAGAAGTCTTAGAGCTGGAACTGAAAATGTCTGCGGTATTGTAGGGCTGGGAAAAGCATTGGAGCTTTCTCTGAATCATATGGAGGAGTATACCCAACATATGCAGGATATCAAAGATTACGCAATTGAAAGGCTTTCTGCAGAAATTGAAGGAATTAAGTTCAATGGAAGAAGTGCTGAAAAGGAAAACAGTCTTTATACAGTTTTAAGTGCGTTACTGCCTTACAAAAATCCATTGATAGGACTTCAGCTGGATATGAAAGGAATTGCAATTTCGCAGGGAAGCGCATGTTCATCAGGAGCGTCAAAACCTTCAATGGTAATGATGATGGTGCTTTCTGAGGATGAAATGGATCACTGTACGCCATTGCGTATCTCTTTCAGCCATATGACGACCAAATCGGATATTGATGCATTAGTAAATGCGCTAAAAGAAATTTCGAGCGATATGGCTATAGAAAAAACTAATGTTGAGCATAGATAGTCTTATGATGTAAAAGTCGTAATTTTGAATACTCAATAAGAAAAAAACAGAAATAATATTAATTTAAAATAAAAGAAACAAAAATGGCTTTAGAAATTACGGACAGCTCATTTCAGGATACGGTTTTAAAATCAGATAAACCTGTATTAGTAGACTTCTGGGCGGTATGGTGCGGACCTTGCAGAACTTTAGGTCCTATCATCGAAGAAGTGGCATCAGATTTTGAAGGAAAAGCAGTAGTAGGAAAAGTGGATGTAGACAACAACCAGGAAATTTCAATGCAATATGGCATCAGAAATATCCCTACAGTTCTTATCTTCAAGAACGGAGAAGTAGTAGATAAATTAGTAGGTGTAGCACCAAAAGAGGTAATCGCTGAAAAATTAAGCGCTCACCTGTAAAAAAATAAGTTTGATAATGAATACCTTCCATTGCTGGGGGGTATTTTTTTTGAAAATAATTTGCAGGGAATAAAAAAAGATGTAATTTTGCAACCACGAAAAAGAAACGAAGTTCTTTAATAATTTGATCCGGTAGTTCAGTTGGTTAGAATGCCGCCCTGTCACGGCGGAGGTCGCGGGTTCGAGTCCCGTCCGGATCGCAGAGTTTTCTCAATTTCTTTAAAAAATTGATCCGGTAGTTCAGCTGGTTAGAATGCCGCCCTGTCACGGCGGAGGTCGCGGGTTCGAGTCCCGTCCGGATCGCAACTATTACATCAAAATAGTGCAAAACGCTTTAAAACATATGTTTTAAAGCGTTTTTTGTTTTATATCTGTTCAAATTGGGCTAATAATTAACAAAATAAAAGTGACCTATTCAGTGACCTAAAAGATTTGATAAAATAGGTCACTGAACAATTCGAACTTTCAAAGAGGTATTTTTTGAGATTAGCGACCTAAGAAGTGACCTATTTCAGTGACCTACAAAATTTAGTAAAAATAGGTCACTAAATTATTAAAATGTTTGATGGAAAGGTCCTGTTACTTACGCTCTAAAGTGACCCTTTGAAGTGACCTTGCGAAATTGGCTGGGTAAGGTCACTAAATGATTGGTAACGCCTTCTGGAAGCCAGTTTAGAAAGTGAATATCTTGTTAATATGTTTTTACTGAAGTTATTTTAACCTTTAAAAACAGAATATATGAACAAGACATTCAACCTACTTTTTTATGTTAAAAAGTCCAAAATTAACTCGCTAGGTGAAGCTCCAGTCTATCTGAGAATTACGATTGACGGTAAAATATGTGAAATAAGTACTAAAACGTTCTGTACATACTACGAAGTGGAATTCTAGAGCGCAGAGAGTGGTCGGTTCGTCAGAAGCCGCCAAGTCATACAACTTATACTTGAAAACCTTCGAACAAAAAGTGTATGACGCCTACAACACTTTGTTGAGAACAGACGAAGCTGTTACCTGTGAAATGCTTAAGAATAAATTGATAGGTAAACATGAACGGGTTAGAACTTTAATTAGTATTTTCAAAGACCATAACAACCGTATGGAGAAACTTGTTGGAATTGAATTTGCAAAAGGTACACTGACACGATATAACACTTGTCTAAGTCATACTCAGGAATTTCTTTTGTGGAAATATAACCTTTCCGATATTGATATTAAAAAAGTAGATTATACATTTCTAAACGATTTTGAAATGTTTCTCAGAACGGAAAAGAAATGTAAAAATAATTCGGCAGTCAAATATGTTAAAAATTTTGGAAAGATCATAAGAATCTCTTTGGCTAGTGGCTGGATAGAAAAGGATCCCTTTATCCATTACAGCTCAACTTTTACCGAAGTAACAAGAGCGTTTCTTAATGAGGAAGAAATTGATAAATTATTTAAGAAAGATTTGAAGAATGAACGTCTTTCACAAGTCAGGTACATCTTTTTATTCAGTTGCTTTACAGGTTTGGCTTATATTGATACGCAAAAGTTGACACATCAAAATATTAGCGTTGGCTTAGACGGAAATAAATGGATTTTCACAAAACGACAGAAAACAAAAACGACTTCAAACATTCCTTTGCTACCGGAAGCTGAGAAAATAGTTGAAATGTATAAAAATCATCCTGCATGCTTAAATAGTGGTAAATTGCTTCCTGTACTCAGTAATCAGAAAATGAACGCTTACCTAAAGGAAATTGCCGATCTATGTGATATTGATAAAGAATTAACATACCATATTGCTCGTCATACTTTCGCGACCACCATTACTTTGGCTAATGGTGTGCCTATTGAAAGCGTGAGTAAAATGTTAGGGCATAAGAATATAAAGACCACTCAACATTATGCAAAAATTTTGGATAAGAAAGTGAGTGAAGACATGTCAGTTTTAAAAAAATGTTTTGGACAATAAAAAACAATTAGTAGGTTAAGGTAGGCTGAAATCTGTGGAACGAAAAGATAAGCAACAAACTTGAAGCGACAAAGTTCATCTTGTCGCTTTTTTATGTAATATTATTTAGGTTTTCTCTGTTTTAAATTTTATCGACTAAAGTTATTTTTTAGCAAACTTTCCTATAAAACACAATGGATTTTAAAAAAATATTATTTTTATTTGTAGGTTATAGTTTTTTTATAAATAATCAAAAAGTCACTAATGTCCGAAAATAAGTTTGCTATACTCATCGGTATGAATAATTATGAAGATGACGTTTTACCGTTCTGTATTAAAGATGTTGAAGACATGGAGAATGCTCTTATAACTTATTGTCGTTTTAGTAAAAAGAACATTTTTAAAATAACAGATAGTGACAAACCTGTCAAGGAGCAGATCGATGAAGCTTTTGCTATTATCGAAAAAGATTTTAAAATTAAGAGAGATCTATTATTTTTCTACTTTTCAGGTCACGGAGATTATGACAAAAAAAGAGGAAAAATCAAAAAATAAATTTTTGAAGATGATACTGAACTAACAATTGAAGACATACTGATAAGGTATTTTTATAAGATAAGTCCCAAAAATCAGTATCTATTAATCGATGCGTGCTATTCTGGAGGTAAGGTGTATTTTAAGTCAAACAATCCTGAAAAAGAAATAAGGCGGCTAAATTACAACTCGTCCGAGTTGTGTTTTATGTTTGCTACGGAGAGTAAAAAGAAAGCCGTTCAAGATGAGGATATACAAAACAGCTATTTCACTTATTTCTTTTTGGAGGCAATAAAAAATGATAGTTTGTATGATGAAGATGGCTACTTAACAATACAAGCTATTGATAACTATCTAAAGAAAAAAAGTGGCGAAAAAAAAGTAATTTTCTGCAAGTTCCTGTGAGTGAATTTAGAAGCTCTGGATACAAAGCGTTTGCATATAATGAAGCACTTATAAATTCCAAAAAAAACATACGTAAAGAGATAATGAAAGAAACGGAAATTGAAAACAATAAACAAGCGGATAATGGTACTTACAATTTATCATTTGAGGAAAGTTTATCCTTCGCTCACAGGGGAAAAGAACAAGAGAAATATGTGAAAATAATTAATCAGATAGTCCAAGATTATATTGAGAATGAAGATTTATCGCAGTTTGATATTCACATAGAAAATCTCTTTTTAGAAATGGCATACGAGCACCAACATGAAATTTCTAAAAGGCTTATTCAGAAAGCAAGGAAAGAAAAACTGGAAGCTATTAATGATATTTTCGAGGTTGAATTGGTTGAAAAGCCAGCACAACCCGCCTGGATGGGAGGGTTAAGCCAAATGCTTAGTTATTTACATGATAATTCAAAACCGGAGTATAATTATAAAATTTATGCTAGTTCTGACCACATCTATAGTACAGGGATATCCCTCAAAGCAAAAACAGTTTATGAAGTTAGTTGCGGTATTGCTATTTTGTTGTATCAGGTAAAATTCGGATTTGCCATCGCCTGTATTCAATACGATTTTGATTGGGGTGGGGAATTTGATAATGTTCTTAAAAGTACCACTATTACAATAAAACCTTTTGCTTTAAATAAAGACAATACTCACTCTGTCACTTTATTTGTGTCTCAAAAGATGGCTAAGTTTCACAAATCCATCAATTCAGCATTCGAAAATCGGAATAAAGAAATTGAGGATTTCATTAGTAAAACAAATAAATAGCTTTTTTATAGCGCTGGCTATCATTCAAATACAAGTAACTATTTTATCTTTTTCTCTTTGTTTCGGCTTGCACATTTTCATCATTTTGCAATTGGGTTGTATTTGAATAATTTATTTTAACAGAATTTGGTTCAGTTGAATAATAAAATAAGACTTTATTCTCCGTCCCACGTTCCTTGATAAAATCTATTTCTTTACTGATTTTCATTTTTTCCACTTTCTCTTTTTTGTACTGAACGAATAAATGTGTTTTAATATCTGGAAGATCTTCTAATTTTTTATCCAGCTCTGCAATTTTGGCTTCAGTAGCTTTCGTTTGCTTTTCAATTTCATTAACATTGACTCCTTTCATTGCAAGCTCTTCTATAACTTCTGTAATTAAAGCTTTGGCAGCATCAATAGCTTTCTGATAGTTTGGAAGCTGATCGGTCCAGTACTCGGCATTTTCTCCTGCCTGTTTTGAATAACCTAATAAGAGTTTCTTCATTTAGGTGATACTTGTCTTCAATAATCTATATTTTTTAGTCTTGGATAATTTAGATAGTATTGTAGAGATATGGTTATGATAATCCCTTAATTAGCCTAAACGTCAAATTGATTCTCTCTTTCATTGGAATAGTTGACTTAGCAATTCTATGCTCCCAATGCTCCTGCAAATCTCCTTTCATAATGAGCAGTGAACCGTGCGGTAACGGGAGGCTGTACTTGCTTTGATGATGATCTTTTTTCCTGAAATCAAAGTTTCTGGTTTGTCCGAGACTTATTGATGCAATGACGGGGCGTTTCCCATAACGGCTTTCCTTATCCCTATGCCATGCTACCGAATCATTATTATCGCGATAAAGGTTGAGCAAAACACCATTAAACTGATAGCCGAATTCTTTTTCAATTCTTTCTTTTAGATTATACAATTCAGTAGTCCATTCATTCCTTGCAGTTGTATTATTATCAGCCAAATCGTAAGACTTTGTATCTCCATACCACGCGGTGAGACGTGGAGTTAAGACCGTTTTATCATAAATTTTCTGAGTACGCTGCTCCCATGGTGCTGAATGAAGAAGTTTATTTTTCAAAAGATCAGCTTCTTCCTTACTCAGGAAATTTTCTTTGTATTCCAAAAGGTCTTTTGGAAACTCATATAGATCTTTGGAATCGAATAAAGTTAGCTGAGGCATTTTACAATTTGTTTTTATTTATATATTTGCTTACTCTCTTCATAGAGAGTTTTTTCATCATTTGTGTTTGCTTCCCTTCGGGGAAGTTTTTTATTCTTGGCTTAATTTCAATAAGCTGTTTTCCAGTTTGCTAATACTCTTTTTAGCCTCGTCCATTAAATTTTTCAAATTCGCTTTATCAGGCAGAGTGTGCGGTTTATAATCCTGCGGCAAAATTCCTCTCACGTAGCGCCATACTTGAGCAATCTCGTCCAAAGCAATATTATAAGGTTCATAAAATGAATTGTCCGCTAAAACGGTAATGAATTTTTTAGTTCTTTTCAAAAAATGTTTTGTAAGTAATGCCCTCCTGTGTCACAAAAATATATTCCTTATTGGCTTTTAAATCTTCCAGTTTTTCAACATACTCACCAATAAGAATAGATTGATCGGCAAATGGTGGCATTGAATCACCATCAGCTAAAAATCCTCTGTATTTCCCATTCTTAAGGAAGGGGAAATATATTTTTTGTAGGCTTTCAATGTATTCAGGATCACTAAAACCTTTCAGATACCCCATAGAAGCCTTCTGCGGAACAATCTCAATAAAATTATTACCTTCCGTATCTACAACTATTGGAAGCAATACCTTATTTGCTGGAAGATTAACTACATCTTCCAAAGGGTACTTTTTAATATCGACTGTCAGTAAAAGGTCAATACTTACCTTAAAATATTTCGAAATCCTGATCAAAACCTCATAGGGAGCCTCTGAGCGACCGTCTTCGTATTTCGAATAACGCACTCTGCTCAAAAAAATTTCTTTTGCCAGTTCTTGCTGTGATAATTTTTTTTGAGCTCTTAAATACCTGATGTTTTCTGAAAAAATTGACATTGATACAATTTGTATCTGCAAATATATAAAAAATGATACAGTTAGTATCTAATTTTGTCAAATGGAAAGAGCGATCGCGCATATGGATTTGGATACGTTTTTTGTTTCCTGTGAGCGGCTGAGACACTCTGTATTGGAGAAACAGCCTGTTATCATAGGAGGTGGAGATCGTGGAGTGGTGGCATCGTGTTCCTATGAAGCCAGAAAATTCGGGGTACGTTCGGCAATGCCGATTAGAATGGCTCTGCGATTATGCCCCGAAGCGCAGGTCATTAAAGGCGATATGGAATACTACTCCAATATGTCGCATATGGTAACAGAGATCATTCAGGAAAAAGTGCCTGTTTTGGAGAAAGCGAGTGTGGATGAATTTTATCTGGATCTCTCCGGAATGGACAAATTTTTCGGATGCTACCAGTGGACAACTGAAATTGCCAATGCCGTGACCAAGCAATCAGGATTGCCGATTAGTTTTGCGCTCTCCACCAATAAAACCGTTTCAAAAATTGGAACCGGTGAATCAAAACCTGCCGGAAGATTTGAAGTGAAGCCTGAATATATTCAACCTTTTTTAAATCCTTTATCGGTCAAAAAGATTCCGATGGTTGGAAATGTAACTTTTGAACTGCTGTCAAGATTAGGGGTCAGAAAAATAGAAACCCTGTCTAAAATGCCAGTTGATGTGTTACAGCAACTGATCGGAAAGAACGGACTAGAACTTTGGAAGAAAGCCAACGGTATTGATAACACGCCTGTCATTCAATATTCTGAAAGAAAATCTATTTCTACGGAAACAACCTTTGCCGAAGATACTATCGATGTTCAGAATATCAGAAGTATTCTTTCCGGAATGGTGGAGCAGCTCTGTTACCAGCTGAGAAACGAGCAATGGCTGACCTCGACCGTTTCTGTAAGAATACGATATGCGAACTTTGATACAGAGACTAAACAATGTAAAGTACCTTATACTTCAGCAGATCATACTTTGCTCAAATATGTTTTAGAACTGTTCAGAAAAGTATATACCCGCAGGATGAGAATTCGTCTTGTTGGGATAAAATTTACCGGGCTTGTTCACGGAAGCCATCAGATGAACCTTTTCGAAGATACGGAAGAACTGATCTCATTATACCAGACAATGGATAAAATCAAAGATAGGTTTGGAGTAAAAAGTGTTGGACGTGCTTCAGGTCTTTTAAATTAAAAATTAACTTATGTTTCTCAATTGTCATACTTATCATAGCTTACGTTATGGGACTATCTCTGTTGAAGATTTGGTGCAGTTGGCTGTTGATTATAAGTTAAAAGTTTTGGCATTAACTGACATCAATACCGTGACCGGTATTTATCAGTTTTACAAATTGTGTCAGGAAAGTGGAATCAAACCAATTGTTGGCGTTGATGTGCGAGTTGTAAATGAGCAATACTACATTTGCTTGGCTAAAAATCCTAAAGGCATTGCTGAAGTTAATAGGCTTTTGACGGATTACAACTGTGACGGTATTAGTATTCCGAAAGAGAATCCTCGATTGGAACATTGTTTTGTCATCTACTCTTTACAAAATACTCCCGAAAAACTATTGGAACACGAATTTATTGGGATCAGACAGGAAGAGCTAAATCTATTGATAAAACCTGAACTCAAATCTTTAATACATAAAATGGTCATTCTTCATCCGGTAACCTTTAAAACCGATGAAGAATACGAGCTTCATAAAGTATTGCGGGCGATTGATGGCAATACCCTTTTTACGAAACTGACTGAAAAAGATTATTGCAGAAAAGATGAATGTTTTATTGATAAGAAAAAGCTATTGAGTCAATTCGGACACTACCCTGAAATTATTGAAAATACAAAACATATCGTTAATGAATGTAGCTTTGATTTTGAATTTAATACACCTAAAAATAAAAAACATTTTACTGACAGCAGGGAAAATGATTTTAAATTATTATCTCAGTTGGCTTATGAAGGTTTAAGTAAGAGATATCCTGATAATAATCAACAAGCGAAAACAAGGGTTGAAAAAGAGTTAAAAGTTATTGATGAATTGAATTTTTGCGGCTATTTCCTCATCACCTGGGATATTATACAATACAGTAACAGCAGGGGGTTTATGCACGTTGGCAGAGGTAGCGGCGCTAACAGCATTATTGCCTATTGTCTTGGAATTACAGACATATGTCCTTTAGAACTCGATCTTTATTTTGAACGTTTTCTTAACCTGAACCGTAAATCGCCTCCGGATTTTGATATCGACTGGAGCTGGAAAAATCGTGATGTCATTTTAGAATATATTTTTAAAAAGTACGGAAAAGATCACGTGGCATTTTGCGAAACTAATGTGGAATTTAAAAGAAAATCAAGATTCAGAGAGTTGGGGAAAGTATTCGGTCTTCCTAAAGATGAACTGGACCAGCTTTCTAAAAAACCAAAAGAATTACACGATCAGAATTCAGTGGTTCAGCAGATTTATAAATATGAGCAACTTTTGGTAGGCTTTCCGAATCAGAGAAGTATGCACTCCTGTGGGATTTTGATCTCTGAAGAACCGATTACCAATTATTCAGCTTTAGAATTCCCACCAAAAGAATTTCCAATTGTACAGTTCGATATGCATACGGCAGAAGATATTGGACTGGAAAAGTTCGATATTCTATCTCAGAGAGGACTGGGAACAATTAAAGACACAGTTAATTTGATTAAGGAAAAAAGAGGAATTCACGTAGATATTGAAAATACAAGAATCTCGAAAGATGAAAAAAAGTGTAATGAGTATTTAAGCATTGGAAAAACCATTGGCTGTTTCTACATCGAGTCACCAGCTATGCGAGGTTTACTGCGGAGACTTAAATGTAACAATTATAAGGTATTGGTAGCTGCATCTTCCATCATTCGACCAGGTGTTGCCCAGAGCGGAATGATGCGCGAATACATTTTCCGGCACAATCATCCCGGTCAATTTGAGTACTTCCACGATGTGTTTGAAAAAGAATTAGGGGAAACGTACGGCATTATGGTCTATCAGGAAGATGTCATAAAAATTGCGATGCACTTTGGAGGTGTTTCAGCTGCCAATGGTGACGTGTTAAGACGGGCGATGAGTGGTAAGGGGCGTTCTCTTTCTGCCTTACAGAAATTAAAAGATGATTTTTTTGAATCGTGTAAAAGAAAAGGACATCCGGACCAGCTCTCTCAGGAAGTTTACCGACAAATTGAATCTTTCGCCGGATATTCGTTCTGTAAAGCACATTCCGCTTCCTATGCGGTGGAAAGTTATCAGAGTTTATATCTGAAAGCTTATTATCCTATTGAGTTTATGGTTTCTGCTATTAACAATGGTGGAGGATTTTACCGGACAGAAGTTTATGTTCACGAAGCTAAAATGTCAGGCGCTACGATTCATAATCCGTGCATTAACCTGAGCGAATTTCATACAACCGTATATGGAACAGATGTCTATTTAGGCTTAATGCATATTGAGAAACTGGAAGCATCTATCAAGCAATTTATTACTGAGGAAAGAAAAGAGAATGGAAATTACAAATCCTTAGAGGATTTTGTCAAAAGAGTTAATATTGGCATCGAAACACTGCAGATATTAATTTTTGTCGGCGCTTTCAGATTCACAGGAAAGCAAAAACACGAGTTATTGATTGAGGCAAGATTCTTACTTTCAAAGAATCAATACAAAACCAAGATTATATCATTATTTGATGAACCTCAAAAAAATTATGAGCTACCGACAATCGATAGAAATCCATTTGAAGATGCCTTTGATGAGATTGAGATATTAGGATTTCCGGTTTCCTATTCTATATTTGATTTACTTAAAACGAAGCACAGAGGCAACGTATTGGTTAAAGATCTTTTAAAGTATCACAAGAAACAAGTTAGGATGCTGGCTTATTTGATTTCCAGAAAGCATGTACCCATTAAAATGAAAAATGATCCGGGAAAGAAAGATGATATGTATTTTGGAACCTGGATAGATGCGGAAGGGCAATATTTTGATACGGCCCATTTTCCGGACAGCCTGAAAAAGTTTCCTTTTAAAGAAGGTGGTATTTATCTTCTGCAGGGGACTGTTGAAGTTGATTACCATTTTCCGACTGTGACTATTACCCGAATGGCTAAGATGCCCCTGATTGCCGATCCGCGGTATTCGATGGATGAGGACAAATCAAAAGAGATGGAAAGAAGTTTGCGGGAAGATGTTAGTATGACTTTCAGGCAGCCTTATCCGCAGGAACACGAAATTGGATTGCCTAGAATAAAGATGGACTGAATACAATTATCTATTTTTTTACTGCAATTTATAGCCAATGTATTGCTACAAGATACACATATGAGCTAGAAATTGAAAAAAAATACATATTTTTAAGAAAAATCGCAATGTAATCTAAATTGGTATTTAGAACTAAAAAAACAATAGCTATGGGCTCGATGATTCTTTTGTCAGTAGGTAATCTTGAAGTTGATTGGGGAAAAAACAATTTCTTCAATGATTATAATCCAATTTTTCAACCTGATGACCTGACAAAGGTTCCATATTATTATGTTGACGAGGAAAATCCAATGACTGATGGTTCTGAAGAATATAACTTGGTAATTGAACTTAAAGATGGGATGTCAAAATCTTTATCAAAAGTTATAGACAGGATCAACCTGTTAGGCTACTCATTTGAATATGCTTGCAAGGAATTTCAGCTTATCACTGAATTGAATGATATTGATTTAGACAAATTTAATTTTGATCATTTATTAGAAGCACTAACTAAAGTGGATGTGAATGTAATTTCTTGCGACTATGGTGAGGGCGAAAGTTTCGGCAAATTTTTTAGGCGTTACATATTTGATAAATTAGGACTTGAAAAAATTATCGATGATCCCGACTATGGTCGTTTTCAGATTGGTGAAGCAATGGAAAATCTGAGTGCTTACTCAATTTTGCATCTATTGATGCAAAATCCATTAGCAAAAAGTTTACCTGTTAACTGGCAGTTTTCTGACGTCGAAGAATCTGGTTGGGCTAACAGGGACTATTTTGTAAGAGAATTAGATGCCGAACATAAATTTTTGATCGTGACCGAGGGGAGCACAGATGCAAAAATTCTCAAGCACGCATTCAAATTAATTAAACCGCACATTTCAGACTTTTTTACCTTCGTAGATATGGAGGAAGGATACCCATTTAGTGGAACAGGAAATTTATTTAATTTCACAAAAGGACTGATAAGTATTGCAGTCCAAAATGACATTATAATTTTATACGATAATGACGCTGAAGGAGTGTTTAGTTATAACAAAACTAAAAAACTAAAATTACTGAATAATATGAAGGTGCTTAGACTACCAGATTTGCAGGCTTTTGAAAGCTTTAAAACCGTCGGTCCTGATGGTGAAAGCTTTGGCAATATTAATGGCTGCGGTGCTGCAATTGAGTGTTATTTAGATGTTGGCGCTGATGCAATGGTCAGATGGAATAATTACAATAAGGAGTTAGGCATTTATCAGGGAGAGTTGTTCGAGAAAAGAACACATATGCTGAGATTCTTTGACATTAAAGATTTGGAATCCAGCTACGATATATCCAAAATTTCAGCAGTTCTTGAACTGATAATTAAGGAGTGTATTAATTTGAGATCTGCTCAAAAAATAAATGAATTAGAGGAAAATCGTTGGAAATTAGATTAAAATAGGTAATTCAAGAAAAATACAATTGATTCGCACGTTCAAATAAGTTTTTGTAGTAGCACATCGGCTCGCTTATCTTCTTTAGTAGTCAACGTTTAATATATTTACCATTGAATTTCATATATTTTATCCTCATCATTTAATTCCAGATCTTCTACTTTACAGTGATGTTTTTTCGCTTCTGACTGAAGAAAACTTAGTAAATTATTGTACTCTTCCGTAGCATAGACAGCAGTCCGCATTAATTTGTCCAATTTTCTAAAGGAATTTTTGCCTCCCTTCAGTTCAAAAAAGGAAGAGTTAATATGTCTCATATAGAGATAGAGATATTCATTTCCGACATTAATAGCGTCATCCAGATATGGCAAAAGATTGGCAGCACCAACTGTATCATAACTTTTCATTGCCTTTTCAATCCAATATTCAAGATGAAGAAACATGGCAATATCTGCTTTATTACTTTCCGTAATTTTCATATTGTATTTTAATGCAGCAATAGAAAACAAAAGATGGACCCATGAAACTTGAAAACCACAATATGGAATTTGCTCAAAAGTATAATGACTATGACTTCTGGTTAAACGGCTGCCATACGAAGCTTTCCGTATTTCGAATGAAAAACTACTAATCAGATTGTTTTTGTCTTCGTATCCTTTAACTTGCGAAAGAGTTGGATTATTCCAAAATTTTGAAACAATATCGTACAGATATTCAAGATCATCACGGGTTCCCCAAATTTCGATTCCAAGTCCTTTTTTTGTAGGTATTGTATAAATCATTATTCTTTTCTTGTGTAAGCAAAAGTAAGTCAGAAATTTTGTTAAAAAAAATGAATTTTTTTATGAATACAAATTCTTTTAAGATTCCACCTTTCGTACTTTTTTATCGTTTCTAATCTTTAAAAAAATTATCTTCTATACATTTTCACTAATTGCGAAAGTTCATAGATGCATAATAAACTATAAAATATGACTTACCTTTGTTCCGCTCTAAAAACGAAGTTATGCAAGGTAATAAAGTCCAAAGAAAGAAAATCATAAGGATGAGCTACGTAAAATTAGCCGGGATTTCAATTCTTGTTAGCATTTTTTGTTCCCTGATTTCTTATAGCCTAAAGCATTTGACAGGATATGTGCAGGAACATTTATTTGAAAAAACCATGACTACGGAAAATAGATTATTTATCATTTTGCCTAGTATAGGGATTACAGCCATCTATTTTTTACGTAAATATTTTTTCCAGAATAGAAAAAACAAAGGAATTAAGGAAATATACACGACTCTTGAAACGAGAAAGGATCATCTCCCTTTTTTCAAAATACCTTCCCATTATATCAATGGATTTTTAACGGTAATTTTCGGAGGTTCTACGGGAGTAGAAGTATCTACTGTTGTTGCTACAGCAACATTTGGTAATCAGGCCTACAAACATTTTCATACCGCAAGGGCATATAAGACAGAACTGATATGCGCCGGTATTATAGCTGGAGTAACAGTATTATTTGGAAGCGCCTTGGGCGGATTTTTATTCGCATTTGAAGTTATTGCCCGTAAATACAATAAAACTTTGCTGATTAGTGGAATCAGTTCTATGCTTTCTGCTTATGTTTTTGTTCATTATTTTGATTCCAACCCTTTATTTTCATTTGCAGTAAAAGAGTGGCGTTGGTAGGCAATGCCGTTTGCTGTGATTCTGGGTTTGATCGGGGGTGTTTTTGCACTGTATTTTACGAAGATTGTTATTTATGCGAAGACATTTTTCGGTGGGATCAGTAATAATTTTATTCGTGCAAATCTGGGAGCTGTCTCGGTTGGAGTATTTATCTTTTTTCTTCCTGTTTTGTACGGGGACAGTTATCACGGGCTTGGAAAAATTCTTGAAAGCAGTTCATACGACACAGTAGATCCGGGCTATTTCATTCCATTGATATTACTTGTTTTTGTAAAGCCTTTAGTGGCATCATTAACACTAGGTGCAGGAGGTGATGGAGGAGTTTTCGCTCCAAGTATCGTAACAGGCGCATTATTAGGAACTCTTTTTGCTCAGTTTTGCAACCATTATTTAGGTACGCACTTGATAGTTATTAACTTTGCATTGTTCGGAGCCGCTGCGATGCTTTCCGCAGCTATTCATGCGCCTATTACTGCGATATTCATTATTTCCAGTATTGTACCATCAGGTTATCTTTTGCTAATCCCTTTGCTGATCACTAGCATTGTTGCCAAAATCCTGGCTAAGAAACTATATCCATACAATGTATATACTTACAAAGAAGTTATAAGTAAATAAAATGGAGTGTTCATCAAAAGATATAATCCATAATAATAAAGCTACCTCTTAGAGGCAGCTTTATTGTAAGTAAAAGGTCAGAAACTACTTTTTCAGGTGAAGTGATTTATCGCTTTTTTCTGAAAAGTAGATAATCGCACCAATGATCGGTAAACCGAACTGCAACCAGATATAATTGTTTCTTTGTCTTTTTGAAAGATTTTTGTTTTTAAGAATATCTCTGATTGTAACAACGTTTAATACCGCAAATACTGCAAATGCAATAATTAAATAAGTTGGATCTTCAAAAAGCATCATATATATATTTTAAGATATTGACGAAATGATTGCACACGATACGGTTACTGACGCACCGCATGATCCCCACCAAGGTAACCCCATTGCTTCATACGAATTACAGATTGCTGTAGATGTAGAATTTTGCTTGATGGCTCTTACAATACAGCTATAGCATTCTCCAAAGGAAATATTTCCATTGCCATTGCTGTCACATAAATGTCTTGAAGTTAAATTAGCACTTTTAGCTGGATTTGCAAGGTATGCATATTTTTCCCTAAGCTCATCAGAAAGCCCATCTCCTTCAACATTAGTATAATACCCCTTATCAATATCCATTTTGGTATGCATAAAGTTGTCATAATTCAGATCATACAGTTTGATACTGCCGGTTTGCCTATTCATATCATAGGATGATAAATCAGCATAATTCAACGCATATTTATCTTTGTTCGGAAGGAACGGTGTGTCTTTAAGATTAAGAATTTCCAACTTGCCTTCCAATTTACCATTTCGCAAAAGAGAAACCACAAAAAAATCATACGTCTTGCCATCGACTTCATATTGCTTATAAAGTATAGTGTTAAGATCCATATCACCAAGACCATTAATATAGTCTTTGTGGTTTTGATAGGTTTGTGAACTTAAAAAATTATCGAAAGCCGGGTCTTTGGAATTAACATAAGAGAAGCCGTCCGTTTCTTCAGATGTTCTGGCTACAGTTTTAGAATTTTCATTAGAGATTTTTACTGCATCATCCCCGTTCATACTGTTGAAACTATCGTTGTTACAAGAATAAATGATAGCAGCAAATAAAAATGCAAAAAAAGTGAATAAGCTTAATTTTTTCATAATAGTTGATTTTAGTTTAGTAATGACAATAATTTAAATTTTACTTAATGTTAAAAGATTAAATTTTCTCAATTCAAAATCAAAAATTATATGAGCTGGCTTGATTATAAAAGCCAACTGCAAAAACTGAACTGATTATTGAACTTCTATAAGTTTAGGAGCTTGTTTTTTTGCTTCCTCTTTCTTTGGCACAGTGAGTTTCAGAACACCATTATCATATTTAGCTTCAATATGTTCATCATCGACTTCGTCTTTGGGAAGCTCAAAACATCGGCTAAAAGATTGATAACTAAACTCTCTGCGAGTATAATTGCTGTTGTTCTCTTCTTTCTGATCTTTTTTTGAAGAAGAAATAGTAAGAAGATTACCTTCCAGGCTAATTTGGAAATCTTGTTTTTCCAAACCCGGTGCGGCGACTTCCACCATAAAATTTTCTGGATTCTCCATAATGTTCACTGATGGGAGAGTCGTCCGTGTGGAAGAAAAATTATTATTGCCCCAATTAAATAGTTCGCGACTGAAAAAGTCATCGAACAGTGTACGTGGATTTGCAGGGAGCAAACTGCCATTGTTTCTTTTTTCGATTGACATAACAAACGTTTTTTTGGTTAAACAATAAAATTTAAAGAACACAACAATCATTTTTCAAACGATATACCAGAATCTTATCAGTGAAAAAATGTCACAATCTGAAAAGAAAAAATGTCACTAACGATAGTAAAGTTGTCAAATTACCTAAAAGAAAATCTGACATTTATTGGCGTAGAAATTCATCACAGTTTCTACACTCCATTTCGGGTCTGGGTCGGTCAATTTAACTTCCAGCCCATTATCTTTCAATATGAAGATTCTTTCTAATAGTGTTGCTAGTAACATACATTATGGATTTGAAGATTGGACATTCTCATTGGTGTTTGCACTAAAAAGACTTGGTGCAAAATGACGTGCATATTCATCCTGTTTTTTGCTAATTATTTCAGCAAATTCGGAATATGCAGATGCTTTAGGGGGGGCTGACCAGGCTTCTTTGTATTTGCCTTCTTTTTCCAATTCTTCTGCTCTCTGGAAAGCATCTTTGTATTTTTTTTCTTTTGCTTCCTTTTGTTTTTTCTCCTTGTCCGCCTTGTCTTTTTCCATCACGGATTTCTTTTGGGCTTCTTCGAGGCTTTTCATAAACGCTTCCATATTGACCATTAAACCGGAAGCGGTCTGTAATGGTGTTGAGATTTTTTCAAAAAAACCGTTGTCAAGTTCTTCTGCCATACCGTTCAGGTTGAATGGCAGAATAAGATTTTTCGCTTTGTCACCACATCGTTCGTTGTTGAGTAGTACAGTCAGTACAAAACCGCTACCTTCTGCTTGTCGGAAAATTAATTTTAAATCTCCCACCAGATTTAATTTGGCTAACTGTCTAAAAAAATTAGTCTGCATATCTATTTTGTTTAGTGATTTATTTTACAAGTTCAAAAAGTGGTATTTCGGAAGTCCAAAATTCTTCGCCAGTATGTTTGCCATACACCTGATAATAGCCATAGCCGTTCTTTACTAATTGGACTGTATGGGAAGTCAACCTATTTTCAGGTACGGATAATTTTTCAATAGTTTCCTCGTCAATCTCTATAAATGACCAATCTCTTCCATCAAGTAATGCGGATGAATCAGCACAAAATTCGTTATCATCCTTAATGGCTGGTAACCTGTTCGAGTAGTTTTTGAATGTCTTTGTAGCTGTAAAACAGAGAGCCCCCTATCTTGCTATATGTTAAAGTACCATTAATTCGTAGAGTTTGTAAGGTACCGGACGATATATTCAGTACTTTTCTTACCTCAGAGCTGCGAAGCCATTGTTTTTGTATAGGCATGCTATTTTCCAGCAAGTGCTTAATCTCTTCCAACAGTTCTTTTTTCAACTGCTTAAGGTCTTCTTTGGTTACAATAGATATTTCCATAGTTCGAATTTTAATCACTTGACAAAATTTGCAAATCAGAAAAGAAATCTTTCGGTAGTTTTTCGTTACTACCGAAAGATTTCTTTGTAGCCATTTGTAGGACAGGCTTTTGTTATAATGGAAAATCAGAAATAGCTTTATAGGCTTAATAATTGATCTGCTTTAAGCATTTGTTTGCTATTTTTTCACAGTATGAGAAAAATTTTAAAGGTTTTTCACCATTAAATATCCAGATCATCAAGAAAATGTTTCAAATTCTTGTCTAGTAAAGATAGAAATTTAGTTCTTTCTCCTTTTCGTAACCGAATTTCACTTAAAGTTTTATGGTAATTACCTAAGTTAATGTTCAATGAACTCTCTGCCCACCTAAATATTTCCGAGAGATCTGACTGACCGCCGTTAAAACACTTCGTTTGATAAAGCGCATATAGCAATTCAATCAAGGCAACTTTAGGAGCTGTCCATTCTAGTTTCCTGACTTGACTTATGGATGATCTGTCGTTTTTATCTTTTGTATTCACCTTGTCCATTAAATATTGATCTAAGAGGTCATTAGCAATAATTTGTGCAACGATATGGTCGTGTGATGTGCAGAACTCCTTAATGAAGTAGTATACTATGAATATGATCTCGGTGGAAATCTGAAAAAGATAGCTAACGAAGCAAACTACGAGTACGTAAAATCCATTAAATATGATAAGTATGAGCAACGTACAAGTATTGCTTTTGGAAACTACACTTCGTCCACATTTGAATATGATTCAAAAATGAGAAGGCTGCAGAACCATATATTACAGGATGCTAACGGTTTGAAAATTCTAAATGGTACATATACTTATGATTTTGCTGGAAACATTACGAAAATTGAAAATACCGGTGAGACTACAGATCCAGGATTTGGAGGGGATTATACATTAAATTATGAATACGATACCCTTAATAGACTCCTTAAATCTTCTGGGAATGCACTGCCTCACATAAGAGAAGGACAACCCCCTACACCAATTGTAAGTAATATTACTTCCATGTTTAACACATCATTGTCCTATAATGTTGGTGGTGGTATCGCAACAAAAACACAGTATCATGAGAAGGATGGAGCAGTGCAGCATAGTAATACATATGATAATACATATAGTTACATTTCTGGCACCCACATGGTAGAAAGAATTGTTGATGGTCCTACGGGTGCCGAAGATTATTACAAGTATGATGGAAATGGCAATGCAATCGAACATTCAACGATTCAGACTGGCCCTACAAACTTGTACTGGGATGAGCAGGATAGGTTACGTGCTGTACATACGCCAGAAATCGGTTCTTTTCAGTATTATGTTTATGATGACAAGGGTGAACGTACTATTAAGGCTGATGTTCAAAATGATACAGAGCTGTATCAAAATGGTGAGATGGTAAATAATGGTTCGATTTTCAATAATTTTAAAGTTTATCCTAACCCTTATGTAGTTTATAGCGGCGACGGGATGCTGACCAAACATTATTTTGCAGGTGACCAGCGTATAGCAAGTAGGTTAGTTGACGTGGGTACTACTTTTATAAGTACGACTACCACTAAACAATCAACTTCTGACGGAAATAATAAAGTTGCTGATCCTAAGGAGGCGGCCGATAATGGCTTTAAAAACTTTCTTTCAAAAGCAGGTTACAATGCTGAAGACGTAGAAAAAGAATTTTCAAGAAATACGCTTAATACATTAAACACCAATGATGCAGTTTATTACCTGCATGGAGATCATCTAAGCACTGCCACATTTGTTACCAACGAAGTTGGTGAAGCAACGCAATTCTTCTTAAACTTACCATTTGGTGAAACTATGGTTGAGCAGCAGGAGCCAACATCCTATGTAAATCCTTATAAGTTTAATGCAAAAGAGCTTGACAACGAAACTGGTCTTTATTATTATGGTGCAAGATACTATGATCCTAGAACAAGCATCTGGTACGGTGTTGATCCGTTGGCAATCTACAATCCTGTAATGGAAACTCAGTTTTATGGAGACGGACAGCACAATGGAGGGATCTACAATTATGGTAATTTAAATCCTTACGTTTATTGCTATCAGAATCCGATAGTGTTTATTGATCCAAATGGGAAACAAAGCTATTTTATGAATAGTAGAGGTTTTTACATCGATGGTGACTCAAGTTGGGGACAATATGCGGGCAGTGTGAAACCTAATGATGATTATCATGAACTGACAAGGATTAATGGCAATTTATATCATAAAAATACAGATAATTGGGTCGGAAGAAATGTAAACCGCCTATTTGGAACTGGATTCGATGAAAAGCTTCGCTACGATGTTGATCACGAAATTGATATGGGTACATTGCAGGAGTTCGGAGCAATGGTAGTGACAGGGATGGCTTTAGGAAAAGTAGGTGGCGTTGCGGGCGCACTACTCAAAAAGGCTGGCGGAAGTCTTTGGGGAATGGCCCCATTAGAAAGAGGTTTTGTTTATGAAACCATATTAGGATTGAAAGGTGCTTTTAAGTCAAGTAATTTCCCAGTAATCGATGCTTTTGCCGATGGAGTTGCTACAAGTATAAAAACATTGGATTTGGCTGCGAAATCCTATGCAAAAAATAACCAGGTTTTTAACACACTGAAAGGATATATTAATAAATTAGCAAACTTTAAAGGTGCAGAATGGGGAGGCGAAGCTGTAGAAGGATCAGCAATTAAGAGCCGTGTTCTAGAAGTTGGGGTTCCTGAGGGAGCTACTTCATCGCAAATCGAGCAAATTAACAAGGCTATTAAATACGGAAAGGATAATGGTGTTAAAGTAAATGTTAGAGTTGTTAAATAATACTGAGTTATGAAAGTATGTAAAGTTTATAAGAAAAAGAAGGAATATAAGATAGTAACTGGTTATCAGGTAGATGTTGGTCGCTATGTTTACAGCAGTCCAGTATTTATATTGCCGATTCTAGCAAGTCTGGATGAAGTAAGTGACTGTCTTTTCAGGTCATTAAAGGAAAGTAGAGAAATAACTTATGAGGAATATAACACGGGGTTTTCCCCTAAGGAGCTGTTAAAAGAGATGAAAGAATCATCTTTTCCAAAATTGTATAAGGACTCTACAAGTTGCATGGTATATCTAAAAGGTGATATTATAGAAATTGTTCCCTATAGGCGCGAGCCGCCGGAACAAGGGTTATTTCCAGTTACTTCAGAAATGGTAACTATTCCATACACGAACGATAATGAACTGGCCATTACTGATGAAATCTTGAAGGTTGTTAGTGCTGAATATTAACTTTTATTGGTTTGAACTTTATGAATTTTGAAATTAAGAAAGATAATAATCAAGGTCATACGGTTATTTAAAATGGGAAAAAATGTTCAACCCGATACAGATGAAGAGAGCAAGTAGCTTTTAGCAAGAAAAAATTGTGGAACTTTTGTACATTTTGATAAAGAAACCTTTAAAGAGTCTATCGAGCAGTTTTTAGAAAAGAAGGCTTACTATAATGATACTCACCACCTACCAGGTGGTGGTTTATTAGGATATGTACTAAGTCCTGTGAAACAGTTGAAAAAAGTTTTACTAAAGGTTACATTTGCTATTATATTCGTAACCACGAGTTAGAAACATATCTGAAAACGCATTGCGACTCTTATAGAGTTATTCTTGTTCCTTTTTGCATTGTTTCCTGCTACTTGGGCCTAGCAGCAAGTTTATTGTGTTATTTTTATGTATAGGCACAATATAATGGAACAGCGCTTTGCAGGACCGGTAGATTTAGTCATATAGGTAAACTAATAGGAGTATCAGAAATTAAAGTAAAATACTATGAATAGTAAAGATAGAGCTACAATAATCAAAAACTTATATTTTCCTGAAAATTTCATAAAAAAGGGACCGCTTGCCTATAAAATGGTTAAAAAAGATGACCTTTGTTATCTTGTTGGCTTTTTTGTAGATAATTCTATTGATAAAGATAGTTTTTATGTGCAGTATTTTGTTCAACCTTTATTTATTGAATTTACAACCTTTGTTTTTACACTAGGGCAAAGAGTCGGGGGAATTTGGAATAAAAATAATATTTCAGATTTACAAATAAGTTTAGAACCATTTTTTTTAAAAGCGCCAAATAGTGTTCCTGATATTATCAGCTATATAAATAGCAATTTTAAAAATCTGGATAATTTATTCAAATACCAAAGTCTATCTTATAGCTATATTCTCATTCATGAAAATGAAGCAGCTATAAAAGAACTAAAAAAGGTTCCGTTTAAGGAACTTAAAAATGGTCCAATGTGGAAACAAAAAGAACTAGAACGAATAGAGCAGGTTTTGGACTTACTTCAAAAAAATGAGTTTCATCAACTTAAAGAAATTTTTGGACTATGGCAACAAGCAACTTTAGATGCGATTAAATTATCAAAGTCAGACTAATAAATTGTCAGTTTATCATTGATCTTATTGCAGTTTTATCTATGTGGCAATAAGCTTTATTAAATTGGTTTTTAGTATCCCTAAAGAATTTAGCCACCATTTATTCAAGTGGTGGTTTTTTCACTTTGGATTCTCGGCGTTGGATGATGGCGCTGTAATATCATCGAGGTTATCGCAGGTGCTCAGAATTATTTTAATTAACAAGAAAAAACCTGCATATGAATTTTGTCATGAGACTGTGACGGCTTAGTATTTGCATTTTTCTGATTACCAAAATATTAATTATTAAAACATCAGATCATGGCAGACAACAAATCAAAAAAAGGGAAATCCGACAGAAATAAAGTAAGCGGATCAGAAAATTATGAAATCCAGTATTTTAAAGATAAGTTGGGCGTAAGCTCTCAGGCTGTTACCGGGGCGATACGTGCCACGGGGTCAAACGACAGAAAGGTGCTGACTGAATATCTGCAGAAAAGACACGGCAAATAAAGCTTCCGGCCTCCAGTATTCAACTAACCTACTAATATTACAGCTATGGGACTTTCTAAATATCGCGAGAAGCGCTCTGAGGAGAAGACCCCGGAGCCTTTTGGTGGAAAACCAAGTGGAACTGAATTACGTTTTGTGGTCCAGAAGCATGATGCTTCCCATCTGCATTATGATTTCCGTCTGGAGATGGATGGCGTGCTCAAAAGCTGGGCGATACCGAAGGGGCCTTCGATGGATCCAGGTGTCAAACGCCTGGCGATGATGGTCGAAGACCATCCCTGTGATTACCGGAGTTTTGAAGGAGTGATCCCGAAAGGCCAATATGGCGGCGGTACCGTGATCGTCTGGGACGAAGGAACCTACGAACCGGCAGAAGGGGTGTTCAAGGATATAGCCAAACAGGAAAAAGAACTCCTGCACCAGCTTTATTCGGGCAAACTTAAATTCAGGCTCAATGGGCAAAAACTTAAAGGAGAATTTGCGCTGGTGAAGGCTCATGGCAGAGGCGATAACGGCTGGCTTCTGATGAAGCTTGATGATAAATACGCCAGTGAAAAGGACATTACGAAAAAAGACAAATCCGTGATCTCGGGTAAAACCATACCGCAGATGGAAAAGTCTCCCGATAAAATATACGGTGAAAATATCATCAAGAAAGACAGCACCGTCAAAGATAAACGTTCAACAAAAAAGAAAGCAGCAGAACTGATCAATGACCAGCTGGAAGCTGTTCCAACAGATACTCCACAAAAGAGATCCAACATACAGCCACTGCTAAAGAATGCGCCGAAGCAAAGGTTTTATACCCATATTGAGCCGATGCTGGCAACGCTGGTCGATAAACCTTTTGACGATGAAGGATGGGTTTATGAAGTCAAATGGGACGGGTACAGAGCAGTCGCTTTTATGAATAATGGCGAAGTGGAACTGAAATCCCGTAACGATAAAAGCTTCAATGAAAAATTCTATCCGATATACGATGCACTGAAAGCGCTTAAGCTAGACGCCATACTTGATGGGGAAGTGGTAGTATTGGGAGAAAGTGGTACAGCCAATTTCGGCTCCCTTCAGAACTGGCGGAGTGAAGCAGACGGCGATCTGGTCTACTATGTTTTTGACATTCTTTGGTATAACAGACAGGATCTCAAGGAACTCAGCTTGCTGGAACGAAAGGCAATTTTAAATGAAATCCTTCCAAAAAGTAACAGCATCCTGGTCAGTGAACATTTTGAAACTTCCGGCATACATTTTCTGGAAGAAGCGAAAAAACTGGGACTTGAAGGAATTATGGCCAAGCGCAAGGACAGCATATACCATGTGCATAACCGGTCAAAAGCCTGGTTAAAGATCAAAGCCAACAAACGGCAGGAAGTTGTGATCGGAGGATATACGCTCAACGATGATTCCAGTAAATTATTCAGCAGTCTTCTGGTAGGCGTTTATGAAGGGAAGAAACTGATCTATACCGGTAAGGTAGGTACAGGTTTCAACGATAAGACGCAGAAGGAAATGATGGAACTCTTCAGACCGCTTGTCATTGCTAAAGCCCCTTTCTCCGAGGAACCGGACGTTAATAAACCCTCGCGCTTCCGGCCGAATCCACCCCATGCCACGGTCACCTGGCTTAAACCCGAGCTTGTCTGTGAAGTAAGCTTTACAGAGCTGACCAGTGACGGGATCATGCGGCATCCTTCTTTTGACGGGATGCGAGAGGATAAAAGCGCCAAGAAAGTTGTCCTGGAAGAGGAAGCACCGACAGAAACTATGGTTGACGAAGGGGTGGACCGCATCGTTACGCCACGTGCAAAAGGGCAGCGGAAAACCCTGTTAAATCCAAAAGATAAAACACAGGTCAGAAAGATAAACAGGCATGAATTAAAGTTCACCAATCTTGACAAAGTATTCTGGCCCAAGGAAGGCATCACGAAAAGGGACCTCATCAATTACTATTACCAGGCTGCTCCTTTTATATTGCCATACCTAAAAGACCGTCCGCAGAGCATGAACCGTTTTCCCAATGGAATCGAAGGAGAAGGGTTTTACTTCAAGAATGTGACCGATACGGCACCGGATTGGGCGGAAACCTACCTTTACCATAGCGATGCAGATGATAAAGACCGCCACTATCTTGTGGGCAAGGATGAAGCGACATTGCTGTATATGGCGAATCTCGGCTGTATTGAAATGAACCCGTGGAGCAGTACGGTTAAAAAACCGGAACATCCATCGTTCTGTATTATTGATCTTGACCCCGATCAAAATTCATTCGATCAGGTCATTGAAGCGGCACAGGTCACCAAAAGTATTCTTGATGATATGGAGATACCCTGTTACTGCAAATCCAGCGGTTCAACAGGACTACACATCTATATTCCGCTTGGTGGAAAATATACGTATGAGCAGTCCAAGGAATTCGCCCGTGTGATCGTTACGCTGGTCCATAAGGAGCTTCCGAAATTTACGAGCATTGAACGGGCTATCAAAGACCGTAAAGGCAAAATGTATCTGGATTTTCTACAGAACAGGCTCCACGCCACCATTGCCGCTGCGTACTCTGTCCGACCGAAGCCCGGAGCTACCGTTTCTATGCCTCTACATTGGGATGAAGTGAAGCAAGGTTTAAAAATAAGCGATTTTCATATTTTGAACGCTATCGAAAGAATGCAGAGTGAAGGGGATATTTTTAAGCCGGTACTGGGAAAAGGCATCGATTTAAAGGAGATCGTTAATAAGTATTATCAATAAGATTTCTTGTTCAAGCATTTACTAACCCAAAAAATAAACAGTTATGAACGTTAAAAGAATTTTCGGAACCATCCTTACTGTTCTAGGAATAATTGGTTTAATATACACGGGGTATGAGCTTATCAATAAAAGCCAGGCTTATACTAGCTTAGGTGTCGTTGGTGTTCTAGGCTTATTATTCTTTTTTGCCGGTATTGGCTTGGTAAAGAATACGAAAGATGAGGCTTAATTGCTAAAGGTCAGTAGAAGACTTAGATGATGAATGAAAACCCATTGGGAATTGCTGCCGGAGTGTTAACTTCCATATCGATGTGCCAATTTTGTACTACTTTAATTATGCAAACTACCATTAATAAACAATTCTTTAGATTCTGAACGGTATATACGTTACCATTTAAAATAAAGGACATAGGTCACTTTATATGATGAAGTCTATAGTTGTAGGATCAACATCAGAAAAATAAATAACGCTGGACAATAGCAATTTCAACCCTATTTATTTTTTTGAGTTCAAAATCTTTTTAGAATTTAAAATATAAAATATTCAAACATTAAATGGGGAATATTTTTTGTATTTTAGCAATTAAATAGGTAACAATGAGCAAAAGTAGAAGTAACTTAAGACGTAATATGCGAATTGCTCGTAAAACGAGTGTAAGAAATCAACTTGCATATTTTGCTAGAACAGCATCACACAATGCTAAAAGATCTTCCATTGCTTTAGATATTCCTTTCGAAATCATTAAGGACGGAAATATTTACAGATTCAAAAATGGAGAAATGATTAGGTTGGGTACTTTCCAAAAAATAAAAGCTGATAAAGTTGGACTTTCTAAAGGAAGTAAAATATGTCTAAAATAAAAAGATTGAGAATTTTTGCTGGACCTAATGGTTCAGGAAAATCTACTTTATTTGAAACTTTTCAGCGAAATTACAAACCTGGAATTTTTATTAATTCTGACGTTGTAGAAAAAGAAATCCTTGAAAAAGGATTTCTTGATTTATTACCATATGGTCTTGACCTTACTCAAAATGACCTCCTGAATTTCTATCAGACTGAAAATGCAAAGACTCTTCTAGAAAAATCTCAAAAATCAGGACATAAGATTGATATAGAAATAAAAGAAAATATCATTGTAGATAAATCTCGAGATGCTCATAGTTACGAAGCAGCTTTAATTACTACTTTTATAAGAGAAAATCTTCTTAAAAAAGGTATTTCCTATTCTTTTGAAACTGTAATGAGTCACTCTTCAAAACTCGATGAAATTATAGAAGCAAAAAAAAAAAGGTTATAAAGTCTATTTATACTTCGTGTGTTTGGATAAAGCTACCTTGAATGTTTCAAGAGTTAATGACAGAGTTCAAAAAGGCGGACACAAGGTAGATCCAGATAAAATAGTAACAAGATATAAAAATACTCTTCAAAATCTTTATCCGGCTTTAAAGCTTGTGGATCGTGCTTATTTATTTGACAACTCAGATGAAATGCTTATGATCGCTGAGACTGACAGTGGGGAGCTAACGATTAATATTGATGAATCAAATTTCCCAAACTGGTTTATTGAATATATAATAAACAAAGCTTGATCAAATGATTTTAAAGATTAATATTCTACCATCATAGAAAAAGTACTACTCTGTACATACGGCTTATAAATCATTTATAAATATATTTTTTTTGTAAGTTTCAATTCGTTCTTTTTAAGTGTTTATAGTCCGTGTTTATTGGAGGACATTTTTTGTTCATTTTATTACGATCAGTAGCGATATCTACAGTTTACACTTCGTTCATATTCATAAAACTACTTGCAATGTAACATGAAAGCAGCTGAGTTTAGGTGTGTTTTTTTAGAATTTTTAAAAAATACTTCACTTTATAGTGAGTTATTTAAAAAATATATACATTTGCAAAACGATAGGCATTAAATATCTGATGTTGTAGTTTTTAAAATGTAGGAAAAAGGTATTGCTTCTCCATTTTTAAAAAAACTACGTAATGATGATTTCTCAAACGATTATTCAAACAAATGAATTCCATATGGAATTCACCTTTCCCAATATTTTTCGAATTGCTTGCAGGGAGATACTGTTAGGCAGCATTAAAATCTTACAAAACAATAAAATACGAACGCAAAAGTGATTCGATATTATCTGTTTAGTCTCTACCTGTTTAAAATTTTTAAAGTATAACCAAAAAGAAAACTCAATTATGAAAAAGATTTATACCACGCTACTGGTGCTAGGATCTGCTGTAATTTTTTCGCAGAAGGTCGCTTGGCAAAAGAATATTGAATCAGATACCCAGGATTTCCTTTCCGGTTTGGCGGTTACGGTAGACGGCCAGTATCTGGTTTCCGGATCATCCATTCAAAACAATCAAAGTTTAACAGGCAACAATCAAAACAAAGGTTACGATTATCATATTCTTAAACTTGATCAGCAAGGTCAAAAAGTTTGGGAGAAATATTTTTCAGGTAATCAGCACGACTATCTCAGTTCCACTGTCTCTACTCGTGAGGGGGGATTCCTTTTAGTAGGGACTTCGTATTCTTCTTTAGCGTTGGATAAGAAAGACAGATCCAACGGTTCATCCGATATCTGGATTATCAAGATTGATGAAAATGGAGAGGAAGAATGGCAGAAAACCATCGGCACAAGATACAGTGAAGAAGCCAGAACCGTTACCCAGACCACTGATGAAGGATTTGTTGTTGCAGGCTCAACCAATCATCCCAAATTAGGATATGGTTCTAAGGATGTTTTTGTCACTAAATTGGATAAAACAGGTAATATTATCAGTCAGCTTATTTTGGGCGGCAAAGGCCTGGATGAAGTTGAAAAAGTGATTCCTACGAAAGACGGCGGTGCTCTTTTAGGTATTTACTCCAGAAGCAATATTTACGAAGGTCCATCAAAATCAAGGATCAATTCTAAAGATCTGAATACATCACTAACACAAAACAGTAATTCTGAATCTTCCTCAAAAAATCCAACCAATACTGCTGAATCGAATTCAAATAAACAAAATTCAGAATCCTATGATATTAATTTCTATGGAAAATCTTTTGGCAATTATGGTGAAGGGGACTATTGGATCGTAAAGCTGGACAAGAATGGCAATGTACAATGGGAGAAGAACTTTGGAGGCAGTGAAGATGATCATATCCGGACAATGGCTTTAACCGATTCAGGTTACATCATTGGAGGAGAAAGTAGATCTCAAACTTCAGGTAATAAAAGAGCGAAGTTGGAGGAAGGCACAGACCTTTGGGTATTGTCATTGGATGGAGATGGAAATGAACAGTGGCAGCAGTCCTATAACTTCAATAACAGGGATGTATTGATGTCCATAAACACTATCAAAGAAACCACAAGTAAAAATCAGGAAACAACAAAAGGGTTTTTAATTGGTGGATTTACACAGTCAGAAGGCAAGGTTGAGAAGAATGATGAGACGTTTTGGATGTTGTACATCGATAAGAATGGTAAAGAGGTTTGGAGGAAGTATGTTGAAGGCAAGGATAAGAAGAAGGAAGAACGATTGACAAGTGCTATCCTGAACAGGGACGGTTCCTATATTTTGGCAGGGACGAGTGCAGAGGAATGTCACAAAGTGAACTGGAACTTCATATCAATGAATATAAAGTATTTGCAAGAGTTTCTCCCGAACAAAAAGTAAACATCATAAAGGCTTTTAAGGCCAATGGAAATATTGTTTCGATGACCGGAGACGGAGTCAATGATGCGCCGTCACTCAATGTCGCCGATATTGGAGTAGCAATGGGAATACAAGGGACAGATGTGGCCAAGAATGCCGCCGATATGATTTTGGCAGATGATAATTTTTCAACGATCATCAGTGCTATCGAGCAGGGACGGAATATTTATAAAAACATCAAAAAATCAGTTATTTTTCTGCTTTCCTGTAACGTAGGAGAAGTGATTGCGATGTTTGTTTCCATTATAGCAGGACTTCCCGTTCCGCTAATTGCTACGCAGCTTTTGTGGATCAATTTAATTACAGATACACTGCCTGCCGTGGCTTTGGGGATGGATCCGGGAGATAAAGACGTGATGAAAGAAAAACCCCGGACACGCAACGAAAATTTCTTTTCTCACGGATCAGGAAGAAGAGTGGTAACGGCAGGGATTCTCATTGGTGTTCTTACTATCGCAGCTTTTCTGTTAGGCTATTATACCAAAGGTTATAGCCCCTTTGCGAACAGCATTCCGGAAAATGTACACGAATACACACGCACATTGGCTTTTTTGACACTCATCCTTTCCCAGCTGTTTTATTCTTTTAGCTTCCGGCACGAATTTAAATCTATTTTCAAGGTTGGATTTTTTTCTAATCAATATCTGCTCGGGTCTGTTATATTGGGTTTAGGATTACAAGTACTCGTCATATATACGCCTTTTCTGAGACAGGCTTTTAAGCTGCAGATGATAGGAATGGATGAGTGGCTGGTGGTTTTGGCACTCGGAGTGTTACCTCTTTTAGCAAATGAAGTAGTTAAGTTTTTTACAAGGAGAAAATTCTTACGCGCAAACTAAAGTCCGGATAACTGATAGGACTAATGGAAGAAGCAGTATTTCTTCTTCGGAAATTATTCAGCCTCGTATGAATCATTGAGTAAAAAGATGGGCTTACACCACTTCATCAATTAAAAACGATAAAAAAACGCTCTTACGGGCGGAACACTTGGCTTCTATAGATTTCTGTACAAATAATGCTCCCTAAGAATCGTGAGAGGCTTCAGGGAGCATTATTTGTAATTTAGGATTTTATTAAAAGACATTTACAATTGAAATATGGTTATAAAAAAGATCAAATGGATACTCGTATTATTTGTTCTGTTTTTCTTTTTTTTCTTGTTTGCGATAATAGCCTCTGAACAGGAAATTGTGCTTCAGGGCTTCCATGTTTTGGTTGAAGCCTTCGGTTCCTTTCTTCACATTATCTAAGCTCGTGTTTATTTTTCCTGTCAAAACAGAATCCTTCAATAGTGCATTTATCGGTCCTTTACCATTGTTAAGTGTCTCGCTGAAATCTTGAATATTTTCGGTAATTGCAGTTAAATTCTTGCTGGCATTATCAATATTATTGAAGCTATGACGGATTTGATTTTCAAAATCTTTGTCAGCAAGCAGGAGCCCTGCTGCACCCTTGCCTTGTTTGGCGGCCGATATCATATCATTTAATTGTGAGGTTGCGGTTTCTATGTTTGCAGTGCTATGGTAGATTTTTTTCCATAGACATCTTTAAATTCTTTGAAGACTCTTTATCATCAATTAGATTCAATATCTCGCTATCATTAATCCGTAATGCTGTTTTTTTGAGCAATCCTGAAATATCCATAATATTCTGATTAGACTTGGATAAAGTATTTAGCATTTCATCGATACCTGCTTTTTTCTGAACCTTGAGATAATCACCATCTTTTGCCTGGAGTCCTTTTTGCTCTGAAGGTACAATATTCACTATAGAATTACCTATGACTCCCTCTGTTCCGATGTAAACCGTTGCATTATTATCAACATGCCTGGCTACTTCTTTGTCGATAAGCATTGTCACTTCGATAGTGCTTGAGTTAAGGAGGATAGATTTCACTGTACCGGCCTGAAGTCCGGCAAAGAGTACATTGCTTCCTTCCTTGAGTCCTTGGGCATTTTCAAATTTTGCCTTGAGTGTAAATTTTCTTGTAAAGATAGAGCTGCCTTTGCTGACATAGAAAAGGGCGGCCATGAGCAACGCAAATCCTGCAATTACAAATATTCCTAGTTTAATATTATTTTCCTTCATATTTATTCAAAAAACTGTTTTATATTCGAATCAGTTGATGTCTCAAATTCGCTATAGGTACCTTGTGCATAGCATTTTCCGTCCAGCAGTAAAGCAACCCGGTCTGCCGTCTTTCTTACGCAGTTCATATCGTGAGAAATAATGATTGAAGAGGTATGGTATTTTTTCTGCAAACTTATAATCAAATCGTCTATTTCTCTTGCAGTAATTGGGTCAAGCCCTGTGGTAGGCTCATCATAGAGTATAATCTCAGGCTTTAGGATCATCGTCCTGGCCAATGCGATTCTTTTGAGCATCCCTCCCGACAATTCTGAAGGCATCATATCCATGGTATGTGAAAGATTTACATTTTCCAATGCTTCTTTTACATTGACATCTATCTGTGCCTGTGTTAGTTTGAACCAGCGCCTGCGCAACGGAAATTCTAAATTTTCACGAATGGTCATAGAGTCGTAAATTGCATTACCCTGGAAGAGAAAGCCTATTTTTGAACGGATCTTATCCAAAGCTTCATAACTTAGTTTGGTAATATCCTCGCCTGCGACTATTATTCTTCCTTTTTCAGGTTTAAGGAGTCCTATGATGCATTTTATCAGGACTGATTTTCCGGAACCTGATTTTCCCAACACCACTACGTTTTCCTCTCTTCCTACGGTGAGACTGAAATCATCCAAGATTATATTATTACCAAAACTTTTATAAAGGTGCTCAATAATAATACTGGGATCTTTTTGTTTCAATTCCTTTTTACTCGTTATCTCCATAATTTATTAATTAAAACCGAGCATTCCGGTGATCTGCACAGCTAACAGATCGATTAAAAAAATCAAAACTGAAGAGAGAACAACAGCAGAATTAGCCGCATTACCCACACCCCTGGTTCCTTTTTCTGCGGTATATCCTTTATAGGATCCGACAATTCCTACTGCAAAGCCAAAGAAAAAGGTCTTTATAAAACGCCGGGATAATATCACTGAAGTCCAAAGAATTAAATACCTGGGTGAAAAATAATGTCAAACTGGTAGTTGAGTTGATGTTTACTCCTATCCAGGCTCCCAGTAAAGAAATACCGTCAGCCAGTATTATCAAAATTGGAAGCATGAAGGTAGTTGCCAAAACTCGGGTGGCCACAAGGTACCTAAAAGGGTTGGCACCGCTGACCTCCATTGCGTCTATTTGTTCTGTTACCTTCATAGAACCGATTTCCGCACCTATGCTGCTTGATATTTTCCCGGCAAAGATCAATGCTGCTATCACGGGGCCAATTTCCCGTATAATAGCAATGCCCACCATAGCGGGCAATTGCGATTCTACTCCATAGCTTACCAAAGATGGCCTAAGCTGCATAGTCAATACCAGACCAATAATAAACCCTGTGAGTGACAGCAAACCCAATGACCTATATCCTATTATATAACATTGGGTCAGAAACTCCTTTATCTCATAGGGAGGACTTATACCTAAAGATAAATAACGACCAGTAAAGTGAGCAATGTTCCCGGTTTCTGATAAAAAATTCTTTATAGTATTTGTAATTGCCATATTTGCAGGTCTATTAATTCGAATTAAAACATAAATCCATTTATTGAATGTTAAAATCTAACTGAGCATTTAATTACTTCAAAAAGTCTTTGTCCTTATAAGCCGGATCAGGATATGTATAAAATCCTTCGCCGGTTGCAACCCCCAGTTTACCCTTGTCGATGAAATTTTCTTTCAGGTATTCCACCACTTTTTGCTTAACGGGGTCTTTTGTAGCTTCAGCTGCCATTTTGTTGATGTTGTAAGCAGTAGTAACCCCAACTACATCCAATATCCCAAACGGTCCCACCGGTGCTCCGGTAGCCACCATCCAGGTTTTGTCTATGGTTTCCACGTCTGCGATACCATTTACCAACAATCCCAGACCAGCTCCTAATAAAGGTACCAATAGGGAATTGACAATATACCCCGGCTGCTCTTTATGAATAGCCAACGGTACCATCCCAATCTCTTTTGCGAATGCGAGAAGGCTTTCAAAAACCTCATCCGAAGTGCCCGGGTGCCTCATCACTTCTCCGGTATTGTGTTTCCAGATTTCATTCGCAAAATGCAGGGCAACAAATTTTTCCGGTCTTCCAGTAAACTCGGCAAATTGACTTGGCAAGAGTGTAGACGAGTTGGTCGCAAAGACCGTTTTTTCAGGTGCTACCTTAGCTAGTTCCTGGTAGAAGTCAATTTTAATCTGCGGATTTTCCGTTACTGCTTCTATCAACAGGTCGGCATCCTTTACTGCTTCCGCCAAATCCGAATGGTAAGACAACCGGCTTTTGGTAGCATCTAATTGTTCCTGCGTAGCCCCTAAATCTTTTTTAAAGGCTTCGCTCAGGATTTGGAACTTAGTTTTTGCTTTTTCCAAAACTTCATCATTAATGTCGTACATGGTTACATTGAATCCGTGAAATGCGGTTTGAAAAGCAATCTGATATCCTAATACGCCACTTCCGGCGACTGTTACATTTTTAAAATTCATAATCTTTTTGTTTTTATGATCTGTACGAAGTATGAATGGCTTTGGCCAATACATCAGGTCGTTTCCAGTATTCGGTTACAGGTGCTACTTTTTTGTCCAATCCAAGCAATGTATATACGGCTGACCTTGCCGCGCGAACGGAATACTCTTCGGTAAACACCATATCTTCCGGTATTTCCACAAACTGGCTGATCAGGGCGAGATTGGTAGAACCTTCAGGTACCACGGCAGGGCGATCGGTCTTGGCTCTTGGCTGGAAAAGGGCATCGATATAAGGCATCATACAAGGGATAACGTTGATGACGCTTTCCTTGATTTTGGCTTCGTGCTGCTCAAAATGCAGGTGGTGAATTAATTCAGTGAGCAATTCTTCGCCTGTACAGTCTATCATCGGTTTTTTGACAAAATCGCCGATAGCATCAGGGTATAATCCATAACCCCAAAGTATGGTGGTATCATCACCTTGTGCCTTGAAATGCGGTTGTGCCGCCACAACGATGGACATCCGCCACGAAGAGTCCTTGAAAGTCATCAGGGCTCCGCTTCCTGGTTTATTTCCGGAATATTCCTCAATGAGCTTCAGCATCTTGTTGCCCTTAAAGGTTGGCGTGAAAGAATACCATTTGGTTTCGTCCGGTTTGGTAAAGAACGGATCGGGATTGCCCAATCTTCCCGGTTTCTTATCTGCTATTTTGCGCCATAAGGCAAAACTTGGCGGATTGCCGGGTAAATATCTGGCAGGCGTTTTATAATCGCCATTGTTGGAATTATCGGTGATACATCCATTCGTAAAGAAGACCAAATCATCTTCGTTTACGGCAATTATTTCCGTATTTCCTTCAGCATTGACACATTCTACTTCAGAAACGGTGATGTTATCGTTGTCCTTAAAATGAAGGTCTGTAACCGTTTTACGAAGTGAAAAGTCCACATTGTATTTATCCAGGTATTTTTTGATGGGTAAAATGACCGATTCATATTGGTTATAGGGCGTTCTGGTCACGCCTTCCAATGTATTTATACGGGAAAATTCCAACAGCATCCTTTTCATATAGCGTTGAAATTCGAAGATGCTGCTCCATTCCTGCCAGGCGAAGGTGGTCTGCCACATATACCAGAAATTGGTGGTGAAGAAATGGTCATCGAACCAATCGCGGATCGTTACATTATCCAGTTCATCTTCATCGGTAAAAAACAGCTTTACCATTTTCATACGATCCTTGGTATCGAACTGCATATCGGTAACGGGCAATCTATTACCGTCCTTATCAATCAGACGGGCTTGGGCATTCGTAGGATTGGCGTGGTCAAAAGCCAATATTTCATCCTTTACGGAAATATTGGGAACTTCCAGAGAGGGAATTCGGCTGGTAAGTCCCAGAAATTCTCGTAAGTTTCTTCGTTTAGCATCCTTCCGCCACGGCAGATGAAGCCTTTTTCCTTGCTGCCTGCCCCATCGTTGCTTCCACCCAAAATGGGCAAGGCTTCTATAATGTGGATGTTTTCTCCTTTGAATCCACCGTCTTCCAATAGATAAACGGCTCCTGCCAGGCTGGCTAATCCGCCTCCGACGAAATAGGCGTGTTTTTCTGAATTGTTTGTGCTCATATTTTGAAGAATTTTAGATCAACAACAAGTATTTCCTAGTTGTATTTTATAATTATATAAAAATTGAAAACCGGCAGCCGGTTGAAAAATTATTGTATTCGGTTGCCGGAATTGGTTGGTTACAAAAGCTTTGCTTCACGCAATATTTCTTCAGCGTATGTTCCTTCAATTTTTTTAAGCCCGTATTTTTCTACAATGGATAAAAGCCAAGGAAGATCCAGTTCTTTGAGGTTCTTTTTATCATTCAGAAAATAAATGGATTCTAATAGAACCCTGATGTCGAAAGAGGAAGCAAAAACTTCAGGAACGCCCCGGTCTACCTCTAACAACGTATAAACCGCTTCCATTGCTGTACGTACGGAATATTCTGTCGTAAATACCGTATCTTTTTCAGTCTCAGCAAAATTGCCGATAAACGCGAGGTTGACCGAACCTTCCGGAACGACCAAAGGACGGTCGCCCAATGCACGAGGCATAAAATAAGAAGTAATATAGGGCATACGACAAGGGATGGTATTAGCCGAATTTTGGGCAATAGCTGCGATTTCACTTTCGGGAACACCGATATGATATAGTAACTCCTCGCATAATTCGGCTCCGGAACATTCGGTTATTTTTTTCTTGACATAATCACCGGGCTTATCGGAGAACAATCCATATACCCAAACAATCACCTCATTGTCTCTCTGTTTTTTAAAGTGGGGCTGGCGGCTGATAGAAAAACCATATAACCAACTGGAATCTTTGATGGTTACAGGCCCGCTGGTTACAATACTGCCACTCTTCGGGTCTTTTTTTCGTGATTTTTTCAATATAAGGCAATACTTTATCGTCCGTCAACGTAATGGTTCCGGAAATGACCCAGTTGGCTTCTGGAATATTTTCGCAGAATTTCTCTGGTTTTCCGAAACTGGCATCTTGTAGTGCCAGCTTTTTCCAAAGCTTCCAGCTGCCACCGATATCTGACGTTACGGGAGCCGGCGTATTGTTATCGCCATAAGTGGTGCTTTCCGTGATGGAGCCATTCGTTACAAATATCAAATCATTTTCTGTTAATTGGATTTGCTTTTCTTGACCGTCCTGAATCAATTCTATACGCTGTGCTACTTTCTTATGGTCTTTTGTATCAACTATAATATTTTGAACCTGGGTATTGTATTGAAAATCAACCCCCTGCTCTTTAAGATAATTGACAAGCGGTAGAATCAACGACTCATACTGGTTGTACTTGGTAAAACGAAGCGAAGACATATCGGCAATTTTGCCTACGTGAGGTATGAAACGCAACACATAGCGGCGCATCTCCAATGCACTGGCCCAGGGTTCAAAAGCGAACATCGTTGCCCAGTATAACCAAAAGTTGGAATTGAAGAAATCTTCGGTGAATACCTGGTCTATCTGCAAATCCTGCAATTTTTCTTCGGGAATCAAAACCAGTTTTATTAATTCCTGTATGGCTTTTGGTGTCAAGGTAAGCAGTCCATCGGTAGAGAGACGTTCTCCTTTATGGACGATCACCCTTGTATGAGAGAAGGAAGGGTCTTCTTTGTTCAGCCAGTAAAATTCGTCCAGTACAGATGCTCCTTCGGTATCAAGGGAAGGGATACTGCGAAAAAGATCCCACAAGGTTTCGAAATGGACTTCCATCTCTCGGCCGCCGCGAATGATATATCCCTTTTGTTCATCCAGGATACCGTCCATACTGCCGCCTGGAAGTGCCAGTTCTTCTAAAATATGAATCTTACTGCCGTTCATCTGCCCGTCGCGGATCATAAAAGCCGCAGCAGAAAGAGATGCCAATCCTGAACCAATCAGATACGCTGATTTTTGGTCTACATTTGCGGGTTTTTTGGGATTTGCAAATGCTTCATAATTTCCATTGCTGTAATACATAATTTCCTTTTTAAGAATGTTTTTGTTATGCTAATAGAAAACGTTTTTGAAATCTATTCTTACATACTTGTTCTTTAACAAAGTTACGTATATACTCAAATTCTTTTTCAACCCGAAATTCAGTTATGTCGTTCTGAAATTCGGGTTAGGAGATATTCTACTGTCTACGATATTCGGTAGGAGAAATGGAAGCATATTTTTTGAAAAACCTACCGAAAGCTGAAACGGAACTGAATTGAAGCAGATCTGCAATATGGGTAATACTGTATCCAGGATTGCCAAGCATAACATACGCTTCTTTCAGCAGCGCTTCATCGATGATTTGATGAGGTGTTTTGCCGGTGGCTTTCTTTACCACTTCTATCAGGTATTTGTCAGATATGCACAGCTGTTTTGCATAAAAACCGACATCTTTATAAAGCAGAATATTTTCCTTTACCAATTCATCAAACTTCAAAAACAATTCCTTTTTCTTCTTTTTCTTCTCTTTCGAATCGCCTCCTTCTAAACTAACTATCTCCGCAATTTCCAGCAAAAGATTAAAGATAATCGTGCGAATTATCTCTTCTGTAAATTTACCTTTTATGGAAGTTTTTATTTTCAGATAGTCCAAAAAACGCATACAATGGAACCGCTTGTTGTATGTCGGCTTCCAGAATATTGTACGAGCCGTACCGAAACAGATTCATCTTGTCAATAATGAAGGGGTTGGCAATATTTTTAAGCAGAAAGTCTTTTGAAAAAAATAGCAGCTTCATCCTGAAATCCTTGCTTACTTTTTTAAATTTTATGATAGTAGAAGGTGCGGAAATGAGGAAGCCATTCTGATTGATATTATATGTATTGTTATCTATTTCAAGTTCAATATTACCGGCAAGACAGATACAAAATGCATAAAAATCTATCCGGAATGATTTCTTTGGGAATTTAAGAATTGAATTACCTGAGGAAATATAATAAGGCTCGTTGCAATTAACCCCATAAAATGCAAGGGTTTCCTTTAAATTTTCGTATGATTTCATATATATCCTTTAAATAACTTCATCGGGGATTTTACCTTGTTAAACATCGGAGCTTTCACTATTCCGAAAGAAGATTTAAGCAAAGATTCCAGGTTCATTGCAAGCCCCAAATATATCAAAATATTTTCTCGTTTTTGTTTATAGACGGTATTGGTGCAGAAAAAAGCAGGTTGCACGAAGTAAAACAACGCCGAAATCTTGATGTAAGCTACACCGTAATTACAGCTCCTTATAAAGGTAGACTGGGAAAACGTAAGATTGAAAAAGGACAGATGATTGATGTTGGAGACCATCTTTGCTATATCGTAAATGACGAAACACCAAAGTGGATTATGGCTAATTTCAAAGAAACTCAGATTGCTCATTTTTCTGTAGGAGATTCGGTTTACATCACAGCAGATGCTTATCCTGATCAAAAATTTAAGGGAAAGATTCTTGCATTTTCTCCAGCTACAGGTTCAAGTTTTTCTTTGCTTCCGCCTGATAATGCAACCGGAAACTTCGTGAAAATTGTACAGAGAATACCTGTAAAAATTGAAATTCTGGGTGTAAATAATGAATAGCGTTCCAAATTACTTTCCGGAATGAACGTAACTGTTACAGTTCCACATCACAAATAAAAAGAAATGGGTTTATTTAGAAAATGGGTTCCCGGCTGGGTAGCAAAAATAATTTTGTTTGCTCTGTTGCTTCCCAATATGATTATGTTTTTTCTGCCATTGGCAAATGAAGATGTTGCCGCAGGATATTATGGGATCGAACCCAATGACGTACAGTTTACCATTTCTCTTTACTATGCAGGTTTTGCTTCTTTTTATTGTTTAGAAAGAAGGTTTTACAGCTACTTTACCTCAAAGCAGTATTTTATTCAATTTCAACTTTTTCAATTACTTTGCTGTTATCTTTTATTTTCGTCACAAATTTTACTGGTAGTTTTTATAGTACGGTTTATTCAGGGAATGCTTTTTGCAAGTGCTGTTAATCTTTACTTATCGATAGCGACAGGTTTTATGAAATCTTTCAGAGCTAAAGAAGTGGCTTACAGCTTATTTTTTGGGATGCTTTTATGCACAAGTTCTTTCAATAATCTGATAACAGCCGATTTGATCGATCAGTATAATTTTGATATTGTGTATAAACTTTGTATGTTGATGTTTGCTTTGAGTGTAGTGGTTGTTTTAGTGTGTATTTCTTCCGCAAAAGTTTTCCACAGGCATACACTTATTCAGTTGGATGTGAGCAGTTTTATTTTGCTTGCGGTTATTTTAATAGGTTTAGGGTATTTAAGCGTTTATGGGCAACAGTATTATTGGTTTGAAAGTTCAGAAATAATTACAGTCACTGGAATGACCGTTTTTGCCGTCGTGCTTTTTGTTATACGTCAGCTCACTTTAAAAAGACCATATATTGATCTTTCTATTTTTAGAGAAAAAAATTATTTATGGGGCGCTTTACTTTTATTTTTTATGTACATCGAAAGGTTTTCGTTTGCGTATGTGGGAAGTTTTTTATAAGAATGTCCTTCATATGGATCCTCAACATATTTCGTATATGTTTGTATTTAATCTGATTGGAATTATTGCAGGAGTGGCGTTGGCAGCATGGCATCAAATTAAAAAAATCTAATGTAATCTGGCTCTGGATGTGTGGTTTTATCTCTCTAATGATTTATCATATCTGCATGACACAAATGCTGGAAAATGCCGGAAATGAAAGATATTATAGTATTCCATTATTTGCTCATGGTTTGGGGGTTGGGCTAATTATGGTTCCTACGATATTATTTGCAATCAGTATTGTGCCATATTATTTAGCTCCTTCTGCAGCTGCATTCTGTCTTATTGTAAGATTTTGGGATATACCGTAAGTACGTTTCTTACCAAATTTTTTGCAGTTTATAATTATAACCTGCATTATAATCAATTTTTAGACTACATTAATAACAACAATCAATTTTATCTGGATAAAACAAATCAAATAGGTAATTATCTAAAAAATAATGGACTTCCACCTAAAATTATACCGCTCGGTACCCAAAAGGTTTTTAAAACTCAACTCGATAATCAGATTCTTCTGCGTTCTATTATGGATTATTATTCTCTGATGATTTGGTTTTCTTTAGTTATTCTTTTTCTGTTGCTGTGCTATTATATTAAAGAGAAAAAAGTCTATGTCCATTTCAGACCACTTTTACCTATTTAATTGGGGGCATATATAGAAGGGCTAGTATAATTATCAGAAAGAATTAAATATCTGAAGAAAAACTTTAAGAAAACAGTATAGTTAAAAAATTTAAAGAACATAACCTCCAATAAAGTGAAGATACAGCATTGAATCATAAAAGGGACCGGATTTTTTGTGTGAAAATTGGGAGTCATCAGAAGGAATCTACAAAAAAATTATATTAGGTTGTCCATGTAAATGATTACAAATGAATTTAATATTTTTTATTATGAAAAAACTTAATATGAATTACACAATAAGTACTATTACCTAAATATTATTCCATAATAACAACTACTACAATAAAATCCATTAAAACCGGTTTGAAACAATAATCCAATAGAAAAACATAGATAAAAAAAATCGGTAATCAGAGATTATAGAAATTACAGTTTTAAATAAAAAAGGTCGGGTTGCCCGACCAATAGAATAAGGATAATGAATTATTATATAACAAAAGTAGTAAAATTATTTTATTTTAAAACATAACGATTGTAGATATTACTGATAATATTTTCTATTCTAATATTTTAGTGTTTAGTGAGTTTCTTTTTTCTCATATGCATTATTATAGATCACATTATCAGATACTATTTCTCAAAATGATGAAAGTAATTTTTAAAAAATATTATTAAGTAGCATTTTATCAATCATTCTTCATAGTGTTCTTAATAAATATTTTTTAAATTGAAAATAAATATTGTAGCCACAGGTCATGATTAGATTTCTTATAGTATTATCTTCTTGATAGGTTGTAATAATATTGATAATGCACTCTGTAGAATTCAAATATGTTTGTAGAAATTTGATATTATTTTTTTTATCTATTCTGTTCATGCTGTTAACTTTGAAAATCATGAATCAACCTTAATTCATGTTAAATTTGATTATTCTGAAAGCTTAAAAGTAAATTCGTTTCTAGGGTCGCTTTTGTAAGCGTTCTTTTGGGTCGTTGGTGAAATTCCGAATAGGGGAGAATAGGTTTTCACTTTGACAGTTTTGTTATCGGGATAGAATTCGATAATTCTAAGCCAACCGTCGCCTCCGTTACCATCGCGGTGACCACCGCCTTCGCTTTGCATATCAAAAAGCATTTGATTTACGTTTTTCCCAAAGCTGTTAGTGTCGGTACGGAACCCTTCACCGGAAATGTGACCACTTAGTACCAACTGCATATTTTGAGACGGCTGTATTAGCTTTTCCCATATCTGTTCTCCATTATTAGATTGCGGAAGTACAATAGATTTAGACTTTTGCGGAACATTATTGACTAAAAAGGGCTCATACATGAACCATGAGTTTTCTTTATCCGTTCGCTTGTCTTTCTCATTCAGGAAAGCATGGGTTATTAAGATAGATCTGTGGTTTTTGTATTGAGGCATTTCCAAGACTTTTTTAGCCCATTCTAAGGTTTTATCTCGGGGTGCAAATTCAAGGCTGACAAATAAGTAGTCCAATCCATTTAACCCTTTTAGTTCCAAAACCGAATTTTCCATACTTGGAGCACCGGCATCATTAAAAAAGTTCTGTGCTAAATATTTTTGGTTTAAATTGTTAAAGTTGGAAGGGAAAAACTCATTATAACGAGAAAATCTTCGTCCTTCATTATTGATGCTGAAGTCATGATTTCCGGTGGCAGCTACATAAGGAACTTTTCCATTCAGCCTTCCCATGATAGACTGGATTGCTTTCCATTGATCATCTGCACTTTGATCGCCGTCATACCCCTGATTAAGAATATTATTGTGTTCCACCAAATCACCAACCTGACAGACCATTTTAATATTAAGGGTCGAGATATTATCCTCGATCCATCGTTCCATCAAATCTAAAATAGGCTGATTTTGGTTCCATTTCACATAGTTTTGGGTATCCGGAATGAGGATGATACTCCATGATTTTTCATTGTCTAGTTTGGGAGCCTGAAATTTTTCTTGTGCGAAAAACACTGCAGAAAGCAGTAGTAAGAGTAATGATATATTCTTTTTCATAAAATTCTTTTGTATAGCTTAATATCCTGGGTTTTGTTTTAATGAAGGAACATAGATTCTGTGTACATTCTGTTGGCATTATAAATGTCATTTCCATAGGATCCTTGTAAGAAAATATTTAAATCAAAATTCTTATAGCTGAATGTATTGTTGAATGAAAATGTAAATTTGGGATTGGGGTCTCCGATGAATGTACGATCTTTATCATTGATAACTCCGTCATTATTCAGGTCTTTGAAACGGATATCCCCAGGAGCAGTACTCGTAGCGTAATTAGTTCCCGGTGTTTGCACAGCATGTACATCTATCTGAGCCTGATTTTGAAAAATGCCATCTGTCACATATCCGTAAAATACATTCACAGGATAGCCTGCCTGAATAAGCCCTATCGTACTGTTGAAGCCAGTGTTTGATACTAGAATGGGAGTGTCGCTATTAATGGTTTCTACGTTGTTTTTATTGTAGGAAAATACAAAATCTGTTGACCATTTAAACTCTGTTTTTAAAAGGTTTTTAGTCGATAAAGTTACTTCTACACCTTTGTTCTGAATTTTACCCGCATTCGTATAAGGTACATAAACATCAGAGTATCCTGAAGTTACAGGTACAGACATGGGTACAAGCATATCGTTGGTATTTTTAACATAACCATCTACGATAAGGCTGATTCTGTTATTGAACATATCAAGATCAATCCCTGCATTAAACTGTTCTTGTCCTTCCCATTTTACATTTGGGTTTGGAAGCATTGTAGGAAGTACAGCTCCTACATAAGTGTTGTTAAAGTTATACAGATAGGTGTTATAAGATGATGAGAAACTATAGTTACCAATCTCCTGGTTACCGGTTATCCCGTATCCTAATCTTAATTTAAGATTATTGATGGTTTTTGAATCTTTCAAAAAGTTTTCATTAGAAATTCTCCATGCAAAAGCAGCAGAAGGAAACCATCCCCATCTGTTTTCTTTTCCAAACCTTGATGATCCATCTCTACGGATCGTTGCAGTAAGGTAGTATTTATCTGCAAAACTGTAATTGGCGCGTCCTAAGTATGACATGATTGCCCATTCAGACATATTCCCATGTTGTGTAGGCTGTAATGTACCGTTGTCTATCTGCTGTGTATTGTCACTGGCAAATTTTTGTACAGATGCATTAAGGTACTTAAATTGATTGCTTTGTGAGCTGCTTCCGGCTACCACATTGACGTGATGTTTTCCAAAGGTTTTGTCATAAGTTAGGGTATTGTCCCAAAGTAAGGTGATACTTCTGTTATTTCCCTCATACAAATAAGAGTTTTCCTGAGATTTTACGCCCCATTGATATTTTGGTGACCATGTTCTGTCATCCCAAATATTTACTTCAACACCACCTAATGATTTGAATTTTAAATCTTTCAAAATATCGACTTCTCCATAGATGTTTCCCTGAAGGTTATATCCTTTGGTAGATTTATCTACTAAACTTGCTTTTCCGATTGGGTTATCAATATCACCATACAGCATTGGGTTAGTTCCGGGTCCGGCCCAGTTACCATTTTCATCATAGATTGATCTGGTAGGTAAAGATAACATGGTATTTTTTACATCATATTCTCCCTTTTTCTTTACATCGTGCTGTACTTTTAAACTGTTCCCCAACTTAAGAAAAGGCTTGATCTTGGTATCTCCATTGAGTTGTACGATAAATCGTTCATAGTCAGTGTTTAGTACCATTCCTTTTTGGTTAAAATAACTTGCAGATACGTACAAGTTACTTTTTTTCGCTACGATCTCCATATGAAAGAGAGTAACTCGACATAATAGAAGGGCTAAAAAGCGCTTTGAGCCAGTCTGTACCTTTCCCCAAAGAAGCTGGATCTGCAAACTCTGGATTAGTTGAAAGTCCTGCATTTGTAAGCATTTCATTATTGAGCTGTGCATATTGAGAGGCATCTAAAAATTTTGGCATATTGGCAACGCTTTGTACTGCAGTAAAAGTATCAAAGTTCAGAACTCCTCCTTTTGCTCCTCTTTTGGTCGTAATAATAACTACACCATTTGCTCCTCTGGAACCATAAATAGCAGTTGAAGATGCATCCTTTAGGATATTTATTGATTCAACATCGCTCATATTTATCTGGTTTAAACCTCCGTTAAGCGGCATACCGTCTACGACAATAAGTGGGTCATTATTTTTGATAGTACCTGTTCCACGTATACGAAAAGTAACGTTACTGCCTGGTTCACCAGAATTGATAACGGTAACACCGGAAGCTCTTCCCTGAATAGCCTGCCCAATATCTGCGACAGGCTGATTTGAGGCTTTATTCATATTAATTACCGAAACCGAACCGGTAAGATCTTTAGCTTTACCGTAACCTATGACTACTACTTCCTCTATTTTCTTTTCGTTTAAAGTATCTTTTTCCTGTCCGTAAAGATCTCCCGAAAAGTAAAGTGCAGCTATGGCTACTGTAATTTTGAGGTATTTTGAATTCATTTATAAAAGGTTTTTATATAGTTGTAATTTTTCTTTTAAAAACAATATTATTTAATTAAAAAATATTGTTGATTGTAGGAATGGACATGGCTGTTCCTTGTACTTGCAAGAAATATATGTTCTTTAATCTGGTAAAGAATTTGAGTGAAAAAAGGTGATGGAAAAATTTCTACATTCCCACTTAAAATTCCTTTTTTTATATCGGAATTATCTGGAATGCAAAAATGAAATCGGACGTCAATACAATTTTTATTATACCATTTGTTTTTTAAAATGGTAATAGAAAATCGTGAAAATAAATATTGTTTTAACATAATTGAAATCTTTCCTCATTAACAATTGTCAACAATATGTTAACTAAAAGTTAATTGGATGTTGCTAATATATTTCAATTATGTACCGTGAAACGAAGAGTTTATATCTGGGGGTTGTTTTAGGTAACTTTTTTTTAATCAATAAATTTATAAAGTGTTTATTTTCATTTATTTAATTTATTTTCTGAGTTAATAAAAAGTAAATGTTATTGAACAGAAATGGAACCTATATGCATGATTTGTATTTCAAATTGGTCATTGGAAACCACCGATTTTGCCTTTACCCGACTCCGGTAATTATAAATAGTACGTAAAGAATATCTTAAAAAATCAGAAATCTGTTGGGCATCATTTATACCCAATCTTATCAGTGCAAAAATTCTAAGTTCAGTATTAAGAGTGCCAAAACTTAGTTCATATTTTTCTTCCGGTCTGAGTAGCTTATTAACTTCATCCACAAAATTGGGATATATTTTTAAAAAGGCTTGGTCAAAATTTTGATATAACTCATTAAGATCCATCTCATGATTTTTTTTTATTATTGAGCATCTCGGAAACTTTTTGAAGCTGACCGCTCAAAAGCCTGTTGGACATTAATTTTTTATATCGGTCAAATTTTTCAAGATAACTGGAACATTGATTGATGAAGAATGCAACATACTCTTCCTTAATGTGGTTGGCTTCATCAAGCTTTGCATTGAGGATTTTGAGATCTGAATTAATTTTTGAGAGCTCATTTTTGGAACTCTTAATGGTTCTAAGATTTTTATATATAAAATATAAAGTGCCTAATAATACCAAAAGTAATAAACTGATAAAGAATATTGAAGTCCAGAGTTTTTTGTTCTGAGTATTGATAGTGTTTAAATAGGTTTCTTCAATAATGGGCTGTACTTTTCCTATCTGTATATTTCTGAAACGGGCATTGTAAAAATTAGCATCTTCTAGTGCAGACTGTATATAAGTATAGGCTCTTTCAGTATCACCTTGTTGGAATAATACAATTGCTAGCTCCTGCAAAGATCTGTTCTCTTTGGTAGAAGATTCTATATCCGAAATTGCAGAGTAGATAAGATATTTTTCCTGAGAAGATATGTTCCCGAGTTTTTTGCTCGATTACCGCTTTGCAAAAACTGCCGATTGCATGAAGTCTTGTTCCTGGTTTTGTTACATTCAGAAATTTATCAATATTTTCGTTTGCCACATTCCAATTCCCGTTGATCCTGTTTTTGTGGCTTAAAAAAAGATAATATAAAGGATCATTTTCTTTCATGGATATATATGCAGAATGATAATATATGGCAAGCTTTTCACGGTATTTTTGTCCATAAATATTGTCATCACCTGTATAATCTATGAGATTAGAATAAAGACATTCATAAGCAGAATTGTAAGGAAAGTGTAGGTCTTTAGGAATATTTTGAGGATCAATATCATCCAAAATTTCTTTAGACTCTACAAAAAGCCCAGTAGTTGAAAGCAATACGGATCTCTGAAAAAGATTTTTATATAACCATTGTTTGTTATTGTTTCTTATAGCTATCTCTTTATTTTTATCAGAATAAGCATAAGCAGAATCACACTGATATCCCAAATAATACTCTACTATTTGATGATTTATAGAATAAATGATACTGTCATTTGTCGTATTTAGCAACTCATTTTTAAGTTTTTTTATACTCTTCTTTTTATTGTTTTCGTAATTCTTTTTTTCTTTTATTTTTTCATCCAATGTTTGCAAAAGTTTAATATTTGTACTGATTTTAGTTTTTCTTTCTTTACAAGAAAATATCAGTAGCACCGTGCATATAATAAAACAAAATCTTTTACCTAATTGATGTATCATTGTTAATATTTAATAGGAAGATGTTATAACAGCTATGAATAAATTCGTAAAACAAATGTATTGTTTTTTATCATAGAAGTTATTTTACAATATAATTATGTTATTGTTGAAATGGCAAAAGTTCAGGTAATTTCAAAAAAATGTAAGATATTTAAACAATTAATCACCTGACATCTTTTAATTTTTTTTTTACTGTCTTTAAAGTAATTAAATGCTAATTTATAGTAATTTTAATTTTATTTATAAAATAGGCTAAATTCACTATATTTGTTTTATTGCACAATAAAAAATCTCCTAATTTCTTATTAATGATTATCTGTAAAGATAAAATATGTATATGTTTATTTTTTTTAGAAAATTTATAAACCTAGCACCAGAGTATTTTTAATGATTAATATTTAAGATATGAAAAATTATAAAAAACCTCATCGAAGCAATCAATGATTTAAGAAAACAAGGTTATGAAGAAGATCTTGAAATAAAGGATGGTAAGTTAAACAGTATTTCTTCAAACTTTCAACTTCATCCTGAGCAGTTTAATATTGATGAAGTTTATCGGTTTGAAGGGGAAACAAACCCAGATGATAGCAGTGTCATATACGCGATCAGTTCCAAACATGGAAAAAAAGGAATCTTAGTTGATGCTTATGGTGTTTATGCAGAAAATATGACACCTGATTTAGCTGCGAAATTAAATAGGTCGTAAATTATTAGTTGTAAATTAGGCACATTCTATAATTTTTACGTTACAGCATAGTTAATACTATAAAATATCTTAATAAGTCAATAAATTAGTTTTACAGGAAATTTAACTATATGATTATTTTAGCCATTTTAATTCTGATACTGCTCAATGCTTACTTTTCATTAGCTGAAATAGCTCTAATTGCCGTAAAAGAACACGAACTCAAAAAAGAGATTGATTCAGGAAATATTGCTGCACAAAAGGTTAAAATATTAATTAAGGATCCTGAGACCTTCCTGAGTGTTGTGCAGGTGGGCATAACTTTATTGGGGATCATTGAGGGTATCTACGGAGGAAAGTTTGTGGCTGAAATGATTGATCCTTTTGTTTCCGGGCATTTTAATCTCTCTCCTGTGATGTTACGTGTGATAACAACTTGTTTGGGAATAGGTTTAATAACCTATCTTACGATTATCATTGGTGAATTACTTCCAAAATCAATAGCACTTCAGAGTCCTTTAAAAATATCTTTGTGGGTAGCGCCTTCATTGGTTTTGTTTTCTCGTATCGCATTTCCATTTGTGAAATTGTTAACATTAAATACACGTTTTCTTCTCAACCTTCTAAATATACATAAAGGTGAAAATCAGAAAATTTCTGAAAGTGATCTAAAGAATATGCTAAGTACAGCTTATCGTCAGGGAATCCTCAAAGAAGAAGAGCTGGTTTTGCATCAAAATATCTTTACATATGATGAACTTATCGCAGAGCAAATAATGAAGCCTGCTGTTATTGTAGAAGTAATATCTTATAGTGCAAGCAGAATAAAGGTGACTGATTTTATAAAACGTAAGCCTTATTCTCATTTTCCGGTACTTGACGAGAAAACAGGCAAAATAACTGGTGTGCTTACAATAAAAGATTTCTTTTTGGAAATTAATATCCCATGGCAGAACCTTATACGTTCTCCTTTTATAATTACACCGGAAACATTGGTTAAGGATATTTTTCTCGCCTTTAAAGAAAAGAATCACGACTTTGGTCTGGTTATGGAAAAACAGACTGAATTTTTAGGTATTATTACGATGCAGGATGTTATGGAAGGTGTTTTCGGAGATATGCCGGAACGTGAAGACTACCATAAATATTTTTATAAGTTAAATGATAATACATGGATCGCAAATAGTTTTATACACCTCCAGAGAATCAGGAGAGAATTATCACTTGAGTGGATGAGAGAATATGAAATGAAATATATTACCATTGCTGAGCTGTTTTCAGGGTTGTTGCATCAATCATTTAAGGTTGGTGATCAGCTAAAGCTTTATAATGTTGTCTTTACGATAATGGAATTGGAGGCTGATTCAATAAAGAAAATAAAAATAGAGTTGTTGCCAGTGCCTTAGAATTTTACTGCATTCTCTAAAAAGTATTATTTGGTTTTTTTTAATTAATAGTGATAAAACATTGATTTTCAATATTTAATTTATGATAGATTTAAAACCTGTAATTTTTATAGTTACCACATTAATCTGTATTTCGGCAATATCCGGCAAGATAAAAAAAAATTCCCTATCCGATCTTGCTTGTTTTTATAGGTTTGCTGCTAGGTTTTATCCCGGGTCTTCCACATATTGAATTGCAACCTGAGATGGTATTTCTCCTTTTTTTACCCCCTTTATTATTTCGGGCTGCATGGAATAGTTCCTGGAAAGATTTTAAAAGGTCAATAAGACCAATATCCAGACTTGCTGTGGGGCTTGTCTTATTTACAACACTATCCGTTGCTGTGATTGCACATTACTTTATTCCGGGAATGAGCTGGCCAGTAGCATTTATCTTAGGAGCAATAGTTTCTCCACCTGATGCTGTTTCTGCCACCAGTATTATTAAGGGAGTTGGGCTTAATAAACGTATTATTACTATTCTGGAAGGCGAAAGTCTTGTGAATGATGCTTCCGCGCTTATTGCTTACAGGTACGCTTTAGCTGCCGCAGTAAGTACCGGATTTGTATTCTGGAAAGCTGGACTTCAGTTTTTATTGGTTGTATCCGGTGGTGTTGCAATTGGTTTCGTATTAGGCTATCTACTTTGTATTATTTTAAAAAGAATACACAACAATTCAATTGTTGAAAGTTCACTTCTCCTGCTTATTCCTTTTGTTTCATATCCTATTGCAGAAAATTTTCAGGTCTCCGGAGTGCTTGCTGTGGTTACTACAGGATTGGTTACCTCTTGGAAATCTTCAGAAGTACTGTCTTACCAAGGGCGCACGCAATCTAACTCTATATGGGAAATGATTGTTTTTTTACTCAACGGTATTATTTTTATTCTCATCGGCTTGCAATTGTCTGAATTAATGGATACTACGGAAGGGTATAGTACTTCCTCTTTAATTCAGTATGGCTTAATTATCAGCCTTGTCACAATTGTTGCCCGGTTTGTATTTGTAATACCTGCGATGTGGTTTCCATCACTGCTAGAGACCAAATTAGATAAAGAGCAAAGAAAGAATTTTGACTGGAAAAATATACTTGTGATCTCTTGGTCTGGAATGAGAGGAGTACTTTCATTAGCAACTGCAATGGCTCTTCCACTAACCCTTGATGATGGTACACCAATGCATCAACGGAAGGTGATTCTTTTTATCACTTTTGTGGTAATTGTTGTCACATTGGTAGGGCAGGGACTTACTCTCCCTCTTTTGATCAAAGTATTGAAAATAAGCTCTGAGACAGATAATGTAGAAGAAGAAAAAAAATTACGTTTATTAATTAACAGCAGTGCTTTAGATTTTATTAATGATACTTTTAAAAATGGAAAAGAAGATGGGGATAGTATTAATGAGGTTAGAAAACTTTACGAACTGAGAATTGCCTGGTTGACGGGCAGGGATTTTCGTGAAGAGAGACATAGCTCTCAAAATGGGATGGAAGACCTATCATTCCTTGAACAGGTTATTCATGTCCAGCTTATGGTGACAGAGTTTAAGCGCAAAATATTGCTGAAATTATACAGAGAAGGTTCTTATGCATCAGAAAATATCCGAAAGCTGGAAAAGGAAATGGATCTTGATGAATCAAGGCTTCGTAGTCAATTAAAGAATATCATTGATAATTAATTAACATATAATAACTCTTTACATAGTTTTGATAAGTTTAACACATTTAGCTTGATTTAATGATTTGTTGACTAGATTTATGGATTAATTCAAAAAATCAAGCACGTTTCAGTGAACCATAATATGATGGACTAACTCCTTTGTTATTCTTATAAAAATGTGAAAAATGGCTTTCATCAATAAAGCCAAATTCATCGGCGATCTGTTTTAATGTAAATTGCCCCGACTCTAATCTCTTCTCTATCAGTGATATTTTGTATTGATTTATATATTTTCGATATCCTATCTGAAAATTTCTTTTAAAATAAGCACTAAAGTATGTGGTGGCAATATTAAAATGCAATGCGATACATTTTATTTTTATCATATCCGGTTCATAGATATGCTGATGAATATAAGATATTAATTGTTCTTTTTCAAGTAAATGATCGCTGCAATTGATAGACATATTGATCATTGTCTCCTTTATAATACCGAATAAAGATAATATCTGATAAAAAACTATTGGGGAGGTTGATATGTTTTTTACGGTATTATTATAAATCAGTATATTTTCTATTGTATGTAAAAGTATTGTTTTTGCCTCAAGAGCAAAATTCAATTTTACTTCTTTCAGGATTTTATTACTCATAATGCTTTCAGGGCTGTTGGTCATATAGTCCTGCAGCTTCCAATGATCCTTACTGCTAAAATAATCATCTGTAAACTTAACACATATTATCCGGGTTTTCTCCTCCATTATGAAATTATGCTCGTCTTCGGGTGAAATAACAAAGATATCTCCCGCTGTATAAGAAAGCTGTGTGTGATTTATATGATGTAAACCCATCCCGGAATAAATATATACAAGTTCGTAATAATTTTGACCGTGTGAAGGCAGGTGAAAATCATTTTCTTCAAAGTCCAGAATTTCCAAAGCGTTGAATTGCTTAAATTTTGCCATATGCTTAAGTACTGAATTTAAGTATGCTCAATATTTCTCTTTTTTTATCTTTTCAATAATAATGGTAGCAATAAGAGATATAGCTCCTCCGGCAACAGATTCTAAAAAAACGCATCAGTCCAAACTGCCAGACAATATCAAAAGCTTTATTATGAGTGCTAAGTCCCACAATAATGACAGTTATACAACCAATTTTTAAAGCACCGGTCCATTTAAATACCGAAATAAGAATACAGGTAAAGAATAAAGAAATACCCAGAGATAAAAAAAGATTATTGGTAAAATATATGATAACCGTGGTTAACAGAGCGCCAACAAATGTACCCAACAATCTGTCTTTCATTAAACTCTTGGCATTTTTAGGGAGGTCATCAAATACAACGATTGCTGATACAGCACACCATATCCCACTTAAATAATCATCTGAAAACTGAATCATTTTATTGATACCAAGGCCAAAAAAATAAGAAATGAAAATTACAATTGTCAGCAGTCCAGCTTTAATGACAATACTCGTATCAGGATACTCTTTGAAAAATTTTGGTCTCATAGCTGGATTTAGTGTAATTAAGATATTACAAATATACAAATCAATATTGTCTTTATACATGAAATATGCTTTGCATTTGATGTAATTTTGTATTGGAAAATAATAATTTTAATGATGGTTAATTTTGTAATGATCGCTTTTTGCATAATTGCGGGAATGATTTTTCGATATGCCAAACTTATTCCTCAGGATGCACATAAAGGATTAAATACCTGGATATTATATCTTGCACTTCCGGCAGTATCTTTTAAATATATTCCCAAGATTGAATGGAGTAGTGAAATGCTGTTTCCTGCAATTTCGCCAGTAATTGTATGGGTTGGAAGCTGGTGCTTTGTTGAGATATATGCACGTTATAAAAAATTACAGTCAGCGCTCCCGAAGCACACTTGAACTGGCAAGTGGATATAGCAATACCTCATTTATAGGATTTCCTCTCATTATGGCATATTTTGGTGAGCAGGATTTAAGCATAGCAATCATTTGTGACCAAGTGATGTTTGTGTTATTATCTACGGTAGGAATTATATGTGCTATCAAAGGAAACCGTACGGATACGGAAGGTATAAAGGCTTCGGTTCTTGTAAAAAGACTACTTACTTTTCCACCGTTTATAGGGTGTGCAAGTGCAATTTTACTCTCTAAATTAGTGGATCTGAGCATTGCAGAACCCTTCTTTGAAAAACTTGCAGCAACTGTTGGTCCTTTGGCTCTGTTTTCCGTTGGTTTGCAACTTAAATTTAAAGGGTGGAAACAGCAGTTTTCTCAAATTTCTATGACCATGCTTTATAAGCTGATGATTGCTCCTGCACTGGTTTTAATTATAGCATTATTGATAGGTATTAAAGGTAATGTAGCTCGTATAAGTATTTTTGAAGCAGCTATGCCGACTTTAATAACATCCAGCATTATTGCTGAGCAGTTCAGGCTAAATTCCAGACTGGTCAACCTTATTATAGGCATCAGTATTCTCGTCGGATTTATCACCACTGCCTTTTGGAATATTATTATAGACTTATTGATAGCTTAGTGATCTTTATATTCAAAAAATATTTTTTTTTATACATCTTTTTTAGCATGATTATACAAGTCACCTTTCATAGATTTGGTGTAAATTTATTGTATAAATAATTAACTTTAACAAAGTAAATAAAATGGAAAAATTCAGTAATAAAACAATATTTATAACAGGCGCAGGTGGTGGAATAGGGAAAGCTATAGCGTTGGCATTTGCAAAAAAAGGAGCAAATATTGCATTGGTAGATGTTAAAAAAGAATACGTAGATTCCTTAGTTGAAGAAGTTCAAGCGCTCGGGAGTAAAGCATTGGCTTTAGCTGTTGATGTAACAGATTATCAGTCTGTAAGAGATGCTGTGAGTGAAACTGTAGCTTTTTTCGGAACTTTAGATATAGCAGTGAATAATGCAGGTGTTGTTGGTATTGGCAGTATAGAAGAGATAGACGAGCAGGAATGGGACAGGGTTCTTTCTGTAAATGCAAAAGGTGTATTTATCTGTACCAAAGCTGTTCTAGAGGTTATGAAGCCGCAAAAAAGCGGAGCCATAATCAATACGGCCTCTATCGCTGGTAAAATGGGAATGGCTCATTTATCCCATTATGTTGCTTCAAAATTTGCAGTAATCGGATTTACAAACAGTATTGCAAAAGAAGTTGCAGAAACCGGTATAACTGTAAATGCAATTTGCCCCGGTATTATTGGCACAGGAATGTGGCGTGGGGAAGGCGGTATCGCAGATCGTTGGAAGCAACCCGGAGAAACCGAAGCTCAATCATGGGAACGAAATAAAAAATCGTTAATACCGCAAGGTACAGATCAAAGTGCAGAAGATATAGCAGATGCGGTTTTATTTATTGCTTCGGCCCCACATATTACCGGACAGGCAATTGCAGTGGATGGCGGAATGACCATGTAAAATAGTTTAGATAAAAAGAAAATCAATTTAATATAAAAAAATGGAAACTAAAATCGGAATTAAAAATGAGAACAGATTGGCTGTAGCTGAAATTTTATCCAAACTCTTGGCAGATGAATTTGTAGTGTACACTAAAACAAGAAATGCACATTGGAATGTAGAAGGTCCTGATTTCCATTCCATGCATCTTTTTTTTGAAAGTCAGTATCAGCAATTGGCAGATTTGATGGATGGAGTTGCAGAACGTATCCGTACAATAGGGCATTATGCGCCGGGAACACTGAAAGAGTTTTTGGAGCTTACCCATCTTACTGAATACAGTGAAAGAACGAACGATAGTAAAGGTTTTATCAAGGATCTTTTAGCTGATCATGACAGTATTGTGGAATTTATCCGAGGTAATATAAATAGTATTAATGATAAATATAAGGATGCTGGTACCAGCGATTATATTACTGGTTTCATAGAAATACATGAGAAAATGGCATGGATGCTTAGGGCTCATTTGAAATAAAAATAACATTCGGAGAGACATATTTTTAACTATTATTAGTTGTGAAAATGCTCAACAAAATTAAAAGTTTTGAGCAAAATTCATATCGTTGTCCGACTTGAATAGCAATATTTAAAATTAACTGTTTAATGGTTTTATCATCTAATCCATGATTGAGAAATGTGTAATTTTAAATCAAAAGCCTTTGCTCATAGCAAAGGCTTTTGATTTTTATATATTAATATTAATTAATATAGATTTTCCGGGGATGTTACACGTATCAGTTTAGAATTAACAAATTCATAGATTGCTTCAGGTGATTGTTCTCTTCCAAATCCGGATCTTTTGGTGCCTCCAAATGGTAGCTCTGGAGCAATTCCGGTTACATGATTAATATAGACCATTCCTGTGTCGATTTTTCTGGCAACAGCTTTAGCTTTTTCAATGTCGGTACCAAAAACCGTTCCACCGAGTCCAAATTCTGTGGCATTGGCTAATTCAATAGCATCATCAATATTTTTGTAAGAATAAATAACTAACACGGGTCCAAATATCTCTTCAAAATAAGCATCCATGGATGGAGTTACAGAGGTGAGGATAGTAGGTTCAAGGAATGCACCTGGCCTATCGATTCTTTTTCCTCCCAATTCAAGTTTTGCTCCCTGATCAATCGCTTTTTGTATCTGTGCTGCTACATCTTGTGCTGCTTTCTCACTGCTTAACGGAGCGATATCGGTATCGGTTTCCAGAGGGTTGCCCACTTTAAGTCTGGTTGTTAGTGCTTTAGATTTTTCGGTAAATTCTTTCACTTTTGATTCAGGGACAATAATTCTTTTAGGAGAAACACATACTTGTCCCGCATTCCACATCCTTCCATTAACCGCAGTTTCCACAGCTTTATCAATATCTGCATCTTCTAATACAACGAACGGGTCACTGCCTCCTAATTCCAGCGTTGATTTCTTAACATTCTTGCCGGCAGCAGATGCAATACTTCCTCCTGCCGCCTCACTTCCAGTAAGGGCAACAGCTTTAATCTTAGGATTATCCACAAGTCTTTCTATCTGACTTCCAGGAATAAAAATATTGTTGTAGACACCATCAGGTAAGCCTGCTTCTTCGAAGATATCTTCCATTATCTGGGCGCACTGGGGAACATTCGAAGCGTGTTTTAAAATCATTGTGTTACCTGCCATCAAAGCAGACGCTGCAGAACGGGTAATTTGGTAAAATGGAAAATTCCAGGGTTGCACGCTTAACAAAATACCTATAGGCTGATAGCTTAAAAAAGCTTCACCTTTTTCTGTTTCTAGTGGACGATCTGCAAGAAATTTGCCCGCATTGTCTGCAAAGTAGTCAAAAATATCAGCACTTAGCTCCACTTCATAAATACTTTCGCGTAATAACTTGCCCATTTCAATGGTTGCTAAGCGGCCCAGATCCTCTTTACGCTCACGCATGATTGATGCCACTTTGTGTATCACTTTGGCTCTCTCATCAAAACTTGTATTTCTCCAAGTCTTGAAAGCATGATCTGCCTTATCAATAATCCTGTCAACCTGCTCGTTGCTCATTATTTCAAATTCTTTTTCTACTTCGTTGGTAAATGGATTCACGGTCTTGATTGATGAGTGCTTTTTATTTATTTCCATAATGTAAAAATTTTTATTATTTTTTTTTTGTAATAATATGGCTCATATGTGTGATTTTCTATCTTTAGTTATACAAATTACAAAACAATCTTAAATATACGAGTTTAATAACAAACAAAATTTCACTGACTGCAAAAAATAAATAATGTTATAGTACTCTTCTTAAAAAAAAACTTAATTCTCATTTGCGATATTAATATTCTGAGGAGATGCGCTTGTCATTAGAAAGTAAGAGAAATAATCAGTAGAACTTTGGTGTGGGGTTTAGTGATTTATTTTGCCATTGATGCCAGTAGGGATATATGGGGGGTATGGCACTTGCCTCATCCAGCATTTTTAGCTGTTCTGTGGTCAGAGTCCAACCAATAGCTCCCAGATTTTGTTTCAGTTGCTCTTCATTTCTGGCCCCTATGATAATGCTTGAAACGGTTGGTCGTTGTAACAACCAGTTTAATGCTATCTGTGATACAGATTTACCTGTTTCATTGGCAATTTTTTCAAGAACATCGGTAATTTGGAATAGATGTTCTTTTCCTACGATATCCTCAATTACAGGGCTGCCACCAGAAACCACGCGACCAGCGGTAGGCCATTCTTTTCTTCTGCTAAATTTGCCACCTAATCTACCACCTGCAAGAGGAGACCAAATGATTGAACCTACATTTTGATCAATAGCTAAGGGCATTAGTTCCCATTCATACTCACGATTTACCAGGGAATAGTAAATTTGATGTGCCACATATCGGTTCCAGCCATATTTTTCAGAAATATCCAGTGATTTCATCAAATGCCATCCGGAAAAATTAGAAGCAGCAATATAGCGTACTTTTCCGCTTGTTACTAAATCATCCAGTGTTCTCAATGTTTCTTCTACCGCAGTATTGCCATCGAAACCGTGCATGTGATAAATATCAATGTAATCCGTTCCCAAAACGTTTCAAACTACCCTCTATCTGTTTCAGAATATGAAAGCGTGATGAACCCTGATTATTAGGGCCATTACCAAAAGTAAAGGTTGATTTTGTTGAAATGATTAGATCACTTCGATGTTTTCCGGCAATAGCTTTCCCTAGTACTTCTTCGGCCAGGCCATCTGAGTAAATATCAGCAGTATCAAAAAGATTTACTCCGGCTTCAAGACATATATCTATTAGACGGGTCGCTTCATCTACTTGTGTCGAACCCCATGTCTTGAAAAAATTATTACTACCACCAAAGGTGGCTGTTCCAAAACTTAGTGCCGGTACTTTCAGACCCGATGCACCTAAAAATCTATATTCCATAATCGTATTTTTGAGTTTAAAGTCTATAGTTTAGGGTGATGCAAAAAAATGGTTTTTTATAAACTCTTCCAGTATGTTTTCAAATATAAATTACCATATTTTTTGATCTAATCTTTTATTTTTTCTTTAAAATCAGTTACAAAAGTGGTGAAAAAATTAACTTAAATCATTGTATATATACCGTAAAAATAGGTACAAGTAATGGATGTTTAAATTTGTTTTATATATATTTACCCGCTCTACAACATTTCCTGGCAATTTATTTTGTCACATATTAATTTAAAAAATAATTTATGATAGAGGAGATCATTGGGTATTCAGGAGCTATAATTTCATCTGTATCATTTGTACCCCAAGTTTATAGACTTTGGAAAACCAAATCGGGACACAATCTTTCCATGGTTACGCTCATTTTTTTGGCAACCAATGCAACACTATGGTTTACATATGGATTACTAAAAGATGCAAAGCCATTGTGGATCACAAATTCATTGGTTATGATGATGATCTTGAGTATGATAGTTTTAAAGATTGTTTACCGAAAGAATGTTCCAAGAGCTTAATTAACGTGCTTTCGGGTTAAGGATTTTTTCTAAAAGTCGTCAGTTTAAGTGGTTTTTCAAAAGAGGAGGTTTAGAAAGAAGATTCACTTGTTTTCAATACAATTTTCTATTGGGAACCACTCAAACTAATCTAAATTTTCTTATCCAAAACTCAAATTGATAAGTAAATAATGGCGAAATTCAAACCATTGGTAAAATATACAGTTTCTCTTCAATATTAAATTTGTTGTAATAGTTTATTTCTGTATATCTTGGGACCAACTCCCTTATGCTTTTTGTAAAACTTATTGAAATGACTCATATCGGTAAAACCAAATTCATCTGAAATCTGGCTAAGTGTAATAGACGGGATTGCCAGACGTTTCTCAATAATACTTATACGATAATCATTTATATAGTCACGGTAGCACATTCCGAATTTATGCTTGAAATAATCACTGAAATAGGTTGGTGAAATAGAAAAATGTGATGCAATATTCTTAATCTGCGTCAATGCAGGTTGATATATATGCTGGTTGATATAGGAAATCATTTCTTCTTTGTCCGGTTGTCCGTCATCAATTCGAATATTCAATTTTGCTGCAGCTTCTTTTATTAATCCAAAAACGGAAAGTATCTGGTAAAATACCAAAGGAGAACGAACAATATCCTTATTGGAATTATAGTTAACGATATTTTCTATTGTATTTTTCAAAATGGATATGGAAGGTTCATCCATTTGCAGTTTTATTTCTTTGAGGAGTTTATTTTTCATAATACTTTCGGGATCTAATGAAATAAAAGCATCTGCTTGACAATAGATGTTATTCCCGGCGAAATAATCATCAGTAAATTTTATAAATGTAAAATGGGTATTTCGGGCAATTTCAAAATAATGCTCATCTTCTGGACCAATTATAAATAAGTCTCCTTTTTGGTAGGGTAGACGGCTATTATTCAAAAGATGTATGCCACTTCCGTTACGGATATAAACCAGTTCATAATAGGTATGACCATGCATAGGTAAATGAAAGGTTTTCTCTTTAAAATCATGAATTACAAGCTGTTCGAACTGAACTTTTTTCATTGCCAAATTTCTATTACCATAAATGTACAAAAACAACGGAATATTATACCATACTAAATGC
>NZ_JPEQ01000013.1:0-113635 GCF_000738495.1 Chryseobacterium sp. P1-3
GTATCAGCCTTTGAAAAGCTGCTAGAATATGATTTGGAATGTTTGGAAAATCTATATTATGGAAATTATTCCAAAGATTATAATCTTAATAAACGTATTAAAGCTTTATCACTTTACGTTCCTGAAGTTCAAAAAAATATTTGTGACGCAAAATAGTTGTTCTTACTATCTTCTCAATTTGTGTGAAGAGGTCAGGAGAGATACAACACAAGATGAAGCTATTTATATCGATGAAATGTATAAGGCACTCTCCATTGCTGAAAAAAGTCTTTATAGATTGATTCAATTACGTTTTGCCGAGCTTAAAAAATTTGATAAAGACCACCGCCACAAAACAAAATGAAAGTGAGCCTACATTTAAAGAATGTCAAAAAAGTGAAGTTATCAATAGGGCAGTACAGATAATTACATCGGCAAAAGAAATCGAGGAAATATATTTGTTTGATACCTCGATATATGGGGAAACTACCACTTACTATATGTTGCTGATAGGGTTTAATATCAGCAATGAATTTCTTAGAGGCATCAGACACAAAATAAGGTCTAAGAGTACCGAAAAATATGATTTTGTCCTTATCGCCCACGACCGACAATGGATTCAGAAAAAATTATTCATTTATCAAAGTTTCTTTGCGAATATTATGCAAAGCAAGAATAAAATCTATGAGTCACATCCCTACCATCCTGAACTGCATTGGGAAGAGCCCTATAAGGGCGCTTTTGGGAACTATCTTACGATACAGAACTTCTATAAAGCAACTAATAGCAGTGCAAATCAAATTTTAAGAATAATAGAGAATGAAGATAAGAATTATCAAGGTCTGCCTTATCTGTTTTCATTGTTTTTCCTTTCATTTTGCAGAACCTATATTTTTTCAAAACTTTCTTATGAACCACATTACCTGCCAAGCCATTTTTTGTGGAAGCTGTGCCTGTATGCAAATCCGGAATTAAAAAAAGGTAGAATATCAATTTGATGAATTCCGTCTTAGATTTTTTATCTACCTGGATTGCAATAGAAGTCTTTGTCATCGACTAGATGTTTTTAAAGGCGAGGAACTAGAAAAAATAAAATCTATTACAATCTTATTAATGAATGAGTTAAATAAAATTTCTGAACAAAAAAAACTATTTATTTCTGATGAAACGACTAAGTGAATCAGACTCAGGAATGCTTAATCTGAGTTTCAGGAGCTATGATTTTAAAACAATTTTTAATTATATTAATAGCCTCCCTTGGGAGGCTATTATGTTTGGAAGTTTACGGAAAACCATAAAATATTGATATCTGAAATTATAACTTTAGTGTTGTAAAATAAATGCTAAAAGTATTAATTGTATATAGTAAATTATGAATGTGCACAATTAGCAAGAGAGCATTTCTCCATAAATATTGGTATATTTGATACTTTCAATAAAAATTTTAATTCAGTTGAATAATACTATGACCAAAGAAGCGCAGATTGAAGAATTTTTTTATCAAAAAAGTTGACAGACCTTAAATATGTTTATCGCAAAGATATACGGGACAGATATACATTAGAAAAGAATTTTCGTGAAAAAATTTGAGACTCTTAACCGGGTGAAATTAACAGATAATGAATTTGAGCGATTAAAAGTGGATATTACAAATCCTGATGTTTTTAGCGCTTCGAAATTATTACGTGCAAGAAATTATTTTCAGCGCGAAGACGGAACACCATTACACTATACATTGGTAGATATCAAAGATTGGTGTAAAAATGAATATGAGGTTATCAATCAATTGAGAATAAATACCGAAAATAGCAATCATCGGTATGATGTAATTATTCTAATCAACGGAATTCCCGTTGTTCAGGTTGAACTTAAAACACTTGAGCTCTCACCGCGCAAAGCGATGCAGCAAATTGTAGATTATAAAAATGATACAGGTAATGGATATACCAATTCTTTACTTTGTTTTATGCAATTATTCATAGTTAGCAACAGAAGTAATACATATTATTTTGCCAACAATAAAAATCAACATTTTACCTTTAATGCGGATGAACGGTTTTTACCCGTTTATAAATTGGCAGATGAATCCAATAAAAAAAATTAGTGGATTAGACTCTTTTGCTGAAAAATTTCTTCCTAAATGCACATTGGGTGAATTAATTAGTAAATATATGGTACTTGTGGAAAGCGAGCAAAAAATGCTGGTAATGCGCCCTTATCAGATTTATGCTGTAAAAGCCATTTTAGACTGCATTCATCAGAATCGAGGAAACGGGTATATCTGGCATACCACTGGAAGTGGTAAAACATTAACATCCTTTAAGGCTTCAACACTTTTGAAAGATAATCCTGATATAGAAAAGTGTCTTTTTGTAGTAGACCGTAAAGATTTGGACAGGCAAACCCGAGAGGAGTTTAATAAGTTTCAGGAAGGAAGTGTAGAAGCTAATACTAATACAGAAACTCTTGTGAAAAGACTTCTTTCTACAGATTATGCTGATAAAGTGATTGTTACTACCATTCAAAAACTAGGATTAGCACTCGATGAAAGTAACCGTAAAAATTATAAAGAACGTCTTACGCCTTTGAGCAAAAAACGTATAGTTTTCATTTTTGACGAATGTCATCGTTCACAATTTGGAGAAAATCATAAAGCCATTAAAGAATTTTTCCCTAACGCACAGATTTTCGGATTTACTGGCACACCTATTTTTCCAGACAATTCCAGCTATACAGTTCGGGAAGGAGAGCAGGCTTTCTATAAGACAACCGAAGATATTTTTGAAAAGCAACTGCACGCTTATACCATTACCAATGCAATTAGTGACGAAAATGTATTACGGTTTCATATAGATTACTTTAAGGGACAAGGTAATATAAAACTTAAATATGGTGAAGCACTTGCTCAAAAAGCTATTGTAGATGCAATTATTGAAAAGCACGATGCAGCAACTAATAGCAGACGCTTTAATGCTGTTTTTGCAACGGCATCTATTAATGACGCCATCGAGTACTATCGACTTTTTTAAAGAAATACAACAACAAAAAAAAGCAGAAAACGAAGATTATGAATCGCTTAATATAACGTGCGTGTTTTCTCCACCTGCAGAAGGTAATAAAGATATTCAACAGATTCAAGAAGATTTAGAACAGGAAAAGGAAGATAATAGACAGAATCCTGATGAAAAGAAAGCCGCATTAAAAACTATTATTGATGATTATAATCGACAATATGATACCAATCACAGTATTAACGAGTTTGATTTGTACTATCAGGATGTGCAAAAACGTATAAAAGACCAAAAATACAGTAACGCAGATTATCCGCACAAAAATAAAATTGATATTACTATTGTGGTAGATATGCTTCTAACTGGATTTGACTCCAAATATCTGAATACACTGTATGTAGACAAAAATCTGAAACATCATGGTTTAATACAGGCGTTTTCCCGAACCAATCGAGTGCTAAATGACACTAAACCTTACGGTAATGTATTAGATTTTCGCCATCAACAAAATGCTGTGAACGCTGCTATTACTTTATTTTCCGGTGAAAATTCTAAAGAAAAAGCCAAAGAAATATGGTTGGTTGACCCTGCACCAATGGTAATCGATAAATATAAGGAAGCGGTCGCTCAATTAGAAGATTTTATGTCAAAAAATAATTTGGACTGTGAGCCAGAAGAAGTATTTAATCTAAAAGGTGATGCTGCCAAAATTGCATTTGTGAAAAACTTTAAAGAAGTTCAGCGATTAAAAACACAGCTCGACCAATACACAGATTTAGATACCGAAGAGAAGAATATCATTGAAAGCATTTTGCCTGAAGATACTTTAAGGTCATTCAGAAGCTCTTATATAGAAACTGCTAAACATTTCAAAAAGATACAGCAAGACGAAGGAGATAAAGCTCCGGTTGATGTTCAGCAGCTTGATTTTGAATTTGTTCTTTTTGCCTCTACATTGATTGATTACGACTATATTATGTCATTGATTGCGGAAAATATGCAAAAGAAGCCAGCTAAGCAGAAAATGACGAAAACACAGATAATCAGCCTTCTTACTTCAAACGCCAATTTTATAGATGAACAAGAAGATTTAACTGAGTATATCAACAGTTTGGATTGGAATAGCGGGCAAGACGAACAAACGCTGAAAAATGGTTATGAAACTTTTAAAATAGAAAAAAAATAACAAAGAGCTGCTAGCCATTGCGGATAAACATAACCTATCTATAGTGACTCTGAAAAAATTTATAGACCAAGTGATAGGTCGGATGATTTTTGACGGAGAGAAACTGACCGACCTCCTAGAATCTTTGGAACTAAGCTGGAAAGAACGTAGAACGAAAGAACTTTCATTAATGGAGGATTTGGTTCCTCATTTGAAAAAACAGGCGCAAGGTCGCGAAATATCAGGATTAGCCGCTTATGAATAGTCAACCTAAAATTTACAACTACAAAACATTACCACGTTTGGTAACCAGACTGAGAGATGATTTAAACAATTCTGATTTTGTTTTGCTATACGCATATAATGGAACAGGGAAAACTCGAATCTCAATGGCATTTAAGGATAAGGGTAAACAGATGGCTAATTCAGATACACTTTATTTTAATGCTTTTACAGAAGACCTTTTTTACTGGGATAATGACTTAGATAATGACAGATACAGAACGCTGAAAATCAACTCTAAATCAAATTTTTTTAATGGTTTCAGAGAACTAGCTTTGGAAGAAAAAATCTTTGTTTATCTGGAACGCTATGCTGAATTTGACTTTAAGATTGATTATGAAAAATGGCAAGTTGTATTCAGTAAAAACATTAAAAATCCAAAATATAAAACAAACACAGTAGAACCAGAATATATTATTGAGGATAATATTAAAATATCTCGTGGAGAAGAAAATATCTTTATTTGGTGTATTTTCTTGGTAATTTGCGAACTGACTATAGATGGTGATGAGGCGTACAATTGGGTTAAATATATTTATATTGATGACCCTATTTCTTCTTTAGATGACAATAATGCAATTGCTGTAGCAAGTGATTTAGTCAAGATATTGAAAAAAGGGGTTGGTAAGGTTAAAATGATTCTTTCCTCTCATCATAATCTATTTTTTAATGTAATGTGTAATGAGCTGAAAAAGAATAACCATAAGCGATACTTTCTCCACAAAAATGGAGCGGAAGGACACACCCTGAGAGCAACTGATGACACTCCTTTTTTTCACCATGTAGCTCTTCTAAGTGAGTTGAAGCATGCCGCCGAATCAAATAAAATCAGCACATATCATTTTAATATGTTAAGGAGTACTTTGGAAAAAACGGCAACTTTTTTCGGGTTTGACGATTTTTCTAAGTGTATACACGGTATAAACGATGAAGTATTATATGCGCGTGCCCTTAATCTTTTGAGCCATGGGAAATATTCCATTTATGAACCAGTAGAGATGGGCGTTGATAATAAAGAACTTTTTAAAAATATATTATACGAGTTTCTTGGGAAATATGAATTTTATTTACCTGAAGTACTCGATGAAGAAATAAAATAATCATGACATTAAAGCAACAACAACAATTGGGTAAGACGCTTTGGGAAATAGCAGACCAACTACGCGGGGCAATGAACGCGGATGATTTCCGCGATTATATGCTCTCGTTTTTATTCCTCCGCTATCTGTCGGATAATTATGAAGAAGCGGCAAAAAAAGAATTAGGTAAAGATTATCCTCAATTAAAAGAAGGAGGTAAGTCAACTGCTTTAGGAATTTGGTATAAAGCCAACGAAGCAGATGTGCCTGATTTCGAAAAGCAGATGCGTCGGAAAATCCATTATGTCATTAAACCACAGCATTTGTGGAGTAATATTTCTGAGCTTGCCAGAACCCAAAACGGTGATTTACTCGTAACACTGGAAGCAGGCTTTCGTTATATCGAAAATGAATCTTTTGAAAGTGCTTTCCAGGGATTATTTTCGGAAATCAACCTCAATTCCGAAAAATTGGGCAAAACAGCTCCTGAAAGAAACAAAAAGCTTTGTACAATCATCCAGAAAATTGCTGAAGGAATTGCGGTTTTTTCTACAGATACGGACATTTTAGGAGATGCTTACGAATATCTTATCGGACAGTTTGCAGCTGGTTCAGGAAAAAAAGCAGGTGAATTCTATACCCCGCAACAGATGTCTACCATTTTGTCTAAAATTGTAATTTTAGATAGCCAGAATCCTGCATTGGGAGAAAAGAAAAAATTAGATAAAGTATTTGATTTCGCTTGTGGTTCAGGTTCTTTGCTGTTAAATGTCCGTAGGCAATTAGAAGAAAGCGGAGGGCACATCGGAAAAATATACGGACAGGAAAAGAATATCACTACCTATAACCTTGCCCGTATGAATATGCTGCTACACGGGGTAAAAGATACCGAATTTGAGATTCATCATGGTGACACGCTTACCAATGATTGGGATATGCTGAATGAAATGAATCCTGCAAAAAAAATCGAATTTGATGGGATTGTGGCTAATCCTCCATTTAGTTTAAAATGGGAACCTAATGATAGCTTGGCAGATGATTTTCGTTTCAAAAGTTATGGTTTGGCGCCCAAATCAGCGGCCGATTTTGCCTTTTTGATTCACGGATTTCATTATCTTTCTAATGAGGGGACTATGGCCATAATTCTTCCACACGGTGTATTGTTCCGAAGTGGTGCTGAAGAGCGTATCCGAACCAAATTATTGAAAGATAATCATATAGATACCGTAATTGGACTCCCTTCAAACTTATTCTTTTCTACAGGTATTCCTGTTTGTATTCTGGTATTGAAAAAAATGCAAAAGATTTGATGATGTTTTGTTCATCAACGCAAGCGAATGCTATAAAAAGGACAAACGACAAAACCGTCTGCGTGAGGGCGAAAACGGGGAACCTAATGATATCGACAAAATCGTTGAAACTTATAAGTTCCGTAATGAGGAAGAAAGGTATTCCAGAAGAGTTCCTATGAGTGAGATTGAAGAAAATGGATATAACCTTAATATTTCCCGTTATGTAAGTACGCATATAGACGAAGAGCCGATAGATATCCAAGCCGTAATGCAGGAAATTAAGTCTTTGGAAGCCAGACGCTCTGAATTAGACAAAGAAATTGAGGGCTATTTCAAGGAATTGGGGCTTACTTTTTAATTTTTATATCCTTAATGTTTTTACTAACAAAAGTTGAATTATCAAGATGACAAATAAAAAATTAAATGTAGTTAATGTTCCCAATTTGAGATTTCCGGGGTTTAAGGGAGAGTGGGAAACGAGGAAATTGGGGGAGATTGGAGATGTTAAAATGTGCAAAAGAATTTTTAGTAATGAAACTTCAATAACCGGAGAAATTCCATTCTTCAAAATTGGCTCATTTGGAAAAGAAGCTGATGCATTTATTTCTAAGGAATTATACTTGGATTATAAAAAAAGATTTTCATTTCCTAAAAAGGGAGACATTTTAATTTCTGCATCTGGAACAGTTGGTAGAACCGTTGTGTATAATGGAGAGGATGCCTATTTTCAAGATTCTAATATTGTTTGGATTGATAATGATAATACAAACATAACTAATGAATTTTTGTATTATATTTTGCAAATTGTAAAATATAATACGGAAGGGGGAACAATCCAACGTTTGTACAATAATATTTTAAAATCAACAAAATTTAATAGCCCCTCAATTTCCGAACAGCAAAAAATAGCATCATTTCTGTCACTTTTAGACGAAAGAATCTCAACCCAAAACAAAATAATTGAGGAACTTAAATCATTAAAGAATACGCTTCGCTATCAATTATTTGAACAAATAACTAATGAAATAACTGAATTTATAGAAATTAGGGATATTCTGAACTATGAACAACCTAATAAATATTTGGTGACCGACATAGATTATTCTTCTGATGACTCTCTAATTCCTGTTCTTACAGCAAATAAAGCTTTCATATTAGGATATACTAATGAAAATTTTGGTATTTATGATAAAGGTGGATGTATCATATTTGATGATTTTACAATGGATATAAAGTTTGTTGATTTTCCATTTAAAGTAAAATCTTCTGCCATTAAAATTTTAACTGCTAAAACTGATGTTAATCTGAAATTTATATTTGAATATTTATCCTTTTTAGTTTTATCATCTAATGAACATAAACGGCATTATATTTCTGAGATTGAGCCAATGCAAATCTCATTACCAGAGTATCACAAGCAAAGTCAAGTTTCTAATATATTATCAGGTATTGATGAAAAAATAAAAAATGAATTTAAAATCAATAAACTACTCATTAAACAAAAACAATATTTTTTGGCAAACTTATTTATATAAATAAATTTGCCAAAAAATACCTTTTCTGCTTTTTTTAGTTTTTCTAAAAGGTTGTTTTCAATCTCAATTTTTATATCTACAGACGAAAGAAAATTGGAAATTTTGGTTTGTTCTTCAATACTAGGAAATTTTATAGGCATTGATTGAAACATCGGAAATCGTAATGATTTTACAGTTGAACCTACAGCCTGAGATTTTAAATGTCTATTGTCATTAAGCATATGAAAAAAAATATATTTTCCTATAGCATTAACAAAGTCAAAAATTGCATAAGTTCGTTGATGCAAATCAAATTTTCCTATATAAAACTTGGGAATAAATTCTTGTCCTTCACCAGGAACAATTATAGCTTCCTTATCAAATAAATATTTATTGCTTGTTCTAATATCTTGAGACCTATCAAAAAAAAATATATTTCCCATCCAGAATAGAATCTTCTCTGTTAGAAGTTCCTGTAGTAATTGTTGAGATATTACCTAGTTTTTCTATTTTCCATTCTGAGAATTCATTTCTAGAATTATTTTTAAACTTCAATTGTCCAGAGAAGATTTTCTTACTAAGCGTATTCCTTTAATAAATTAAATCCTCAATTATTGCCGATAACGGCAATAATTGAGTTAATTAAATTTTTATTTATTGTATATTTGCCGATAACGGCATTTATTATTAATAGTTATGAATTATATTTCAGTCAATGAATTTTCGAAAAAATGGAATATTCCGGAAAGAACTATTCGGAATTATTGTGCTACGGGAAAAATCAAAGGGGCTTTCCTAACTGGTAAAACTTGGAATATTCCAGAAGATTCGACATTACCAGAGAAAGGAAATAAGAAAAAATTCAGCAATAATATTTTACTCAATCATCTTAAAGAGCAAAAAGAAATGAAGCTCAAAGGTAGTATCTATCACCGCACGCAGATTGACTTGACCTACAATTCCAATAAGATTGAAGGAAGCAGATTAACCCACGACCAAACCCGTTATATTTTTGAGACCAATACTATCGGAACATCTGAAAAAAGTGTAAATGTGGACGATATTATAGAAACAACGAACCATTTCCGATGTATCGATTTAATTATTGATAAAGCAAAAAATAAGCTCACTGAATCATTTATCAAAGAATTGCATTTTTTACTCAAATCAGGCACTTCAGATAGCAGCAAAGATTGGTTCAATGTTGGTGAATATAAAAAATTGCCTAATGAAGTTGGAGGTAATGAAACTTGTCCGCCTAAAGAGGTTGCTACAAAAATGAAAGCATTACTTTCCGATTATCACAGTATTGAAAAGAAGAGTTTTGAAGACATTATCAATTTTCACTATCAGTTTGAAATCATTCATCCTTTTCAAGATGGTAATGGTCGTGTAGGGCGGTTGATAATGTTTAAGGAATGTCTTGCCAATAATATAGTTCCTTTTATTATAGATGAAGACCTAAAGCTATTTTATTACAGAGGTTTGCAGGAGTGGGCCCATATAAGAGAATACTTGTTAGACACTTGTCTTACGGCTCAGGATAATTATAAGGCTATTCTTCAATATTTCGAGATAGGTTTTGATTAGATTTGGGATTATTTTTCTTTTAGTAAAGGGCTAAGTGAAAAGTTGTTTTCTCAGAAAATTAGATTTAAAAATTTTATGACTCAATGGGAATTTAAGAATTTAGGAGAAATTTGTATATATAAAAATGGTGGTTCATTTGAGAAGGAGATAGTTGAAGAAGGTATCTATAATCTTATTACATTGAATAGCATCGACATTGATGGCAACTTGAAAAAAAGTTCATAAAAAAAGTAAATAAAACAGATTATTCTTTAAGGAAAGGTGACTTGGTGATAGTATTGAGTGATGTTGCTCATGGAAATTTTCTAGGACTTACAGATATTATCCCAGACGATTCTTTTGTTTTGAACCAAAGAATGGGAGCTTTAAAACCTAAAATAGATGTAAATAGGTTTTTCTTAAAAAGTATCATCAATATAAATCAAAAGTATTTCAAGTTGAAAGGTCAAGGCTCTTCCCAATTAAACTTGTCAAAGGGTGATATTGAAAATTTTGAAGTTCTTTTCCCTTCTATCGAAGAACAGAACGCAATTGCTCAATTTCTTTTTTGTATTACAAATAAAATTCAAACAGAAAGAAATTTATTAGATAAATACCAATCTCAAAAGCAATACTTATTGCAGAACTTGTTTATATAAATAAGTTCTGCAATAAGTGTTTTTTCTGCTTCTCATATTTTAACAACAATTTTTTTTCAATGTTGATTTTTTCATCAATACAGGATAAAATCCTTTCTATTTTGTTTTGTTCTATTAAAGAAGGGCAATAGATAAAAGCTTCTCCATAATCTCTGAAATAAATATGAGGAATTCCTGAGCCAACTTTATATTTTCCAAAATTGAAGAATTTTAAACAGAAGAAGATATATCTTAAATTTATTCCGTTCTTTGCTGTTAAATAGTTTAATGTACCAATTACCGAAAATTTACCCGTTCCGTACTGTACTTTTCCAACTCCGGAACCATCTTTAATAATTAGAATTGCATCCTCATTAATTTGATAGTTTTCAGTAAATGAAATAATTCCTGTAGCACCATATACAGGAAAAGTTCCATTTTTATCGTTTACATCAGATTCAGTTAATGATGATGAATAACAAGAAACACAATCTTTTAATTTTTTATTAGACGTTTGTAACAGAATCAATTTCTGACAAAGCCCTTTAATTAAGGTTTCTAATTGTTCAATTATTTTGTTTTGGGTGTGGATGCGCCTATCAAGTAAAGCTAAAAGTGAAGAAATTTTTTTCTGTTCCTTGAGCTTTGGCAAACTCACAGAAAGAGTGGCTAATTGGCTTGAATATAAATGAACAACTGAAATACCTTGGGCTAATTTAGCAATGTCCATTTTCTTTTTACTGTTCAAGTAATAAGATAAAAAGACACCGTTATTCTCTGTTCTGATGATATTTAAGTCTCCCCCTAGAGCAACACCAGATTTTAGAATACAAGAAGCTGTCGCAATGTCGGTTGTTGTTTCTCCCGAAGCTGGAATGATGACATCATTCGCCTTACTTAGAACCAAAGTAGATGTATTGAGATTAGTTTTTGATTTTATTTCATCCACAATTTCAGAATAAAAAGTATAAAGTTCCCCATATCTTATACACTCTGTAGTTCCATTTTCTTCAATGTCACTCTTTGAGATTCCTTTTCCTTTTGAAAAAGTAGCAATTTCCCCAAGTTTCCTGACTTCCCATTCCTCTTCAAACCCCGGAAATCTCAAATTGGGAACATTGATTAATTCATATCCTCAAGGTTTTTGAATCTATAATTGCTTTCCTTTGATATTTAAAATTTAAAAAGTAATGAATAAACAAAAACAATTGTCCGAAGTCATCGAACTATGGAAAGTAAACAAGAAGCAATATGTTAAAAAATCAAGTTTTTCGGCTTACACACTTCTAATTGAAAATCATATAATTCCAATCTTTGGTAAAGCATTTATTATCGAGGAAACTGATGTGCAAAATTTTGTTTTGAAAAAATTAGAAGGAGGTTTAAGCCATAAAACAATTAAAGATATTCTAATAGTGTTAAAAATGATTCTGAAATTCGGGGCAAAAAATAAATGGTTTGATTACACGCCTTTTGATATACAGTTCCCCACGGAAAGGGAAAAACATAGCTTGGAAGTACTTACTAAATCTGAACAGAAAAAAATAATGAATTATATTCAGGAACATTTTACATTTAGAAATCTTGGCGTTTATATTTGTTTAAGTGCTGGAATGCGAATTGGTGAAGTATGTGCATTGACTTGGCAAGATGTAGATACAGATAATGGAATCATAAGTGTGAATCAGACCATTCAACGTATATATTTAATAGAAGAGGGAGTTCGAAGAACTGAATTGATTTTAGATACGCCCAAAACTAAAAACTCTATCCGTGATATCCCTATAAGTAAAGATTTATTAAGAATATTGAAACCATTTAAAAAAATTGTTAATCCTTCTTTTTTTGTTTTGACAAATGATGCGAAACCAACGGAACCCAGAACTTATCGAAGTTATTATAAAAACCTTATGAAGGAGCTTAAAATGCCCGACCTTAAATTTCACGGTTTAAGACATAGCTTCGCAACGAGATGCATTGAGAGTAATTGTGACTATAAGACAGTGAGTGTGCTGTTAGGTCACTCTAATATTAGTACAACTTTAAATTTGTATGTTCATCCTAATATGGAACAAAAAAAGAAAGCGATTGAACAGATGTTTAAAACTCTAAGATAAATGTAGCACCTAAAATGGCACCTAGAATAAAAGCCCCTTGCAAATAGTTTATTTACAAGGGGTTTTGCGGAGAGTAAGAAAGTAAGCAGATTATTATTTAAATTATGAAACCCTTGTAATAACATATTAACAAGAGTTTTTCGCAGGATATTCATATATAATTTCAAATGATAATTTCTTCAATAATCTTATCAAGCTTTGTATCAGGCAATGTATTAAGATAAGACATCGTCGAATTAATATCTTTATGTCCCAAAGCTTCTTTAATTATATCAATAGAAACATTTTCAAATTTTAATGCAGTTGCAAAAGAATGCCTTGCGCAGTAATAAGTAATATTTTTATTAATGTTAAGATTTTTCAAAATTTCTTTTAAGGGCTTATTTATAAATTCTTTTAAATACTTGTGACTTTTATTTTTTAAATAATTTTCATCAGTATTGTTATTCTTAATAATTCCGAAAAAGAAGTGTGATTCAGGTTCTGAAACATATTTTTCAATTATGCTTTTGTTCTTATCGGTCAATTTAAAATTGACAGGAGCTCCGGTTTTTGTTCTTATATATTGAATCGTGGTCCCTGATAGCGATTTTTTTTCAAGCTTCATTAAATCTATAAAATTTATTCCCCGAGAATAATAACTGAATAAGAACATATCTTTAGCAAATTGTTCCTTAGAATTTTTGGCTTCGTAACTACTTAAAGATTGCATTTCACCTTTAGTCAAAAATTCTTTCTTATTATTAGTTTTAATTTTAGAGAGTTTGAAATCTTTGAAAGGATACTGAGTTTCTTTGATAATTTTTCCCTTTATTGCTTGGTTGAAAATATTTCGCAATGTTCTTAGTCTTATTCCGATTGTACTCGACTTATTTCCCTTTTCCATACAATAAGCTTCATACTTTTTAAGAGTTAGATAAGTAATCTCGTTAAATCCAATATCTTTCCTTTTAAAGAATAATTGCAGAGACCTCAAAGTTTCATTTTCTATTTGTGCAGTTCCAATTTTTGATGATTTTTTGAGGTTCTCAATATTTTGTAGCTGGAATTCTGTGTAAGACACAGTTTTGTTTTTGCCCTTATAAGTTTTAATTCGATTTATAAGGTCGGGAAGGGTATAGGGAATATTGTCATCTTCAAACTCTTCAATTATTTCTTCAATTATTTTGTGATATTTTTCAATGAAAGCATTAAGTTTTTTTATGCTCAGGATGATTCTTTTTTACCCTCTCTGTTTCGTAGCTCCATTGACTTTCCATACAAGATTTTTGAAGAGAAAGAGATGTATTTTTTCTATCTTTAATAAAAGAGATAATAATACTCTTTTCACCATTAATTTTCGCAGTGTTTTTTTAATGTAAATTGGAAACTAATCATAATATTTTGACGAACATTTGACGAACATTGTTTGTTCAAATATAAGAAAATATCAGAGAATATAAAATTGTCATAATTGTAAATATTTGAAAATGTGTAATATAAAACAAAATACATTATTATAAAATAAAAATATCTTTACAAGATATATCTCATAATCAGGTGGTCCCTGGTTCGAGCCCAGGTGGGACCACTTATTAAGAGCCCAAACAAAAACGTCAAGTTTGTTGGGCTTTTTTTTATGCCTTAAAATCAAGATTTTATATTCTTCTTTTTTCTAGAACACTCTCATTATCTTAAATCTACACTAAAAAAAGGTCCCCAAAGGAACCCTATTATTAGAAATTGGAACCCCATTATAACCCTCATTAATACTAGAAAATGACAATTAAAATATTATTTGTTAGATAAATCAAAATCTAATAGTAAAGGTCTAGCTCCCTTAAAGTGTAGGATTACTTACATGGGGAGAAAGAAAACTTTTGCTACAGGGATATTTATTAATCCTCAAAACTGGGATAATAAACAGCAGAAAGCTAAACCACCAAATTCTGAGAATGAAACTATCAATACACAAAGGACTTGTTAGAACATGAAAAAACCATTTACTACGAAAGAATGGCTTTATCATTAAGATTCCTAATATTACAGATAGAATAAATGGAAATGAAGTTGCTTTAAGCATTGGTGGAGTGCGAATTATAATTTAGAGAACCTCTAGACCTTTGAAAAGTTCAAATTATTTGTAGGATTCCAAAATAAGGTTTGCTGTAATTTGTGTGTTTCTACAGATGGATTTCTTGATGATTTAAGGGTAGAAAATTACTCTGAACTACAATCTAAATCTATAGAACTACAGAATTATGGAAATGAAAGAACTTACACAAGATTATCCAATTTGCTCAATTAATTGGTAGATTTAGATTGTATCAGCATTTACCTAAAGCAGAGAAACAGAATATTCCTTTGCTGAATTTTAATGATAGTCATATTAATACAATGGCTAAGGATTATTATGAGGATAAGAATTTTTGTAGGCAGGAAGATGGCAGGATAAATTTTGGGGATGTTTATAAGCTCTTTACACAAGCTAATAAGAGCAGTTATAGATACATTTCTTGACAGAATTTGAATGCCCTTGAGTTTTCAAAAGGTATTCGGAAAGCCCCAATGGTAATTCTGATTATCGTTGGTTTTTGAGTTAATTTTTCCACCCCTGCATTTTATGGGGTGGATTTTGCTTTATCTATCCTTGGTTTCTTAAATGTATTGGTTAATTAAACTAATTTGTATGGGGTGATTGTTCTAAGATAAAAGGAAAGTTTCTTCTTCTAAATTCTTCTAGGTCTTTATAATTTTCTAGTTTTAAAGATAAGACTTCCTTTTCTTTCTCTTCTGAGTCAGGATGCTTAAGCTGCTTTAATTCCTTAGCCATATTTAATTTACCTGCTAAAACATAATAGTTTATATTGGATTTTTTTGCCATATTAATAGCTTCATTATATAACTTTATACCTTCATCTACTTCATTTATTTTAATTAAATAAAGGGCATTTGTACCTAATGCTGTAATAGCTGTCTCTTTATTGATTGACTTTGAATTATCATTTACATAGAAATTAAGTATTTGTAAAAATTTTTCCGCTTCATCTATTCTGTCCAATTGTAAAAGAGAAAAAATAAGATTATTAAATAAAGTAATATCTGAAGGATTAGTTTTTAAGGCTAATTCACATATTGTTGCTGCTGTTCTAAAATCACCAACTGTAGTGCATAAAAGGTAAGAAGAAAAAAATTGCAGGTTCTACAGAATATGGTACATCTAAAAACCATTTTAGTGAATTTTCTAAGGCTTTATCCCAATTCCCTTCATCTCTATATTTTAGAGCCAATGCTTCAAAGTTATTTTTCACATTAGTACTGTTAATATTAACAATAGTATTTAATCTTTTATCTTGATTTAAAATAAATTGAAACTGTGCTAAGCTATTATCATTAGGTAATTTTAAGGAATCATTAAAAAAAGGTTTTGCTTTTTTAAAATTTCCATTATTTAATTCTAGGGTACCTAAAGAGCTGTTCAACTCCGTTAAGTCAAAACTTGTAAACTTATTAGATTCTACTTGTCTGAGTGCATTTTTTATAAAAGGTGAGAACTTATTTAGTGATGAAGAAACTGCAATGTGCGCTGAGGTAAGCCATGGGTCCAATGCAGTATATGAACTCTTTCTAAGAAAATAAATGGCTTTTTCTGGATTTTCATTTTCAATAAATAATCTTGTTGCGCATCTTAGTACATATCTATTATTTGGCGCAAGATATAATGCAATTAAAATACATTTTTCTGATTTGTCTTTATTACCTTCAATTGAATATAGTCGGGATAATTCAACCCAATTAATTGGATTTCTGGAATTATCAATTGTTAGTTTTTTATAATAACTTATTTGATGTCTAGCGTTACTTTCTATTAAAAATTTTATTTGTGATATTAAGTTTTCTCTAATATTTTCATCATCATTCTTAACATATTGCTGAACTTCATCATCGATTTTGTTTACAGAATTACTTAGTTTTAGAAGTAACTTAGATGGTTTTGATGATTGGTTAATAAATTTTATTACTTCTAAAATAGTTTCATCTACTTCTTGATTAGAAATAAAATGTGCATTTATTAAATCTGCTGCTATTCCAATTGATTTTTGGTGTTCCCAGTCATGTTTTAACTCATCTAAATTAAAAGTTATTTCAGGTTTGTTATTTAATTTGGATAACTCTCCTAAGTTTGAGGTAGTTATAAAATTTCTCCAATTTGGAATAACATCTCTATTATCTTTCTCGTGAGGTAGATTCATTATTTAATTCTATAAAGTATTTTTTTTATGTATTAAATCAAGTTTTGAAACTGTCTTTTGAAAATCCAATTTGTATTCACCTTTAGAATTTCTATGTCCTCTCAAATGTGGATTGGGATGACAACAATATTCTACAATTTTTGTCAGTTCTTCCTTTAAAAAATCGTCATCTATAGAGTCTTTAAATTCTTTCAAGGCATTTTGAAAAGAATTTACTAAATATGGAAGTACTGAACTGAAATTATCACCCCAATTTTGAGGCCAAAATTGTTTTGGAGTATTATTAAAGAGTAAAGTAGTCATATTTAAACCTGTAAAATAAAATGTAATCATACTTCCAAAGAGATAAAAATCTGTTGATTTTACCCTCAAATCCCATTCAGTATGGATGTAACCATAATAATATTCTGGTGGAGAATATTTCCTATCTCCAACAAAACCTCCAAAATCATGAGGAGCAGCAATTTCCTGACATAATGACCTACCTAAATCTCCTATTTTAGATACTTTTTTATCCTCAAAAAGTAAAATATTGGATGGTTTAATATCCTGATGACCAATTTTAATATTATGCAGTTGTTTTAAACCTACAACTATATTATGAAGTGACTTTATTTTCCATGATAAATCTACATTGGAGGAAAAGTCAATAACACTTCTTATATCTCCATCAGCCATATTAAATACTAAGTAGGGAACTTTATTGATAACTGTAAAGTTATCCAATTCTATTTCGCCTTCGTCAATTATTATTGAGACCTTACTTAAAGAGTTTTTTTTACATCTATATAACAAATCTCTCTCATAGGTGTATGCATCTGTCATTTCTTTGATTGAATCTACAATGCTTTTTTTACCTGAATTGAAAAATGCATTAAAATCAATAGCTTTAAGAAATGCTGTACCATTATCATCTTCTACTATATATGGTACACTAAAATACCCCCCTGTATTATTTTTGGTTGGAATAATTCTTTTTATAACTTTCCATTTATCATTTAATATTAAGCCTTCTAAAGACTCTGCTGCTGATTGGGTTGTATACATAATTAATAGCTTTTATTCAAAAGTAGTAAAAAAATGTTTTTTATTTTTTTATTTTTTCAAAAAATCTATCATGCTTCATGAAAGTATGAAATACCTTAATAGGATACCCGCCCTAGTGTTGGAATGAGGAAACTTCTCCATCCTTTTCTAATAGAAACAAAAATTTTTGGCAGACTATAAATTATTTCTAAAACTATAGTACAATTTGCATTAATCTTTAGAGGAGGTGAAAATCTAACTCAAAATTTAAAAACAATGGTAAGAATTATTAGTTACAAAATAAGACAAAGAGAGGATGGTACAACATTTTGTACTCTAGAAATTCAAGGAGGTATTGAAATGGTCTTAAGCCAAAGGACCAATCAGTATTATGCTAATGTAAAAAAAACTTTCATTTCATCTACATTTGATGAAGAAACCTGTAAGGTATTAATTGGTACTGAGCTTCATAGTAGTGTCCAGAAAGAAGAATATGAGCCTTATGAGTATGTAATCAAAGACAGGAGAATCCATTATTATGCAACATAGGTTCGTGTATGTTCCGGCAAGTATTGTTCCTTCTGGCTCAATAAAGTCTAATAAGGTAACATCTGAAAGATTTGAAGCAGATCTGGAAACTTTTTTCTACTAATGAAAAATATCACCATGTTTTAGCAGATTAATCTTAGAGTTTAAATAGAACCTATTACATAAACTGCCACTTTCGTATTCTATGCTATATAGTGCAAATACGAGATTGGAAGGTAAGTCTTCAAATGCAATTGTTTATGAGTGGCAGATTGATTATAATAGTTTTGGACTGATGCAAAAGTTGTAAGTCCTTGGGAATAGAGAAAACAGAAAAGTCTAAAGCTAAATTCTGATAATTCAACATAAAAAAATCCCTTAATGGTGATTAATTTTCTATATTTGACTTAGATTTATTAAAATAATCATCAACAATAAATATGGCAATTGATCTGTATAAGGCAACAACTAAATCTTTAGTAGGAAATAAAGCATTTAATTTAATGAAAGTCGCTAAGGCGGGAATTGCTGTTCCACCAGGATTTGTCGTTAATAGTGCTGAAAATCTTTCAGATAAAAAAACTTATAAAAATTGTATGATAAATTTATATCTCATGGAAAAGCTTCAGTTAGGTCAAGCTCTGATAAAGAAGATGGAGAAAAGAAATCAGCAGCAGGTATTTATAAAACATTGCTAGATGTTTCTTCTGCTGAAATAGGGATATCTCTTCAGGCAGTAAGAGAATATTCTAGAAAAAGTAAAAATATCCCCGTGATTGTACAAAAGCAGATTGATCCAAAGATGTCTGGAGTGGCTTTTTCAATAAATCCAGTTAATGGAGACAATGATATTTACATTGAATATAACAAAGGACGATGCGAGAATATAGTGTCTGGAAGCATCATCCCCAAAACGGTTTCCTTAAAAAAGAAATCTTACGAAGATAATGGAGACATCCCTTTAACATTGTATGAATACATAATTCGTCTTGAGATGATTTTTAAAGAGCCAGTGGATATTGAGTGGTGTATAGACCATGACGAAAAAGTATGGATATTACAGTGCAGAGCTATAACTGTGATCCCATCTGATTCTTTTCGATATGCATGGTCAACACACGAACCACTTTGGGCAATGGAGCAGGCTTTTAAAACAAGATGTGAAGATGAGGAAAATGAGAGTAGTGAACTTTATCTTCATAGGGAAATTATTTATAGCAGAGATTCAAGCGGAGCGTTTGATTGCTACATTGGGTTGAATGACCACATTTCAGCATTAAAATATTCAATGAAAGTACTTTCTAAACAATATGATGATATTGATCCCATTGAATGTATTGAACGTCCAAAATCATTTTCAAAAGATACTGCTATTGATTATTTCAAACTGCTATCATCACATTACTGCAAATATATCCGGTATTATATGCGTTCAGAACCTATTGTAACTGATATCATTGAAAGGAAGTTGTTATTAAGGTGGTCTCATAATGAAATTGCAGAACTGTTATCAGCTGGTAACGATGACTTAATGTTTCGTGAGCAAGAAGACTTTTCATCTTTAAATGACAATAGTGATTGCAGTATACTTAACCACATAAATAAATACCCTTACCTTGCTATTAACTACAAAACTAAAAAAAGAAATGATAGAAGGAGTGAGAGGACAGTATAAAATAAAGGATAAGAATAAGAATAAGAATAAGAATAAGAATAAGAAGGATAATTTTCAATTGAATCTGGATAGTGATTTAATTTTTTTTAAAAAAATTGTCAATTGAAAGAATGAATGTAAAGAAAGGTTGGGCTGGAGTTTATTTTTACATGTTGGAACTAATGGAGTGGATTTATGAAAACTACAATGTATCTCAGAGTGATTTATATCAATATTATCTTACTGATGACATCGTGGCATTAATCAAAAACAATATTAAGCTGTCACAGGCAGAGAAAAATAAAAGGAACCTCGGTGTGTTAATGAAAAGAAAGAAAAATAAACAAATGACACCGCGCATTTACTTTGGTAAATCATTTGAGAGTAACTATTCACCCACACCATTATTAAACAGCATCCTTTTTGGAATACCATCTCTAAACAGAAATGTTCATGGTATTGTGAAGGTAATTAATTATAAATCAATAGTGGATCCTCAGGATTACATTGATAAAATAATTGTCACGGAAATGACGCAACCTAATATGGTAGCCCTGTTCAGAAAATGCAAGGGGATCATTACAGATGAAGGAGGGATATTGTCACACGCTTGTATACTATCAAGAGAATATAATATTCCTTGTATTGTCGGAACATCAAATTCGACTAAGATTCTCCAAGATGGGGATGAAATTATCATGTGGGCGGATGGCCATATTTCTTATGAATAGACCCCTGAATTCATAGAGTCAGAGCAGCGATTGAAAAAAATGGGTAATGCTTGCAAGACGGAACCCTATCCAATTCAATATGGCATAGAAGCAGATAAAGTAAAGCCATTATTTATATTTTGTGAAACTATTTCTAATTACTTATCAAAAGATATTTATATTTTTTGTGAAGTGACAAATAATTATTCTCTATTTTATAATTCAAATAGTAATGTTTGAAAACAGAGATAATGAACTAAAAAAGAAATGCTGCAATTTGAACATCAAGAGTATTTATTGGATTTAGGGTGAAGACTGATCAGTAAAAATAAAGCTACTATCTTTTTTGAGACAAGAAGCGTATACTTCTTTATTATATCACTTTAATATTTCACAAAGCAGAGGTCTAAAAAGGCACTTTCTTTGGCTTTCGGCGTATTAGCAAGTCCACAAGGTATTTTTGAAATATACTTATTCAGTATTTCCGTAACTTTGTTATACAGTTGATATTTAAGAATTTTAAATCCATAAAAAACAATACGATGTCTATCACCAACGAATCTGAATTAGCCGGAATGCAAAAAATAAGTGAAGCAGTTGCTTATACTTTGAGGGAAATGACTCAATATGCCCGTCCGGGTATGACAACGAAAGAGCTTGACGAATATGGTGGAAAAATACTCGCTGATTTCGGAGCGAAATCAGCACCCTATCTGACCTATGGATTTCCCGGGTGGACCTGCATTAGTGTAGATAACGAATTCTGTCATGGTATTCCTACGGATAACAGGATTCTGAAAGAAGGAGATCTGATCAATATAGATGTATCAGCCGAGCTCGATGGATATTGGGCAGACAATGGAGGTTCTTTTGTAATTGGAAAAGACATCAATCAACACCAAAAACTGGTAGATGCTTCAAAGGAAATCCTGGAAAAAGCAATCAGTAACATCAGAGGTGGTGTAAAAATAGCGGATATCGGTTTCTTAATGGAAAATGAGGCAAAAAAAAGAGGCTATAAAGTGATTAAGAATCTTGGTGGCCATGGAGTAGGAAGAAGTCTGCACGAAGAACCTGATGAGTTGCTGAATTATAAAAACCGCTTTGATACAAGACGCTTTAAAAAGAATTCCGTTGTAGCCATTGAAACATTTATTTCAACATCCTCAAATCTGGCAGTAGAGCTTAAAGACGGCTGGACTATGGTAGGAAATAAAGGTGGCTACATGGCCCAGCACGAACATACCATTGTTGTAACAGACGGAAAACCTGTTATCTTAACAGAAATGAATGGTATATTGAATTGATAATATATTGTGTCGGCTTAACAATCTACAATTAACAAAAACATTTACATTTTTGTAAGTGTTTTTTTATTTACATTAATTGTATTAAATTTAAAAAGCTAACCTCAAAAAACACATTTATGAAAACTTTTGATGAAGATTTTAATGACTTCAGACAAACCTGTACATTTGAAAAATTATTTCTTAAAGAAACATTTTCACCGAGAAAAAAAGATCAGCTATTATTAATTCCCTTCGTTTTTGCTATAGCAGGCTGTATTTTACTGTATTTTAATTGCTGGATATGGGGAATTCTGTTGGCAGTACCCGGCTTTTTTAATCTTATTTTATTATATCATCCTTGTACAAACCAAACAAGCTAAGAGAGAATTAAAGAAGAATAATTTACCTTTCTCTACGTCATTTTATAAATGGAAAGTTCCTGTGCATGATGGAATGAGAATCAGGGAAGTGGCCAAACTTTATAAGGATACCAGCGATGATGTTATTGTAAAAAGAATCAGTATGGCGAAAGAAAAAATCAAAACTGACAAAAGTGAAATATTTATAGACATTCAAAACATTATAAGCTTTTTTGGAAAAAATTTCATAACCCTTTTTCTAGGTTTTTTCATGGGATTGTATAGTAAATCTGACCTTTCTGATGAAAATTTTGAAGCATTAATGTCAGTCGTTAAGTTATTGTTTTTCTACGGCTTAATAGTAGCTCTGATGTGGGTGTTTTTTATTAAAAAGAACTTCACGGATATGAATAAGAATAAGAATGAGCAGTATTCCGATTATATTTTCGTATTGGAAAATGTATTGCTGCTGAGAATGTAAGGATGTATCAGATTCTTCATTTGAAGGTATTGAACACCCGATTAATGGCCATGTCTTATTTTCAATTTTGTAGCAAAGAGCTCCTGTGTAATGCTGCTGCTATTTTTTATTTGTATTATTTTGATGTTTATAGATAGTGATACTACCAAGGTTCTATTTAATGAAACAGATCCGGGATTTTCCTATTACACAAAAAATAGCAGGGCTTTGAGAGCGAAATTTATTGAAGGAATTGCGTACTTCAGGCCGGATTTGAAAATAGACCCTTTTGTATTTGAAGAACTCTCTATACATCCGGAAAAGTTTACATTGGATGTGAAAAGGTATATGAAACATGTCCTCCAATATGCGGTTATGGCGGGCATCTTCTTATTCGTATGCTTGATGCTCATGTTGGCTATAGTAAAAACCTGATAAAAATAAACTGTAAATATCTTCGCTTTCCTGAGATAAAGAAGAATATTTCTCAAAAAATTTTTAATTTGGTTTAAAATTAATTGAAAAAACAGATGGTGGAAAACTTTATTTATTACCTGGGATTGGTTCTGGTCATTATTGGGGCTATTATGCTGGCCAATCGTTTAAAAGTAGCGTATCCTATTATATTGGTTATTGCAGGGCTGCTGATCAGTTTTATCCCCGGACTGCCGGTTATTAAAATTGACCCCGAGCTGATATTCATTATTTTTCTGCCTCCGCTTTTATATGAAGCTGCCTTTGCCGTATCCTGGAAGGAAATATGGAAGCTAAGGAGAATCATTACCAGTTTTGCTTTCATTGTGGTATTTCTTACGGCAATATCGGTAGCATTTGTTGCCAATTCATACATTCCCGGATTTTCACTTGCATTAGGTTTTGTATTAGGAGGAATAGTATCACCACCGGATGCAGTAAGTGCGGGAGCTATTTTAAAATTCGTAAAAGTCCCTAAAAATGTTTCTACTGTCTTGGAGGGGGAAAGTTTATTCAATGATGCTTCCTCACTGATTATTTTCAGATTTGCAATGGTGGCCGTAGCTACAGGGCAGTTTGTATGGCAGGAAGCAGCTTTGAGCTTTGGCTGGATGGTATTCGGCGGGCTGGGAATAGGCGTGATGTTAGCTTATATTTTCCTGAAAATTGAAAAAATATTTCCTACAGATGTCAATATGGATGCCATTCTCAGTCTGGTAGCGCCTTATGTTATGTATATTGCGGCAGAAGAAGTTCATGCTTCCGGAGTGCTGGCAGTTGTAAGCGGAGGTTTATTTCTTTCCGTAAGGAGACATGAAATTTTCCGCACCTCAGAATCGAGGTTAAGAGGCTCTAATGTCTGGGAAAGCTTTGTATTTCTGATCAATGGAATTGTATTTTTGCTGATCGGATTAGATCTGCCGGAAATTATGATAGGATTGGATAAAGAGGGAATCGGCTTATCTGAAGCGGTAGGCTATGGGTTGTTGGTAACCGCAGTACTGGTCATAGTCCGTTTCCTGGCTTCCTTCGGAGCTGTTCTTATCACTCTGATTATGCGGAATTTTATTAACGTGGCAGACAGGGATCCGGGGATGAAAGCACCGGTACTGATGAGTTGGACCGGAATGCGTGGGGTGGTTTCCTTAGCTGCAGCATTATCCATTCCTGTTGTGATGGAAAACGGACAGCCATTCCCACATAGGGATTTTATTCTCTTTATCACTTTTATTGTGATTCTTGCTACTCTGATTATTCAGGGACTCACTTTACCGGCACTGATCAGGAAACTCAATCTATCCGATACCAATGGAGGATATATGTCTGAAGAAGAATCGGAATATTTTCTGCGGAAGGAAATGCGCCGCATAGCCTTGAAATACCTGAATGAAAATTACAAAGATAGGCGAAATGAAAATGAATATTTCAACAGGCTGATGGACCGGTGGGAACAGGAAGATAAAGAAAACTCTGTGCACAAGCTTTCAGATGAGGCTAAAGAAATCTATTTCGAAACCCTTGAACAACAACGGATCTGGCTCCGGGAAGAAAACAGACGCAACCCGAATATTGATGAAGAATACATAAGACATTATTTAACAAGACTGGATCTTGAAGAAGAAAGGCTCAGAATGTAAAAATAAATGGAATGAAAAATTTAAAAAAACAGTTCGGGCAGTTTCCCGATGAAAAAAGAAAAGAATATTTTAATACACTTCCCAATTATCTGAACGGGAGATTTCAGAATATATTGACAACACCTCCTCTATTGGAAGGAGAAAGTATGACAAAAGTACTGCTTCATACCCTGTGTAAGGTGGAAAATACATCACCTAAAAAGGCACTTCCGTTTGTAATAACGGATCTGAAAAACCTTCAGCCTGACGAAAATGTTTTGGTGTGGTTCGGGCACAGCTCGTATTTTATACAGGCAGATGGCAAAAAATTCCTGATAGATCCCGTTTTCAGTGGGAACGCTTCCCCGATGCCGGGTTCCATAAAAGCTTTCCAGGGAGCCGATTACTATAAGCCGGAACATATGCCGGATATAGATTTTCTGCTTATTTCGCATGACCATTGGGATCATCTTGATTATAAAACCGTTCAGGAAATAAAAGATAAGGTCGGTAAAGTTATCTGTGGCTTAGGTACCGGCCAGCATTTTGAATACTGGGGCTGGGATGTTGACAAAATCATTGAAAAAAACTGGTGGGAAAGTATAGATCTTGCAGAGGATTTCAGAATCACCCTTACACCGGCACGGCATTTTTCCGGCAGATTGCTGAACCGTAACATCTCACTCTGGACTTCCTTTGTTTTAAAAACTCCCACAAAAAACCTGTTTTTAGGAGGTGACAGCGGATATGGAAACCATTTTGCAGAAATTGGAAACAAGTACGGTCCTTTTGATCTTGCTGTTATGGAAAACGGACAGTATAATGAAAAGTGGCCTTATATTCATACTTTACCGGAACAGCTTATGACAGAATTACAGGAACTTAAGGCCAAAAACTTTATTCCGGTACATCATTCAAAATTCAAACTTGCGCAGCATGTATGGTATGAGCCCCTGGAACTGGCTGCCAGATATGCCGGAGAAAACAATATTAAAATCACACTTCCAAAAATCGGAGAGAAAGTTGATCTGAACCGCCTGGACGATACTACATGGTTAAATTGGTGGGAAGAATATAGGTAAGAAAATAGTAGGGCCCGGGTGTTGTATAAAAATAAAACCCGCCCATCAGGACAGGTTTCTTCTTATTATCAAAAAATTAGATTACTGAGGCTCCTTATGGTTTACCTTAGTATGAATGATGTCGTAAAATACAGCAGGATTGCTAGCATCAGGTGTAATTCTGTAAGTGAATGTCGTTTCGTTAAGCACCAGAATATCCACTACACGGGTGAAAGTTGCTGTTGTAATGGTTCTCTTTTTTCCGTCCGGCGATATGGACCATGTTCCTTCAGATCTCAAAACATCGTTCAGTCCGAAAATTTTGAAGGTTCCGTTAGCCTTAAAATAAGAATATCCTACATAACCAGCCACACTATTATTATCTAGCGCTACGTTGTTCCCGTCTTTATCTTTAGCCCCTGTAGTTTCCCATGGGGTAGAAGCCAAAGTAAGCTGTCCGTTGCTTGGCTCAGCGTGAGAAGTTCTTGTATGGATGATATCATAATAGATAGTCTGATCATTGGCATTAGGACGAATTCTGTAGGTGAATTCATTTTTATTTAAAACCAGAATCTCAACATCGCGGGTAAAGATAGTCGTTCCGTCCGGGTTTAATGACGCAATGGTTCTTGTTTTTCCCTGGGCATCTACAGACCATGTTCCCATTGATCTCAAAACATCATTCAGGTTGTAGATGGCAAAATTTCCGTTTGTCCTGAAGTAAGCAAAACCAACATATCCGGCAACACTGGCATCCGTTAACGCCACATTATTTCCATTTTTATCTTTAGCTCCCGTAGTTTCCCATGGAGTAGAAGACAAAACCTGTGAAGGAGTTTGCTGTTCTACAGTAATCTCGTCATCATGATCAGAACATGCTACGAAAGGTGCAGACAGAAATGCCGCTGCCAATAAATAAGATAATTTTTTCAGTGTATTCATACATGGATTTTTAAGTCTTTGCAAACTTATCCTTAATAAATAGTATAACGTTGTATAAAATATCTCTTTTGTTGTCGAAAATATAACAAATAGGAAATGACACCGTTAAAATAATATTGACATCCGGTTACCCAAAGACTCTTCCAGCTTTTGTACCTTTTCCAAAAACTCTATTTTTGGATATGAATAACAGAAACCGTGGAAAAAATACAGGAGATGACACTTTATTTGCTTCCGAAAAGCAAATCAGTAAACTAAAATCTGCTGTTCAGGATATGCAATACCTGCTCACGAGAGGGTATCCTGAAAAAGCTTCAGCTGAGCTGGCAGGAAACCGGTATAGATTTAAATCGCGCCAGATACAGGCTTTAAGAGGAGCTTCAGCATCAGAAATGCAGATTAAGAACCGGAAACTAAAACGGTTAGAAGCTGCAGACCTGAAAGAAAAGAACGTGTATCTTGATGGGTTCAATGTTTTGATTTTGCTGGAAAGCTTATTTTCCGGAGCTTATATTTTCGAAGGAGCAGACGGCTGTTTCCGTGATTTGTCCGGCGTTCATGGAACATATAAAAGAGTGAGCCAGACAATGAGTGCAATGGATGCTGTGGCCTTATTTTTCAGAAAAAATCAGCTTAAGAAGCTGGTGTGGATCTTTGACCAGCCGGTTTCCAACAGTGGAAGAATCAAACAGCTCATTCTTGATTTTGCGGTAGAAAATAATCTTAACTGGGAAGCAGAATTACAATATAATCCGGATAAATTCCTGGCAGAAAGCTCTGAAATAATCATTTCCTCCGATGCCTGGATTCTGGATCATTGTAAAAAATGGTTTAACCTCATCGGATACCTGATCGAAGAGGAAAACCTTTCTGTGAATCTAATCAGAATGCTGTAAAATGAATGAGATTGAAAAATATATTCCTCTGATTTCAGATTCCTGGAAAGAAAAATACCAGGCTATCCTGAATAATGAGTATCTAAAAAACATAGAACAGAATATCCGGAAATTTCAGGTAAACACCCTGGAATGGAATCTGCCTTATTTTAATGAAGAATTAAGAGTAAACAGAAAAGAAAGCTTTGAAAAATTCATTACTGTATTGGAAACCAACACTACTGATGAGGTAAAAGCCCAACTTTTAGAAGAAATTCCTTTTGAAGACTGGCTTATAGCACTGGGACAAAGACTGACTTCAGCAAGCATCCGGGATGAACGTGCAGTTCCGCCGCTTAAAAATATATTGGTTAAAGCCTGTGAGGAACCTTTCAATAATGAAATCACTATTGCCCAGAGAGCCTGGGAAAAACACACCGGAAGAATGGATGATGGTTTCTGGGGAGAAATCAAAGGAAATAATCAGCAGAAACAGCAAAATGTAATGGCAAAGGTTCATTATATCCTGGCTCATACAACCTGGTGGAATGTATTTTTCCATTACAAACACGGACTTGTTTTTGAAGTAAGGGAAAAAGAAGGTCATGGAATACGTTGGGGACACGGAGGTACAAAGCTGATAGGATTTCTGGAGCCATTTATTAATGAATAAAGTATATCCACATCTCTTTCTTAACTGTGCAAAAAGATTGCGTACTATGAATCTAATTTTGATGCCCGCAAAACATTAACAAATGAATACATACATTGATATTGGCATTAATCTGACCAATAAACAGTTCCATAAAGAACATGACGAAATTATCAACCGTGCCCTGGGTCATGGTGTTGAACAGATGATTCTCACAGGAACAAGTGTGAAAGGAAGTAAAGAAGCTGCCGGAATAGCAGAAGAATATCCTGATATTCTATTTTCAACAGCAGGAATTCATCCTCATGATGCTAAATCTTTTAATCAGGAGAGCATCAGTGAACTCAAAAAATTACTGAGACAGGATCAGGTAATTTCAGTAGGAGAGTGCGGGCTGGATTTCGATCGTGATTTCTCACCAAGGCCTATACAGGAAAAATGCTATAAAGCTCAGCTGGAACTGGCAATAGAAGTTAATAAACCTCTTTTTCTCCACGAAAGATCGGCATTCAGAAGATTTAATGAGATAACGGATACGTATCTTTCAGAGTTGCCTGAGGCTGTAGTACATTGTTTTACCGGGACATTGGAAGAAGCAAAAATTTATCTGGATAAAGGATATTATTTAGGATTTACCGGAGCAATCAGTGATGAAAAGAGATTTAAACACCTGGAAGAGGTGATACGGTATGTTCCTTTGGACAGAATAATGATTGAAACAGATGCTCCATTCTTGCTACCGAAAAATATGCCCAGAATTCAGAACAGACGCAATGAACCCTCTTTTTTACCTTATGTAGCACAGACCATTGCACATCTGAAAAAAATCAGCATTTCCGAAGTAGCAGATGAAACCACAGAAACCGCCAGAAATTTTTTCAGGCTATAAAAAAGAGCTCTACCTAAATAAGTACAGCTCTTTTTTATTACAATACTGCAATGTTTTTTTTATAAACTTTTAATTGCCGATTCCAAAGCCAGTTTCATCATAGGATTCAAGGCTGTTTCTCTTTCATCAGCAGAAATTTTTTTCATGTGTCGGGATAATGTCTGTAACCGTAAGAATGGTTGCAGCATTTTTTCCTAAGTGCTGTGCATTTGCAAACAATCCAAAAGCTTCCATTTCTACTGCCGGGCAGTTGTATTGGGTAGCAATAGCTGGAATAGCAGGATCTTTTCTGTAGAAAATATCACTACTATGAATATTAATCGCTTTAGCATTCAATGATAATTCTTTAGAGGTCTCATTGATGGTATTAAAGATATTCCCCTGGTGGGAAATAATTTCATCTTCAATTCCCCATGCATATTTAGCATAGGTACTTTCGCTCGCTGCATTCTCAATATTTAAAATATCAAAAAGTTTAAGATCAGTGTTATAGGCACCACAGGTCCCGATCCTGATGATGGTATCTACCTCATATTCTGTAAATAGCTCAAAAGAATAGATCCCAATACTTGGGAAACCCATTCCACTGGCTCCTACAGTGATTTCTTTACCCTTGTAAAGACCTGTATAATAAAATATACCTCTGGTCTTACTTACCAGTTTCGCATTTTCTAAATAGTTTTCTGCAATATACTGTGCACGAAGCGGATCCCCCGGCTGTAATACTACTTTGGCAATTTCTCCTTTTTTTGCACTGATGTGAATACTCATAATGTTATTTTGAATGGACAAAGATAATAACTTTTAGATTGTCTTTATCATTAGGGGAAGTAAAGCTACGGGTGATTTCAAATTGGCATAATGCATAAAATGGTATCAATAAGTATCTTAAATGGGATAGCAACGTATGTATTTTGAAAATACCATATTTTGTTTGCTGAAATTGCAGAATGTAAATAGAGAACAATAATCGAATAATACTGAGCAGGTATAGTGATGGAGAGCCGCTTATTTTTGCAGCATTCAATCCATTAAAAATATAAAATGAGAATAGAACATATTGCTATCTGGGTAAAAGATCTTGAAAAAATCAGAGCATTTTATGAGAAGTATTTTGGAGCTGTCTCCAATGAAAAATATCATAATCCTGTCAAAAATTTTCAATCCTATTTCTTACGTTTTGATAATGGGTGCCGGCTTGAAATCATGACCAGGCCGGATATTAAAGAAAACGAAAACACTTACGGGTCACAGCAGTTTGGATTCATCCATCTGGCATTTTCTGCTGAAAGTAAGGAGAAAGTGGATGAACTTACGGAAACTTTAAGAAAAGATGGCTACACTATAGCCGGTGAACCGCGTATTACAGGAGATGGTTACTACGAAAGTGTGATCCTGGACCCGGAAAGCAACATCATTGAAATCGTTGCCTGAAAACTCTTATCATGCTCAAACTATCATAATAAAAACGCCAAAATCGCGTATTGTAGCCTTATATACATTCATCAATTTTATCTGCGACAAAAATCCTGGCGTATTAAAACATGCTGAAGTAAAGACTCGTGCCTTTGCGGTTTTCAATTTTAACGAAGCCTTCTCATATAAATTAACGCATTCACAGCCTTACAAATCAAATTTTTACACCCACAGTATAATTTAACATCAATCTCTTCCTAAAAATTTTATTCTCAACGAAATAATTTTATTTTTGTTAGATGATGAAATCCGGATCACCATTTTTAGACACCATTTTTTTGCTCAGAAAGAATGAATGTATTACCCTTTTCTCAAGCTTGCAGGAGATTTCTGAAAAAGAGGAAATGGAAGCGGAAGAATATTTCGAAGCAGAATTTGAAAAAGAAAGGCTGGAATTTTTGTCTGACCGGATAACCTGTGATCCAAAAACAGCGGTCTGGGCAGCAAAGATTGTATATCATAGTGCCCAACTCTATCTGATCCGGGACAATACTGAAAAGAATCTTGAAAAACTTATTCCGGAATTTAAAGGAACAAGAGGAGTTACTTCCATCATATCCGCAGACTTATCCTTAAGGTTTTTACCTCAGATCATACTGGCTTTGAATGCAATAGATCCGGAAGATAGTTTAATTAAAATGCTGGAAGATATTCTGACAGTCTTTCATTATTCCGGAGTCGGGTATGATCTTGATTTAAAATATGTAAATTGGGAAAAAGAACTGGAAGATAAAACATACCGGAAGTTATATCTGGAAAGAATCGTTGAAAAAAAAGATTACAAACTGGCGGAAATCCCGTTCATTAATAAATTGCTTATTGCAGAATTCGGAATGCATAAAGAAGCATTCTGGAGAGAATTAAAAATAACAACTGAAGACCACCAATGACTCAGAATATCATTAAACTTAATGCAGCCCTTAGCTACGTAAAAGATACTTTCGTAGGTAAAAATGATGTAGTAGACCTGCTGGGAATCTGTCTTTTGGCAAGAGAAAATGCTTTTTTATACGGACCACCGGGAACTGCAAAATCGGCTATTGTAAGAACCCTGTCAAAGACCATTAAAGACGGTAAAAACTTTGAATATTTATTGACCCGTTTCACCGAGCCCAATGAAATTTTCGGTCCTTTCGATATCCGGAAACTTAAAGAAGGAGAGCTTTTAACCAATACGGAAGGAATGATGCCCGAAGCTTCTCTGGTGTTTCTGGATGAAATCTTTAACGCCAATTCTGCCATTCTGAACTCACTTCTGATGGCTCTTAATGAGAAAATTTTTAAAAGAGGAAAAGAAACAAAACATCTGCCGGCATTAATGTTCGTAGGAGCAAGTAACGTTCTTCCCGAAGATGAAGCATTGAACGCTTTGTTTGACCGTTTTCTGATTAGAATCAATGTAGACTATGTGAATCCCGAGCTTCTGCAGCAGGTACTTTTAGCCGGAAGAAAGCTGGAAAATGAAGAACCAACCGAAGTTCCGGAAATTCATGCCAATGAGATTAAAGAGCTTCAGACTATATGCAAAACAATTGATCTCAGACCAATTTACGAAGTCTATCTCAATACGATTATGAACCTGAGAAACACGGGAATCAGTATCTCAGACCGTAGAGCGGTGAAACTGCAGAATTTAATTGCTGCAAGTGCATTGATCTGTGGAAGAAATGAAGCCGTTCTCTCTGACCTTTGGGTGTTGAAGCATATCTGGGATACCGAAGAACAAATTGAAATTCTGGAAGGAATCATCAACAGGACTATAGAAAAAGATGACCATCCTCAATCCCATCCACAGGCCATGCAAAACAAAACACCCAATCCTGAGGAAGTAATGAAAGATGTAAAGATTCTCGCGGATAAATGGAACGAAGGGACGCTGAGTTTTGAGGAACAAAATGTAATTAAAGATAAATTGAGATACCTTCAGACCCGTTGCGACTGGATCAGAAACCCGGAACAGAAACAATATATTCAGCAGGAAATTGAAAATTTATGGCAGAAAATCCTTCAAAGCATATAAAAGAATTCTGGGCCGAAATTCCTCGTACTGATGAAGAATTTTTGGGCTCAATAAGAGATTGGAAAAATATCCTCCTTGCGGTGGATGAGGATACTCTTTGGCTTAAAGGATTTACAGATGAGCAGACTGAGGCTCCGGAGATGCATCAGTTGCCCGGTTTTTTACTGTACGAGCTTCGCAATGGGCTCTTATTCAGGAAAGGCGCATTGGTTCCCAGTAAAAAAATGAGAACAGCATTGCTGTGGACGCCGATAGACAAGGCATTGCAGCTGACTTTCCCTGCTTCCAATCAAAACTATTTCGGAATCAGTGAAAAGATCACGGTTAATATAAAACAAAGTGCAGAAGAACAACCGGTAATTGCATTGCTAAGCAGCATTACCGGAATTAAAGAAAATATGGCTGCAGTACCGGGGTTCAAATTTGAAAACATACAATGGGCCGTTGTTGGTGATAAAGCTTTGTTTATAGGGACACCATTATTAAGCTTCCCGGGAAAAGCATACTGGACGAAAGACGGACATCTCCTGCCCGCCGGCTTTGATTTTGAATTTAAGAATCTGAGCCTATTCTTGCAGCAGAAATTTAACAAAGAATCAGACGGATGGCTTTTATGGAGTGAGGAAGGAGAATTTCTTTCAATAAAGAATACTGATCTCCGTCCATTGTCCTTAAGCTCTTTCCGCCTTACGGAAAAATCAAAAGAATGGAACTAAAGACGTATTTTCAAGCCTACGAAAATTACTTCTGGGAATGGAAAACCGATGAAGACGTTCCCGGAGATTCCGGATACCATGAGAATAACCTCCTCTCCATACCGGGAGTAGGAGCTATTGCCTACAGACCCTATGTGATGGAGGTCCTGAAGGAGCTTCAGCCACAGGGATGGCCTCCGTTTGGTGCACTGCTGATGGTTTTATATGCAACGCAGGAAGGGTATACGGACTTTGTCGGTCCCCTGAGGAAAACTTCTGATTTATATACCATTGGAAATTTTGAGTTTAATGCTGAAAAAGAAATTGAATTTCTTGAAAAAATAAAACAGCTTCCCCCGGTCTATAAACAAAAGCAAAACAGGATTATCCTGTTGCAGACGCTTTTTAAAAATGTGCACAACAGACTATCTTCGGTCAATGCTGAAAATTATTTGAGAATTTATTATAAAAGACCACAGGAACTGGCTGTTTGTGCGGAAAAGCAACATGCCGGCCCCACTATACTAAACAGAGACCTGAATGCGTTGGATCTTAACGAAAAATTTCCTACAGTTCAATCTATTATCGATGCGATGAAAGGTCTTGTTGATGAACCTGAACTGAACGATGAGCTGATACAGGAAGAAACAACAGCAAATCCAGACCAGGATTTTATCAGGGAACTGACAGAAGAGCCTAAAACATTTCAGGTAGGAAGTCTTATCAAGAGAATCTGGAGCGGACTTAAAATTCCCATGCGTCACCTTTCTCCGGGAGAACAGCCCATTGGTGGAATTTCGGATATGACTAACAAAGGCGATTTTAACAGGATGCTGCTCTCCGAGTTTGCCAATGAAGATGAGGTATTCATAAATCGTGTGGCTAATAATGAGGCCCTTTATATCCAAAGGGAAATCCCGCCGGAAGAGAACCTATTTGAAAGAATTATTCTGATTGATACGTCCCTTAGGAACTGGGGTATACCGAAAGTGTTGGCTTTCGCCTCTGCTATAGCAGTTATTAAACACCCAAAAGCCCATTCTGAATGTAAAGTATTTGCATTGGGACAAGCAGCCCTTCCGGTTTCTCTCAACAGGGTACAAGAAGTTATTGAAAATCTCAACCAGGTGAGTCCCGTGCTTGAGGTTTCCGAAGCTCTGGAAAAATTTTTTAATGAAGACCATCCTGAAAAAGATCTGGAAATCTTCTTTATCACCCATCAGGAAAATATTGTTGATGAGAAGGTTCAAAAAGTCATTCATCAGAACCGGGACCGGCTTAAATTTCTGGTAACCACCACATCAGATGGGGAAATTAATTTCTACAAACATCATAAAGGAGCAAGAAAACATATCCAGAAAATCAAATTACCCCTTCAGGAATTATGGGCAAATCCGCCGAAACAAAAGCTGAAGCCGGAGATTTATAACGGAAAGAAAACAGATCTTCCCCAAAACTATCCGATTTTGTTCCCGGTTCCCGTTAATAAAATAGACCAGTTTCTGTACGAAGGAGAGTTTTTTATTTTGAGTTCAAAAAAACAGCTGCTAAAAACCTATCTCTCAGATAATTATTACGACCGGCATTCTTACGATTATTATAAAACCTATCATGGATGTGAAGTGTTATTTGAAGAGATCTCAATAAAGCCAAAAGGACGGTTTGCCCTGGCAAAAAACAGGCAGCAGCATTTTATCGTGTGCCAGTATCAGCCTGATAAGAAACTCATTTCAAAACTGAACATCAATACAAAAGAGTATTTTGAACAAAATGTTACAGGACTGAATATTCCGGCTTCTTATGATTTGATTTATTTTGGAAAAAGCTTTTATCTGCATGACCCCGAAAATCCTATATTGTACAAAATTAATATAGAAGGAAACATCGCTGTAGAAACAATAGCCGATAAAGATCCGGAAATTGAAAAAAATAATGCCAAGGCTGAAGCGGAAGTAGCCAAACTGCATAAAAGTGGGCTGAAGATAATCAATAATTTTAATAAAATCGGGATTAATGAAAATCATAACCTGGTCATTTCCGGAAACGAATTGAGCAATATATATGAAAATGCCCTTAATTTTTACAAAAACAGAGCCGGGATGAAAATCTTTGCAGAACAGAACAAAAATAAATTTACCTTCCCTGATGGAAGCGAAATTATTACAGATTCAAGGGGAATGCTGACATTCAGGAGTAGTAACAAAAGCATAGAAGAATTTTATATCCCTTCTACAGCCTATGGATTCCTTTGCTTGTCTACTTCCACAGAATTTGGCGGTTCAGAATATTATCTTCCTGAACATACCTTATTGAAAGTGAAAACCATGGATGAGATGTATTCACGGTTTTTAAAAGCATTTATCGGGCAGATTTTGGATTATGGAGCTTAGAATACAACCTTTTCCTAAAAATAATTATCCTAAAAAAGCGCTTTTGATTAAAGGCTCTTCACCCCTTGTATGGCTTCAGGAAATGGAAACCCTTGGAATTGATTTACACCAGGTAAAATCATACGCTGTTCCTGCCAATATCCCCAATGTACTCTATGGATGCTTTCTTATTTTTAATGATCATGCACCGCAGGAAATAGGGCGGAATGCTTATTTTCAATGTATAGACAACCGGCTTTTCATTCCTGAAAATACAATATTTTATCCTAAAATTAATGCCGAAGATTGGTATCAGCTTGATGTACCTTTTCTGGTCATGCATCCTGAATTTGGATTGGTGAAATTATCTGAGCAGATAGATTGGCTATCACTTATCAAAGATCCCGGAAACATCAATGAAACAGTAAGAAAACCATTGAACGGAGTCAGGATCCCCAGAAAGATAGAAAGCTATACAGTTGAAATGGATGATGAGAAAATTCTGGAAGCACTACAGAAGAGGCAGACCGAAGAAGAATGGATGAAAAACCTGCCGTTTGACCTGAAAAAAGTAATGGCAGGGAATAAAAAAGAAATTGAGAAATATTTAAAATATATTGAAAAATATCCTGAGAGGGCGATTGAACTGGGCGTTCCGCTGGATATTATGGGGACATCAAGAGGAGATGGATTTGGCAAATTTACCTGGTTAGAGGGACTGTTTGGGAAAAATCCTGACGGCAAACCGGAGAGCAAAGAATCCAGGAATTTCCGCAGGGTTTTCTGGGCTGTGATTGTAGTGGCTATTCTTTTAAGAATTGTATTACCATCAGAAAAAAATAAACCTGTAGAAGAAACGGGAGCCTCTTCTGGTACTATTGTAGATAATGCTGTGAAAGCCCCGTCAGATATGATCGCTTTTCAATCCGGAATCTCTGAAATTGACCAGAAAATAGACTCAATGTATTTTGATAGGCGAAAAGCTTTATCCAATGAACTTCTGAAGGCGGGAATGGTGGAAGCCAGAGATAGCAATGAAAAAGAAAAATATAAGAAATCCGGAGGCCGGAGTGTGAATGAGATAGGTCGTGATATTGAAAAACTCAGCAGCAAAGAACAGCAAACCCGCGATTCTCTTAAAACAATTTATACCAAAAGAATTAAAAAGCATGTTGAAGGAAAAACAGAAAGTTTAAAACGAAGAATCTCCGATTCCCTGAAGCAATATACCAAAGGAAAACCTGTCAACGGGGAAGTGGTAAAATATCTTTTAAAGAAGAAAAAGGCTCTTATGGAGGATTCTTTGGGAAGACTTTATGGAACAATAGATTTTTCTGACCTTTCCCGGTCACAGGCCAGAAACTCAAAAGTGAAAGGAATTGATGCAGGAAATGGGCTGCAGGAAAAAGAGGCTCCTCTATCAGATGTTCTATACCTTGTTATACTTATGATAGCCGGAGTGGGACTTTATTCTTTTATTTTTAAACGAAAACCCCTTAATCTGGGAGGTGATAATGTTCCGGTCTGGATAAAACTGCTTTTGACCGGGATCCTTGTAGCTATGCTGGTATATTTATTTTATCCGCTGGTAAAAATGTTTGGCTACAATTGGTTTGTGTGGGTGCTTGTTATTAGTGTCATGCTGCTTCTATACCGCCTGTTCAGGGAAGATAAAACTATTTTAAATTCCGAAGATGATGAATAAACAGAAATTTATAGACAAATTCATGGCAGCCTTTGTATTGCTGGCTATGTTTAAAATCATCGGGATTGTTGCACAGCTTTTTCATGAGAGTTTCTGGAGTGTTGTAGGCACATTGGTCCTTTTCTTAATCATTGCTTTCATTATTCTTATGGTGATTGCTTCTTTAAAAGATAAAGAACAAAACGAACGGAATGCGAAAAGAAAGGCTGCTTCAGGAGGGAATTTTTATCTTGAAACTTCTTTATTTGACAGAATCCGGAGCAAATATGAAGAACTTGCCGAAAAATATATTGCTGAAAAGGATTATAAAAAAGCGGCCAGGGTATATATAAACCTGTTACAGGATTATTACAGGGGAGCAAAAACACTTGAAGAAGGAGGATTTTATAATGAAGCTGCTGTCATTTATCTTAAAAAACTTAAAAATAAATCTGATGCTGCGGTCTGTTATGAAAAAGCCAAACAATATAAAAAAGCTATAGAACTCTATAAAGAAATGGAACAAAAAGAAAAGGTGGGAGATCTCTATAAAGAAATCAATGACCTTACTAATGCCCATACCTATTATCAGATGGTGGCCAACGATTATATCAGCAATTACCAGATGGTGAAGGCTTCCCTGGTTTACCGTAAAAAAATGGAGAAAGCGGATGAAGCCCAGAAGGTATTACTTAAGGGATGGCAGGAAGATAGAGATGCATTTAATTGTCTGAACAACTACTTCGCCAACATCTTTGAAATTGAAAAGCTGGAAGCTGAAATCCGTAATTTGTACAAAGAAACGCCTTCATATAAAAAAAATGATCTATCTGGATGCAATGAAATATGAATTTAAAAGAGATCCGAAACTACAATCAACTACCCGCAGCATTGCCTATGAAATCATTGCAGAAAAAGTAGGGACGCGTTCAGAAATTGTAAATGAACTCAAACATTTTAACCCCGATGATGAGGTAATCCTGAAAGATATTTCCAGGTTTAAAACCAGCCGGAATAAAATGTTTAGAAATTAAAATGGCAACATAAACATAACAAAATAACAACGGTTAAAAAGCAAGAAACTATTTTCCATACCGGTTCCAGACATCAATATATTACCCTGTCCCGTGAAAACTGTTAATTAATCACAAAAAAAGATTTATATTTGCGCCAGAAAATTATGACAATACAAAGAGCACATATCAATGCAGAGCTATGCGAAAGCCCTTCAACAAAGGGATTATTCGGGTATGATGAACTGATATGGAATGAGGTGAAATGTGCTGACTTTGGAAATTATTTACTGTAAACTTGTAAAAATTAATCAAAATGCTGCAAAAAACGCCTCGAAAAATCGAGGCGTTTTTTGTTTTTTAGGGCAGAAATTATTTAGAATGAAAAAAAATAACCATAAACATGAAAAATTTTTAATAAACAATGAAACTTTAATACAATAAAATAGAGTGATAAGCAACCCGATGAGAGACAGTCATTTAGGTATTTGAAACATCTGCAATATATTGCGGACGGTAATCTCTTATTTTAAAAATAGCTTTTAAAGTATTGATTATCAAATACTTATGTTTAAAATTTATTTGCATATTCCAAAAATTCATATTTACTTTGCAACCGAAAATTGAAAGCAACAGTTTTCAGGACTTCAAAAAATAATTTAAAAACAAACAAAAATAAAATGAAACAATTACATCACATATTCAATCAATATTCAAGACTATCCGGACAGAAGCCGGCAGGGAGTCTGTGTATTTTTGATCGTGAAATTGTGGATAAAAGGTGCTTATATACGTGGGTCAGCTAATGATCTCTTACGTTAATTAATAATAAAGCGCCTCCCGAAAAGAGGCGTTTTTTTTTATGGTATTTCTAGCTTATCTGGTAAAGCATCGGTCTGTGGAACCGAAGAACAGGGTTCGATCCCCGGAGATACCCAATATATAAAAATCTCATAGCTCAAGAGGTTAGAGCACCGGTCTTTTAAACCGGGGGTTGAAAGTTCGAATCTTTCTGGGATTACAATCGGTTCCATAGCTCAACCGGATAGAGCATGGGTTTTCTAAACCCAGGGTTAGGGGCTCAAGTCCTCTCGGAATTACAAAAGGTCTATTGAGGTAATGGCTAACCTGCCCGACTGTCTCTTGGGCACTGCGGGTTCGATTCTCGCATAGACCGCAAAGGTTCACGGAAAATTTCGATTCCGGCTGTCTCCCGGAAAAGAAACTGGAAGTGAACCTGAACCTGGAAAGATAACGGTGGTTGTTTACCCGCCTTGGACGCGGGAGGTCGCAAGTTCGAATCTTGCTTTCCAGACAGAAGATTTCGTAGCTCAATGATAGAGTACCGGGCTGTTAAACGGGAAGTTGAAAGCTCGGATCTTTTCGGAATCGCAGATAAAATGTTAATTGTTAAGAAGAAAAAGAAAAAGTTTGCCGGGAGCAGAAGATCTTTACGCCAAACACAGAAATACAGGCAAACTTTTCTTTCTCCCAGGCAGGTTAAAGAAGAACACAACCTGATGGTTCGCCGAAGCAGAAGAGTCGGGACGGTCTGCAAAACCGTTGCGTAAGCTGAGTGGGTTTGAATCCCATAACCATCTCCACAATAGAGATTGATACCGGAAATAGGATCACTCTGATAAATATCCTTTATGAAAGAAAAAGTCTGTCGAGCGCAGAAGATCTTTAGTTAAACAAATAAGACAGGCCTTTTTCTTTTTAAAACTGGAAATGAGAAAACCAACTCAATGGTTTTCATTAAAAAAAAAACGGAAGTATACCGAAGTTGAGGAATCGGGGCAAACCCAAGGAACGAATTGAATTCCTTAAAATGAAAAGATACGGGATTAAAAATCTGTGCTGGCAGCTGAGCACGTTCGAATCCTGCTACTTCCACCCAACCACTGATAATGTAATGGCAGCATGCAGGAAATGTACTCTTGTCGTTCAGGTTCGATTCCTGGTCAGTGGGTATATTGCTCTATTCGTCTAATGGTGAGGACGCCTGCATTTCGGGCAGAAAATAAGGGTTCGATTCCCTTATAGAGTACGGATGTGAATGAACCGGTCAGCTTTGAATTAAATAATACCATGAAAGTTCAGATTGAGAATGGCCGGTTACCATTTACAAAATAAGAAAAGAGAAAAGTTTGTCAAGCGCAGAAGATCTTTACAAATACTGGCAGACATCGTTTATAATAGTATAGGCAAACTTTCTCCGATCTTGACTTCTTCAGTGATGAGCACATATAATCATACAAACGGGAAATTACACTTCCTGTGGCTCATCATTTAAAACAATCTGCGGGAATGGTGGAATGGCAGACACACTTGATTTAGGATCAGGCTTTTGGGGGTTCAAGTCCCTCTTTCCGTACTAAAATGTATAAAACCCCGGAAGAGTGGTGTAGCAGGTCTGCACGTTAGTCTGAAAAACTAAAGGTATAGGTTCGATTCCTGTCTGTTCCGCAAAACAGAGATAATAAGTAATGGGGTAATCGCCCATCATTGATCATCTGTCAATTATAATTTGATTCATAGTGTAATGGGAAGCACACAAGACTTTGGCTCTTGTAGTTTAGGTTCGGATCCTAATGAATCAACAATAGAAATTAGAAATGGGAAGCCGGAAACAACTACTGGCAGATCATTTATCACCCATCATTTATCAATTATCAATTAAAGTATGTAGAAAAAATGGAAACGCAACAACAAACATGGCAGAATATGAACGGAAAAATTTTCCATCATTCTATCACCCAGCTGGTAGAAGAAGCCATCATCCGCGAGCAGGCCAACGGACATCGCCTGAAAGTGTGTGTAGGATCAGATTCTCACGTATATGGAGATGCCATCAATTATGCTACGGCAGTAGTATTCATTCGTGAGGGAAAAGGAGCGTTTACCTTTATCAGAAAAGAAAGAGAGATACAGAATATCAGTATTAAAGAGCGAATGTTGAATGAGGTAAACAAATCTGTGGAAATTGCCTATGCGATTTGCTCTGTGCTGGATGCCTATGGAGTAGAAATGGAGGTCCACGCAGATATTAATACTGACCCGGATTTTAAATCCAATGTAGCTTTGAAAGATGCAATGGGTTATATCTTGGGTATGGGATACGTGTTCAAAGCAAAGCCTTATGCCTTCGCAAGCTCTAACTGTGCTGATATGATGGTTTAATCTAAAAATATAAAATAATAACCTTTAAAAGAAATAGTATGAGACGTGAAGTATTGCAAAGATTCCTTACGAACACTGATGAAACCGGAAGATTCATTGTAAAATCTTCCGTAACGGGAATCACTTATTTCGTAGAACCCCTTTACCAGGGAAAAACAGCGATCTGGGGAGATCTCAATCCTGCCACTAAACAGCTGGAAGGAAATTACGGAAGTAAAAACACCGGTGCTGTGAAAGAAAGAGATTCTTTATTGAAAGAGGAAAATGGATTTGCCAATATTGGTTACTTCAAAGGAAGTCCCTTCGGGGAAATTGACAGACGAGATAAAGAACATGAGTTGAAAATGAAAGAACAGGCTCTTTCCAATTAAATATCAATAGTCAGGTACGACTGTGCCAGATGATTGGTAAAATATTGTATGGATAATCACTTAGACTTACCACAATTTTACTGTCATTCCATGAATCCTGTGGGAAAGGAAAATATAATGAGCCTTTTAAAAAACTTTAAACAATTGTAATAGACATCATGTATTTGTCCGGAAAATAATTATTAAAAGTAAAGAAATGATTTTTAAAACATATAACTCTATAGAAAACGCTTATCAGACCAGGGTGATTGATCAGATCAAACTGCAAGGGTTTGGGGATGAGATTTTCATTGTACAGGAAAAAGTTCACGGAGCCAATTTCTCTTTCTTTACCAATGGAAAGGAAATTAAGATTGCCAAAAGAACTGCCTTCATTACAAAAGAATGAAAAATTTTTCAATGCCCATCAGATATTGGAGCGCTACAGGAAAAATGTGCTTGAAGTCTTCGGTAAAGTGAAAGCTATATATCCGGACGCTGAAACAGTCGTAATCTACGGTGAATTATTCGGTGGAGGTTACAAGCATAAGGAAGTAGATCCGGTGGAAGGGGCAATAAGAGTACAGAAAGGAATTGAATATGCTCCCTACAACGAATTTTATGCTTTCGACATTAAGTTGAATGGAATCACTTATCTGGATACGGAGATCATCAATCCTATTTTTGAGGAAACCGGATTTTTCTATGCAAAAACCCTGTTTCAGGGTACTCTGGAAGAAGCTTTGAGATATCCCAATGTCTTCAATTCCAAGATTCCGGTCTGGCTGGGACTGCCTGAAATGAATAATATGTGCGAAGGGACTATTATCAAAACTTTGAAAACCAGATATTTTGGAAACGGTGCAAGAGTTATTCTGAAAAATAAGAATGAAAAATGGATCGAAAAATCCAAAATGGTTAAAAAGCAAGAAAGAATCACTCAGAAACAAGTTCAGTTTAGCGGAGCTGCTCAACAAATCTGGGAGGAAATCCAAAGATATGTGACTGTAAACCGGCTGAATAATGTTGTGAGTAAAACCGGTGAATTTGCACCTGAAATGATAGGAAAGATAACAGGTCTTTTTGCCAAGGATATTCTGGAAGATTTTGAAAAAGATTTTCCGGCCGTGCTTACAACCATTGAAAAAGAAGAACAGAAAAGGATCAATAAGAAATTAAATTCTTTAGTAATTAATTGTATAAAAGAAGAGTTGACAACTCTCAAAGACTAGTTTCGGCAAATACTGCCGAAACTTTTTATAATAAAATAACGAAACTGCAAAAGAAGATCAAACTTAAGTTTGGGAAATCTTTTAATGTATTCCAGACGCTCCATTACGGAAAAAACGGAATTCACGGTGGTAAATAAAAAAACAAAAAAAAGTGAAAACAACAGAAAATATATTAATCGTAGACCTTGAAGCAACGTGTTGGGAAAACAGGCCGCCCAGAGGTCAGGAAAGTGAGATCATAGAAATAGGAGTTTGTATTATGAATGCAAAAACCGGGAGAGTCTCTAAAAATGAAGAAATTTTAATAAAACCACAATTTTCAAAAGTAAGTCCGTTCTGTACGGAACTCACAACTCTTACCCAAAATATGCTGGATAATGAAGGAGTTCTGCTGGATGATGCATTCGATATTCTCAGGGCAGAATACGATTCGGAAGAGCTGACATGGGCCAGCTATGGAAATTATGACCTGAATATGCTTGAAAGCCAGGCCCGGAGATTTTACGTGGATTATCCTATGAGTGATGATCATATCAATGTAAAAACCTTATTCGGACAGTTACATCCTGCCATAAGGAAAAGCGTAGGAATGAACAGGGCTCTGGGAGAACTGGGCTTGACTTTAGAAGGTACCCATCACAGAGGTGTGGATGATGCCAGGAATATTGCAAAAATTCTGCATTGGTGTCTGAATAACTGTTAAAATAAGGCTTCATCAACAATACTTAATATAACTCTCTTGGAAAAGGGAGTTTTTATTATGAATATGGAATTGACTTCTTTATATAATTTTTTTTGATTCCATATAATTTCTTGTAATGGTAATTACTGTATTATTGTATAAATCTACAATATGAGAATTATAAATAGTCTACAAAATTAGTGGTGATAAAGCTTTTAATACTTAATTTTTTGTTAAAAAACTCACTTTTAAGGGATAATTTATTAACTGTCAGTCAATTTTTGTTATTTTAGCTGACAAGAACCAAAGTAATTGATCAATAAAGAGTTTAAGACCTGTATTTAAACGATAAAATCAAAGAGGTTTCTTTTTTGAGTTGTCTCTGGCAAAAATGACTGCTTTTACTAATGTAGAGGAGAACAAAATAACCTGAAAAAATTATTCACCAAATTAAAAAACAAATGAAAGAAAGGCTTTATGAGATCTTTAATGAGGAAAAAACACATGAGATAATCCCTTTTTTGAAGCAGCTTACTGCTGAAGAAAGAAAAGCACTAGTCCCTACAATAAAAAAGCTGGACCGTGAGATCAGCAGGATTGTGATGACAAAGAAGTCTTATCACACTGTCGGTTCTGCAGAACAACACTCCATTATTGACATTGCTTCATTTGTATGCATGGACCAAAAAAATTTCGGTAAAAAGTACTGGAATGTTTTTCGCGATGTAAACCGGACAGAGCAAATTTTGGAATGGGGGTGCCCAAGTTGGTTTTCAGATTTTATCAATGAATCTGTAGAAACAGAATTGCTGGCTTTTAACTATCGGGATATTTTAGGGTGGACGGAAAAAGGCTATGTACAGCCATCTCCCCGGCTATTGGGACATCATTTGAGCAACTATCCCTCAGAGCTGGAGAAGCATCCTGAAACATTGCAGACTCATTTCTGGTACCTATGCGAGTATCCTTCAAGATCACTGCCTTTTTATAAAGAATGGCTTCCGTTGATTCAAAAGCTTGTAAGAGAACAAAAAGTCAGCAGAAAAAGGTTTCTTAAAGAGTGCCTTCTGGCTTCTAACCGGAATTTTAACAAAAATGTAACCAACTGGTTTATGGATGCATTTGTTGCATTAAAACCGGCCGATGAAGAAATAATAGAACTTCAGGATGAGTTATTGGCGGGTTTAACCTCTGTTCAGTCAAAAGCCATAAATACAATACTCATCTACCTAAAGAAAATAGTACATGATCCTGCTTTCAGGAGCGATGAATTTACGCACTACCTGCCCAATCTTTTGAGTTCAGAGATTAAAACTATAGTGGTTTCAACCCTGGGTTTAATAGAAAAGATATTGCAGAAGAAAAAGTTTGATCAGGAAATATTAGGAGTAGCATTAAGTACAGCCTTTGTAAACAAAGATGACGGGATTCAGTCAAAAGCAGCCAAAATGATTCTGAAATATGTTCCCGCTTCTGAAAATGTGAAAGAGGCAATCTCCCTATATTCGGATAATATACTGACTAATATACGGCCTCTTTTAGCAAAATATATTGAAGAAAAACAACACAAACTGGAAGATATAGCCATTGAAAAACCTGCTCTGATCAAGGCTGAAAATAAGGTGAAAGAACCTGGGAATTTTGAGGATTTAATGTTTTTTCTTCCTTTAGCGATAGAAAACCCGGAAACCTGTCATTATGATATTGCTCTGGCGGGACTCATCCGTTTTTCTGAGGATGCAGATGCTGAATCAGTGCAATTAATAGAACCTGTATTTCAAAAAGCCTGTAAAACTATTGCAAAATGGGAAGTTCCCTATTTTAATGTACTCTTATGCAATCTGATTATTAATTATGGCTTGAATTTGCAGAAACGGTTTCCGGCTCAATTGAAAAATCTTGGAAAAATATATCAGAAAACTACTGAGGAAGAAGCTGTAAGAGAAACCTATCTGAACTATCATAAAAAAATAGGTCCGATAGAAAAAATAGGGGTAGAAAATCCTGCCATGAAAGGATGTAAGGAAATTGCCGTTACTGTCTATCGTAAAATGCAATCCGGAGATACAACTCCTTTGTTGTCAACTGTGACGCATGCCCCGTGCTGGATTGCTCCTGAAACTCTTGTGGAAAGATTTGAAATCTACCAGAATAAACAGATAGAACCCAATCATCTGGATGTTCAGCTGGCATTGCAGCGTTGTGCACTGGATGATCCTTCTGAAGCGATACAGCTGGCGGAAAAAAAAATTAAAAGGAGAGTATAAAGCGCTTATATTTTTCTTGTTAGGGAAAAATACCAGACCAGAAGGCAATATTGAGCATCCTGCCTGGTGGATAACAGCCGGAATTACACGTTCACCGGAAACGGATTTTAAAGAATTCAATGGTTTGGGGTATGATCATATCCCTAAAGAATTTTTTTCAGGAATTTATCAGTGGAAAACCATTGACAGTAAAAAAAATTCATACTATCCCGTTGAACTTAGTATAACAATTCCCAAATACCACCTTGAAAAAGGAAAAGATAAATTATTCCTGGAATACTTTGTTGCTGAGCAGAAAAGTTTTCCTGAAGTTCCTGTTTTTATGTGGAGTTTTCCCAATACACCGGCTAATGTTCTGGCCAAAATTATAAAAACATGTTTATTCTACTCCGGAATTGCAGAAGTGTACGAAAGGAGCATGGTACTGAAAACAATACAGGCTCTTTATCAGATCAAAAAGCCTCTGGATGAAATGGGCTATCTTTTTTTAGCAACAGTTTTTCTGGATAGTGACAAAACCATCCGGGGTATCGCTGCTGAAATCTGGCTGGAACATGTATCCCATCAAATGATGGATAATACAATATTAGGAACAATTATCGGGCAGCACGAAAATCCGGAATGGGCTCCTGTTAAAAGGTTGACAGATCTGATACAGCACCATATCCTTAACGTCAGCAAAAATCATAATCTGGCATTAGAAGAATTAATATCTACCATAATACTTCAGATGGAAAATCCTGTGACCAATCTGAAAAGGTTACTGGAGATTTACCATGAAGTATTGGCTTTAAACCAGTCGAAAACCTGTGAAAAAATAAAAGAAAAACTCAGCAACTGGAAAGAAAATTCAAGCCTGAAAAAAATATGCACTCTTCTTCTAAAGAAATAAATTATGGAAGATACGCTTACTTACAGTTACGCAGGATCATCATCTCTGTTAAAAAGAGGAGCCCTGGAGGAACTGTTCCTCTCCAAATACAGTGAGGTCCAAAAAAATACAGGTGCCCCTTGTTTTTTCTGGGGAAGTGTAAGTCAGCCTTTTATTTTGGCCAGATGCCTTATTACACTCTCTAATATTGTGAAAGCCGGTTTTAACCTTCCCCCGTTTCAGATGGCGCTTATTAAAGATCCGATTGTTACTGTGGGAGATGAAAGATTACGCTTTGAAGGGTTTTCACATTGTGCAGGAGTATATGCACGGATAGATGTGTTACCGGGCGGATTAGATGGCGCGTTTTTTAGAAAACGGGACTATTAACGTAGATTTTAACCAATCTATGATTACGGCTTTGGGGAGTATCCGTCCCTACGAAAAAATTATACTTTCCATAGGAGAAAAAGAAGTCGGGTTATATACTGAAAAAAAGAAAATCATAGAACGAAAGGTCCCTTTGCCTGAAAAATGGATTAAAGGCCTGGGAACAGTACAGGTTTATCTATCCGAATCGGAAGAACTGTATACATTCAATAAAATACAGGCGCAGCAGCTGTTCAGGGGAATGCCGAAAGGAGTGGTGAAATGTGATTATTTTCTGATAGTAAGAGGAAATAAGCCCACATTTTCTCCCGTACAATCAGCGGACGGTGTTTGTATCGGAGGCCTTCACAGGCTTCGTCTGCTGGAATCTCTGCTACCATATACAGACTATATGAAAGTTTTTGGCCATCCTAAGAGACAATCTGTAACGTGGCAGTTGTACATGGGAAATATTACATTCAGTTTTTCTCTGTCAAGGGAGATCTGGCGTGGATTTTCCAGCGAAGGTGCCGTATTGGAGGGGCTTATTAATGATGTGCCTGATGAGTGGATTGATGCGCTGGATAAATATGCATATGCCAACCAGTCTTTCAATAAAATAATGATGGCTGTGGAAGGGAATATCAATATAGAAAAGGCTGAAAATCTTACTGCAAGACTGGCAGCGATGGGACTTCTGGGATATGATGTAGACACCCGGGAGTTTTTCTATCGCAGGCTCCCTTTTTAAATTGAGCCGGGTTTTGGAACTGAATCCCCGTATGAAAAATGCAGAAAAACTGATTGAAGAAGGAAAAGTAGAAATTGTAAGCATAAAAAATGAAAGAATAGAAGCCAGGGTAGAAGGTACTGATGTGCAGCATACAATTATTCTAGAAGAAGGAAAGGAACGTTGCACCTGTGAGTGGTTCATCAAATATCAGGGTGAGAGAGGGCCTTGTAAGCATGTTCTGGCAGTGAAGAAACTTGCCGGTAATTGAATGAAAACTTTTTCGAAGTCTAAACTTTACCTGCTGGCATACCTGGAAGATCAAGGAGAAGCTTTCTTATGATCTGATTTTTGCCTACATCAATAGATGCTGGCTTTAGCCCGCATAACTTTAGCCCAAACCTAAAAAGTCATAATTATTTTTATGCATAAATACATTAATCACGATCTGTTAAATCCGGGAATTGACTAACAATATTTCTTACGATATGCCTGGCTGTATCAATAGGCCCGGACTTCAAAAAGAAACCTATTATTTACCGGCTTTCTTTGTTGCAATTTCAAGCTCATCCTCAAACATACTTTTCCATTTGGAAAGTGTGGTTCTGCTGATTTTATATTTTTTGGACATGTAACTGGTAGAATAGCCATGCTTCTTTTGGTATTGGAGAAGTTTAAGCATGGTTTTCTTATCGTAGGTTTTGAGCTTTTGATTTTCTTTAGACTGTTTGAAAAGTTTCTCATTGAATTTAAGAACATCTTCGCTGGTGTGAAGCCGCTCAAGAAGCTCTCTGATTTTTGGATCCTTTAATTTTTCAGGATATTCAAGCCTGAGCATATCCTGGTAAATTTTTTTTATAATTAGGACGCATGTACTGTTTGTTTATCCGTTTGTATTATCACCTTTCTGAAGCCATCTGTGGAGAGTGCTTTTAGGAATAGAATATTCTTTAATCACTTCACTTTGGGTCATTTCACCGGACAAGATTCTTTTCATAATAAAATCTTTGATTTCCTGGGTATAAATGTTTTTTCTGAAATAAGGAATTTTTTCAGATTTCTGTTGATTTTTGTTGACTGCAGCAGGCGGAGCATATAAAATGAGATGCGAGCTGTAAAGCCTGAAAAAGTCATATTCCAATAATTTGCTCCATCTTAGAAGAAGATCAGAATCTATAGATTTACTGTTGTACATGGTTTCGACAGTCTCTTCATCTTTGCCTAAAAACTTACATATCCTCTCCATTGTTATTTCATTTTCATCAACCTTCTCCTTAATAAATTTTCCAATGTGGATTTCTTTATATAACATTTCTTATTGAATATAATTTCTTATTTAAACTCCTTCACATAACACCAGAATAGAGACTATATACCATTGACGGGAAATAATAAGGGCTGTACTGAAATGAAACGATAAGCACCCTGAAATATTCAATCAGGTCATGTGGGACTAAAAAAATGTTTAAGAAAAATATAAGATCTTAAAAAAAGTATTCATTGCCACTTAATTTACCGTAGGATATAATTTCCTTGTTTTCACTTGGTTCATTAATTCTCCATCTGCTCCAGCCTTCTTTTTCTACCATTTGTGTAAAGTATATATGCCTACTAAAACTTTTTCATGCAATTCTATTTTATTCTAATGACGGTTGCTATTGGTATTTTGATGGCCAGTTGTCTATATGATTTACAGGATAAAAATAACAGATAATCCGTCTAATGACTTTCAAATTTAAACAAAAATTAGAATTCAGGATGCTGATAAATATAAAAAAATGACTTTATGAGCAAACTTTAATTAAAATTAACATATTATATAAACTAAACTGTGAATTATTGTAATAGGGACGGAAATTCTTAAAAGCGTAAAAGAAAATTGTATACCATTGAGCAAGTATATACCTTTGCCATCAATGAAAAATACTATAAGCTTATTCGATTTTTCGAAAAAAATAAATTATAAAAATGAATTGCTCGCAGGCTTTACCGTAGCTATGACCATGATTCCGGAATCACTTTCGTTTGCGATTCTGGCTGGGCTGTCACCACTTACAGGACTTTACGCAGCCGGATTGATGGGGTTGGTGACTGCTATACTGGGTGGCCGGCCGGGAATGGTGTCCGGAGGAGCCGGAGCCACCATTGTCGTACTGATAGCCCTTATACAATCGCATGGTGTGGAATACCTTTTTGCTACCGTTGCCCTTGCAGGAATTATTCAAATACTCGTGGGAATCTTTAAATTGGGAAAATTTGTGAGACTCATTCCGCAGCCGGTAATGTATGGGTTTCTGAATGGTCTCGCCATTATTATTTTTTTAGCACAGATCGAACAGTTTAAAATAACCGGTAGTAACGGTGAGGCTGGCTGGCTTCAGGGAACGCCTCTCTATATAATGGCAGGACTTACTGCCTTAACTATTGCCGTAGTGTATTTCTTTCCGAAACTCACAAAAGCAATTCCGGCTTCCTTGGCTGCTATTATTGTTGTTTTTGCAGTGGTGTTAGGATTTAATATCCATACAAAAACGGTGGCAGATATTGCACATATCAGTGGAGATCTTCCGGTTTTTCATATTCCACAGGTTCCTTTTTCCCTGGAAACATTGCGGATTATTTTTCCATATGCATTAATTATGGCTGGCGTAGGCCTTATAGAATCTCTTCTGACATTATCAATGGTCGATGAAATTACCAATTCCAAAGGCAATGCAAATAAAGAATCCGTTGCGCAGGGAATTGCTAACATGACCAATGGTTTTTTTGGCGGAATGGGGGGCTGTGCCATGGTTGCCCAAACGCTTGTTAATCTCAATGCCGGTTCAAGAGCCAGGTTATCCGGCATTATTGCAGCCGTTATGATTCTGTCGATCATTCTTTTTGGAGCTCCTGTTATTGAAAAAATTCCTATGGCCGCTTTGGTAGGGGTTATGATGATGGTGGCAATAAGTACCTTTCAATGGGTTTCTATCAGAATTGTGAAAAAAATGCCTAAATCAGATATATTCGTTGGAATAACCGTTGCTTTAATTACGGTAGTTCTTCATAATCTTGCCCTGGCCGTTTTAGTGGGAGTGATCATATCAGCACTGGTATTTGCCTGGGATAATGCCAAAAGAATCCGTGCCAGAAAACATATGGATGTAAACGGTATCAAGCACTATGAGATATATGGCCCTTTATTTTTCGGTTCTGTAACCGCATTTATAGAAAAGTTTGATCCCGCGGAAGACCCTGATGAAGTAGTGGTGGATTTCAAAGAAAGCCGTATTGTTGATATGAGTGCTATAGACGCTTTAGATAAAATCTCAAAACGCTATAAACAAAACGGGAAAACATTATACCTTCGCCATCTGAGTGAAGACTGCCGCAAAATGTTGAAAAATGCGGAAGCTATCATTGAAGTGAATATTCAGGAAGATCCTACGTATAAAGTGATGCCGGAAAAATAGAATGTGTGGAACCTGTTTGAAGAACCAGGAACATTAAACATATACTCTCAAAAGTAAATTTGTTTTTAAACAGATCATCATTCTATAGCTTTTCTGAAAACTCTATAATATTGTAATGTAAAATAAAAACGTCCTATTCACAACACTATTTTCTTTATTATTTTCACATTTTTCAATTGATTTTATTTCAGTAATGAGTAACAACTACTAACCAGCAACTTTAAAACATAAGTAAAAATAACCGCAATTAGTAATTTTTATTTTACCTTCCCTCAAATCATAAAATATCTTAAAACAGGGAAGTATAGTGATACATTTATGATAAAAATTTTATCTTTGGAAAGAATAGAAAATTAAACACTTGTTGATGATTGAAAATTTTTAAATCTTTTTCAAGGAGCTAAATAAAACTTTTAACTTAAAACTATTGAAAACAGATATCAACATTCAAAACCACTGTCATTTTTCTTTTGATCTGTGGCTTACTTTAATCAAATCTCACCCTGAATTTAAAACAAAAAGAGTTGAGCTGTTCTCCTCATTTTTCAATGTAGACAAACCTATTGAAGAGGTTGCAAAGACCGTAAAATATTATGATGACCTTTGTAATTCTATCAATGAGATAACAGGCGGGAATATAGATACTTTTGAGATTTACCTGATGATCCTTGGTTCGCTGAATGTAGATATTGCATCTGTGAATAAAGAAAAACTCAATGAATTTTATTTGAAAAGTGAAGAATTATTTTTAGAATACAAACCAGTTGTTATTTTTGAAAATATTCATGATTTTTTTGAGAATATCAAAAATCAGGGAAAGACCATTAATATTCTGAGCAATACAGGATTTATCAAAGGAAAGACCATGCGGAAGTTCCTGATTCATGAAAACCTGGATCAGTACATAGATTTCCACATTTATTCAGATGAAATCAATTGTTCCAAACCGAATCCACTTATTTTTCAGGAAGTGAAAAATAAGATCAGGGATCAGGATCTGCCATTGCATCAGATTCTTCATATCGGTGATAATCCAGTAGCAGATTATCAGGGAGCAAGAAGCTTCGGTTTCAGTGCCCATTTGCTTAAACACTAATATAACATGAATAAGAGATACAGCTTACACCACATTCATTCAGCGGATGAGTTCACTTTCTCACCGGCAGAATACAGCTATTTCAAATATGGCGATAAGTCGTATGCAGAAAAATTTGCAAAAGAATTATTTGACGGATTTATTTCCGGGTATAATGCACTTCTGGACACGGATAAAGAAATTGTGGTTCTCCCCAGCCCTTATATGGCGATTCCTACAGCATCCAATTTTTTTTATGCTTCTTTTTTTAAAAAGCATTTTGGACTTTTATCTGTTTCAAAAAGGAAGGAAGTCAAGTATCATTTCTAAAATTAACCGCAACCATACTTATATTACCGATTATGGCAACCTTAGTTTTGAAGATCGCAAAAATCTGATTGCCAATGATACTTATTACATAGATAAAGATTTTTTTAAGAGGAAAAACTTTGTATTTTTTATAGACGATATAAAAAATTACAGGAAGTCATGAATATACAGTAACCAGGATTTTAGATCAATATAATGTGGACGCTGATTTTATGTTTCTGTATTATGCGGAGCTTATGAATCTTGATATTGATCCCAAAATTGAAAATTATTTTAATTATTATGCAGTGAAAAATATACAACACATTGCAGAAGTAATGGGAAAGCCCAGTTTTGAATTTAATACGAGAATCGTCAAATATATTTTAGGGCTGGATTCAAGTAATTTTGATTATCTTACGTCTAAAGTAAAAAGAGAACAGATGGACCTGCTTCTGGAGCTGGCCATCAGTAACAATTATCATTTAATAAAAGAATACGAAAACAACATCAATACTTTAATACAAACGGAATTATATTATGGCTATTAACTTACAAAAAGGACAAAGAGAAAATATCAACGCCCCTAAATTTACTGTAGGTTTGGGATGGGATATCAATAATACTTCTACAGGAACAGCATTTGACCTTGATGCTTCTTTATTTTTATTGGGTGACGACAAAAAATTAATTTCAGATAATCATTTTATTTTTTTATAATAATCTGGAGTCTCCGGATAAATCTGTTATCCACACAGGAGATAATCTTACAGGAGAAGGATCAGGGGATGATGAGCAGATCAAAATAGACCTTACTAAAATAGATGCTGCCATTAAAGAAATTACAGTGGTAGTAACAATCCACGAAGCAGAATCCAGAAAGCAAAATTTTGGGCAGGTAAGAAATTCTTTTATCAGAATTTTTAATACAGATACGAATGAAGAGATCTTAAAATATGAATTAGACGAAGATTTCTCAATCGAAACTGCAGTAGAATTCGGAAGAATCTACAACAGAAACGGAGAATGGAAATTTGAGGCCGTAGGAGCAGGACAGCGGGACGGCCTTGAAAAATTTGTATCAATTTATCAAAAGTAATTATGGACAATCAGGAAAATCAGCCGATAGATCCGCTAGGATCGATAGAACCTCTTAAAACCTTTGAACCCACTCCAATGGTTCCGCCTACGCCAGCCCAGCCCGCTCAAAATGCAGCACCAGGGGTTCTGGTAGACAGGGAAGGAAATGTAAATCTTACTCAATTAAAGTCAGAGGAACGTCAGAAATATGAAGTTCTTGCCAACTCTATTGACGAGGCTAATCCCGGATCTATTGTAAACTTTGGTGCAGAGCTTCAGAAAACATTAACGAATCAGAGTGACAGCTTCTTAGGAAATGTAAGAAGATCAAACTCAGGAGAAGTGGGGGGCCTTATCAATGATCTTTTAGTAGAGCTTAATTATGTAGACGTAGATGAGCTTAACGGAAACAAGGTAAAAAGTTTCCTGAGTAAGCTGCCGTTTATGAAAAAAGTGATGACGCAGGTAGAAAATCTGTTTGCAAAATATGATAAAATCATCAATAATATTGAGCAGATTTCTTATAAAGTAAATGCGGGAATTATTACTTCTACAAAAGATAATGCCGTTCTGCAGACCATTTTTGAAAGTAATGTAAACTCTATCAAGCAGATCGAAGACCTGGTGATTGCCGGAAATATAAGAATGGAAAGAGCAGCTGCCGAGCTTGCGCATATGGAAGCCAATCCTCAGAATTTCCAGGATTATCAGATTGCAGACAAGAGGGATTTCATCGCAAGATTAGACAGAAGAATGGCCGATCTTAAAGTAGTGCGTGTCATCATGATGCAGTCGCTTCCACAGATCAGATTGGTGCAGAATAATAACGTTTCTATCGCTGAAAAGGCGCAGACCATTCTTACAACCACACTGCCGGTGTGGAAAAATCAGCTCTCCCTTGCCGTTGCAATGTACAGACAGCAGCAGAATATTGAAATTCAACAGAAAGTTTCATCCACTACGGAAGAAATTTTAAGAAAAAAATGCAGAACGTCTTGGGCAAAATTCGGTGAATGTAGCCAGAGCCAATGAGCAGACCATCGTTTCTGTAGAAACATTGAGAGAAACCACTTCAATGCTGATCAATACCCTGAATGAGGTGAAACAGATCCAAAAGCAGGGAGCAGACAGCAGAAGAAAGCTGGATCAGGATCTTCAGACATTGGAACATGAACTAAAAGCTAATGTAAGAGGTTAATTTATAGGATATCAAGGTGGGGGATGATGCAGCAACCATATTATCGCAAAGTAGAAGAAGGTTAACAAAACTTAAGCTTCTGGCGAATTTTTTTGAACATATCGATATAATATCCATTTTCATCAAAACCGATATTATTCACAATATGTTCCAGGAAAATACGGCTTTGGATTATAATAAGCTTGAACTTTTCCACCTTCAGTATACCGACAGCCTGATAGAGCTTCTGACCAAAATCAAAAGGCAGAAGGAAAATGATATGCTGGCTGTTATCAACGAAATTGATATCAATAAAAAATATATCTCAGGTTTTGAAGAAAGAAAAATAGATAGTTTTCAGACAGACCGGAAAATGTATAGCGGTATATTTTCCCAGCATCTGAAAAAGCTTTATAAAGACCTTACAGAAGCTATTTTTACCGTCAATTGGGATAATGTGCTCTATTTTCATAAAAAATATGCACAGGAATTTTACAGATCGGCGGTTGACGAATCTTTACTGACCTCCGGTTCCTTTCCTGCGTATCAGTACAAAGATTACTCCATTGAACGGAAATTATTGGGAAGGCTCAATATACATGGCTTTAAAGTTCGGTTTATTTGCGGATACATTATCGGTACCCATGAATATGAGCTTTTTAAGATCTTCCAGTCTGATGATTATTTTGTTTTTAGTATAGATGAGAAAAAAATTATATCTTTTTTGATAAAGATCTGAATAAACTCGATATTTCTGAAAACCAATCAAATCAAAGTGCCATCATCCATCAGCTGAAGCAAAAGAATGAGCTTCTTGAAAATAGTATGAATGAAAGAAAACGTACTTTACCGGCTGAAGTAGAAGAGGTCTTAAAAGATTATCTGAGAAATCTTGAAAATATAGATATCATGAGCAAAATATTTGATTTTGATGAAGAAACGAATATCCTGCGGGCAATGCTTAATTTGAACTTGAATAATAACTAAAAAAGCAGAAGGGTAAAAACAATAAAATCGCAAATTTGTCTTTTAACCCTTTGCTATAAAAGTAAATAACAACTAAACATAAAAAAATGGCTATCAACTTACAAAAAGGTCAGAGAATAAACCTTAAAAAAGAAAACGGAGCTGAGCTTTCCCAGGCTTGCGTAGGAATCAACTGGGGAGCTATTGAAAAAAAAGGATTTTTCGGAACTAAAAAAGAAGCAGTAGACTTAGACGGAAGCTGTATTTTATATGATTCAAATAAAAACGTTACCGAAGTAATTTACTTTGGAAATCTGAAATCTAAAAACGGATCCGTAAGACATAGTGGTGATGATCTTACCGGAGATGTAGACGGGGATGATGGGTTGGATAACGAAGTTATTACAGTGAATTTTAGTCAACTGGAACCTAATATTGAATATGTTGCTATGGTGCTGAACAGCTACAGAGGTCAGGATTTTGGAACCATTCCTTTTGCTTCCATTCGTATTTATGAAGGAACACCTACTCAGGTAAAAGAGGTTTTTGCAAAATACGATATTGCTAATGATGTCTCTTTCAAGGGACACGTTGCTATGGTAATGGGAGTGTTTTATAAAAGAAACGGAGAATGGAAATTCAACGCCATCGGGGATCCTACAGCAGACCGCAAGCTGGAGCAAACCATCCAGACCGTGAAGACGAATTATTTATAATCAATAATCAATTAAAGATCAATAAGAACAGCAATATTTGTACCTTGTACACTTATTGCTTTTATCATATAATAACACATTATTAATCAAGTGGAAAAACATCAGAGTATTTTAGAACTGCACCCGGGTCTGGTGTGGGGATTTGCGGTAACAGTTGTTATCATGCTGCTCCTGGATTTAGGAGTATTCAATAAAAAAAAGCCATGAAGTGTCTTCCAAAGAAGCCACGATCTGGTCTGTTGTATGGATATCGCTTTCTATGGTATTTTCGGGCGTTGTGTATTGGGTTTTCAATACAGACGGAACACCGGAGAGCCATGCGCTGGCTATAGAAAAATTCACCCAATATCAGGCTGCCTACTGGATTGAAAAAGCCCTTTCTGTGGATAACTTATTCGTTTTTATCCTTGTTTTCGGGTTCTTTAAGGTACCTAAATACCTGCATCATAAAGTTCTTTTCTGGGGAATCATCGGAGCCTTGATTTTCAGGGCGATATTTATCTTCGCAGGAGTAGGGTTGATTAACCTGACGTACCTTCCTGAAATGAATATCTTCGGTACTGCAGTAAAGATCAATGTGGTAATGACCCTGTTTGGGCTATTCCTTGTATATGCGGGAATTAAATCCTGGGGAGATGGTGATGACGGCGATGATGAGGATTACAGCAATACGGCCGGAGCAAAATTGATTAAGAGCTTCTGGAAAGTTTCTGATAACTATGATGGAGATAAATTCTTCACCGTTCAGAACGGAATCAAAATGGCTACTCCGCTTTTAGTAGTGGTAGGGGTTATAGAATTTACGGATGTCCTTTTTGCTGTAGATTCCATTCCTGCGATCTTTGCCATCTCAAATGATCCGTTTATCCTTTATACATCCAATATTTTTGCCATTTTAGGGCTTAGATCATTGTATTTCCTGTTGGCGAACTTTATTTATATGTTCAGCAAACTACCGTATGGATTAGCTATCATCCTTTCATTTATTGGGGTAAAAATGTTAATCGCTCCATGGATTCATATCCCATCACCGATTTCATTGGGAATCGTAGGGGGAGTATTGGTAATCTCTGTTCTTCTGTCCGTTATCTTCCCTGATAAAGAGAAGAAAAAAGAACTGGAAGAAAAATAATCACCTTTAATGTAAGATATAAGAGCCTCAGGAATACGTTCATGAGGCTTTTTACATTATTGAGGATACCTTTGAGATCTAAATATTTCTGCTTTAAATTAAAATAGACAGATCAGTCTGTATATTATTTTTTTTCATATATTTGTTTACATAAAAAAGCAGTATGAAATCTCCAAGAGAAAGAATTGTAGAAACTACCTTTGGATTATTTGCCAGACAAGGTTATAATTCTACGGGAATCAACCAGATTATTTCAGAAGCCGGAGTTGCGAGGGCAAGTTTTTACCAGTATTTTAAATCAAAGGAAGACCTTTGTGTGGAGTTTCTGAAGGTGAGACACGAATATTGGTTCAGCGAACTCAATATCTTTTTGGCAGAAGAAAAAGACCTAAAATCCAAGATCATCAAGGCTTTTGATTTTCTGATATACATGAACGGAAAGGAGCACTTCAGGGGATGCAGTTTTCTGAACATTCTATCGGAAATCCCGATGGATAATACCAAAATACTGAAAATCATCCAGACCCATAAAGCAGATCTAAGAAACTATTTTTCAAGCCTGTTGAAAGATCAGGCTCTATCAGATCATATTTATTTGCTCTTTGAAAGCAGTATAATTGAAAGCCAGCTTTTTAAGTCAAATGAACTGATTGAAAGATCAAAAAATATAGCCACTCATTTAATACAATAAATTATGGAACAAAAGCATCCGCTTCCGCCTTTCACTCTTGAAACGGCGAAAGAAAAAAATTCAAATGGCAGAAGATGCCTGGAACAGCCAGGATCCTGAAAAGGTTTCCAAAGCATATACCATCGATAGTGAATGGAGAAACAGAGATATATTTGTAAATGGAAGAGTCGAGATTGTAGCATTTTTAAAGGAAAAATGGCAGAAAGAACTCAATTACAAACTTAAAAAAGAATATTGGGCACACACAGATAACCGTATCGCTGTCCGTTTTGAGTATGAATACCAGACGAAAGAAGGAAACTGGTTCAGAGCTTACGGAAATGAAAACTGGGAATTCGATGAAAACGGGTTAATGGCCAAAAGATATGCAAGCATCAATGATCTGCCGATAAAAGAAGAAGACCGGAAATTCAGATAATAAAAACTGTTACTACAGCAGTTTTCTTATTCATTTAGCCGCCTTTCCCATGCAATAGCTTATTGATTTTTCTCCTCGTCTGCACCGATACCCTATACGCCTCTTCACGTAGTTTTTGTATTTTTCCTACAGGCTGAAAAAAAATCTTACTTTCAAACGGGTTAAACGAAAGCAATTCATTTGTACAGCTGCGGGAATCCAAAAGTGAACCTTTATGTATTCTGACCTCACCAATGGTAATGAAAGGAGAGTTTTTCCATTCTACATTCAGTTTATTGATAGGCTGATCCTTCAGATTATAGCAGATTTGTATCATTACATCTGCTGTGAAATCATGGGCTTGCAGATAATGCGTTAATGAATCTTTGACATTTTCCTTTATCCCGGTATGTCTGTCTACAGACTTAGGGTGTAATTTTATCTTAATAATATGGTCTCCTAAGCGGTAAGCACCTATGGAATAATAATCAAACGAAAGGATAAAATCATTTCTTTTTCCTATTAGTTTTATGACGTTACGGATCATATCACCTGTCAGTAAAGACGGAATCATTTTAGTTGCCTGAACAAACAGCGTAAACAGATTACTCCATTTTTTTAATATAAAACTTATTGACAGCAGTAAAGAGTTTCAGAAAAGTAGAAACCGAATTAACAGGGAATAAAGGGAAATTCACTAAAGGATAATTGGCCAGTAAACCACCATTTTCATCCCTGATCTGTACAGCAAATCCATAAGCAGGTATGTCTTTTTTCGAATTTTGAATTGTAAGCTGGGCATTGGAAAACCGTATGGTCAGATCAAATTTTTCTTTATCTAAAAAAGGTTTCAGGAATTCCGGAATATCAGGTTGAATGCAAAATGTTCCCTTTGCTACCGCATAAGTTTTAGCATGGGCATTTCTGGTAGCATAATTGACGTCACTGATGGAAGAGGATTGTTCAACAAAATCCGCTATTGTTTTCTTATTGATGTCCAGAAGTTTTTTCTCCTCTTCATTCAGCTCATCAAACCTCTTATTATATTGTAATGGATTTGGCATTAGTTTTTAAATCCAATTATAACGCCAAGTTGTGGGATTTGTGTTAACACAGTATTACAATTATTTGAATTTTGATGAAAATAAAAATTAAAAAAGGAGAAAACACTTGATAGTATATGGTTTTTGCGTAATTTATTGATTATTAATATTTTTTCGTTAACCACAATTATTCCTAATTTTTATCCCGTTTCAACCTTACTCTCAACCTGAATCCAAAAAGCAGTATCTTTGTCAAAAAATTACAATATGGGAGTAGCAGATATGTTATTTAAACGTAAAAAAGAACTGGCAGAAAAAAACCTGAAAGAAGGTAAAGAATATATGGAAGAGTATGGTAAAAGAGAAAGTGTTGTTCAATTGCCAAGTGGTTTGCAATACGAAATCATTACCGAAGGAGACGGGGCAAAACCCGGACCTAAGTCTACTGTAAAATGCCATTATCACGGGACTACCATTGCAGGAAAGGTTTTTGATAGCTCTGTAAAAAGGGGAACCCCGGCATCTTTTCCTTTGAACAGGGTGATTGCTGGTTGGACAGAAGCACTTCAGCTAATGCCGGTAGGAAGTAAATGGAGATTGATTATCCCTCCACATCTGGCTTACGGGGACCAGCAGATCAGTAAAGAAATAGGACCCAACAGTACTCTTGTTTTTGAAGTGGAATTGCTGGATATAAAATAAACCAAACTTAAAAATAACTTAAAAATTTATCTGATTTCAGGTAAATTTTTTTATTTGTTTTATATTCGTATTGATAAATTGTAAACGGAAGGAATGACAGCCGGATGCAATTAATCACCTGCACAAAAAAACGACTGAATGAAAAAAACTTTTTTTATTTTCTTATTGTTTTCGGTTTGCTGACTTCTTGCGTTTCCAAGAAGAATCAGCTTATTCAGCAGAATATACTTACCCTGAAAGACAGCTATTGTAAGGCTCCGTTTAAATACAATTACAGCAACAGAATACCATCTTACAACTCAGACTCTATTTTAGAAGCCAATAAAGAGCTGAAAGGAATGTTTTCCGATCAAAGTATTTTAATTTTAAATGCATTGGATAATCTGGATGAAGTTCATCAGATTATCGAACTTAAAAAAAGATTCATCTCTGGCTTCACAGGTGAAAGTATTACAACTGAAAACCAAGATAAATAGTAAAATTACCATTGCACTCACCGAACTGGATGCTGTGGCAGCAGAATTTGACTGTGAAGGAGAAAGAGTTGCCCAGATCGGAAATTATGTGGATAACCTCAATTCATCCAGAAACAACAAACTGATTTTATATTCTATCGTTGCCGGTGCTGCTGCTTCCATAGCAGGCGGAATTGTGCATGATGAAGGCTGGAGTAATGCCATTGATATTGGTGGAGGGATATTGGGAGCAGGATTTGGATTGGCAACCCTTAATCCAAAAGGAAAAAAAGTAGAGTTTATTCATCAGCGAAACCTGCTTCGGGATATCTGGAAAGAAAAACTGGAATCTCCTAATTTTCCACCCTTCATCTGGTATATGTATACAGAGAAAAAATTTTCCAACAGGGAAGAACGTTCCATTATCGGGAATATGAAAATGAGGTGGCTTCATTATCAGTTTGATGATAATAAAGAGGCTGCAGATCAATCTGTCATTTTCAGTGACGGAGGGTATTACAGGGCTGATGATCTTCACAACCGCGCTGCCATGCTTAATCAGATGCAGTCTGCAACAAGAACCATTAATCAGAACATCAATTATCTGCTGCTTGATTTGGATAAATTGATTCTTTAAAAAAAATAATTGTAATAAAATTTGTTACAATTAAAAAAAATGTGTACCTTTGCTCTATAATTATAATGAACAATACAAGATTTGCTACGGCAGTACATATCATGACATTATTGGCGAAAAGTCCTCAGGAGTGGTTAACTTCTGATTGGATTGCAGGCAGTATTAATGTAAACCCGGTAATTGTCCGGAAGGAAATCAGCGTATTGAGAGAAGCAGGCCTTATTATCAGCAGGCAAGGTAAAGAAGGAGGAAGTCAACTGGCCAGGTCTGCAGATTTGATCAGTATTTCTGAGATTTACAAAGCCGTAAAAAACACGGAGGTCTTAGGAAAGAAAAACCAAAACCCGAACCCGGCTTGTAGTGTTGGAAAAGAAATCAATGCCCATTTAAATACATTATTTGAAGAAACAGATCAGCTGGTAGTCAATTTTTTAGGAAATAAATCATTACAGGAATTCGCAGATCAGTTCGGGTAAAATTTTTTAACCATAAATGTAATAAAAATTATTACAATTTAATTTTAAAATAAAACAATATGAAAAAAGTAGCAGTAATCGGTGCAACAGGATTTGTAGGAACACAAATAGTAAAAGAACTTGTAGACAGGGGTTATGCTGTTGAAGCTTTAGTAAGAGATGCTTCGAAGGTAAAAACACAGGAAAATGTAACGGCAAAAAGCATTGATGTAAACAATGTCAATGAATTAGCTGAAGCATTGAAAGGAAATGATGCGGTTATCAGTGCTTTTAATGCAGGCTGGACAAATCCTAATCTTTACCATGATTTCTTAAACGGATCTGAGAATATTGAAAAAGCCGTAGAGCAATCTGGGGTGAAGAGACTGATTGTAGTGGGTGGGGCAGGAAGCCTTTATACACCGGATAATGTACAGATTGTAGATACACCTGATTTTCCGGATGCTTACAAACCGGGAGCAACGGCAGCAAGAGATTACCTGAATAAAATTAAAGAAAACAATACGCTGGACTGGACATTTTTTTAGCCCTGCAGTAGAAATGAATCAGGCCAATGTAGGAACACGGACAGGAAAATACAGGACATCATTGGAAACTCCGGTATTTGATGAAAACGGAAGAAGCCGCCTCTCAGTAGAAGATGTAGCTGTGGTTTTGGTAGATGAACTGGAACAAAATAACCATATCCGCGAACGTTTTACAGCAGCATATTAATTAAAACCACAAAAATGTTAAAAAAGAAATTATTATCATTGGCTGTCCTGTTAGGGGTTATAAACATTGTTTGGGCAGGAAATCTGAAAATAAAAGTGTATAACCCTGGCCCCAAGGCCATTTTTCCTATAACTTCCACCATTATCTATGGAGAAAAAGATGCCCTTCTTATTGATGCCCAGTTTCAGAAACAATATGCAGAACAACTGGTCAAAGAAATAAAAGCAACAGGGAAAAACCTGAAAACTATTTTTATTTCACATAGTGATCCTGATTTTTATTTCGGGCTGGATGTGATCAGAAAAGCCTTTCCGGATGTAAAAATCATTTCTACAGCACAAACCGCTTACCTTATATCAGCTTCAAAAGACGAAAAGATGGCTGTATGGAAACCACAGTTGAAAGCCGATGCACCTTCAGAGATTATCATTCCGGAAGCGGTTACCTCTATTCCTGAACTGGAAGGAAATACCATCGAAATCAAACAAAATCCGGAAGATCCGGCACACAGCTTTCTCTGGATTCCTTCTTTGAAAACAGTTGCAGGTGGTATCTCGGTTTCAGTAGACTCCCACCTGTGGATGGCCGATACTCAGAACGTGAAGGCAATTGAACAATGGATCGGGCAAATTGATGCTATGAAGGCACTAAATCCTGAACAGGTTGTCCCTTCTCATTTTGCCAAACTGTCCCTGTCTCCCCGGTCCCTCGATTTTGTGAAGAATTATCTTGAAAACTATAAAAAAGCAGTTACAGAAAATCAAACGACTCCTGCAGCGGTAGATTTTATGGTAAAAAAATATCCAGACCTGCCAGGAAAAAACGAGCTGGAAATGGGAGTGAAAGTTTTTCACGGTGAAATGGATTGGGATCTGAAATCACCATATCCTGCCATCGGACGAAAAGTAGAAGTGGATTTTGGAACGGTAAAGTTTCTTCTTGATTTTAAAGATAATAAAACAATGACTTTCCGGGGGCTTTCGGGAAATTCAAAAGGAAGTACTGAAACAGTAGAGTATACGGCAGTAGAAGTGGCAAAAAATGTTTTTATGGTGTACTGGCACGAGCCTGAATCAGGATTCAATGTTACCCATGTACAGGATTATAATAAGCATATTTTGTATACAAATATTGCAGGAAAAGATGGGAGGTTTACTCATCTGAAAGGAACTCTTAAGATTATGCAGTAAGAGATTGTGCCGATATCATCAGTTATGCAGATTCTTATCTGGATATAATAAAAAAACGACTGTCAAAGCAGTCGTTTTTTTTAGTTTATATTCTTTAAGTCCATGGCGGCAATCTGATTTAACTTAGCTTATTGAAGTCATATGAAAAGGATTTAAAAATTTTATGCTGAAATAACCCCCCGCAGTTTCAAAGATCGTGCAATTTTTGTGAAATCTGTGTAATTTGCTGAATCTGCGAGATCATTTATGTATGTTTTTTATCACAGGAAAGTGCAATAAATATCAACAGAGTTTCGTTCAAATCTGTGTACTCATCTCTGGAGTTTAAAAAAAGCCACCTCATTGTGAGGCAGCTTTTTTTTATAGATTCATAAACAGTTTCGGATTTACCGGAGTATTGTTTTTGTGTACTTCATAATGGAGATGAGGTCCGGTAGAACGGCCGGAATTTCCTGATTTAGCAATAACCTGGCCCACTTTTACTTTATCATTTACCTTAGAAACAAGCTGTGATAAATGCCCATAAAGAGTCGCTAATCCATTTCCGTGGGAAACGATAACACAATTTCCGTATCCTCCTTTTTGGCCGGAAAAAATTACCGTTCCGGCGGCGGCAGCCTCACATCCGAGCCGTAAGCAACTGCGATATCCAGTCCTTTATGAAACTGCATCTGATCAGCTTCTGCAGGAGGATTGTTTCTTTCAACAGGAATATTTTTAGAAACTGTATTGCCGGCTACAGATTTTGTTGCCACAGCTGGTTCAGGTGCAGAAGGAGCCGCTTTGGGAGTTACCATTACTTTTACTTCCCTTTTATTCCCGTAACTGTCAGTAAGCTCTACGATTTTTTCAACGGGTTCAGCTTTTACTTCCGGTTTTGGAGCCGCTGCAGGGATAGATCTGGTTTCTGTTGCCGCATGTGTTTTTACCGAAGCATAAACGGTTTTAAATGGTATAGGGTTTTTTCTCACTCCGAAATTGGAAGAAATATAACCATCAGTAGGCATTCCCAAAGGAACCTGCATCAGTTTTTGCTGCAGATCCATCAGGTATTGGCTGTACCGGTTGGCTTGTTTGGAAAGATAAATAGAATTTGAAATACTATCCTGGTTCAGCATCATCAGTTTTTCATTGGTAATATCCTTGGACTTAAGGAAAGAATTCAGCTGGCCTACAGTCTGATCTACCAATTTTAAGATCAGTTTTCATTTTTAAATAATCAACACTGTCTTTTTCAGTGTTTATTTTTACAAGGTTTACTTCATATGTTTTGTCATCCCTTTCAGAAAATAACTTGGCAATAAAGACACCCTGAGCAAAAACTACTAGTAAAAGTCCTCCAAGGAGAATGTTTACGTTCTTTTTACTGTTTAGAAATTTTTTCATATTTCCTCTCTTAGTATGTTTAAAACGGTTTTGGATTGCAAATTTAATTAAAAATAATTTTTAAGACTTATCTTTAATTAAAATTCAGTTTTTTCTGTATTTAACGTTTAATTAAATGTTTAATTGTGTGGAAGTGTTAATTTTTTCAGAAAATGGCTTTTATCATGCTTCCGGGGGCCCTGTTAAATCTATGTTTTAATATATTTGCAGTTCACATTCGAATTATGGCTAAAAAGAAAATTATTTCAGAATCTTCAAATCCAAAAAAGAATAAAAGCGATGTTTCTGTAGGGGTGGTAGGAAGTGGAAGCTTTGCAACTGCTATCGTTAAAATGCTTGTTGAAAACTGTAAAGTGGTACACTGGTGTGTAAGAAGTGAATTTGTAAAAGGAGCTATTGAGCTTCGCGGACATAATCCGACCTATCTTACGGCAGCCCATTTTAATCTTAAAAGTTTAAAACTGACAACGGATATTAACGAACTGGTCTCGGCCTGTGATGTCATTGTTTTGGCGACTCCATCTATTTATCTTTCCGATACCCTGGATAAAATGACTTGTGATTATTCAGAGAAGATATTTGTTTCAGCAATCAAAGGGATTATTCCTAAAGTGAATGATGTAGTGGCGCACTATTTACGAGATGAATTTAAAATTGGCTTCAGAAACCAGGCCGTCATTGCAGGGCCTTGTCATGCTGAAGAAGTGGCGATGGAAAGACTTTCATACCTTACTATTGCAGCCGCAGAAGAAGCAACTGCTGAAAAACTGGAAAGAATTTTCAGTTCAGATTTTATCAAGGTACAAACGAGTAAGGATATCTTAGGAAATGAATACAGTGCCATTCTTAAAAATATTTTCGCGATCGGTGCCGGAATAGCAAGCGGACTGGGATATGGTGACAACTTTACAGCCGTATTTGTTTCCAATGCAATCCGTGAAATGGAAATTTTCCTCGAAGCCATTTATGAAGCACCCAGGGATGTGAATGAAAGTGCTTACCTGGGAGATCTTCTGGTAACTGCGTATTCCCTTTTCTCAAGAAACAGAAATCTGGGGAACCTGATCGGAAAAGGATATACCGTGAAATCTGCAATCCAGTCGATGAATATGGTGGCAGAAGGATATTATGCTGCAGATTCCATCTATAAAACGGCAAAGCAGAAAAATCTTAAACTACCGATTATTGATACCGTATATGCCATCCTGTATGAAGGTAAAAATGCAGAGAAGCAATTTAAAAAGCTGACGGCAAAATTGAATTAAAACAAAGGCTGATCTGTTATGATCAGCCTTTCTTATTTCCACTATAAGCTCATTTTTGTGATGACCAGAGTAAATGAAGATCTTACATTAAGGTTGCTGGCTGTAAATCCGTTTCCGGTATCAAATTCAAACTTTTGCCGGAGGGTAGTAGGGGCTGTAAGTGTTAAAAAATAACTCCCCTGAAAAAAAGTAAAAGAGCTCGATAGCTGGCATATTCTGTTAGTTTCCGTAATAGTAGCACTGGTGGCTGCATTAATCAGGTAGGATCTTGTGCACGTAAAATTTTGGGACAAATATTGAGTATTGGCCGTTCCGTTATTGTTATTGGCATTACTTGAATCTACAGAATACCGGATGATATAAGTGCCTGCCGGTAAGGTTATCGTAGAAGCATCTGTTCCCAGAGATGCGCCAGTTATTTTGTTAGCCGCTACGGTGAAGTTGGTTAATGTATTATTGGTACTTCCGGTAGGAATAAGAACTCCAGGGTTGATGATCAGGGACATGGTCTGTGGCTCTGATCCTGAAAGAATGGCTCGTTGCCACTGATTTCTGATCCATACATAGTATCCCTTTGGGAAAGTAGACGCTCCGCCTTTATTATAAATCATAAGGCCGTCTGTTGGATTGGCTACCGGTGTTGAGGTGCTGTTGAGTACTGTGAGATCATACTGCGGAAAAAGAACTCCTTTGTTGGAAGAGTTAATGTCAAGAACACTACTTGGATTAGGGGTGCTTGTATTGATGCCTACCTGAGCGTTTAAAGAAGAACTCAAGAGTGCGGTTAACAGACAAACAATATAAATATAGGTTTTCATTGTAAACAGATTATTGGTTAAGGGCTGATCTTTGGATATCAACTTTTGCATTGGTGATAATGATTTCACCGTTATTAGGGGTAGTTCCTCCGGAACCGGACTGATAAGTTCCTCCCGCATCATGGGCGATCGCTGGAACTAAAGTTATAGGAGTTGCTGAAGTTGCCACAAAAGAAAAGCTAAGATTGAGGGTATGCGTTTTATTACTGGCTATAGATTGTGCATTAATGCTGATCGTTTTACCGTACTGAGTTCCGGTGACAGGATCTACCAGCTTTACCATATACTGGTGCAGGTGAACAGGAGTCCCTCCGATGCCTGCTGTAGTGCTTTCCAGGGCTGTTCTTATATTCAGGCATAGGTTAACGAGATAACCACTGTTTCCGGGAAGTGTAATTACTCCGGAAGCTGCATTATAAGAGGCTCCGATATCATTGGAAACTACAGTAAATGCCGCATCTGTAAAGTTCTTGAAAGTCCCGTTAGCGAAATTTCCCAGGATCGTGTAATCAGATGTCCGCTGAAGAATCATGTAACTTACAAGGTTATAAGTATCTGCAAGCTGAGTCCATCTGTTATTCTTCCATAGATATAGCCCCGGGCTGATGGAATTTCCTTTATTGTACACTACAAGTCCTTCAGCAGGGTTATTGACAGGTGATGTATTGCTTAATATATCTACAATATCCACCCTTGGAAGAAGAATTCCTTTATTGGTAGACTGGGATACATCCAGAACAGCAGAACTGTTAACTGTAGTTTTCCCGATTGCAACTTGTGCGCATAAGGTCTGTACTATAGTGAATAGTAGCAGGATATAACTTTTTTTCATTTTGAATGTTTCTTAAAGTTGGGATATTTTTATATAAGATCCGGTAGGAATAACGTTAACAAGATCGTAAAATGTACTGTTCTGCATTCTGCCTAAGTATAATCTAAGTCCTCCGATAATATTGCCATTGGCATTGGAAGGTACACTGTAATAATAAGACCAGGTAGCCAGGTGATTGGTATTGATCTTAGATACGATAGGCACTTCTTTCCGGGTATTGGATCCTGCGGTAAACGTATTGGTAGAATTATTATAGGTATCGTTGGTAAAATCAATAAAATACCCCATCAGATAATAACTGCTTCCCGAAAGAGGAGCCGTTCCCCCTTGACCTGCGGGATTTTCCTGAGGAGAATTGAGATTAAGATTAACTTCTACCAGATAATTTCCTTGGGGAAGAACCAGGGAATATCCTCCCGAAGAAGTATTTTGTACTACCTTAAAACCATTAATATTGGATACGCCGGAGATTGCGGGAGGGTTTACCACTAATAAAGCCCTGGCTCCTGCTACCGCGTTATCCAGTGCTGATAAATTCCCTGTGAAATCGAGATAAGCTACTTTAGGTGTATTTTCCGCGTCAATAGTACTTTGCCATTGATTCGTTGTACTGTTGAACACATGCAGTGCTTTATTATTGCTGTTGGCTCCTCCATTGAAGGCAATAAGTCCGTTGGCCGGTGAAGCTACCGGTGAAGTTGTACTGTTCAGGCTGGCAATATTCAGATTAGGGAATAAAAGACCCTTATTCCCTCCTGCCAAGGTAACTGTGGGGGCAGTAGTATAGCCACTTCCTCCGTTGTTAATGGTAATTCCTGTTACGCTCCCATTGGAAATAGTGGCTGTTGCGCGGGCTTTAGAGCCTCCGTTTATAATGGAGCCTCCACCATAAAAATTAACAGTAGGGGCAGAAGTATATCCGCTACCTCCATTGCTGATGGTAATACCGGTTACGGCACCTCCTGATATGGTAGCTGTGGCGGTAGCTGGTATTCCATTGAAATTTTCGATGTGCAGAATAGCACTCGGATCCGGGGTGGACGTGTTGATCCCTACATTTCCGCTTTGGGCCAAAGCCACTGTCGCGAAAAGTGTACTTAGAAAGTTAACAATTTTCATCTTTAGTATGTTTACGAAATAATTTTAATTTAATTACACAGGAATATGGTAATAAATCAATTGAAAGGTACGTATAAAAAATGATTATTTTATGATTTTAATCTAGATTTTTGTCTATAGTATTAATGATTTATCAATTCATTGTGATTTTTTTAAACTTAATTGATAATATTTATCAAAAATGAGTGATTAAATATTTAATGAAAATCATTATGGCTAAAGTATTTTAAATCGCGAACTTAAATGAACATAAAATTTTATGGGAAATTATTTTCCTGCCAGTGAATTATAACGGTCAAAATAAAGATAAAAGTTTAAATCCATAGGAATGGTCATTAATCATTTCAATGATGTTTTATTGATACTTTCCATGACTTTCTGTTGTATAATCAAGAAGTGCTTTTCTCTCAAAAAATAACGTGTTAAAATCTTGAAACAGGTTTTTCTTTTTAAAACTTTTCCCGAAATTTGAACTAAAATTTACAATTATGTCACAATCGCTTACAAGCAGAACTCCAAAACCTAAATATGACGTTGTACTGATAGGAGGCGGAATCATGAGCGCCACATTAGCGACTCTGCTTCATGAATTTGATCCGAACCTTGAAATTGCTATCTTTGAAAGACTTGGAAGATTTGCCAAAGAAAGTACAGCCGCCTGGAATAATGCAGGAACAGGACATTCCGCTTTTTGTGAGCTTAATTATACTCCCGAAAAACCTGACGGAACAATAGATATTACAAAAGCGGAAAGCATTGCAGAACAATTTGAAATTTCAAAACAATTCTGGGCTTATTTGCTGACTAAAGGATATATTCAGGAACCCAAAGATTTTATCAATTCTTGCCCGCACATGAGCCTTGTATTTGGTGAAAAAGACGCAGAATACCTTAAAAAAACGTTATGATAAAATGAGTAAATCCGTTCTTTTTGAAGGAATGGAATTTTCCACAGATCATGAGAAACTGAGAGAATGGATTCCTCTGGTAATGAGCAAAAGAAATAAATCTGAGGTAATGGCTGCCACCAAAATGGATATGGGAACCGATGTTAATTTCGGGACATTGACCAGGAAAATGGGGAGACACTTGCTGGAAGATTCCAATGTAGAAGTATTTTTATACCACGAAGTGAAAGACATCGATCCGAGAGAAGACGGAAAATGGGAGATGAAAGTAAAAGACAGAATCCATAACCATAAACAGGAAGTCGTTGCAGACTTTGTCTTTATCGGAGCTGGAGGATATGCACTCCCGTTACTGGATAGTTCAGATATTAAGGAAAGTGAAGGATATGGTGGTTTCCCGGTTTCAGGACAATGGCTGGTAACCCACAACCAGGAATTGGTGGAAAAACACCAGGCTAAAGTTTATACGCAGGCTACAGTAGATGCTCCTCCTATGTCTGTTCCACACCTTGACCTTAGGATTATCGATGGTAAAAAGGCTCTTCTTTTCGGTCCTTTTGCAGGTTTTTCAACAAAATTCCTGAAAGAAGGAAGCTACCTTGACCTGCCGGAAAGTGTGAATACCAAAAACTTAAGATCCCTGTTTGGAGCATGGTGGCATAATATTCCATTAACAAAATATCTTATCCAGCAGGTAGCGATGACCAAATCTCAAAGGATACAACACCTGAGAGAGTTCATCAAAGATGCGAAGGAAGAAGATTGGGAATTGAAGGTAGCCGGACAAAGAGTACAGATCATCAAAAAAGATGAGAAAGAAGGAGGTAAGCTGGAATTCGGAACGGAAGTGGTTGTTAACCAGAAAGGAACAATAGCGTCACTATTGGGGGCTTCGCCGGGAGCTTCAACGGCAGTACATGCGATGCTGAACGTTATTGAGAAATGTTTTCCTGAAAAGCTTCATGGAGAATGGAAAAGCAAGCTTCTCGAAATGGTCCCGTCTTACGGTAAAAAATTAGCTGAACATCCGAAACTTACCAAAGAGTTGAGAGACTATACAAAAGAAAAATTAGAATTAGAATACTAACAGTAATAAGCAATGAGTAATAAGCACGATAGCATTACTCATTGCCTGTCACTTATTATCTATAGAAAAGCGTGGAAGAAGTAGTTGTAAAACCGGTGATAGCTAAAGAGCTTCTGGAGTCTCTTCAGACAAAAACAGAAGAGGAGAAACAGGTTATTGTACATTGCTGTTTCCCGGCATCTCCATTTTTAGGCAATCTCATCAGGATCTGGCATTCAACTTATCTTTTTGATAATCAGTCTGATCACAGGAGTAAATTGATTCATGCTGAAAATATTTCAATTTCCCCATATTGGACGCCTGTTCCTTTTATGAAGGATTTTTGGTTTACCCTTATATTCTCCGGACTTCCCAAAGATTGTAAGAGTTTTGATTTAAAAGAAGTTATTCCGGAAGAAGGGGGCTTTTTCGTAGCATCCATTAAAAGAAATTCTTCTGATGTTTATCGTGTAAAAATATCAGAATCTTATTAACACTGGTATGATAACAAGAGAAGAAAAGCTTCAACAAATTATACAATGGTGTGAAAATAATCCGGATATCCGGGCTGCTTTACTTACCAGTTCATTAGTGAATCCTCATGCTCCTGTAGATGATTTCAGTGACCTGGATATAGAACTTGTTTTTCAGAACAGAAGTGTCTATGAAGCTGATCATACATGGCTTGATCTTTTCGGGGAACCCATTTCTATGATTGAAGAAGATGATACGGTTTTTGACGGAAAACATGCCATGAAGATGGTTTTATACAAAGACCATGTCAAGGTGGATTTTAAGCTGTATCAGGTAGCGGATTTTCTGAAAGATATTGATCTGGAGGTACTGCCTGATGATTGGGATCTTGGATATAGGGTTTTGATAGATAAGGATAACCTGACTGAAAATATAAAAGCTCCCACTTATCAGTCTATCATGATCCAAAAGCCAGATGAACAAAAATTCAGACAACTGATAAATGATTTCTGGTGGGATACTACCTATGTAGCGAAATGCCTGAAACGTGGCGATATTTTCTATGCCAAATTTATGTCTGAAAATATTCTCAGAACAGATTATCTGGTTCCTTTGATAGAATGGTATATTGCAAATCTTCATAGCTGGCACAATATAACGACGAATAAACATGGCAGACTTTTTAAAAAATATCTTCCGGCAAACATATGGAAAGACATTGAGTCTACCTTTTCTGGAAGTGATATTGAAGAGAACTGGATCGCCTTATTCGCCTTTGCAGATCTGGTTCATAATCTGGCAACTGATCTGGCTCTAAAGCTTGGATTTGTTTATCCTGAGCAATTAGAAAATGATATCAGGAATTATCTTTCTGAAGTAAGGGCTTTACCATGATTTTATACAGAAAATTCATTTTTTCTGATCAGATTTTCTATACAATATTCAGCAATGGCAGTAATCGTCACGAACGGATTTACACCAATAGTTCCGGGAATTAATGATCCATCCAGGATGTACAGATTCTCGTGACCTTTTAATTTACCATATTCATCAGTAGATTCTCCTAATACACAGCCACCAAGCGGATGATAGCATATATCTGGCCCGAAGCCGTTGTGAAAGAGAAAGTGGCTCCTGGTTCCACCATTGGCCTGGTTCATCTTTCTTACAAAGTACCGGGCATTTTCTCTCATTTTTACTGTATTGCTTTTATCCCAGTTCAATTTAAGGGATTGATTGGTTGGGTCATAGTAAACTTCACCTTTTTTATCAACTCTATTGATCAATAAATATAGTGCCGTGGCAACATCCATTCCCATGGGTAAAGGAGCAATTTCTGTGAAAAAAGGATGTTCAGCATCATCCCAGTTATCAATGCCGCCAACGGGGATTGTAGATTGCTTGGCACCGGTTCCTCCCGATAATGGTTTTACCCAGTTTCTCCCGGTCATAAAGTTTCCGTTATTACCCCAGTTTTTTCCGATATGTTTATGAAGGGGAAGATCATGTATTGCATTGGAATGCAATAAAAGTTGCAGAGTTCCCATAGTACCGGCCGAAAGAACAAGCTTTTTACAGTTGAATATCTTGTGAGCAATGGTAGCCCCTGCTGTATCGGTCTGCTGAACCTGTAAAGTGTAACTTTTGTCGGTATTCATCCGGATGGTATCCACCCGATGAAGGTCAAGGATTTCAAGGTTGCCGGTTTCAAGTGCTTTTTTGAGATAGGTTTTATCCAGGCTGTTTTTACCGTAATTATTTCCGTAGATTACTTCTGTGTTAAGGGCAGATCTTGGAACTTCATTCCGGAATTCTTTTTCCATATACCTGAAATCATATACATTGGGAACCCTGATGGTTTTAAAACCTGCTTTATGTGCCTCTTTTTCACCTACTCTTGTAAATTTATAATAGGGACAATCCTTCAGAAATTGTTCACTGATAATATTTACTTTGAGTTCCTTATGCACTAATGGGAAATAATAATTGTAGAACTTTTCTGCATCAAGATCGGGGAAAACTTCCTTGAAGTAGTTTTCTTTTGGCGTTACTGCCATTCCTCCATTAACGAGTGAGCCCCCGCCAACTCCTCTTCCTACCCATATATTTATGTTTTCAAAATCCAGCCGGTCAAGCGTTCCGGTGAAAGGAGTTAAAGGAAAAATATTCATAAAAGGAGCAATGCTTTTCTTTTTCAGCCAGGCGGAGCTTTTCCCTGGTTTCAGAAGGTTTGAAAACGGAATTCCTGCTTTTTCCCAATTCAGGCCCATTTCAAGTAATATTACTTTTTTTCCGGCTTCACAGAGACGCAGGGCAGATACTGCACCTCCATATCCGCTACCGATAATCACAATCGGAACATCAAAATTCTCTTTTATCTGAAAATTTTTCCTTTCTGCAGCCCGGAATAATTCAGAATGAAGGAAATAAAAACCTGATATAGCTAATGCGCTTGTCCTGATGAATTCTTTTCTGTCCATGTGCTGTATTTTCCAAAAAGTATGCTAGATCAGCAAGTTCTTATTTATTTAAAACAGATTATATTTTTTATTACAATTTTAACTTTTTTGTTATGGAAATTCATAGCTTTACTCATAATTTTAAACCTATGAAAAAATATATAATACTCTTTTTGCTCCTTCCACTATGGGCTTTTTCTCAAAAGGCACTTTCAAAGGAAGAGAAAGAGGTCCGGAAATTTCAGAAAGAACTTAATGCTGAATATTTTAATCCAAAAGAGACTCCGTTAAGAGGAGACAACTTTAAAAACTTTAAAGGTCATCCTTTTTTTCCATTTGATCCTAAATACAGGATAAATGCAAAATTTATCAAATCAAAAGATACCCAACCTTTTGATCTTCCTACCTCTTCCGGAAAGACAAAATCTTATCAGGAATATGGTAAAGCAACATTTACATTGGATGGTAAACTTTATACCCTGACATTATATCAAAGCCTGGATCTAATCAAACAGAAGAAATATAAAAATTATCTTTTCCTTCCGTTCCGTGATGCGACCAATGAAAAAGAAACCTATGGCGGAGGAAAGTATATGGATCTGAGAATTCCGGAAGGGAATACCATTGTGCTGGATTTTAACCAGTCTTATCAGCCATATTGTGCATATAATGCTTATGACTACAATTGTCCTGTTGTTCCTGAGGAAAACAAACTTCCTGTGGAAATACGTGCCGGTGTAATGTATCAGGACATTTATCATCATTAATTATGGTAAGTCTGAAATTTTTTAATCCTGGTGATTTTTCCGGAATCAATTATGTTCTGGACGAAGATCAGCTGCGTTTTACAGCATCAGTAGAACAGGCGTTGGAAAATATAAAGGCTCGGAACGGGAAGGATGCCTTTCCCATCATCATATTGGAGGATGAAAATCCTGCAGGCTTTTTTGTACTTGATTTTGGAAAAGATAAATTGGATATGACAGACAATGAGCATGCAGTCCTGATACGGTCTTTATCCGTAAATCCTGCTATGCAGGGCAGGGGTATCGGAAAAGAAGCTATGATGAAGGTTGATGATTTTGTAAGAAAACATTTCGGAAACTGCAATGAAATTGTACTGGCTGTTAATCAGAAAAACCAATCTGCCTATCATCTTTATACCCGGACAGGATATTCCTATGATGGAAAAACCAGGGCCGGAAGAAGTGGCCTTCAGTATCTGATGTACAAAAAACTTTAATAAAAATTTTAGATCTAAATTTTTTTTACTGCTGATTTCTTTCTATAACTTTGAGTAACATCAAATTCAAAATATGGAAATATCACTTCACAATCAGGTTGCTTTAGTAACCGGGGCTTCCAGTGGAATCGGTTCAGGAATTGCAAAATCATTAGCTTCAGCAGGTGCTATAGTTATTGTCAATCATTCTTCAGAAAGGTCTCTGGAAGAAGCAAAAGCCGTTTTGAAAGAAATTACAGACTCAGGTGGGCAGGGAATTACCTATCAATGTGATGTTTCTAAAGAAGATCAGGTTGTCCGCATGTTTCAGGATGTAGTAGCAGAATTGGGAACAGTAGATATTCTCATTAATAATGCCGGAATCCAGAAAGATGCAAAATTTACGGAAATGACTTTAGAGCAGTGGAATGCTGTGATAGGAGTTAATCTGACAGGGCAGTTTCTTTGTGCAAGAGAGGCAATCAAAGAATTTTTACGCAGGGGAATAGTCCCTTCACGTTCTGTTGCTTGCGGAAAAATCATCCATATCAGTTCTGTACACGAAATTATTCCCTGGGCCGGACATGCGAATTATGCAGCAAGTAAAGGAGCTATTAGAATGTTGATGCAGACCCTGGCTCAGGAGTATGGAGCAGACAAAATCCGCGTTAATTCTATTTGTCCCGGAGCTATCCAGACCCCCATCAATACGAATGCCTGGAAGACTCCTGAAGCACTTAGCTCGCTCCTTACCCTTATTCCTTATAACAGAATCGGACAACCGCAGGATATAGGGAATTTAGCTGCGTTTCTTGCCAGTGATCTTTCCGACTATATTACAGGAGCCAGCATCTTTGTTGATGGCGGAATGACCACGTTTTGAGAGTTTTTCTACGGGAGGGTAGAAACGGCCTGCTTCTGATGTCAGTCATTGGAAGGACATTACCGAGGTCATTTATTATCAATACATTTTACAATTGTACAAACAGTTTATCATGTCAGAAAAAAAGAGAGTTTCAGATATTTCGTGGAAAAAATGGGGACCATACGTAAGTAACCGGGAATGGGGACTGGTGCGTGAAGATTATAGTGAAAACGGTGATGCCTGGAATTATACAACACATGATACAGCAGAGGCTAAAACCTACAGATGGGGCGAAGAAGGAATCTGCGGAATATGTGATGACCTTCAGCAGTTGGTTTTTTCCGTCGGATTTTGGAATAAAAAAAGATCGCATGGTAAAAGAACGGTTCTTTGGTCTTACCAATGAACAGGGAAATCATGGCGAGGATGTGAAAGAATATTTTTATTATCTGGATTCTACTCCTACACATTCTTATATGAAGATGCTGTACAAGTACCCGCAAAATGCCTTTCCCTATGAAGAATTGATCAGTATTAATGCAGAAAGAAATAAAACCGAACCTGAATACGAGCTGATTGACACAGGAATTTTTGATACCAATGAATACTTTGATATCTTTATTGAATATGCCAAAGAAAGCCAGAATGATATTTTGGTAAAACTTACCATTATCAATAAATCTGAAAAGGCAGCACCCCTTACTGTATTGCCAACCCTGTGGTTCAGAAATACCTGGAATTGGGGATATGATGATTATAAACCGCAATTGTCAGGAGATAAGAATAATCATATTTATGTAAACCATCGGGCCCTTGATATCAAAAAAGTATATGCAAAAGAATCTTTACCAATTCTGTTTTGTGATAATGAAACGAATAATGAAAGACTTTATCATTCAGAGAATGGAACTCAATATTGTAAAGACGGGATCAATGTTTTTGTAATGACCGGAAATCCGCAGACAATTAATCCGAAAATGACCGGGACTAAAGCATCATTTTATATAGATGAAGTTTTTAAAGCTAAAGAGTCAAAGACGTTTGAGTTCCGGATTTCAGATAAGGACCTGGAAGAGCCGTTCCATGACTTTGATGAAATTTTTAAATTAAGAGTCCGGGAAGCAGATGAGTTTTATACTGATATTCAGAAAGACATCATTTCCGAAGACGAAAAGATGATACAAAGACAGGCATTTGCAGGAATGCTATGGAATAAAATGTTTTATCATTATAATGTGGAAAAATGGTTAAAAGGCGATCCGGCAGAATTACCCCCTCCAAAAACCCGTGATAAAATAAGAAATTATGACTGGAAGCATCTTAATAATGAGCATATTATTTCGATGCCTGATAAATGGGAGTATCCGTGGTATGCCACATGGGATCTGGCATTTCATACCATCAGTTTTTCGTTGATAGATCCTGATTTTGCCAAACACCAGCTGAAGCTTTTCCTGTTTGAATGGTACATGCATCCCAACGGGCAACTTCCGGCTTATGAATGGAATTTCAGTGATGTCAATCCTCCCGTACATGCCTGGGCAGTATTCAGGGTATTTAAAATTGATGAGTATCTCAAAGGGAAACCGGATCTGGAGTTTCTGGAGAGTGCTTTCCAGAAATTATTGATGAATTTTACCTGGTGGGTTAATAAGAAAGATGTCAACGGGAATAATATTTTTGAAGGAGGTTTTCTAGGGCTCGACAATATTGGTGTTTTTGATAGAAATTCTGTACTTCCCAATGGGGAACAGCTGGAACAATCAGACGGAACAAGCTGGATGGCAATGTTTGCCCTGAATATGATGAGAATAGCATTGGAGCTGGCTTTGTATAATAATGTATATGAAGAGATGGCTATGAAGTTTTTCGATCACTTCCTGTCTATTGCTAATTCACTGGATAATATGGGGGATGAAAATTTTAGCCTTTGGGATGATGAAGATGAGTTTTTTTTATGATGCTATTGCCTCCAGTGACGGTACTCATATATATTTAAAATTAAGGACAATTGTAGGGCTTATCCCTATGTTTGCTGTAGAGGTGGTTGATGATGAAATGATTGAAAACCTGCCAAATTTTAAAAAGAGAATGAAATGGGTATTGGACAATAAACCCGAATTGGCTGCTTTGGTTTCCAGATGGGAAGTTAAAGGGCAGGATTCCAAACATTTATTATCTCTGCTTCGAGGCCACCGTCTGAAAAGATTGTTAAGCCGGATGCTTAATCCCAACGAATTCCTGAGTGAATATGGAGTGAGAGCATTATCTAAGGAATATGAACAAAATCCCTATACATTAAACTTCAACGATATTGAATATTCGGTGAAATATACACCTGCCGAAAGTGACAGCGGACTTTTCGGGGGAAATAGCAACTGGCGTGGGCCAGTATGGTTTCCCATTAATTTTTTAATTATCGAGAGTCTTCAGCGTTTTTTCTTTTATTATAGTCCTGATTTTCTGGTTGAATATCCTACCGGAAGCGGTAATTATTCTAATTTGGATGAAATTGCCGATTCTTTAAGCCGAAGGCTTGCAAAAATTTTTCTTAAGGGACGAAAATGGTAAACGGCCTGTGAACGGGCAATATGATAGATTCCAGACCGATCCTGATTTTAAGGATTACATTCTGTTTTATGAATATTTTCATGGCGATAGTGGGCGTGGGGTAGGAGCTTCTCATCAAACAGGATGGACAGGGCTTATTGCAAAGATTTTACAGCCAAGGTTCTCCAAAAAGGAAATCGCAGAATCTGAAACTGAAATGCCGGGAAATGTGAGCAGGGACAGCAAGGAATAAGAACATAAAAAAGGATTCAACAATCCAATTCTTGCTTATCACCCTTCTTACTATTCAAAAATCTGCTGGATCACTTCAAGTGAAGCCGGTACTTTAAAATCAGTTATGTGATAATGATAATACACTAACAAGCTGTCTAAGAAATCTTTTCGTGCGGCAGAATGTATTTTAATAGTATACATATTATCGATACTGAGAGCTTGTTTCCAAATTAAGGAAATCTCTTCGTTGAAAAGCTGGTGAGTCATTCCTGCAGAGAAAGTCCCGGTTTCCGGATCTAGGAATTTCCCTTCACCAACTAATGGGGCCACTCCCTGAATTTTTAATAAACTAAGTAAAAAAAGTAGGTGGGACTGATAATTTTTACCCATTAATTCTTCAATGAACCTTTCAATACTGAAAAAAATACTAAGGTTTTTATTTTCATACTTAAGAACCTGATTCAAAAAATCTGAAATGAAAAAGATAACCGTATTGGCCTTTATATCAGTATAAACATCATTGTTCTTTATCAGTTCAAATTTTGTAACGGAGCATATGCCCCCGCTTTTTACCGGATTTATAAAGAAATTTAATTTGTTTAACGGCTGCAAAAAAGCTTTCTTTTTATTCTTTTTGGAATAAATCCCTTTCAGAAAGTAAGTCTGAAAGCCTTCCTCTTCTGTAAAACAATGCAGGACAGCATCATTTTCCCCATATTTGATAAACGAAAGTAAAAAACCGTTTTGTGAATTCATTAATTGACTACTCCTATTTTGGCTGTCGCTTTATCAGAACCATCTTCATTAGTCATCAAAACAAAGTAAATCCCCGAGGCAACCCTGATCCCTTTTTGATTATTAAGGTCCCATTCATAATATCCTCCTCTCGCTACTGCCGAATGAACTACATTTCCTGCTGCATCTACAATCCTGATATTTGTTTTTTCCGCTAGACCTTTAATGGTAACTTTTCCTTTAAAATTGGAGTATACCACAGGATTTGGATAAACCACAACATTGCCGAAATTGGAGGTAACATCTGCAACATCTCCCTGGTAGGTTACAATTCCGCTATATGTTACGAAATATACTTTACCTGTTTTCTTATCTATTTTGATATCGGTAACACTATTGGTAGGAAGCGGTGAATTTTCCTTTGTAAAGTGTTTTATAGTTTGTTGCGCATCAGGAGACATGTAATATACGCCTCCGTCTTCTACGGAAATCCATTTATGGTTTCCTTCATCCACTTCTATTTTAAGAATCTGGGAATTCCTGAAAAGTTCTTCGCCAATACCGTTTTGCTCAATAACAATGGGCTCCAGTTTAGGATCCGGAGCTTTTATTTCTGTGGCTGCGTTTGATAATACTTTGATTCCGCTGTAGGTCCCAATCCAGGCGTCCCCGGATTTGTCGATAGCTACTGATAAAGTCCCCGTTGTAAGCCCGTTCGACTCTGTTAATAGAATATCGGTATCATCGGAGAGGTTAGTTGCATTTTTATAATCATATACCCAGAAATTATTAGACTTAGGTAAAGGGGTCCATAGCATATCCTTATAAAAGAAGGTGGTTTGGATGGCATCACTGGCAAGCACAATCTTTTTGATAATAAAATCATCTGCAGCTTTGTCATAAATTCCTATTGAAGGGCTTCCGTCATTAAAACCGAAAGAGATGAAAATATTATTCTGAGGATCGGTGGCAAAACCTACAGGACGCCGGTAAGATGGAATGCTCCCTAAATTATAATACTTCACCATCTCAAAATCCTTATTTGATGCATTATATTTCATTTTATAAACTCCCTGATCAGTAATGGTATAATTTGAAAAGAATACTTCATTATTATCAAGAGGATTTTTAATAGCATCCAGAACATTTATTCGGTAGGCATTATTATTGAAGTAGGAGGGGTAAATCCATTCTGTACCATTAAAATAATAAAAACCTGGTCTTTTGGGATTATTGATTGGAAAGTTATAATTGGCAATCCTTGCCCCGCTAGATACAAGCATTTGGTTATCATCATACAAATTGATTTTGTATGCATAATTAAAATAAGGACCCGAAGGCTTATAAGTATGGTTGCTTTCATCTTTTATCCCTGAAAGGATAGTTCCTCCCAATACTTTTCCGCCTGTCATTATTGCTGTATTACAGTCTTCACCAAGACTTACTGCTCCTAATGAAACTCCATTGTTTCCAAATGTGTATATCCGGTTGTCGGTTACCACAATATTATTAGCGGTCACTACGACATCACGGATATTTCCAAAATTGACAGGCAGTGGAGTCGGAGTACCATTATTGTACATAAATGCAGCTGTATCAGACGAAAATACCAACTCAGATTCCGAATCAATATGCTTGAATACTCCGGGAACTTCGGTTGTCCAAGTGGAATATACAGGGAAAGTGGTGTTCAATTCATGGCTTTTCAGGCCGGTATCTGTTACTGAATATACTTTATTTCCAAATATTGTGGCTTCGTTGCTTGCTGCATACACACCACCGGTAATGAAAAAGGAAGAATCTCCGAATTCTTTCTTCTTTAAATTAAATATGGATACTCCATAGCCTACAGAAATGACAGCCTGATCTCCTGTTATGGAAATGTGATTGATTTTCTTGGAACCATTATAACCAGTAGCAATAGGAATATCAACGATATATTTTATTTCTTGGGGTGTGATTACATCCATAGAACCATTTTCATAGCCAATAAGTCCTGTCTGGGTCTGTGGATTATAATCAAAGGCTGTTATCCCAATGTTATGCAGCCCGTTTGCTTTAGACAACTTTGTAATTTCTCCTGTTGATATCGTATAATAGAATATTCCGTTTTCTGTGGCGGCTATTATTTTTCCATTGTCTTCTTTCATTGCTAAGACATTGTTGTAGGAGAAAAGATCCGCCCATTTTTTTGATGAAATGACCTGTGCTTCTGTAAACTGCAAAGATGCTAAAATACCAAGAGAAATTAGAGAAAGTTTTTTCATATTATACTGTTATGCTGCTGTCTATTGTCTGGTTGTTCCAGGAAATATGCTGTATGTTTTTGTTGGAGTCAAAATAAAAATCTATTCTTCCTAAAAGAAGTCCTGCCCATCCTACCTGGTTCACCAGGACGTTTTTTACCCTGCCTGTTGGTAAATGTTTGGGGTTCTGGCAAGAAAGTGTGGGTATGGCCGCCTAAGATAATATCAATATTTTCAGTACTGGCTGCCAGGATTTTGTCGCTTATTTTACCAGGTTCATCCCTATAATCGTAGCCAATATGGGAAAGACATATCACCAGGTCACATTTTTGATCATTTTTCAGGAAGTTGGAATAATGTTGAGCAACATCAATCGGATTAGAATAAACGGTTTCGCCGTATTGTTTTTTACCCACAAGACCATCCAGCTGAATTCCGACTCCAAATATTCCTACTTTGATTCCGTTTTTATCAAAAATCTTGTACGGAGAGGTCTTCCCATCCAGAACAGTATTTTTAAAATCATAGTTGGAGCAGATAAACGGGAATCTGGCGTTCGGAAGAACTTTCAGAAAGCCATCTAAGCCATTATCAAAGTCATGATTTCCCATAGTAGAAGCATCATACTTCATCATAGACATGAGCTTAAATTCAAGCTCTCCGCCAAAAAAATTAAAATATGGGGTTCCCTGGAAAATATCACCGGAATCAAGAAGCAGTACATTGCTTTCCTGGCTTCTGATTTGCTGGATCAGACTGGCTCTTCTTGCAAAACCTCCCTGGTTAGGATTTTTTACATAGCTTGCATCAAAAGGTTCTATTCTGCTATGCTGGTCATTGGTATGAAGAATAGTCAGTTTACGGGTGGTTTTTAAATCAGGAATTTTTAATTCTTCTGCCATCATCATGCCTGGAGCTAAAGCCATTGCCAAAGATCCACCGCCTATTGCCTTTAAAAAACTTTTTCTATCCATTACTTCTTACCAATAAAATTTAAACGAATATCCGTAGCAGGAATTACTTCCGGATTCTTTTTGAAACATTCAATATATAAATCCCTAAGTTTAACTCCTGTAGCTATTGATTCTCCTTTTGCAAAAAATTTCATATTGTCACCTCCCAACGCAAGATAGTCTGAAGTGGCAATATAATAGTCTCTCTCCGGATCTACTGCTTTTCCATTAATTAATGATTTAACTAATTGCCCGTTATTGGTTTCAATGTATAAGTGAGAGACTGGGTTATTTACCTGTGTTTTTGCATAGTATTCAAAAAAGTCCGGACAGATCTGCTCCTTTCATTTTCACAATGATCAGTTCATTTTCGAAAGGCATGACTTCAAATACATTTTTCAGCATAATGTCGCCCTTCCCAATTGTAGTACGGATTCCTCCGATGTTGATGAGGGCAGCATCTACATTCTGTTTAAGATTTGCTTTAGTCCATTGATCTCCTCCTTCCCATGTGTAGTCTGCTAAAAGATTGCCTAAATTGCTATTATCCCCCTGTTTTGTAAGATCTGCATTGGTGTGAGAAATTTTCTGATTCATTTCTCTGTCCAGTCTTTGCTTATATGGTTCAATGATTTTTACAAACTCCTCATCATTCTTTAGCTCATTATTAATAGAAATGTTTTTTCTGGGCCGTTACGTTTGCAATACGCAGCGTAGACGCCGTTTTGCAGGCAGTAAGTGATGCCAGAGCAATTCCTAGTAACAAGAATTTATTTTTCATAATATCTTTTAGTATATGCAAATATAACCATATGTATAATAAAACATTATTATTTATTATAAATTCTTAGCGTAAATCATTAAATTTGAAAAAAATAATTCGAACAGATGAGCATTTTAAAAGGAGTAGGTGTTGCCCTGGTGACGCCCTTTAATGAAGATTTATCCGTTGATTTCGACAGTTTGACCAAACTTGTTGAATATAATATCGGGAACGGAACCAATTATTTGGTAGTATTAGGAACGACGGCAGAAGCCGCAACGCTTTCTGATGAGGAAAAGAAACAGGTAATTGAGCATATCATTAAGGTAAATAATAAACGTCTTCCTTTAGTATTAGGAATTGGCGGTAACAATACTCTTGAAGTAAAGAAACAGATAGAAGAGGCAGATCTGTCTGCGTTTGAAGCCGTACTTTCTGTATCTCCATACTATAATAAACCTAATCAGGAAGGTCTTTATCAGCATTATAAGGCGCTGGCTTCCACAGGCAAAAATATTATTATCTATAATGTTCCTTCAAGAACCGGACAGAATGTTGAAGCAGATACAACTCTTCGCCTTGCAAAAGAATTTCCAAATTTATTTATGATTAAAGAGGCTGCACCTAATATCCTTCAGTACTTTGATATTTTAAGAAAGAAACCGGAACATTTCTCTCTTGTTTCAGGAGATGATGAATATACACTGCCGGTTACCCTAGCTGGAGGAAACGGAGTCATTTCTGTTATCGGACAAGGATACCCAAAAGAGTTTTCTACTATGGTACAACTGGCTTTTGAAGGTAAGGTGAAAGAAGCTTATGAAATCCACAACAAGCTGGTTGAAATCACTCGCCTGATATTTGCTGAGGGAAACCCTTGTGGGATTAAAGTAGTACTTGCTGAAAAAGGAATTATTAAAAATTATTTAAGACTGCCTTTGGTAGCTGCTTCAGAAGGACTTTCAGCAAAGATTAAAGATGAAATGACAAAAATTAAAGGATAATCATGATCTGGAATAAGATCTTTTACTTTAAGTAAAATTGATGATCATAACCTATAAACCAAAAGTGGAAAACTCAAGTTTTTCACTTTTTTTAATCATAATAAGAAAACTATGAAATTAATTAAAGCAACGGAAAAGGATATCCCCCTTATTCAGGATCTGGCAAGGAGATCCTGGAAAAGTGCTTATGCAGAAATACTTTCAGAAGAGCAAATGGAATATATGCTTTCCGGAATGTATTCGGATACTGAAATTACCACCCATCTCAGAAGTCCCGATTATCATTATTATCTGATTCGGGATGAAGATAAGGATTCCTATGAGGGTTTTATAGGATATCAGCATAACTATGAAGAAAAGACTACCAAACTGCACCGTATTTATTTAGTTCCTGAAAGCAAAGGAAAAGGATTGGGGAAAGAGGCTCTTTTGTTTTTGAACCGGAAGGTAAGCGAAAGCGGGAATAAAAGAATTATTCTAAATGTGAATAAACATAATTCCGCCAGAAAGTTCTACGAGTCCCAAGGATACAGGGTTTATGACGAAGGAGTTTTTGATATCGGGAATGGTTTTGTAATGGATGATTACCTGATGGAATTCCTAATTCACAACTAATTGACTTTAAATTTTGTAAATTTATCATGTAATTCTATAACAAGTGATTTCTTTTTTTCATTCATCTTTGCTTCAGAACCAAATCACTTATAATAATACATTCATATGCTTGGTTTTGAGCTGTTTCAGCTTTTTTATCAGTATATTTTTTTTCATCCTTAGTGTTTAAATTCCTGTATTCTTGAATGCAGGAGTTTTTTGTATTATTATCATTTTATAAAAAAATATACGCTATTTCACATTCAATTGAAATAAATCATTATATTTACTAAAAAAATTGGTTTACTTATATTAGGATGAAAATGTATGTAAAATTTGATTTCAATACCCTCTGTAAGAAGATATTGGATGAAAGACTTAAAGAGCATGGGCTGAAATATCGTGTGCTGAACTTTGGTGAAGTTGAGTTCTATGAACCACTCACACAGGAACAACATAATCTTTTTAAGAAAAATCTTGGAGATTACGGCATTGAGATTATAGAAAGCCAGAAGACCGCCTTGGTACAAAAAATAAAGGATACCATTGTAGAACTTGTTTTTTCTGATGAAATTATTCCTGTAAAAGCATCTATTTATATTTCTGAAAAATTGAATCACAGCTATGGTTATCTCTCCAATCTGTTTTCAGAAGTTGCTTTTACTTCCATAGAGAATTTTATTATTCTCCAAAAAATAGAACATGCAAAGGTTCTGATTATAAGAAATAAGCAAAGCCTGACGGAAATTGCCCATAAACTGAATTACTCAAGTGTTGCCCACTTAAGTACCCAGTTTAAAAATACAACCGGCATTACCCCATCCCATTTTCAAAAGATTGTGGGCAAAAGAAGGAAAGCTCAGAATATGGCCACTAATTCTAACATATAATATGAATAAAGAGTTTCTGAACGTAATAGTAGCAGATGACGATGAAAACACTTTAACTTTTTTTAAGAATATATTCAAAGAGCTTAAAATTTCGACAAAGGTCCAATGCTTTAATAACGGAAAAGATTTAATGAAGTATTTGCACAATGCGGATGCCTTCATTCCTGAGATCGTATTTATCAAATATGATATTCCCGGGAAAGATAGTATGGAATGCATTGAGGAAATCAAATCGGATCTGAAATTTAACAATATGGTAACAGCTATATATGGTGATCAAATTTCGGAAACAGAAATTGAAGATATTTTTGTAAAAGGAGCCAACATTTGCATGAGGAAGCCTGATACCTATGAAGGGTTCAAAAAGATCCTGGCAGAAATTATTGCCATTAATTGGCAGTATCATACTTCGGGCTTAAATAAAGAGAATTTTATTTTAAAGCTCTGATAAACAGTAAATTTTAATATTACATTTTTTTTTAAAAAGTTAATATTTTACGCATAATATTCACTATAATGTGAAAATTTTATAACTAAATGTTAAAATAATATAAAAAAAATATCAATTAATATTCAGACTTTTGTAAATGTAAACATTGCAACACAAATTTGCCATATAATAGAAATGCGGATGAATGAAAAGTAATTGTTTCAACAATAACTAATTATATAATCACAATGTTATTAACAAAATGAATTATATTAATTTCCAACTAGAAAGCATAGAAGATCTTTAAATAAAACGGTACAATCATGAAAACTTGAACGTAGTTGGTGACATTTTTTATTCGTTTCATTCCCTCGTCTCCAACATGAACACAGTTAGTTTTTATAATAAGCAAGTTGGAAAAATAATTCATTTTGTTTTTTTTATAATTTATTTTAATAGTTAGGGCTTAAAATATTCAAATAGTAAATAAATATTTTCACACCACATCACAAAATATTAAGCCTGACTATTAAAATGAATTTTTAAAGCAAGCGCAAGTAATTTCTTCTAAATAACAGTTTTATAAGGGGACCGCAGGAAAATATTTCTGCGGTTTTTTTATGAAATCTTACTCCATTTGTTTTTTCCCTTATAGTATTTGAGGTAATAATTTTTAATAATCAGATTATCCGGTCTGGCCAGCAAGGGGTCTGCTTCTAAAATTCTTTCAACGGTATTTTTTGTAGTTTTAATGATAGCCGAATCATTTACAAGATCTAATCTCTTAAAATCTACCACACCACTTTGCTGGGTACCTAAAATATCTCCCGGCCCACGAAGCTGCATATCCACCTCCGAAATTTTAAATCCATCATTAGTTTCTGTCATGGTTTTGACACGGGTTCTGCTTTCCTTGGATAATTTATCTGAAGTCATCAGGATACAGTAGCTTTGTTCGGCTCCTCTTCCTACACGGCCCCTAAGCTGATGTAGCTGGGAAAGGCCAAACCGCTCAGCACTTTCAATGACCATTACGGAAGCGTTAGGAACATTCACTCCTACCTCAATTACCGTAGTTGCTACCATGATTTCAGCTTTACCTGAAGCAAAATATGCCATAGCCGCATCTTTTTCATCAGGTTTCATTTTTCCATGCAGCATTGTTACATTATAACCTGAAAAAAAATCCATGACATGTTCCAGGCCTTCTGCAAGATTTTTATAATCCAATGTTTCAGATTCTTCAATAAGAGGATATACAAAATAAACCTGTCTTCCTTTTTTGATTTCATCCTTACAGAAATTATAAACATACAGCCTGTCTTTTTCCCGTCTGTGGGCGGTGATGATAGGTTTTCTTCCCACCGGCATTTCATCAATGACCGAAACATCAAGATCTGAATAAAAACTCATCGCCAATGTTCTTGGAATAGGCGTTGCTGTCATAACCAGGATATGAGGAGGAATTTTGTTTTTTGCCCAAAGTTTGGCACGCTGGGCAACACCAAACCTGTGCTGTTCATCAATAATAGCCAGCCCAAGATTTTTGAACTTAACTTTGTCCTCCAGAACAGCATGAGTTCCTACAAGAATAGAAAGGCTGCCACTTTCAAGTTCTTCATGAATGATTTTTCTTTCCGAACTCCTGGTAGAGCCGGTCAAAAGCCGGACATTTATTCCGGTTTCCTGTAGTAATTCTTTAATGCCATTGTAATGCTGCTGCGCAAGAATTTCCGTAGGAGCCATCATACAACTCTGAAATCCATTGTCCATGGCAATAAGCATGGTAAGCAAAGCTACCATTGTTTTTCCTGAGCCCACATCACCCTGTAAAAGCCTGTTCATTTGAATGGGCCTTTTCATATCCTGGCGAATCTCTTTTAAAACTCTTTTCTGGGCACTGGTAAGCTCAAAAGGAAGATGGTTTTCATAAAAGGTATTAAAGTAATCCCCTATGACAGGGAATGGATTTCCGTAAGACTGTGTCTTGTGATGAAGCTTTTTTAAGCCATAACCCAACTGGAAAAAGAAAGATTCTTCAAATTTCAGCCGATAATCTGCTTTGTCGAAATGTGCCATATCTTTAGGAAAATGTACATTCAGAAAAGCATGCTGCCTCGACATGAATTTGAAGGTCTTTATCAGGTATTCCGGAAAATTTTCTTCAATAAGGCTGGGAATTTCTTTGCAGACATTTCTTAAAATATTCTGGAAGAATTTCTGCCCCAAGCCCCTTTTGGAAAGCTTTTCAGAACCAGGGTAAATAGGCCTCAGACGGGTGTCATTTTCTTTGCTTTCCTCAGCCTCTATTTCCGGATGGGGCATGGAAAACTGCCGGTTAAAGACATTAACCTTTCCAAAAATATATACTTCACGATTAACTGGGATTTGCTCTTTCAGCCATTTTGAATATTGAAACCATACAAGGTCCATACTGCCGGTATGGTCATTAAACCTGGCTGATAGCCTTTTGGTTTTTCCTGTTTGAATTTCCTGTACCTGAGTGATTTTTCCTTTCAGCTGAACATCCAGATTGCTTTCTTCAAGCTGGGATACAGTGTAAACCTTGCTTTTATCCAGATAGCGGATAGGGTAGAAGTTCAGAAGATCTTCCACGGTACTAAGCCCCAATATACTTTTGATAAGTTTGGCTCTGTCAGGACCTATTCCTTTTACGTATTCTATAGAGGTGTCTAAAGTCATTTGAAAAACGAGCCCTAATTTCGGTAAAATAGCTGGAATTTGAAATTTTTAACACCAGAAAATATCAGAAATGGAATAAAAAAAAGCTTTCAGAATTGAAAGCTTTGTATCTAATCTTTGATTTTGGATTTGAATTTTTTCTGGTAGTCTTCCCATTGTTCCCTGCTGCGGATTTTTTTAAATAAATCTTTTGAGATCAGTTCCAAATAAGGCTCAAGTTCTTTAGCAGATAATTCTCCCTGCAAAATAGTAATGGGATCACCATGCTCATCCAGAAATACCGTACTTGGAACAGCCCCTACATTCATATATTGTGTAAATTCGTGTAAAGAATTTCTTCCCCTTTTCTGCTCTGTATTAGGATTGGAAAAGGTTCTTCCAAATATTTGAATGCTGTTTTTTTCTTCTGCATTAAATTTTACAGGATAATAATTTTCATTTAAATTCTGAGCAATGACAGGGTGTCCATATGTTTTTTTATCCATGATCTTACATGGGCCACACCAGTCAGCATAGAAATCAATAAGGATCTTTTTGGGATTTTCTTTTTGAGCTTTCAGAGCATCTTCAATCGTCATCCACTTTACCTGGGCAAAATTAAAATTTAATATAAGTAACAATAATATGCTTAAAATTTTCTTCATAATTTGATATTTATGTAAAAATAAGCATAATTACTTATTTTTTATTTTACATCTTGCATTAATTTTTTCACGTACGGAGATATCAAAATTAATACCACTCCGGCAATGATCGCATACAATCCCAATTGTTTATATCCATCAGTATAAGTGATCAATTCATCATAGTTAGTGGAACCTTCTTTGGCAGTAGCAAGACTAGCACCGATAATCCCTGCCACATATTGTCCATAAGCTGATGCCAGAAACCACATTCCCATCATCATTCCCTGAAGATTTTTGGTAGAAAGTTTGGTCATAATAGAAAGCCCGATAGGAGAGAGGCAAAGTTCTCCGAGAGTAATGATCAATAATGCCAGTGTGAAGAAATTCAGTGAAGTGACTCCCTGAAGGTTGGCAAAAAATCGTGTAGCAAATAAAACATAATATCCTAATCCCAGGAAAATAAATCCTAATCCGAATTTAATAATGGTATTGGGTTCAATTTTTCTTTTGTTCAGCCATATCCAAAGCAACCCGATAACAGGGGCAAGGAAAATAATGAAGAACGCCCCCCCGGAATTATTGACACCGTTAGGATCCAATCCGAATAAGTCCTTATTCAGGTTTTTTGCTGCAAAAATACTTAATGAACCGCCGCTTTGTTCATAGATTCCCCAGAAAATGATTGAGAATATAATGAAAACGAGTGCTGCCCAAAGTTTTTTACGTTCTGAAGCTGTTACTTTAGACATTTCATAGAACAAATAGATTAATGTTAAAGGACCTATTGTCCACATAAAATAATCTGTATATTCTGTTTTCGCAACCATAGTCATAATGATAGGAACGAAAACCAATGATAAAATATATACTCCATACTCTTTCCATTTAGGAATAGGAGCAGATTTCGTTTCTGCTAAAGGATGTCCGGGCTGTAAACCAATAGTTCCCAGCCTTCTCTGAGTAAAAACAAAGTTGATCAGACTTACAACCATTACAATGGCAGCCAGTCCGAAAGCAATATGCCACCTCATTTCTTCCGCAATAATATTACCCAGAAACTCTCCTTTCCCGATAGCAATACAAAGGTATCCGCCTAATAAGGCCCCAAGATTGATTCCTGCATAAAACAATGAAAAGCCTGCATCAGCTCTTGAATCATTAGGTTTATAAAGCTGACCTACCATTGATGAAATATTAGGTTTAAAAAAACCTGTTCCCACTACCGTAAATGCAATTCCCAAGAAGAAGAATTGATGAGGATCAGTTGCCAGAATCAAACTTCCTACGATCATCAGAAGTCCGCCCCAAAAAAGAGATTTTCTGAATCCTAAAATTTTATCGGCAAAAAGCCCTCCGATAAAGGTAAAGGCATATACAAAAGCCTGAGTGGCTCCATACTGAAGGTTGGCTTCTTTTTCGTGGAAATTGAGCTGTGAGATCATAAAGAAAACCAGCATTCCACGCATTCCGTAGAAACAGAAACGTTCCCACATTTCAGAGAAAAACAGACTCCAGATTTGTCTGGGGTATTTTCCTTTGAAATTTTGTATTTCATCTAAAGTTAAGCTCATAACGCTATATGATTAAGTTTTAATTAAGGGTTTTTATTGTCCTGATCCAGTTCAAAACGGATTCTGTCCTGGTCTATGATTTGTTTGAGTTCTTCTTCTTTTGGGAGGTACAGCAGGTATTTGCTGGCAAATAAATTATTTTTATCATTCAGAACGGAATATTTTACAATAGTTTCATCCTTTTCCGAACACAGTAAAATTCCAATGGTAGGATTATCTCCTTCACCACGCTTCAGATCATCATACATTCTTACATACATATCGATCTGGCCAATATCCTGATGAGAAAGTTCTCCTGTCTTAAGATCAATGATAACAAAGCATTTTAAGATATAATTGTAAAATACCAGATCAATATAAAAGTCCGAAGTATCGGTGGAAATATGCTGCTGCCTTGCTACAAATGCAAACCCTTTCCCAAATTCCAGCAGAAATTTCTGAATGTGATCTATGATTGCCGTTTCAATCTCTTTTTCGGAAAATTGTTCATCGGCTTTTAAACCAAGAAATTCAAAAATATAAGGATCTTTCAGAACGCTCTGGATATTTTCAGCTGAAGATTTTTTATGTTCTAAAACTCTTTCATAGGCGAGCGAATTGATTTGTCTTTTTAAATCCCTTACATTCCAGTTGTTTTGTACGGCCTCATTGAGATAATAGTTTCTTTTGTGTTTATCATCCTGGCTTGAAAGAAGCCTGTAATGAGACCAGCTCAATTGTTGAGACAATGTGTCAACAATTGGAAAAGCAATATAAAACTTCCGCATATTGGAAAGATTGGTGTAATCAAACCCCTTTCCAAATTCTAATGTGAGTTTTTGGGAAAGATTTTTTAACGTGTATTTTCCATATTCAGCACGTTCTTTTCCTTGTTGTTCATCTTCCACAATCAGTTTTCCGATTTGCCAATAGGTAAGCAGTAAGGTAGAATTCGCTATTCGAAAAACTTTTTCGCGCGATTGCCTAATAATTTCCTTTACGGACTGGAATAAAGAATCTTCGGAAATTTCCATCGTACGAAAATAAAAAAAAACCTCCGACTTAGCAGAGGTTTTATTCTATTTTGTTGATACAATTAGTTTACACCGTGCATCATTTTCTTTAAGATCGGTGAAATCAGACCTAAAATTACAGCTGCAATACCACAAAGTACTACAAATACCATGAAAAACTCAAATAAATTGTGGATTTCAAATCCTGCAAAGGTAGGATTGTGTAATGGTAGCTGGGCTTTTTCAAATGCCACAATCTGATCTGCTGTCAGGGTCACTTTTTTGTCCAGAACATCCTGAAGGTTTACTCCGATTTCCTGGGCTTTTTTGAATTTATCCCCTGTTGCAGGGATAAGGGCTCCTAATGAACCGGCCAATGCATATCCTGCTGCATTGGAAATGAAGAAAACGCCATATAATAAAGAAGCGAATCTTTTTGGAGCCAGTTTTCCTACTAACGATAAACCGATCGGAGACAGGCAAAGCTCACCACAGGTTTGGATAAAGTATAATAACATCAGCCATTTGATAGCCAATAATCCTGAATTGCCAAGATCTTTTACATTGTGTGCAATGATAAAATAAGAAAGCGCGATCAGAGCAAGCCCCATAGCCTGTTTGAACGGAGATACCGGCTCTTTTCCTTTTGCTCTCAATTTATCCCAGATTAAACTGAACGGAACCGCTAAAATAACTACAAAGATTCCGTTAAAGATCTGAACCATTGAAGGAGGCATATTCCATCCTAAAATGTTTCTGTCTGTTTGGTTGTCTGCAATGAACGTTAGTGAAGAACCAGCCTGTTCGAAAGCTGCCCAGAAGAAAATAATAAAGAATGATACAATATAAATTACCCAGATCCTTTGTCTTTCAACTTTATTTTCAGCAGAAGTCATGATCAGGAAGGCTAATGCGATACCTGCCGCATAGATGAAAGGATAAATGATTCCCTTAATCAGCTGTCCCATTTCCACTGAATTGAACCCGAATTCTCCTACAAGCAAATATCTGAAAGCAAAGAAAAGAGCAATAAATATAACTCCCGTAATCGCTAAAAACTGGCTTGAGAACTTTGCTGTTTGAGATTCTCCTTCTTCAAAATCTGCGGTTGTATTATTTTTTGGTAACCCACCGATAGGCCTTCCTTCAGGAGTTACTACGTATTTGTTTTTAAGGATAAAGAAAGTTACAGTTCCGATTATCATAGCAATAGAAGCTGCAAGGAATCCCCATTTGAAGGCAAAAATGTCTCTTACCCCGGTTGTAGCATCTTTTACATCTCCCAGATACGGACAGATAAACTGCCCGAGGAACGCGCCAATGTTGATCCCCATATAAAAAAATGGTGAAGGCAGAATCAAGTTTTGATTTTTCCTGCTTAGGATAAAGACTTCCCACCATTGATGAAATATTCGGTTTGAAGAATCCATTACCGAAGATAATAATAAACAGGGCCAGCCACATGATAAGTTTTGCACTTCCAATATCCGCAGAGAAAGTGGAGGCACTGATGAACAGTAAAAACTGACCGATAGCCATTAATGATCCACCAATGATAATAGCATATCTGTTTCCGATATATTTATCAGCAATAAATCCTCCTAAAAGAGGTGTTAAATAACATAAAGCGAGAAATCCACCATAGATGATCGCTGCATCAGCTTCTTTTATCAATAAGGAATTTACCATAAAGAGCGTTAAAAGTGCTCTCATTCCATAAAAGTTGAAACGCTCCCACATTTCTGTTCCGAAAAGAACCCATAACCCTTTCGGATGTCTGGAATTCTTATTCTCTACAAATTCATCCGGCTTCGGACTCAATGCTTCAATATTATCCATTTCTATTGTTAATTTTTGTTAAGACTGACAAATATAGTTTATTTTGGGTTTTTGGCAAGTTTTTAATTTTATTTTTAAATTAAAAAAGCTGCGGAACTATTCCGCAGCTTGCTATTCTTTATAATATTAAGGATTAATGTCCTTTTTCCTTCATGATTTTATTTAATCTTTTTAACATGGAAAGTCCTAAAAGGGTAGCAAATATTAACAAAGCGAAATTTACAAGGAAATAATTCGTTTTATTTTCATAGTTATACCATGTACTTGCCAAGATTCCTGAAAGTTTATTCCCCACAGAATTGGCCAGAAAGAATCCTCCCATCATCAATGCCGTAATTCTTGCAGGTGAAAGCTTTGAAACAAAAGATAATCCCATGGGAGAAAGACATAGTTCTCCGATCGTGATCACTCCATAGCTGGCTACCAGCCACAACGGAGAAACTTTTACTGCTCCGTTATCTCCGGCGATTACCGCTAGAACCATCACTAAACAGGATAAACCTGAAATAAACAATCCCAAAACGATTTTGGTGGGAGTCAGAGGTTCTTTTCCCCTTCTTCTTAACAATGCCCAGAAGCCTACAATAACAGGAGTTAAAGCAATTACCCAGAATGGATTAATAGACTGGAACAATTCCGTATTATACAGATACACTTTATTTTCAGGATTTTTCTCTAAAGCAGCACGCTGCTCAGGTGAGATATTTTTAAAATAAACATCTTTCCCTATTTCCTTTTTAGTATCTCCGTTGTCATCTTTTTGAGACCTGAATTGGTTATCATATACAGGAACTTCTTTATCTTCAAAGCTTTTACCGTCTACCATATAAATTCCTTCCAATGGTTTTTCCAGAGCAGCAGGAACACTTCTGTCCGTATAATAGTTAGCCCATCTTGTCAGGGCAGTACCGTTTTGTTTGAAAACAGCCCAGAAAAACATACTGATCAAAAATACAGAAAGCAGTGCTCCGATTGATGATTTTTCCTCAGGCTTAGCTTTAAAGTATAGTGAAGCATAAAAGTAAATAACAGGAACACAGGCAAAGATAAAGGCGTCCGTACTGTCACTTCCAAAGATATTGCCCGGGATAAACCAACCAATCGCGCCCGCGATGATGGCAGGAACAAATACTTTGATCAGAATTTCAGAAAGCTTCGTATCACCTTCCTGTACGGGTTTCATTTGTGCAGCATGGATGTAGTGCTTTCTACCGATTGTGAAAATAACCATACCAATCAGCATTCCGACCCCGGCAGTAATGAAGGCTTCCCCCCAACCAAATTTATTACGCATAAATGCCGCAATAATGTTACAGATGAATGCTCCGATATTGATTCCCATATAAAAAATATTGTATCCCGAATCTTTATTGGCTTTATAAGGTTCTTCAGAATAAAGATTTCCTAAAAGGGTAGATATGGTAGGTTTAAAGAAACCATTTCCGATGATGATCAGGGCCAGGGAAGTATAAAATAAAGGCAAATCTTTGAAAACTCCCATTCCAATGTATCCTGCAGCCATTAGAAAGCCACCGAGATAAATAGATTTGATATATCCTAAAACCCTGTCAGCCAGGAAACCTCCGATAAACGGAGTAAGGTAAGTCAATGCAATATAAGTTCCGAAAATGTCATCAGCAGTTTTGTCCGGAAGTCCAAGCCCTCCTTTCATACCGGTCGGCTCAATTACATACAGAACAAAGATTCCAAGAATCAGGTAGTACCCGAAACGCTCCCACATTTCTGTAAAAAAGAGATAGGGCAGCCCTTTAGGATGTTTAGTCTTCATATATTCAAATTTCAAATTCCTCAAAAATAAGTTTTTAATTTCAATTGATAAAATAAATAATACAAGCCCGGATGATTAATGAAATAAATATAAATCCGGATTAAAATTCACTTTCTTATCCAAATGATCTTACAGAAAATTATATGAGACTAAAAAGGATAACATCTGTTGTACAAATTTTACAGATAATTGCAAAAAGAATTCATATGTATTTCTCTTACAGGAGATATTCATTTTATATCTTCATAGTTGTCAATAATGACGCAAATGATATAAAAAAAACATTATGAAGAATTTAAAAAAAACTTTTGAAAAATGATTTGAAAACTATTGAAGGAGGTTTCATAAAAGATGACGGATGTCGTTATAAATGTTGTTGGAATAATCAACCTGGTAATTGTAGTGAAACAATTACTGCTGCACCGGGACAAACTGTTAGTTGCGTAGAAGGAGCAAAGCTGGTATTAATAAATGGATAAACGAGATATGAGAACTGAATGCAGCTGATATTTACATCAGCTGTGTTTTATTTATTAATGATATGAAGAATATATTTTTTAACTTTTATATTATTAGTTCAGGTAATATCTGCACAAAATAAGAGATTTATATATCAATATGATTTTATACCTGATTCTACAGCTAAAGACAAAATGGTAAAAGAGCTTATGCTTTTAGATATAACAAATGGTATTTCAAGATTTACCAGCCAAAGAAAATATATTTCAGATTCAACCATTATTTCTCCTGCTAATGTGGGGAAAATGGTAATGCCTCCGATGGATTTAAATATATTTTATACGATAGAGAAAAATAATGGAATAGTTTTTTTTAAAACTAATGACTACGGCCTAGGTAAAATCAAAGTTGAAGACAATAGGGATATAAAATGGAATATTTTTGAAGAAAAACAAACTTTTTTAACTTACACCATACAAAAAGCAAGTTGTAGTTTTGGTGGAAGAAAATGGATAGCTTGGTTTACACAGGATATTCCTCTTCAAGATGGTCCCTATAAATTCCACGGACTCCCAGGACTTATTGTTAAAATTGAAGATTTAACACGCAGTCATATCTTTAAACTTGTAGGGATTTCCAATTTACGCAATGATTATATATACCCATTCCGTAATAAAGAAATGGAAGAAAAAAAAATTGACTTAACAAGTTTTCAAAAATATTATTTACAATACAGAAATGATCCTGGGATAGAAATTAGACAACTTTATATGCAAGGAAAATTGCCTGACCAGACCGATACTTCAGGAAACTTCAGGACAGGGGCCGAAATAGTAAGAGAAGTTGAAGCATTGGCAAAAGAAAGAATTAAAAAAGACAATAATATTATTGAAATTGATTTGTTGAAATAAAATGTTTTTTCTATTCAACCATACTATTTATATACAACACGCCTGTAACTTATACCTTTTGTAATGATAATGTAATCAAAAAGTTTGATCTCACCGATCTAGCCTTATAGGTAAGCTCAAATTGCATACAAAAAACAAACATTCCATAAAACAGGCGGTAGCCCTAAACATTAATGGAATGGATTTAAATTTCAGTTCTGATATAAGATTTCCCTTCTAAGCGTATTTTCAAAGCATTCATACAATTTTTTATAATTGTTGTACAAGCAAATTACACGAAATATACACATGTATTTCTCTTTTATGTGACATTTGTTTTCTAGTTTCGAAGGTGTCAATAGTGACATAAAATCATTTAAAAAAAAACATTATGAAGAATTTAAAAAAAAATTTCGAGAAACGAGTTAAAAAATTATTGAGGGCGGTTTCGTAGGAGATGATAGTGAAGGAGGATATTATAAATGCTGTTCTAATAACAGTGATGCCTGTAGTGAATGTGTCTATATAAGATCCAGACCTAGATGTAGTAGCGGATCTTATCCTGTAGCTTGCTAAAAAATGAGGTTGTCTCAAAATATCATTTCAAACTTCAAATGGTTGGATGACAGTAATTTCTTCGCCCGAATGGCAAGGTCAAATTGCTTGACTTTTGAGACAACCTCTTATCACTAAAATTAATATATGTATAGTTGTAATTATATTTTAATTTTTGTTTTTTGTACTATTTCATTTGTTTCCGGCCAAAAGTATCGCTTTGTATATAGTTATATGTCTATTCCTGACACTCTTAATAAAAATAATATTATCAATGAAAATATGGTTTTAGAGATTGATAAGGATAAATCTATTTTTATTAGTCAGAGAAAAATGATTTCGGACTCGGTTATGGCAGAAGATGCTAAAAAAGGGATTATGACAATGCCAGATGAAAATATTAATACCAGGTATATTATTGTAAAAAAGTATCCGGATTTTAAAACCAATTTAATAACAGATGAATTTTTCGACTTCCTATAAATTTATTATTTCTGACGATAGATCGTTACATTGGGTTCTTCTTCCTGAAAAAAGAACTATTGGGAACTATGAATGTCAAAAGGCTGAATTAGATTTTGCCGGAAGAAAATGGATAGCCTGGTTTACTGAAGAGATTCCGTTTAATGATGGACCATATAAATTTAAAGGCTTACCAGGATTAATTATCGAAATTAAGGATTTATCAAACTCTCACGGCTTTCAACTTCAAGGAATGAAAAAAATAGAAGATAAATCTGTTCCGGTTATCATTGATGAAAAAAAGAAAATACGAAGTTTTACTTTCAAAGATTTTGTCACGTTTTTATAAAGAGTATCGTAAAGATCCAGCTAAGGAATTCAGACAGAGGGTTTTGAGCGGAGATGTATATTATGAATCAGAAGAAAAAAGGCAGGAACATATGAAATTGATAGAAAGCCTCAGAAAAGAGAGGGTTAAAAAAGATAATAATATCATTGAACTTGATTTGTTAAAATAAGTTTATATTGTCTTTTAAAAACCAACGATGAAAAACATATTATTTATATTACTGGGAACTGTAATGATTTTTTCCCAGAACAACAGGTTCATTTATGAGGTGAAATACAAGAAAGATTCAACCTCGAAAGATATTACCAGGGAAAATTATTATCTGGATATCACAAAAGAGGATATAGCCTATTATAACAGGCTGAATTATATTAGTGATTCAACGTTTGTTGTCACTGGACAACATGGGTTTAAAGGTAATAGGCTGACTTCCTTTCTTATCAAAAAGAATAATAGCAATACCTATCAAAACTATGAATATATCGGCGATGTAAACTTTTATAAAATATCCGAAGAAGCAAAACAACAATGGAATATTACAGACAGTATAAAAGTCTCAAATAATTTCCGGCTTCAAAAAGCCACTACTCACTTCGGAGGACGAAACTGGATTGCATGGTTTACTAAAGATATTCCAATGCCTTACGGGCCTTATAAGTTTAACGGATTGCCGGGATTGATTATGGAAATCTATGATACCAGAAAGGATTACTATTTTAATGTGATTAAAAGTGAAAAGATCCCGGATGATTATAAACGTTACTCATTAAATGCCTCTATATCCAGAGCAATACCCGTTACGCAGAAAGATTTAAACAGACTAAGGCTAGATCTCTATTCCAATCCTTTTAAATATGCATTCAACGGGGTGTTGACAATACCGGAAGGAAAGAAACTGTTTTTGGAAGACGGAACGGTGCTATCCAAAGAGCAATTAAAGCCGGCCGAAGCCAATGAAAGAAAAAAACTAAAATCTTTTAATAATCCTATTGAGCTGGATAAAGCGGTGAAATACCCTTAGTTAGATATGAATGTTTATAAAAGATCCCTTTCAGGAAGCCTGAAAGGGACTTTTTATAGGTAGTTTAATTGTAATGTTATAAATTATTCAGGATAAAATCTGTCATTTTCTGGTATAGTTGTGGTCTTGTCTGTCCACCGTAGATTCCATGATTTTTGTCCGGATAAGCCATGAAATCAAACTGCTTTTTGTTCTGAATCAAAGCTTCAGAAAATTCCATAGAATTCTGGAAATGTACATTGTCATCAGCGGTTCCATGAATCAGAAGAAATTTGCCTTTCAATAAATTAGCATATTCCGTAGGAGAGTTTTTATCGTATCCGTCAGGATTTTCCTGAGGCGTTCTCATAAATCTTTCCGTGTATACAGAATCGTAATATCTCCAGTTGGTTACCGGTGCTACGGCAATTCCCATTTTGAAAACATCAGCCCCTTTGGTCATTGCTAAGCTGGTCATATAGCCCCCAAAGCTCCATCCGAACATTCCGATTCTGTTTTTGTCAATATAAGATTGGTTTCCGAACCATTTTGCTGCTGTAATCTGGTCTTCAATCTCATATTTGCCTAAGTTCATATAGGTTACCTTTTTATACTTGGCTCCTTTGTAGCCGGTTCCGCGTCCATCTACACAAGCGACGATATATCCTTTTTGTACAAGGTGGTTAAACCACATCGCATTTCCGTTATCCCATGAGTTGGCAACCTGTTGAGATCCCGGTCCGGAATATTGGAACATAAATAAAGGATACTTTTTATTCGGATCAAAATTTTTAGGTTTCATGATCCAGGCATTCATCTGGTCGCCTACTGCATTTGGAATAGTGATGAATTCCTTTTCAACAAAGTTATCCGCTTTTAATTTCTGTAATTGTTCATTGTTGTTTTGAAGCTCTTTTACCGTTTTACCGTTTCCGTCTTTTAAAACATAAGTATGAGGTCTGGAAGCCGTAGAAGATGTTTCAATGAAATAATTGTAGTTTTTACTGAAATTAGCAGAATTATTACCTTCCGAATTAGAAATCAGCCGGGATTTTCCGTTTTCAATGTTTACCTTAGAAATAACCTTGTTGATACTGCCTTTCTCAGTAGTCTGAATATAAATTTCTTTTGATTTTGGATTGAATCCATAATAGTCTGTTACTTCCCAGTTTCCTTTAGTAACTTGTTTTTTAAGCTTTCCATCTTTATCATACCAATACAGGTGACGGTTTCCATCTCTTTCTGATCCCCAAAGGAAAGAATCATCTTCCAGGAATTCTAAAATAGGACTGTCTGTATCAATCCATTTGTCATCAGTTTCAGTAAATAATTTCTGAACCGCTCCTGTTTTGGTGTTTACTTTTAAAACGTCCGAAGCATTCTGAATTCTTTCAGAAGTAATTAAAACAATTTCATCCGGTTTTGCAGTCTGGAAAACATTAGGAATATAATAGTTTTTAAAAGATCCTAAATTCAACTGCATAGTCTTTCCGTTGTCAAGACGATACAACTGTGCAGAAACAATAGAATTTTTTTCTCCCGCCTTAGGATATTTGTAACGCATTTCAGCCGGGTAGAGGTTTTTTCCGTAGATGGGAATATAAATTTCCGGAACCTGGCTTTCGTCAGACTTTACAAATACGATAGCGTCAGAATTTTTAGACCATTCATATTGTCTGGCATGTCCGAACTCTTCCTCATATACCCAGTCTGCCAAACCGTTCAGAATAGAGTTTTTCTTACCATCCGTTGTAATCTGGGTGATTTTCCCTGAAGTAAGGTCCTGGTAGAACAGGTTGTTATCAGAAATGAAAGCTACTTTTGTAGCATCAGGTGAAAAAGTAGGCTCCTGAACTTCTTTTCCGTTATTTAAACTGATTGTTTTGCCGGACTTTAAATCTCTGACCTCAAATTTTCCCAGAAAAGAATGTCTGTAAATAGGCTGACTTTCTATTTGCAATAGAATTTTAGATTCGTCATCGGAAAAAATATAGCTCTCAAATTTTCCGTCAACAATATTTCCTTCTTTCTGAGATGTTTTATAGGAATACTTTGCAATTCCTGTCGGCTCAATAACCAGGTAATTTTCACCGTTTTTCATAGAAGAAATTCCTGCAATACCTTTTCCGCGGTAGTATCCTGAATATATTTTATCTAAAGTGATTTCTTGTGCTGATACATTTTGGAATACAGCAGCTATAGTAAGAGTTAAGAGTATTTTTTTTCATTTTTAACTTTAATGGAATTCAAAGATAATAATTTTATTAAAATGTGTAAAAAAAGCTTTTCGAATAAGCTTTTTGGCAAAAAAAATTGAATATCATTAAAGTATAATCAAACCCAATAATAATTATGGAAACGAATGCATACAACCAGAAACTGAACCGCTACGTATTGAATGACCGGATTGTTTATACAGGCTTTTCCAGTTTTAATGGATGCACAGGAATGTGCCGACAAAAAAGGCGGAATATTAGTGGAAGTAGGATTTAAGGATGGAAATGATAATCCCGAAATCACGGATGAAGCCGGTTTAATAGAAAAAAAACTCCATTACTATGTGTATGCAGGCGATGAGTATAAATTTATCCATTCATCTGATCCAGGATTCAGGAAATATGCAGATGAGCTGCAGAAAATAAAAGCGAAACTGCAACAGTCTCCACCGGATGAAAGATATTTAGCCAATTTTGAAATCGAAAATGCAGAAGACCCGATTATTGTGATCAAAAATGATCATTTTCAATCGGTAACATCAAGAGAGCGTTCAAAGTATTTGAAACATGCCAGAGTTTATGAACTGGGGGTATCCCTGCCAAAACCTTAAAAAATCTAATCATGAGCAAGACTAAATATTCAGAAAAAGCTCAGGACAAAGTAGGAGAAGTAATGCACGAATTCAAGGAAGGAAAGCTGAAATCTTCTTCCGGAAAGAAAGTGACAAGCAGAAAACAGGCTGTAGCCATTGGTATTTCTGAAGCAAGAGAAAAAGGCTTAAAAGTGCCATCCAAGAAAAAAAGTAAATAATCCTTATAGCAATGCCCGGAAAACTTCCGGGCAATTATATAATATAGATAAGCAAAAGAAACGGCAAAATCAGCTTTCCTTTATTTTGCCTCGTTATATAGTATTTTATAATATTCATCTGCCATTCTGTCGCTATTGAATTGATCCTTAACATCATTCATCGCATTGTACTGAATCTTTCTCCACTGGTCAGGCCTGTCATAATAAGTAGGAAGAATTTCATTTTCAAGAATTTCATATAATTTATTGAGGTCGTAGTTGTCCTGTTCATAGATACTCATGTTCAGGTAATCTGCCTTGGGTACCACAAAAGAATTTTCACCATGTTTTGCAAATTCAGGAATCCATCCGTCATCAGTCGATAAATTGACAGAGCCGTTCATTGCAGCGGTCATTCCTGAAGTTCCTGATGCTTCCCGTGGAACTCTTGGATTGTTAAGCCATAGGTCTGAACCCTGCTTCAATGCCTTACTTAATGAAAGCTCATATCCTGTCAGTACGGCCATGTTTTTGTGGTTTTTACTTTCCTCAACCAATGTATTGAAAGTAGAAATAGCAGAATAATCCATAGGGTAGGGCTTTCCAGCCCAGATAATTTGTACCGGGTATTTAGGGTTGTTCAGAAGTTTGTGGAACCTGTCTTTATTATGTAAAAGAAGATCAGCACGTTTATAGCCCGCAAATCTTCTGGCCCAGACAATAGTAAAGACATTTGGGTTGAACAGATTTCCGGTTTGGTCTGCGACGATGTTGAAGAGTTTTTTCTTCAAATGTTTTTTCCGGTAATCAAAAACCGTCTTATCATTTTCATCTTTGGCATTGTAAAGAGCCTTGTCTGCCCAATATTTGAATTCCTGGGCATTGGTAATAGACTTTATTTCACAGATTCCTGGGTATTTATTCCACATAGCCCGGGAAACAACACCGTGCAGCTGGGAAACACCATTAGCTATTCTGGCCATTTTCAGAGCGCACAAGGAATGATTAAACCGGTCGTCATCGGCTCCTTCGATACTTTTAACCTCTTCTTTACTATAGCCGGAAAAATAAGACATATCATAACATAACTGCAGGTTATGTTTTTCGTTTCCTGCTTCTTCAGGAGTGTGGGTAGTGAAAACAAGTTTCTCTTTTACTTTATTCAGGTTTCCGTTGTATTTTTTTTAATAAATAAAATGCTGCTGGAAGTCCATGAGCTTCGTTCAGGTGGTATACCTCTCTTTCGATGTTCATTTCATCCAATAACTTGGCACCTCCTTTTCCCAGTAAGATATACTGGGCAAGCTTTGTAGATTCATTAGCGTCATACAGCTTGTGACAGATTGTTTTTGAGACATGATCATTTTCCGGAATATCTGTAGAAAGGAAAAACATTGGTGCTGTATTGAAGATTTCAGAATCAAGGTACCATACCTTCACCCAAACCGGAGCACTGTGGATCTCGATCTGAAATTTGATTCCCGTATCCTCCAGAAAGCTGTACATTTTTCTCGTCCATACCGGCTGTAGGGTTTGATCATGATTTCTTGCCTGGTCATAATAACCGAACTTCCACAAAATACCAATTCCGATAAGATCTTGTTTCAGGTTATAAGCACTTCTCATATGAGAACCGGCCAAAAAAACCAAGCCCGCCCGAGTATATTTTCAGTACCTGTTCAAGGGCAAACTCCATTGAAAAATAAACTGTTTTTTTAGAATATTGGGGATTGATATTATAAGGTATTTTAAAATTCCTGAAATCCATAAATGCGGGTTTGTGTTAGAAGTGGCAAAGGTATTAATTATGAAAATAAACTTTACATTAATTATTTGATAAATTAATGCTAAAGATAGATATTGAATCGTTTTTTTTACTTATCTTTAAGAGTGTAAATTTTTGATTATCAAAAACTTTTAATGATGAAAGCCAATGGCTGCATGTGTTCTTTAATAACAATAAAAAAATCACACATGAAAAAAAAACGTTTTCTGATGAAGATTTAATTAAAAATCTAAGTTTATATTACCTGAACAGGCATTTGAAAAAAAAAGCCCATAGAAAGATATCACCGTACCATAGATGAATCTCCGCTTCATGATCGCGAAAAATACCGAAAGAAATCTGAGATACTGCTGCTCAATTCTTTTATGCACCATTTCCCGGAAGTAAAGTTTGAAGATCTGACTTGTGAAAGTCCTGACTTTATTGCCAAATTAAATGATAAAAAAATCGGAATAGAATTGACCGAAGTGATCAATCATCTGGAAATGAAAAAAAGTAGAAAGTACTTTGAATAAGATGTTCCGCCAGGCAGAAATATTATTAGAACAAGAAGACACTACGAAATATCGTGGTGTTTATTTTTTGGAATTTCACCCTAATATAAAATTCGATAATCTGGAAGTACAACAGGAAAATATTATCAGTATCTATAAAAGTATAAAAAAAAATAAAGCTGTAGGCTGTGTGAAAAGCGTAAGGAAATCCTTTCACCGGAGAAACGTTTTTATTACCCATGAATACAGCATGAATCTTTTTGATGAACTTTGCTCAGAGAAAATTCTGGAGCTTATCGAGAAAAAAAATGAAAAGTTCCCTTACTATGATACTTCTGTAGACGAGTGCTGGCTTGTGATTGTTTCTGATATGAATTCTATTGCTTCAAGATATACGTTTATCCAGGATAAAGAGCATTTGAAGGAAGTGAAAAGCCCTTTTCATAAAATTTTTCACCTGGAAAATCTTTGCGGTAATATTACAAGCATAAAGTGAAATGATATTGTTGTTTATTCAACGGTTTTCTATTTTAATTTAAATTAATTTAAAATTATTTGATTTTTCTTATTTGTAATTGAAATATTGGGTATATTTGGTATGGATGAGTATTATTTGATGTAAAACCATTCAACCATGAAAACATATACCTATGAGAAAATTTTTACTGTTTCTTCTTGTGTGCATATCGCATACTTTTTATTCACAGGCAGATTGTTCTACGGCCTTATCCGTTTGTGGAAACTCCAGTATTACCTACAGTCCGGCAGGAATAGGAAATGTAGATGAATTTTTAGGAGATTGTCTGATACTGGGTGAGCATAATTCGATATGGTACAAAATAACCATTGCTACCAGTGGTACCCTTACCTTTGATTTAACCCCCAATGATCCGGATGCAGATTACGACTGGGCCATCTATGGTCCCAATGTTACCTGTGGGAATTTAGGAACACCCATACGCTGTAATGCTGCCACAGTTGTGGGGGTAAGTCCTATTACAGGGTTAAATATGACAAGTACCATTCTAAGCGCTCCCGGAGGATCAGCAACACCATATTGCCGGTATCTGGATGTTTTGGCAGGACAAACCTATTACCTGTATATTGATAATTGGGTGAGCGCAACAAGCAGTACCATGTCCCCTTTTTCTCTGACCTGGGGTGGAACAGCCACATTAGCTTCTCCATTCACCGATCCGGTACTGACACCTCATCCATTTATAGCTCCCGGAATTCCTGCAGCAAATCCGGCTGACCCTAAAGAAATAGTATTATGTTCCGGTACCATTTTATTTGATTTCTCTTCATTAACTGCAGGAATACTTAATGGAAATCAACATTTTAGTGTGACTTATCATCACAGTCAGAATGAGGCTTTGACAGGACAGAATCCTATTACAACCCCTATGACCGTCAATACAAGTACCGTTTTTTATTATAGTATCAGCTATACCGATCCTGTCAATCCCAATAATCCGCTTAATCAATGTAAACAGATCGGGAAGTTTAAGTTCAGGGATGCTTCTATTACAGCAAAAAATGCAACCCTGATCCAGTGCAATAATAACAATGCGGGTACTGCAGTGTTTGATTTAACAACAGCCGATGTCATTTCTGCTTCTAATGTGACCAAAAAATATTATAATTCCCTGGCGGATCTTAATGCGGGAACTAATGAAATTACAACGCCTTCAGCCTTTGTGTCTGCGGAAGGAACAGTTTATGTAAAAATAATTTCAACCTTTGGCTGTACCGCTATTGCGCAGATTACACTGAAATTTTATCCTGTAGTCGTTGTTAATGATACTACTTTAAGATCCTGTGCTCTGGAAACGGATCCGTCTGCTGCGGTATTCAATCTTACAGAAGCAAGTGTGACAACACAGCCGGTCGCCGGGAAAAAATATTATCCTTCGATGGCGGATGCAATCAATCAAACCAATGAAATCACTTCTGTAATCAATTATATTGCACCAAACGGAGTGGTATATGTAAGGGTTTCTAATGCGCAGGGATGCTATGCTGTCGCAAAAATTACTTTAGGCGTTATTCCACCGGTATATTCTGATGTCCTTAAAGATAAAACCATTTGTGCAGAGGCTAAAACATCACTGGATGCCGGTCCGGGATTCAAAACATATGAATGGAGTACAGGAGCTACTACCCAGGTTATTCATAATGTAGGAGTTGGTGCTTACTGGGTAAAACTTACAACAGGTAACTGTACGGTTATCCAGCATGTGAAAGTTTACCCTTCGCAACAGCCGGTTGTTACGGCCATTGAAATTGTAAATAATACCATTACCGTGTTTGTAAAAGGAGGAAATCCGCCTTATAAGTTTTCTATAGATAACATTACCTGGCAGGAATCCAATGTGTTCAATAACCTTTCAAGAGGAGATCATAAGGTATTTGTCAGGGACACTTATGACTGTAATCCCATAGAAATTAACATTGTTGTTCCTAACCTGGTGAATGTGATTACCCCGAATGCCGACGGAGTCAATGATGTTATTGATTATTCCGCATTGGCAGGGAAGCAGAATCTGGTATTGAATATTTTTGACAGATATGGCAACAAAATTCACCAGGCAGACCGGTTTAACGGATACAAATGGGATGGTACCCTTACAGGAAAAAAAGTCCCAACCGGTACTTACTGGTATTCTGTGACATGGAATGAAAATGATAAAATGAGTACACCTGTTAAATATTCAGGATGGGTATTGGTTAAAAACAGGGAATAACTTTAATTTTTATCATTGCAAAGTGATGCAGGAATGAAATTGAAACGGTAAAAAGGAAGAACTTTTTTAAATTTTAGATACATCTGGCTGAGCACAAGTTCAGCCAGATCGCTCTGGTAAGGAAATCTCAATGATCTGAAATAAATTATATTATTTTCTCATCAATTAATAATATTGTTTATATTTGCCTGAAAACATAAATGAAAAAAAATTATGAGAAAAAAGTTACATTTACTGATCTCGACATTCCTTTTTGCCTTAACCGCATATAGCCAGGTAGGTATCAATACATTAACTCCTGAAGGCATTTTGCACATGCAAAACACAACTTCACCATTAGGAATGATCCTGCCGAGAGTAGATTCTGCACAGATTACCGTTGCCAGAAGCATGACAACCCCCTTAGAAGCCACAGCAGTGTATGATAACAAAGAGCACTGTATAAGACTGAAAACAAGTGATGCTGACCGGGCATGGTCAGATTGCTTATTGGACAAATCTTCTGTAATTAATATCATAGAGCAGGAAATAATATACAACGGAAAAGTTCCTGCAAGAGCAACCAAGATAGCGGCAGGCCATTATTATGCAGCCATATATACTGATGCCTCAAGAGGAAATGTTGTTTATGGTATGGGATACCAGAATAATAACCAAATAGGTACCGTTACCAATGGTACCAATAACTATCCGCGTGCCGTTTTTGACCGCACAAGTGCAGATATAGATATGGGGTATTATAACGGAGCAGCCGTAACAGCCAATGGAGAGCTTTGGGTATGGGGATATAATAACAACGGAAAAAATGGAACGGGCAATACCACTACAGTAAATGCTCCCCGCAAAATTTCCCTGCCGGGAGGGGTTTCAGCTTCAAAGGTAAGAACAGGATATTACAATACTCTTGTCTTAGGTACTGATAAAAAACTTTATGTGTCAGGATATGCCGGTTATGGAACATTGGGGAATGGAACAACATCAGGAGATGCTTTGAATTTCCAGAAAATTCCTTTTTTTGATAACCAGGAAGTAGTAGATATGGATGTATTTTACTATGGTGCAATAGCAGTAACCAGTAACGGGAATGTATACGTTTGGGGAACGAATAGTACTACTTCAAGAAGACTGGGATTACCTACGAATGTAAGCGTTGCTTCAACTCCTACCTTACTGAATCCCAACTTTACCCTTAATGCCGGAGAAAGCGTTGTGAAAGTTGTTTTGGATGATGGATCCTTTGATGGAGGTGGTTTTATAACGAATCAGGGAAGATATTTTGCATTCGGTTACCTTTATTACCATGGAGGAGGTGGTGTATATGCAGGTCCTACAAATATTACTGCTGCTTTACAAACAGGTGAAAGATTCAGTGATATCTCTATGTACTATGGAGTAGGGTTGCTTACCAATCAAAATAAAATCTATGTGGCAGGTTCTTCTACCAATGGTAAGCTAGGTACAGGGAGTACGGCATTTGTTGCCAGTCTTACTTCAGTTACTCCGGCTACATCTCCTGTGGGCAATGTTTATACAGGTATCAGTTTAGGATATTATAATATGTATGTTACAACAAGTAGTGCCGGTGGAAAAAATAAAATTTATGGGGCCGGTTATGGTGCTAATAATCAATTGGGAAGAACTAATGAATCAGGCAGCAACAGTCTGGTAGTAGTATTTGAATAAGAATAAGAAATAATTAGTCCGGAAACCTGAGGGTAAAGGACAAAAATGGTTAACCCGGAGTAAAACAAAATTTTATTCCGGGTTTTATTTTACAGGCTTTAATTTGAAGTGGTTGAGTATCAATAGTGTATATCGTATGAAAGCTATAGGACTATAGCCGGATATTTATTTTCTACCTTATAATTTTATTTCTAATTTTACATGACTAATCAAAATTAGAAAAATGAAAGAACTGTTTATTAAACGATTTGAGTATTATAAATCACTCGGAGATAAAACCTTTACTCAGCTTTCCGAAGAACAGGTTTTCTGGCAATATAACGAAGAGAGTAATTCTATTGCCGTAATTGTAAAACATATCGCTGGGAACATGCTTTCGAGATGGACTGATTTTCTAACTGAAGATGGTGAAAAAAACTGGCGTGACAGGGATCAGGAGTTTGTGAATACTTTTAAAACAAAAGATGAAGTGATCAGCTATTGGGAAACAGGATGGAAGTGTCTTTTTGAAGCTTTAAACCAGATAAATGATGAGAACCTGTATTCCACGATTTACATAAGAGGAGAAGCACATTCTGTTATCGATGCTGTTTTCAGACAATTAACCCATTATCCTTATCATATAGGACAGATTGTTTACATCGCTAAAATGGTTAAAAACGAAGACTGGAAAACACTTTCTATTGCCAGAAATAAATCTCAGGAATTTAATGCAGGAATGAAAAACAGGTTTTCAGGAGAAGAAGCTGATACCAATTCTTCCCCGGTGTGTTTTCAAAACAGCCCTGAAGTAAGGGATGAATACAAGTAATAGACTGAATCAATCTTGGATTCTTATTAAAATTACTATCTTTGCACCCATAAAATTCAGGAGTAACACATGTCTACTTTTCAAAGAACTGCCGCATATCATACCCTTGGCTGCAAATTAAACTTTGCGGAAACATCTACTATTGCCCGTCAATTAACAGATGCAGGATATGATAAGGTAGGTTTTGATGAAAAAGCAAATGTATATGTCATCAATACCTGCTCTGTAACTGAAAATGCTGACCGTGAATGTAAGCTTCACGTAAAAAGAGCAATGAAAGCCAATCCCGATGGATTGGTAGTTATTGTTGGATGCTATGCCCAGCTGAAGCCTGAAGAAATTTCGCAGATTGAAGGTGTGGATCTGGTATTGGGAGCCAAAGAAAAATTCAATATCCTGAGTTATCTTGATGATTTGGAAAAATCAGAAAATGAAGGAATTGTTCATTCATGTGAAATTGAAGAAACTGATTTCTTTATCGGAAGCTATTCGATAGGAGACCGTACAAGAGCCTTTTTAAAGGTACAGGACGGATGTGATTATAAATGTACATACTGTACCATCCCGTTGGCAAGAGGAATATCGCGTTCGGATACCATTGAGAATGTTTTGAGAAATGCTGCTGAGATTGCAGCAAGAGATATTAAAGAAATTGTTCTTACAGGAGTAAATATCGGTGATTATGGTAAAGGGGAGTTCGGTAATAAAAGACACGAACATACCTTTCTGGATCTGATCTCTGAACTCGATAAAGTAGAAGGAATTGAAAGAATCCGTATTTCTTCCATTGAGCCCAATCTGTTGAAAGATGAAAGCATTGAACTGGTTTCCAGAAGCAGAAGCTTTGTTCCGCATTTTCATATTCCGTTGCAGTCAGGAAGTGATGATTTATTGAAAAAAATGAAAACGCCGGTACCTGACAAAACTGTATAGTGATAGAGTGAACAAAATCCGCGAGGTAATGCCTGATGCGGCTATCGGGGTGGACGTTATTGTCGGATTTCCGGGAGAAACAGAAGAGAAGTTTATGGAAACCTATAATTTTCTTAACGAACTGCCTATAACGTATCTTCATGTATTTACCTATTCTGAAAGAGAAAATACAGAAGCCGCAGCGATGGATGGAGTAGTTCCTGTTGCCGAGAGAAAAAAGCGTAATAAAATGTTGAGAATCCTTTCCGAAAAGAAAAAAATGGCATTTTATCAGACCCAGCTTGGGAAAACACTTCCTGTGCTGTGGGAGCACGAAAATAAAGACGGGAAAATGTTTGGCTTCACAGAAAATTATGTGAGAGTCCAGAAGGATTTTGACCCTGCTTCCGTCAACCAGATTGAATTTCTAAATTTAGAAAAAATACTGTCAGATGGCACAGTTTCTGTGCAATCTTCCTATCAAAAATTTTTTTAGCAAAAGCATAGTCTCTTTGCAAAATTTCCACTAAATTTATTTTTAAACTTTTAAATACTACATTCATGAGAGATAAGTTTTTATCTTGGGGAATTGTATTAGTAATTGCTACATGGATAGTGGCATTACTGATCAGAGCGCATTATTGGATACCCACGCTGTTGTCCGCTATTTATGCATTGGGAGTGTATAACGCATACCAATCAAAACATGCTATTTTAAGGAATTTTCCCGTATTGGGATATTTCAGGTACTTTTTTGAAAGTATTTCTCCGGAAATGCAGCAATACTTTATCGAAAGAGAAACAGACGGGAAGCCATTTCCAAGAAATCAGCGTTCTGCAGTATACAGACGGGCAAAAAATTTAAGTGATACGGTAGCTTTTGGTACACAGCTGGAAGTTAATCACAGGAAATACGAGGGGATCAAGCATTCTATTTATGCCAAATCGCCATCGGAAGAACTTCCGAGAGTCTGGGTTGGAGGAGAGCAGTGTACACAGCCTTATCATGCTTCTTTGTTCAATATTTCAGCAATGAGTTTCGGTGCATTAAGTGACAGGGCCCAGATTTCTTTAAACCGAGGGGCTAAAAAGGGTAATTTTTATCATAATACAGGGGAAGGAGGTATTTCTCCTTATCATTTGGAAGGAGGAGATTTATGCTGGCAGATCGGAACCGGGTATTTTGGATGCAGGGACGAAGAAGGAAAATTCAATCCTGAATTGTTTACGAAATATGCTACACTTCCTAATGTGAAAATGATTGAAATCAAACTATCACAGGGGGCTAAGCCTGGCCATGGAGGGGTGCTTCCGGGGGTGAAAAATACGCCGGAGATTGCTGCCATTCGTCACGTAACTCCGGGAATGACGGTAATTTCGCCACCTTCACATACAGCTTTTTTTCAGATGCAGCGGGATTGTTGAGGTTTGTGCAGGAATTAAGGGAGCTTTCAGGAGGTAAACCGGTTGGGTTTAAACTCTGCATCGGGGATACTAAGGAATTTGAAGATATCTGTGTGCAAATGAATGTTCTGAAAATTTTATCCTGACTTTATTACAATAGACGGAGCAGAAGGAG
>NZ_JPEQ01000014.1:0-342512 GCF_000738495.1 Chryseobacterium sp. P1-3
TTGTTTTCAAACTCTGAAGCTGTCTCCCGCTCATATCATACAACATAATATCAGCTTCTTTAAAGTCGAATCCGATTTCCACATACGCATAATCTGATACCGGGTTAGGATAAATCTTAATGTCATATTTTTCAATTAACTGATCAACCTGCTTGTCTCCCAATTTTACAATCTTCCAGTTTTCTTTCCCCAGCTCTTCTGCGCTGGTTCCTGCAAGGATAATAGAACCATCCCTGTTGAGCTTTAAATCCGAGAGCCTTTCCTCTCTTTGCCTCGATTCTCCTCCCACATGTTTTCTCCACTGCTCATTGCCATTTCCATCCAGGTACAGCATCCAGAAAGTTTCATCGTCCTTTTCAATCCTTCCTTCTGCCTGGGTATAGCCGCCCAATAAAATTCCTTTGGTAGATTTCCCGCGTCCATCTTCCAGCTCCCCGCCTATCACACTCATTCCCATCAGAATATCCCGGTTTTTAAAGTTGTAAGATTTTTGCCACTCTTCTTCTCCTCTCTCATTAAGGGCAATTAGCCAAAGGTCTGTTCCTTCCTCTATTCCTACTGTTTTGTTCCCTGATCTTTCCGATCTGGATTCTCCTCCGATGAGATAGCCGTTGGAGGTCAATGCCAGGGTCCTCAAATGATCATCTCCTTTACCTCCATAGTTCTTTTCCCATTCTACCTTCCCGGTTTTATCCAGTTTTACAATCCAGTAGTCGCCTTCACCATAGTTGCTGCTGGTTTTTGGCATTTGGCTTCTGGCTACAGAACCCGCAGTTTTGGAAGATAAATCCGGAGTATTGGTTGTTGATTGACTGTTGCTCATATTAACAACTCCACTTCTGGAATAGATGCCTAACAAAGCCCCACCGTCTTTCGTGGGAATCATTTTTTCAACTTCGTCTAAACCTTTTCCTCCTAAAATCAGTTGTGATAATTCTTTTCCCTCTTTATCAAGTCTTATTATCCAGACATCTTTGGAACCGTAACCCTTAGAAGAGTTTTGTACATTTCCCGCTACAAAGAATCCTGAATCGGTGGTTTGAATCACTGCCCTGGCTTCTTCATCAGAAGAGCTTCCCAAAGTTTTCTGCCATAGCTCATCCCCGAATTCATTAATCCTGATCAGCCAGATATCAGAGCCGCCTTTGGAATCGTCCTTTTTATCCAGCCCTTTCCCGGAATAGGAGGTCCCAGCTAAAAGGAAGCCCCCATCCTGCGTGGTTACAGTGGCTGACAAATAATCATGATTTTGTCCTGAGAAATACTTCTCCCAGACCTGTTCTCCCTGCTGGTTTAATTTTACCAGGTGGAAATCATAGCCGTTGTTCTGGCTGGCAGCATTTCTTGCTCCCTGCTTCCGGCTTCCTGCCTGAATACTGCTGCCTGTGATAAGGTACTGCTGGTCTATTGTGGTGGTCACCTGGCTCAGGAAATCCTGGGTTGTGGTTTTGATGTCTTTCTGCCAGACCACTTCCTGGGCCGACGCACTAAAAACTATGCATAAGGTAAATGCACTCATGTAGAATTTCTTCATACTTTGTGTTTATTTAGGTTGTTATTAATTGATCCGTTTTTAAACGCTGCAAAAATATCTTTTTTATCTCACCAATAAAAGATTTAGGATATCGTTTTCGTACTAAATATGCTGTATTGCCTGTATATTGTCCAAAGATATTTCGTCAGAACGACAAAACCTGTCGTATTAAAAATACTTGCACTCAAAATCAAAGATTTTATACACTTGTTCTAACAAGTAGACAATAAATTTTTTATGCCTTATTTCAAATCCTTAAATTTGCAGCATCTAATAAAAAAGAATGGAAAGTAAAAAAGAATTCTTCTTGGAATGCTACAAACTAGGCATCATCAAATTCGGTAGGTTTACCCTGAAAAGCGGCATTGAAAGTCCTTTTTATGTAGATTTAAGACCGTTGGCTTCAGATCCCAAAATCTTAAAAAATCTTGCTAATTATTTATTGGAAATGCTTCCGCTGGATAATTTTGATTTAATCTGTGGAGTTCCTTATGCTGCCCTTCCAATGGCCACTGCTATGTCACTGGAGAGCTATATTCCATTAATTATTAAAAGAAAAGAAGCGAAGAGTTATGGTACTAAAAAGCTGATTGAAGGAATCTATCAAAAAGGCCAGAACTGCCTTTTAGTAGAAGATGTGATCACTTCCGGAAAATCATTGGTGGAAACCATTGCTGAAGTTGAACAGGAAGATCTTAAGGTTTCTGATATCGTTGTGGTACTGGACAGAGAACAGGGAGGAAAACAACTATTGGAAAGCAAAGGATACAGAGTACATACCCTTTTCAACATTTCAGAAGTTTGTGGAATTCTTCAGGAAAACGGAGAATTATCTGATGAAGAGGTTGCAAGAATCCAGGATTTTCTTAAAGGAAACCACATTCAGTTTGAAGAAGAAATCAGACCATCTTATGAACAAAAGCTTCAAAACGCACAACATTCGGTTTCGAAAAAATTACTGGAAACAGCCCTGGCAAAACAATCCAACCTGATTGCTTCTGCGGATGTTACCACAACTCAGGAATTATTAGATTTAGCTGAAAAAGTCGGTCCGCATATTATTGCATTAAAAACGCACATCGATATTATTTCGGATTTTGAATATGAAAAAACAATCCTTCCTTTAAAAGCGATTGCTGCAAAACACCAGTTCTTATTAATGGAAGACCGCAAGTTTGCAGATATCGGAAATACTCAGGAACTTCAGTTTACCAGTGGTGTTTTTAAAATTACAGACTGGGCAGACTTTGTAACCTCACAGGTTATCGGAGGTTTTGAATCCTTAGACTGTTTCACGAATGTAGGGGTGGTAGCCATTGTAGGTATGTCTTCAAAAGGTACCTTAACTACCGCCAGCTATCGTGAGGAAGCATTAAAAGTTGCCTTATCCCACCCTAACGTTATCGGGGGAGTGTCACAGAATAAGATCCCTGAAGAACTATTATTATTTACACCAGGGGTTAATTTAGCTGATTCAGGGGACGGAAAAGGACAGCAGTACAATACTCCCGAACACGTCTTTACAACACTTCATACGGATTTCATTATCGTAGGAAGAGGAATTTATAAATCGGATGATCCTGAAGCTTCTGCCATTACATATAAAAATGAAGGATGGAACGCCTATATTAAATCTTTGGAAAAAAAAGCAATTCAAAATTAAAATGCTATAAAATATATACAAAATAAGCTATATTTGAGACTTTATCACAGATATTTGAAAAAGTTCAGCATTTGTCTTATTTTGTTTTGGGGAGTTGTGCAGGTTTCTGCACAGAAAGACAGCATATACATTGAAGCCAGGCTATCTTCTGACAGAAAATTCCTTGAGGTCAATCAGGAAATTATTTATCATAACCGTTCTGATAAAGACCTTCGTACCATAAAACTCCTGAATTGGGTTTCTGCGTATAATAAACGGGGAACTTCTCTGGTCTACAGAAAACTGGAAGACAGGAACAACGACCTGCATTTTGCCCAGCCTCATCAACTGGGAAAACTTCTGGAGCTGAATGTTAAAGGCCCCGAAGACCAGACCATCCCAATCAATACGCTCTCAGACGAAAGTCTTTTTCTACCATTGGAAAAAGCATTAAAGCCAGACGAAAGCGTTACATTGCAGCTGAAATACAGGATGCAGCTTCCCGACAAGAAGTTTACGGGATACGGAACATCCGGTCAGAATACAGCTTTAAAATATTTCTTTATTGTTCCGGATCATTTTGATCCGGACAATATTACCAGGAAAAATTATCATGATATTGAAGAACAGGTAAATTTCAATACATACTGGACTATCAACTTCGATATCCCTGTGAACAGTTTCATTGAAGGTAACCTGCCACAGATTCAGATGAACTCGTTTAAAGGATATCTGGAATCTGATCCTGAATTTTTAATTTCCTCAAACGAATATCCGTCCATTAAAGTGGATGTTGACGGCAACAGTACCGATATCAAATTTGGATATCAGCTGAAACCTGAAGAAAAACAAAATCTTGAATTCTACCTCCCCTTACAGCTCAAATTTATTAAAGAAAAGATCGGATTCCTGCCGGAAAGCCTGTTTATTTCTGATAAATTCAGAGCCAAAGAAGATTTTTTCGGGAATAATGATATTGTATTCTGGAAATTCAGGTTTCAGTTGTTTACTGATGCCGAAAAAACAGACCTGGATTACTTCGGAATCATCACCAAAAAAATTCTTGACGAAAGTATTATTGCTGATAAGCAAAAGGATCATTGGTTTAAAAACGGGCTGAAATCCTATCTTGAGATGCAGTACCTGAAGAAGTTTTACAGTAATACCAGATTATTGGGTAAGCTTCCGGAAACACAAATATTTGGTATTAAACCTTTAAAAATATTCCACGCCTCAAAAGTTAAGCTGCTGGACCGTTATGGATTAGCCTATCAGTATATCATGCTTCAAAATCTTGATCAAAAAATAGGTGAGGATTTTGCCGTATTGAGTAATTTCAATGATATGACCATCAGCGGCTTTGAAACAGGAAGTCTGTTCAATTATTCCGCAGATAAGATGGGCTATGAGACCTTCAATACTACGGTAAGGAACTATATTTCCCAAAATTCCGGAAAAAAAATAAATCCTGAAGAATTTCTGAATGCTATTGCCGGAAAAGATAAGACAAACAGTTATCTTTCAGGTTTTTTCAGACAAAAAAACAGGGTTGATTTCAAATTGGGACACATTAAAAAAGAAAATGACTCTTTACAGCTTAAAGTCATTAAAAATACCAACCTGGCTATTCCTGTAAAATTGGAAGCACAAACCAAATCCGGGGAGAAAAAAGCATATTGGATAGAAACTGAAGAAAATGAGAGGACAGCCACACTCTCCCTTCCGGCCACAGATAATATTTATAAAGTTACCTTAAATAGCGGATATATTTTCCCGGAATCGAAATACAGGAATAATTTCCTGTATGCCAAAGGATTGTTTTCAAACACGAAAAAGATTAAACTTAAGCTTATCAAGGATATTCCAGACCCGGAATACAATGAAATTTATATAAGCCCCAGAATCCGTTTCAACAATACGTATGACAAGTTTCTTTTAGGGGTTAATTTAAAAAATCAATCTTTTTTTGATGAGAAGTTCCTGTATTCATTTACTCCTATGTATAGTACCGGTACAGGGAAACTGACGGGTTCCGGTGCTGTTTCCTATTCTATCCTTCCTGCTGAAAGTTTCATCCGGAGCCTTACCTTCGGTGTTTCGGGATCCTATTTTCATTATGATTATAATCTTGCTTATCAAAAAAGGCTCATTATTTTCCACACTCAGTTTCAGAAAGAACCCAAGAAGTACAGTGAGCAGGAGTATTGCCCTGTCTTACAATTATTTTGAAAGAGACCTGAGCCCTCTTATGGTTGCCAACAACGACTATAAAAAAATACAATCTGTGGAGTTTAGGATACGGATATAGTGACAGTCAGATGATCCACGAAAAAAGCTTCAGCCTGAGTACACAGGGAATGGAGGATTTTAACAAAATTACCGCCGAAGGCTTCTACAGATGGGAATTTGCTCCAAGACAAAAGCTAAGTGTCAGGTTATTTGCCGGCTACTTTCTAAGAAACGATACCCGGAATAATTTATTTAATTACGGAATCTCAAGGGTTTCAAATTATGCATTTTCTTATAGCCTATTAGGAGAAAGTGCCAATAGTGGTATTCTTTCACAGCAGTTTATTCTGGCGGATGGAGGTTTTAAATCATTTATCCCCGGAACCGTTAACCAATGGATTACTTCTTTCAATGTGGATTCCAGTGTCTGGAAGATATTCCATGTCTATGCCGATGCAGGAGTATATAAAAATCAAAACCTGCCGGCTAAATTTATTTGGGATAGTGGAATTAAAGTCAGAATTATCCCGGATTTCCTGGAGGTGTATTTCCCGATACAATCTTCATTAGGATTTGAACCATCATTCAAGGATTATGCAAAACGTATCAGATATACATTGGTTCTTAACCTGGGCTCAATCATCAATGCTGCAAGAAGAGGCTGGTACTAGCTGATTGATAATTGATAATTTCCATTACAATTCATCATAAAGACAAAAGGAGCAGCTATAATCATACGCTGCCCTTCATTATTAAGAATATTAATCTTTTATGATCTTCTGTGAAAGAGGGATATTATTAATTGTTCCTGTCACAATATACGTACCCTTAGGAAGATCTGTAATATCCAATGCAGAGACGATTTTTACGGGAGCTTTTTTCACCACCTGCCTGAAGCTGTCATATACTTTTACGTCCCTGATCTCTGTTCCAAAAACAATTTTACCATCTTTTATAAAGGGATTCTGTACAAAACCGGATTTTGCTGTCCCTTCAATGGAAAAATCGGCTTTGTTATCATTACTATCACTCACAGCCCTCTTTATAGCTGTGGTCGTCGTTGGAGAAGGTGCCGGTCCATCGCCTTTAAATTGGTCTGCATTGGCACCATAGCCAACAAAATCGATAACATTGGATGAATCCGGTCCTGCTACTGGTATTCTATTGGTTGCAAGGGCAATTTTACCGGAAGCCCCCGACAATCTTAAGCCTATAGATTTATTGGATGTGCCATCAAAATTAAATACGGTTCCTGCAACAAAATCCGGAGTCGGTAAACTGACTGTTCCACCATTTATTGCTGTTTCCTGAATCAGGTAAGTCTGCTCAGGCTGCAAAGTGATATCCGGCAGGACATGGTACTCTGTAAAAGCACCCACTGCCGGTGCATATTGTATGGTAGCTCCTGATAAGGTAACCTGGCTTGTTCCTATATTTTTCAGAACTATATAATTATTTTTTAAGACGGCACCCGAATTTTCATTGCCTCCGTAAATCTCATTGATGACGATCTGTGCGTTTGAAAAAGTAGTTATCAATATCAATCCTGCAATAGTAAAGATTCTTTTCATCATTCTATAATTTTAGGCATAAATGTATAATAAAAATCATCAAAAACAATACCATGTAAAAGGAAAAATAAAGAGAAAGAGGAACGGAAATTTATATCTTCCAACAATAAATCCATGATAACTCTCTGGTAAAAAGTCCGCCGTTTCGGAGAAACGGCGGACTTATATGTATGATTGACATTAATAGCAGAAGATTAGTCTTTCAATATCTTCTGGGATACCGGGGCATTGTTAATAGTTCCTGTTACAATGTAGTTTCCTTTGGCCAGATCAGCTACGTTTATACTTCCATTTTGTTTTACAGATGCTGTTTTCACAACTTGTCCGTACATATTGAAAATTTTTACATCTGAATGGGTGCCAAAATATATTTCATCTCCAACAATTGTATTTTTCACAAAAGTTGCATGGGAAACCTTATTGTCAATGGTAGCCAGTGAAGATCCTGACTGAGGTGTTAAAGAAAAATCATCTATAGCAAGACCATCATCGGTTCCGGAAATATTTACGTCAACAAATCTGATCCAAAACGTTTGTCCTGCAGGAATATTTAATCCTGTAATCGTTGCACTAAGTGCTGTTCTGAAGTTAGCATTGTTCCCATCTTTTGCTCCTGCAGTTCCGGTAATATTCGTACTGTTGTAGGTTAAAGCAGATACAGCTGTCCATGTTCCTGTAGTCAGTGATGTAGCATCGGTACTGTATTCAAATGTTATTTGATCATTAGTCCCTCTATTCGTGAATCCCAATCTCCATTCCTCTCCGGTATAAGATACCAATAAGCTGGTAATTTCGCTTCCTGTATCGTTTTTAAACTGTGCCCCCCATCTTGATAACAAGTTTCCACTTGCAATGGCTCCCAGTGCCCTGTCGGGGCTTCCTGCAGAACCATAGCTGTATGTATCACCTGCATTTGAGCTTCCTGTATCAGCTGTATATGTTGTATTGGCATTGGCACCTGTTTCTGAAATGCTCCAACCTGTCAGGCTGCCGGATAAATTTAAGGAGCCTGTTCCTGTATTGGCAAGATCGTCAAAATTTTGTGTATACGCAGTATTCATAGTGGGCAAGCTAATTTGTCCAAATGCGAAACTCGTTAAACAAAGCACTGCTAAAGAATAAAGTTTTTTCATGTTTTAAGATTTATTGTTATTAATACTTTTTAGGTCACTAAAATACCATGTATTTTCCCTTTCAGAATAATAATTAGATTAAATTTCTGTTAATAATCCTAAACCCACTGGTATTAACATTTTTTTAATTATTTTTACGAATTATTTGTAGGGCTTGCGGAATTGTATTATTCTATTTACATTATTTTTCTTAGGCATATTTTCAGGAAATGCCCAAGTATTTTCATGGAAAAATCCAAACGTTCCCGAAGACAGTCTCAAAAGAGACAGTATTCTTGCCGCCAGGCTTGAGCAGGATATTTTCGTTAAAGACACCCTGGATTTTGTAAAGACCAATAATAAAATTGTTGTAGACGAAGCCGTACTCGCTAAAAATGATAAAAAAAGATTTTTAGGGGAGCTCAATTCCAAGGGCTCGATCATCCGGGGAATCACATTTGGTAACAACCAGGGGCAGTCTGTACAAAGTTCTATGGATCTCCAGATTTCAGGACGTCTTTCCAAGGATGTAACTATTTTAGCCAGTATTTCAGATCACAACCTCCCTATCCAGGCAGATGGATATACACAAACCCTGGAAGAGTTTGACAAAATATATATGCAGCTCAATATTAAGGATAAATCTATTCTCAGAGCCGGGCACCTGGATCTTGTAGAAGCTAAAAACTATTTTGCCAAATACCAGAGAAGAAGTATGGGACTTGAATTCCAGACGGAATTCGGGAAAGAAAATAAAACATTGGTAGATGTTTCTATGGGAGTTGCACGAAGTGAATTCCACAGGGTCCGATTTCAGGGGGTAGAAGGAAACCAGGGACCCTACCGTCTTACCGGAAAAAACGGCGAACAGTTTATTACCCTGATTTCCGGTTCTGAACAGGTTTTTATCGATGGAATTTTAATGAAACGGGGAGAAAACCAGGATTATGTCATTAATTACAATACCGGAGAGGTTACTTTTACCAGTTTCCGTCCTATTTTCCAGCAAAATTTTATTACCATTTCCTATAATTACGCCAACAGAAATTATTCCCGGTATTTATTTACAGGAAAACTGGAACATCAGAGGGAAAAATTCAAAATTGGATTGAATTGGTTTATGGAGAATGACAATAAAAATGCTCCACTTTCTTTAAACCTTTCCAAAGAAGATGAACAGATCCTGGCCGATGCCGGAAATGATCCTAACCTGATGTATGCCCCATCCGGCGTTGTCACCGAATATGATGTCAATAAAATATTGTACCGACTGAATCCTAATGGAAACTTTTATGAGTTTTCCACAGATGCCACCCAAACGCTTTATCAGGTATCTTTTACTTATTTCGGAGCAAACATGGGAGACTATAAAACAGCCCAGACTACCAATAACGGACGTGTTTTTGAATATGTAGGCCCGAATGCAGGTGATTACAGGGCAGTGAGAAAGCTGCCTTCCCCCCAGAAATCCCAGGTTTTTTCCCTAAATTCAGAATACCTGCTGAAAGAAGGAAAAATAGGAACGGATATTTCACTTAGCAATTATGATGTCAATTTATTCTCATCAAAAGATTCCGATCAGAACATCGGGTACGCATGGCGTATTTTCGGAAATAAAAGCTTTACAAAAAACAACTGGAAAGGAACTCCCAGCTTTGAATATCAGTATATCGACAGACAATTCCATATTTTAGACCGTATCAATGATGTGGAATTTTCCAGAGACTTCAACCTTGCACAGGAGTTCAATAAAAAGACACAAAACAGGTTTATTTTCAGTTTCTTGAATAAATGGAATAATAAATCAACATTCAATTACCGGGTAAATTATTTAAATGAGCAGGATTCTTACAAAGGGATAAAAAATGACCTGGATTTCGGATGGATCAGCGGAAAGTTTTTCACCAAAGGAAATCTTTCCTACCTGAACACCAATGCCACCCTTCAGGATACCAAATTCATCCGTGGTGGGGTTTCTACAGAATTTACCGGCAAAAAAGGAAGCTGGGCGATTGGGGGAAGCATGGAGCATAATGAAAAAAAATATAATGATTCCCAGCTTATGGATGTTACCAGTTTCAGCTGGAAGGAAATTTTTGTACAAAAGAAAATCGGTGACAGTACCCGTACCAAATTACTGGCAAAAGTTTACATGAGGGATAACGACTCGGTCCGTGATAACAGGCTTCAAAATATGAATAATATCCTTGGGATCATGGCCGAAAGCCAGATCATCAAAACGGAAAGAACCACTTTGAATGCTTTAATTCATTACAGGAAATTCTTCTATCAGAATATAGAGGAAGGTGTTGCCACCAGAAATAATGATTTTGTGGTAGGAAACATTCTTTATAATCAGCAGCTTTTCAGAAACGGGATGCGTCTTCAGGCATTCTATGAATTAGGTAACGGACAGGAAGCCCAAAGAGAATTCCAGTACATTAAAGTTACTGACGGGCAGGGAATTTACAAATGGACCGACTATAACGGGGACGGAATACAGCAGCTTGACGAATTTGAAATTGCCGAATATTCCGACCTGGCACAATATATAAGGGTATACACCAATTCTGTTCGTTATATTCCTTCCAATAAGAATAAATTACAGCTAGCCTTATTTGTCAATCCGGCCATTATTTTCAATTCGGAAAATTCATTTTTAAAGCGCTGGAACTTCAATGTCTCTTTAAACTCTCAAAATTCTTTTTACAAAAAAGATAAGGTACTGGTTCTGAACCCTTTTGAGAAAAACAGTGATCAGATTTTAAAGAACCAGAATATCCTGGCCTCAGTACAATTTAATCCGACCGATAAATCCGGCTGGAATGGAAACTACCGGTTTATTTCAAATGACAATCTCATCAATGCCAATTTCAGTAATGAGGAAAGGGAACAAACCTCCCATTTTATAAATATCGGTTATTGGTTCAACAAGGAATTCAGAGTCGATTGGGAAAACTCTGTCCATGATATCAAAAATTCTTCACAGCTTTTTGCTACAAGAGATTACCGTCTGAATAATTTTGAAACCAAGCCGAAGGCTACCTATAAATTCACAGATGCCATACAAGCAGAGCTTTCTTCCGCTTTCCGTCAGAAACAAAGGATAGATGGTGAAGAACTCCTGAAAGCATTCGATGTCACAGGAACTATTCAATGGGAGCGAAGAAAGACCTCTATCCGTGGAAATTTCTCCTTCATCAGCAATAATTTTAACGGAAACAATTTCAGCATTGTCGGAAACCAGATGCTGGATGGTCTGAAGCCCGGCAAAAACCAGGTATGGAGTGTATTTATCCAACAGGCTATCAATTCTTTCATCCAGCTGAATTTAAATTATGAAGGAAGAAATTCAGGAGACAGAACGATTCATATCGGAAGCATGCAGGTAAAGGCAAGCTTCTAGATTTCAAAGCTTAAGACTACTCTTATACTTCCGGAGCTCCATACTTAAACGCTCAATTCGCTACATCACATTGATAGATAATATCATATTTTCTTATGTTCAGAATTTTGTAAATTTGCACCATGATAAAAATAGGCAATATAGAACTGCCGGAATTTCCGCTTTTACTGGCCCCGATGGAAGATGTAAGTGATCCTCCATTCAGACGTTTGTGTAAAATGCACGGTGCAGACTTGATGTATTCGGAATTTATTTCTTCCGAAGGCTTAATCCGTGATGCCATTAAAAGCCGCAAAAAAACTGGATATCTTTGATTATGAGAGACCGGTAGGTATTCAGATTTTTGGTGGAGATGAAGAAGCAATGGCCATGTCTGCGAGAATTGTTGAGACAGTAAATCCGGATCTTGTAGATATCAATTTCGGATGCCCTGTAAAAAAAGTGGTTTGTAAAGGAGCCGGAGCAGGTGTGCTGAAAGATATAGACCTTATGGTACGTCTTACCAAAGCGGTGGTAAGCTCTACTCATTTGCCTGTAACGGTCAAGACCCGTTTAGGCTGGGACAGCACTTCCATTAATATAGATGAGGTGGCAGAACGTCTGCAGGAAACAGGAATCAAAGCTTTAACAATCCATGCAAGAACCCGCGCACAGATGTATAAAGGCGAGGCCGACTGGGAGCATATTTCGAGGATCAAGCAAAATCCCAATATTGAGATCCCTATTTTCGGAAATGGTGATATAGATTCTCCGGAAAAAGCTTTGGAATATAAACAAAAGTATGCATGTGACGGGATTATGATCGGACGTGCTGCAATTGGATATCCCTGGATATTCAACGAAATCAAACATTTCTTCAAAACCGGGGAACATTTACCCGCTCCTACTATTTCAGACCGTTTACTTGCCGTACGTCAACATGCCGAATGGAGTGCGGAATGGAAAGGAGAAAGATTGGGACTGATTGAGATGAGACAGCATTACAGCAACTATTTCCGTGGTGTTCCTCATTTCAAAGAATTCAGAAAAAAATTCCTGGAAGTCTTTACGCTGGAAGAAATGGATAGCTTAATTAAAGAAACCCAACAATTTTACGAAGAATATCAGGAACAGATATAAAAAATGAAGCCATCAAATAAATCTGATGGCTTTTATCATTTTAATAAGTTATTTTAATTTTAGTATTCTTCTGATGATGATTGGTTTTTAAGTAAAGCTAATGCTGAAGAAGTTCCGATTCTTTTTACTCCGAGATTAATCATCTTTTCAGCATCTTCAGGGGTTCTTACTCCTCCGGCAGCCTTTACAGGCAGCTTTCCTGCATTATCCAGCATAATCCTGATCCCTTCAAATGTTGCCCCATTAGGTTTACCATCGTGCGTCTGATAGAAGCCGGTAGACGATTTCACAAAAATCCTGGATAAATCATTTTCCTGGAAATTTTCTTCCGCCCAATTGGAAATATTTTTAGTAAGATCAGCGATTTGTACGTCTGTTAAAGCAGCAATTTCAATGATCCATTTAACGATTTTGTTGTGCTTCAAGCCAAGTTGAGAGCATCTTACAAATTCATCTTTTACTAATTCTGTTTTTCCCTGAAGATAGGCTTCATAATTTATTACAAAATCTAATTCATCTGCACCGTCTTCAATTGCCTTTGATGCTTCTGCCAATTTATCATCAACAGAATAGGTTCCTTCATGAAAACCTATTACAGTTCCCACTGCCACATTTGAATTTCTTTCCTGGATATACTTTTTAATTTCAGAGACATAATCCGGACGGATCATCACGGCAAAAATCCCGTTATCAATAGCTTCCTGAGCAAGTTCTTTATCTTTCTGAAGCGTTTCCTCATGTGAAATTCCTGATTGTTCAGGTGTCTTCAGGTAGGTTGAATCCAAATATCTGGCTATATTCATATCGTTTCGTTATACTTTCAATTGTCTGTAAATACCTTGTTCCAAAGATATAAAAGTTTCTGTTCTTGTCACTCCTTTTAGCTTCTGAAGTTTACTAAGAATCTGCATCAAGTGGTCATTATCTTTACAAAGGACTTTAAGAAAGATGGTATAATTTCCTGTTGTATAGTGGGCTTCCACCACTTCATTAATGTCATGCAGGGATTTCACCACTTCCGGATAATGGCTGGGCTGGTCCAGGAATACTCCGATATACGAAATCACTTTATATCCAATTTTTTTTAGGATTAAGAAATGAAATCGAATTTTCAATAACGCCTGCGTGTTCAAGTTTTTTGATTCTTTGATGTACTGCTGTTGTGGAAATCCCGACATTTTTCGAAATGTGGGCTAAAGAAGTTTTAGCATTATCCATCAACATGTAGATGATTTCTTTGTCGATCGAATCTAAATGGTAGCTTGTGTTGCTCGAATTTTTCATTTTCTACTTTTTTTATTATTTATGTTTTTTATGGTAGTCTTTTAAATTTTACAAAAACAGGAAAGTGATCACTATACCCACCTAAATACCGTGTTCCGGCATAAGTTCGAAAAGGTCTGTCTTCAAATTTCCTGGTTCTGCTTCTGATTTTCTCAGAATTAAACACATGAGCATCCTGAAAAACCAGCGTATTATTGTTGAGAAATGATCTCGACATAATAATCTGATCATACAGTAAGCCAGACTTATAATGAAAAGTAGAATAATTTCTTGTAGAAAACAATTCAAGAAAAGGGTTCATCAAAACCTTCTCATGATCATTGTTATAGAGAATTTTTACTAAATTTTCATCATCCGGGTTTTCGTTAAAATCACCACACAATATGACATGTTCCTTTTCAGCATTCACAATTTTCATGATCCGTTCCCGGATCTCGTTCAGTATAAAGGTTCTTTTGGGTTGGTTGATGTCTTTTTCCCGCTTAGAGGGAAGATGCGCGATAAAGACATTAATCAATTCTCCTTCATATTTTACTTTTGAAAAAAGTACGTCCCTGGTTGTATCGTAATTTCCTGTGTTTTTATTCAATATTTCAAAAAAGAAAGTAATGGTTTCAGAATCAATAACCTCTACTTTATTTTTGTCATATAACATTGCTACATCTACCTTTCTTTCATCCATAGAATTGTAATGTACAATTCCGTATTCTGAATTAAAAGGTTCCATCTTCACTAGATCTTCCAAAACTTTCCTTCCGGAAACTTCAGATAATCCGATTATGAATGGCATTACACCATTTTCCTCCTTCATCAATTGAAATACGTGCGAGATTTTAAAAAGCTTGTTTTTATATCTCTTTTCATCCCAGTTTCTTAAACCTGATTGCGTTGGATCCAATTTATGGATTGGCTTGGGATCAGGTAAAAATAAATTTTCAACATTGTAAAAAGAAAACAATTCCATCAGCATAAAATTCGTTCTTTATATGTATTGTGTCCTTTTTTCAAATGTAAATTTATTATTTTTTTCCAAATTTATTGATTTTTCTGTAATATTTTCAAATCAATTTCAACTAAGAAATATTTCAAATATAACAAAAAATATCAATAATCCGACCCATAGTGAATTAATTTTTCAATTATTTAAAGTTATCACCCCATAAATCAGAATAAAATCAATATGTGAAATTCAAAATAATGAGAATAAAATTTTAATTTTCAACAAAAAGAATTTACTTTTTCCTTCTTGCTTACACTAATAACAAATATTATTCCATTTCAATAGATAATCAATGAAACAGATGAAAAAAAGAACAGTAAAATTAGTCCCTGCAGTTTCTAAAGCAGGTCCGGACGTTTTTCCTTGGTAATTCTTACCGCTTCATCATGACGCCATTCTTCAATTTTTGCAAAATTCCCGCTTAATAAAACTTTAGGAACTTCCAATCCTTTGTAAACTTCGGGTCTGGTATAGATGGGAGGAGACAGCAGATCATCCTGGAAACTGTCTGTCAGCGCACTTTGTTCATCGTTTAAAACTCCGGGAAGCAAACGGATAACAGAGTCGGCCAATACACATGCTGCCAGTTCCCCGCCGGTAAGGACATAATCTCCGATAGAAATCTCTTTGGTAATATGGAGATCCCTTACCCTCTGATCGATGCCTTTATAATGACCACACAGGAAAATCAGGTTGTTTTTAATAGAAAGGGTATTGGCTATTTTTTGGTTCAGCGTCACTCCATCAGGTGTCAGATAAATAATTTCATCATAGTCTCTCTGGGCTTTAAGTTCAGAAATGCATTTATCCAATGGCTCTACCATCATAACCATTCCGGCCCCGCCTCCATAAGGCTCATCATCTATCTGCCTGTGCTTGTTGATGGCCCAGTCTCTCAGGTGATGAAAATGTACTTCTGCCAGCCCTTTATCCATTGCTCTTCTTAGAATAGAAGTTTTGAACGGACTTTCCATCAATTCAGGAAGCACGCTTATTATATCAATTCTCATTGTAATGTTCCGTTTTTCTTTGTAGGTATAATAATTAATCGTAGGGAAGAATCTTTGTTGATATAGCTCCACATCCAGTTGAAGAATATGGCCAATTTATTCCGAACGCTCAAAATTAACATTAAATGGAGAAACATCCAGAAATACCAGGCTAAAAATCCCTGAAATTTTATAAATGGCAAATCTACTACTGCTCTGTGCTTTCCTATTGTTGCCAGTGAACCCTTATCATCATATTCATATTCTTTCCATTCTGCAGTGCGTTTTTTCAGCAGGTTTTTCCCCAGATTTTTCGCCTGATTAATAGCGACATTGGCAACCTGCGGATGGCCATGCGGATATTTAGGGGTTTCCATATAGGCAATATCACCAATGGCATATATATTATCGTATCCTTTTATTTTATTATACCGGTCTACTATATATCGGTTTTTAACCAATTTTTCCTCCGGGAAGCCGCCTACAACATTCCCTGTAACTCCGGCTGCCCAGATCACATTATTGGAAGGTATTGTCTGCCCGCTTTTCAAATGAACTTTATCGCCATCATAATCGGTAACCACTTCCCCACTCAGAAAGGTTACCCCAAGATCTTTAAGGTATTTTTCAGATTTATCCTGTGCTTCAGTACTCATTACGGCAAGGGGCTTATCGGTAGAGCTTACAAGAATAATTTTCAGCTGGTCAAAATTCATATAGGGATAATCTCTGGGAAGGATATCTTTCTTCATTTCTGCAAAAGCACCTGCCAGTTCTACTCCGGTGGGTCCGCTCCCTACAATAACAATATTCCAGTTTCCATCATCGCTTCTGCTCTTTTCAAGGATCAGTTTTTCAAATGTCATCAAAACATGATTCCTGATACTGATGGCTTCCTGGGTATTTTTCATTCCAAATGCCTTTCCTTCGAGTTCTTTATTACCGAAAAAATTAGTTTTACAGCCGGTTGCGATGATTAGTTTATCATAGGTAAATTCCGCTTCATCAGTAATCACTTTATTGTGTGCGGGATCAATTTCTTTCACCTCTGTCATCCGGAACTGTGTATTTCTGGATTGCTGGAAAATCTTTCTGAAAGGAAAAGAAATATTAGAAGGTTCTATCCTTCCTGAGGCTACCTGATAAAAAAGCGGCTGAAACATATGATGATTCATCCGGTCCAAAACAATTACTTTTTTTATTCTTGTTGTTTAATGTTTTTGCAAGCTGTAGCCCCGCAAATCCTCCTCCTATAATGATGATTTTTTTCGCGTGTTTCCATAGTACACAAATTTTACTGATTTTATTTAGCATTTAGCAGTGAAAAAAGTTAGTTTTTGCAAAACTTTTATGACACCTAAAAAAGTACACCAAAAAAAACTGCCAAACAAATCCACAGGAAGAGACGGAAGAAGTATTTTTTCCGGAGATGGATGCTATTGGCGATATTAATAATTGCGTTAATAGGGACCGGATTTTATTTAAAACAATCTGTCAGCTATTATTATGCCTTATACTTTAATAAGTTTGTTCATAAAAAACTTCATAACAGTGAAAAGGAAGCTTCAAGGATTCAACGGATACTGGCAAGCAATCTTGATAAAACCTACGGTTTTGATGTTTCCCATTATCAGAATAAGGAAGATATCAAATGGGACAGTCTCAGCATCGGAAATAAAACGATACCGCTGGAGTTTGTCGTAATGCGGGCTACTATGGGAAACCGTAGTGCTGACAAACATTTTGATGAATTCTGGGAAAAAGCCAAAAAACATGATCTTATCCGCGGAGCTTACCATTTTTACAGGGCCGATGAAGATCCTGTTATTCAGGCCAATAATTTTTTAGCTAATGTAAAACTGGAAAGTGGAGATCTTCCTCCTATTTTAGATATTGAAAAAATTCCTAAACGCAAAACCAACAAAAAGCTTATTGAAGATTTAAAAATATGGTGTAAAATCGTGGAGGAAACTTATGGTGAAAAGCCTATTATTTATACTTATTATCATTATTATAAAGATTTCCTGAAAGGTGAATTTGATGGTTATCCGCTTTGGCTCGCCAATTACAATGATGTTCCGTCACCATCTCCGGATGACCAGTGGGATTTCTGGCAGTTTACAGAAAATGGGATTGTTCACGGAATTAATACTAAAGTAGATCTTGATATTTACAATGGTAATTCCTGGTCTCTGAAAAGGTTGACGTTGGATTAATAGCAGGAAGGTTTCTAAGCTCCCAATAGTAATTATAAGTTTATTTTAATGATTATCAGTGATTTTAAAAAAACACTTCTTTTAATTCAAAGTTGAAATTAAAAGAAGCAATCTATAACTTCGAGCCTCTATCTTCCTATTTATTCTTTTCAAGAAAACTCAGTATATCGGCATTAAGTTGATCTGGTTTTTCATAAGGAACCATGTGAGTAGTATCATTATAAATTTTCTTTTCAGCATTGGGAATTTGCTGGGAAATAAATTCTGTATGATCCGGCTTGATAACATCCCTGTCTCCCGCAATAACCAAAACCGGACTTTTTATTTTATTTAGATCATTTTTACTGATATTAGGCTCCGTAAGCATGATCTTTAAAAGCCTGCGTTCTCCCAAAGTTTCTTTAGCTGCTATGTCATTCAGCTGTTTCATCTGATTGGTAAAACGTTCAATAAGTTTATCTTCCACTCCTTCAGGAAAAGCGTTCGCCCCGATGGTTATCAATTTATTAAGACGATCAGGATATTTCAGTGCAAATTCAAGTCCTGTATTTCCACCATCACTCCATCCCACAATATTAATTTTATCAAGCTTCAGGTTGTCTGCTAATGCTTTTACATCATCTGCAAATAATTTATAGGTAAAATCTTTTTTGGAGGTATCTTTGCTTCTCCCCTGCCCCCTTGTATCTACCGCAATAACCTTATACTGCTTAGATAAAACTGGAATTTGCTTGTAAAAATCTTTGATACTGCCTGAATTTCCGTGAAGTAATACTAAAGGTTTACCTTCTCCATATACTTCATAATAAAGATCAGTATCTTTCAGCTTTAAATATTTTCCGGCAGAGTCATTTTTACCATATATAGACTGATTGGCTTCCTCTATGTTCTTTGAATTATCGGTTATCCAACTCTGAGAGATATCATCATCTGCATACACACCAGCATCTTGTATATCTTTTCCGCTTTTATCCACTTTCACATCAATATTAATGGCAGGTGCAGCAATGGACATTTTTTTTCCAGTCTCCATAGAATTCTCTGATAAATCCCGTTTTAAACAATGCTGCACTGATTTTAATGCTCCCGTTAAATGCTTTTAAAAATTGAATGCCAACAAAAAAACTTTCCCTTCACCCAAATATTATAGTCATTAACATCAAGCCTATAAGTTCCGTCTTTAATCATATCTTCAGTAAGCTCTACTGTAATTTCTTCATCCAGAATATTTTTATCAGGGTAACCATCCTTTTCACTGTAAATACTGTACCGCATAAGAACCGGTTCTGTGGAAATATATCGGGCGATATTCAGATTAATATTCTTGATTTTGGATCTTTTCTTAGTGTTAAACTCCAAAGCTGTTTCACCAAGAAAACGTGCTTTATCTCCCGTCGGATTAACGAAATATAAGACACTTTTGCTTTTTGTTGTTACCCCCCAATTTTTATCAACCAGTTTTTTAGGCTTAATAGCAATTTCTTTAATTGTTTTAGTTTTTTCATTTAAGAATACCTTCTGCTGATCGTGCTTTTTGAAATCCTGTATAGCTTCTTCATACAGCTCATATCCCGGAACCTCTATTTTTACTTTCTGCTGTGGATTCAGGCCGGTAAGATCTATTGCGAAGTTCCCTTTCCCATCAGAGATGGTTCCGTTGGTTTCCTTTTCCACTCCAATCTTTACATATGGAACGGGCTGATTTTCATTTTTGGAAATAATGGTTCCTGAAATCACCTGTGCATTGAAAGCTGAAACTGTAAGAATAAGGAATAAAACGCTGAGTTTTTTCATGGTAAAAGTTTGATGCAAACTTATCTACTTTATCACTATCAACATTCATAAGGTATTATTAAATTTAATGGCTCTTTAGTTAAATTTATACTAAAAAATTAAGTTCCAGTCTATGAGTCCTAAAAATCTTAAACATTATCCTCTTTTTTAAGAAATCATAAATATTCATTTTTATAAAGCACGTTCCGGAAAATTGTATGGTTACATTTTCGTACTTTTGCCGCTCAATTCAATTCAAAACAAACCATTAAATTCTAATGAATTACGTTTCTGCTGAAAACCTTACCAAGTCTTATGGTATAAAAGTGTTGTTCGAAAACATTTCTTTTCACATCAATGAAGGAGACAAAATAGCTATTGTCGCCAAAAACGGAAGTGGAAAATCTACGCTTCTGAAAATACTAATGGGAAAAGAAATTGCTGATAGTGGCAGTGTAGTCATTAATAAGGATATCCAGGTGGTTTTATTTGACCAGGAGATTGATTATGACCCCAACCTCAGTGTTGAGGAATTTATGATGACCCTGGATTCTGCACCGATTCTTGCCTTGAAGAATTACCATCAGTCACTACATTCCACTGATCATAATTTCATTGAAAAAGCATTAGCCGATATGGAAGTGCACAAAGCATGGGATCTGGAAAATGAAATGAAACAAATCCTTTCCCAGCTTAAAATTACCGATCTTGACGCTAAAATGGGAACCCTTTCCGGAGGTCAGATCAAGCGTGTAGCGTTGGCAAAGCTTTTAACAGAAACCAGAGCAGAACACAGACATACTTTACTGATTATGGATGAGCCTACCAACCACCTGGACGTGGACATGGTAGAATGGCTTGAAAACTATCTGAATAAAGCAAAAATAACCCTGTTGCTTGTTACCCATGACCGGTATTTCCTGGACAGTGTGTGCGACATTATCTGGGAGATGGAAGACGGAGCTCTTTATACCCATAACGGCTCCTATGCCACATATCTTGAAAATAAGATGATCCGTGAGGAAAACCTGAATGCCACCATTGATAAAGCAAACAACCTTTACAGGAAAGAACTTGAATGGATGCGAAGACAGCCCAAAGCAAGAACTACAAAATCCAAAAGCAGAATCGATGCTTTTTATGAAACGGAGAAAATAGCCAAAACCGACACCAGAAAAGACGGACTTGAACTGGACTTTGAAATGAAGCGCCTGGGAAATAAAATTCTTGAACTGAAACATATTGACAAAAGTTTTGGTAATAAAGTTTTACTAAAAGATTTCAGCTACCAGTTCCAGCGGGGTGAGAAAGTAGGGATTGTCGGGAAAAACGGAGCTGGAAAATCTACCCTTCTGAATATCATCCAGGGATTTGAAAAAGCCGATCGTGGTGAAATAGAAACAGGAGAAACCATTTCTTTCGGTTATTTCTCTCAAAAAGGTCTTACCTATAAAGAAGATGAGCGTGTTATAGATTTTATTAAGGAAATTGCAGAGTTTTATCCTTTGGCCAATGGAAAAAGCCTGTCTGCATCGCAGTTTTTAAGGTTATTCTTATTCGATGATCAGACGCAGTATTCTCCTATATCAAAACTCTCAGGTGGTGAAAAAAGAAGACTTCATCTGATGTATATTTTATACCAGAATCCTAATTTCCTGATTTTTGATGAGCCTACCAATGATCTCGATCTTCCCACTTTAACGGTTCTCGAGAACTTTTTGCAACAATTCCAGGGATCTTTAATTATTGTTTCCCACGACCGATATTTTATGGATAGAATCGTGGACCATGTTCTGGCTTTTGAAGGCGATGGAAAAATAAGGGATTTTGTAGGAAACTTCTCCGAATACCGTGAAGCTAAAAGCCGCGAAGAAGCTCTGGAAAAAAATACAGCCATAAAACCTGAGCCTGCAAAAGAAACGATGGCTGCTACAGAAAATACACCATCATCCAATTCTCAAAAAAGAAAACTGACATTCAAAGAACAAAGAGAACTGGAAACTATAGAAAAAGAAATGCCGGAGCTGGAAGAGCAACGTGCAAAGATCCTGGAATTACTCAATAATGAAGCAGATTATGAAAAAATAGCCAGGCTTTCAGCGGAATTGGAGGCCGTTTCCGAAAAACTGGAAAATCATGAAATGAGATGGCTTGAGCTTCAGGAAATCATGTAAAAATGAGTGATGAATGAGACTTGGGGCTTTAGGATAAAGGGCAGAAAGTGTACTTCTGCCACCATTAAGCTTCAACCTTACTTAGCTCATTCATAACTCACTATAATTTTATAACGATACTATCTTTCCTTCTTGGGCACTTTTCAATGAAGCATCGATGATTTTCATGTTCAGGATAATTTCATTTCCCGGAGAAGGTAAGGTGTGTCCGAAAACAATATGTTCATAGATTTGCTGATAGTAGTGCATATAATTACCCGCGTCACTGAAAGTCAGAATTCTTTCCGTTTCGGAGTTTTCATTTAAAAAGTTCAGAATGCCATCAGCTTCTTTTAGGGGTAGCATCCACTCTTTACCGTATACCGGAATAGCACCTGCCACCAGTTCACTTTCCTGATTATCGGTTCTTTCCTGTAAAAAGCTCCCCCTGTCTCCATGGATTTTATAAGCATAATGGTCTTCTTTGGTAAAAACTGAAGACTTCAGTCTTACCCTCAGGTTGTTTTTGTAGAACAGTAAAATCTCAAAATAATCATTCGCAAATTCTTCACCTTTCATAGAGAATACATCTGCAAAAAGCTTTTCAGGGAAGCCGAAATATTGTACCGCCTGATCCACAAGATGGGCGCCAAGATCGTGAAGTGAACCTGATCCGGACTGATCCGGATTTTCTTTATGTTGTTTTCCACTAGGGGCGGTCCTGAACCTGTCAAAACGTATTTCCGCTTCTTTAATAATCCCCAGTTTTTTTTCAGCTAAAACCTTTTGAACCTGTAAAAAATCTCTGTCGAATCTTCTGTTTTGATATACACTTAAAAACAGTCCTTTTTCTTCTGCAAGGCTAACCAGTTCTTCAGCTTCTGCAACGTTCACCGTGAATGGCTTTTCAACAATAATATTTTTCCCAGCCTCCAAAGCTTTCCTGGCATATTCATAATGCGTTTGAACCGGAGTATTGATGATCACCAATTCTATATCTGCATTTTGAAGCATTTCTTCTACAGAGCGATATATCGTTGCTTCAGGATATTTTTCTTTAGATTCCTCCTTGCTTCGCTCTACTATTCCTGAAATAGAAAATCCGGGATGTTCTTTTAAAAATGGCGCATGAAACACTTTTCCGCTCATTCCAAAAGCACACAATCCTGCTCTTACCAATTGCATAATCTTAATTTTTAACAAATATATTCATAAAAACCGGATGATAGTCTGTCTGGATTCCATAGAAATAATATTTCCCCATCCTGAAAGCATGACAAAAATCATGAAATTATTTTTATCTATTCTAAACAAATACTTACATTTGCGCGTTATTTAAAACTGTTCTACATAAAAATAAAATGAAAAGACAATTACTTTCCCTAGGTCTTCTATTTACTGCTGTTTCATTAAGTGCGCAGTTAAAAAAACTTTGAAGCAGATACTATCAGAACCCAAACGATTGAGGATATCAACCTTCATAAAACGGGAAATCCTAACCAGGCGAGAACTTTATCTACAAAGTCAAACCTTACGGTAATGGAAAACCCGCAGCCGATTGCTATTGTTACCCATGAAATCATTGAGCAGCAACAGGCCAAGCAATTGAGTGATGTTCTACAAAACGTAAACGGGATGTATGTAACTTCATCCAGGGGAAATTCTCAGGACAGCTTTGGTGGGCGTGGTTTTATTTTAGGAAATGATAATATTTTCAAGAATGGATCAAGAATAAACAGTGGAGTTTTCCCTGAAGTAAGTGGTCTGGAAAGAGTAGAAGTTTTAAAGGGAGCAAACGCAATGCTTTACGGAAATACTGCTGCCGGTGGTATTGTCAACATGATTACAAAAAAACCTAAATTCAATTTTGGGGGGAGCATAGGATTAAATGGCGGAAGCTGGAATTCCTATAAGCCTACAATTGATGTTTATGGCCCTTTATCTAAAAATATTGCTTTCAGAGTAAACGGTGCATACGAATATGCTGAAAGCTTCAGAGATGTTGTACAATCTGAAAAATATTATTTCAATCCGTCATTCTTATTTAATTTAAGTGATAGATCTCAATTAATTGTTGAGGCAGATTATCTTAAAAATAACTTTACCCCGGATTTCGGACTTGGGTCTATTACTGAAAAAGACCAAAGCTACAGATTGAATGATAGTTTTTCCAGAAACGTTTTCTTCGGAACTGACTGGCAATATCAAAATGTACAGCAAACTTCTACGAATGTAACTTTCAATCATCAGTTTAACGAAAGATGGTCTTTAAATGCTACAGCTTCTTATCAAAACTATACGAAAGATTATTTTTCCTCTGAAAGAGTACAATGGATCTATGACACTAAAGATAAAACTGTAGATCCCAACAGGTTATCATGGAAAAGACCTTTTGGTAAAACGTATAACGAACAAAATTATACTTCTGCACAAGTAAACATCAATGGTGAATTCAATACCGGAAAAATCAACCATAAGGTATTAATTGGTTCAGATGCGGATTACAGCCAAGCAGATGCTTATGCATATAATGTTACAGATCCAAAAAAATCTTCTCTATTTAGATGATCCTTCAACATGGAGAAGTATTGGCATGCCTAATTCTACCCTTAATACAAGAAACAGAATCAATACAAGAAGAATTGGAATCTATGCACAAGATTTTATCAGCTTAACGAAGCAACTAAAAGTAATTGCTGGATTAAGATGGTCTTATATAGAAAATATGCCTACACTAACAACCCGTTTTGCATCAAATGAGAAATTTGAAGTAGCCAATTCTTCAACATCTGATAATGCATTTTCTCCAAAAGTGGGGTTGGTTTATGCTCCGAATGAAAATCTTTCGGTATTTGCAACGTACACGAATTCATTTGCTTCAAATGCAGGATATACTTCAGATCAGTTTGGTACAGTAAATACCAATCAAACTGTAACTCAAATTCAAAATCAGCTAACCGGGTTATCAAAACAAAGCATAAAACCATCAACAGTTGATCAATACGAAATTGGTGTAAAAAAGAACTTCTGGAACAATGCGTTAGCGGTTAACTTAACGGCTTACCAGATTATGTACAACAATTATTATCAAACTTATTGGTTTATTCCTACAACTACGCCTAATGCAGCACCGGTAAATTCAACAGATACCAACCTTAAAGAATTTGCAGGAAATATGAGAAGCCGTGGTGTGGAGTTAGACATTACGGGAAATCCTACAGAAAACCTATCTATTATCGGAGGTTTTTCTTATAATAATTCTGTATACCTTAACACTCCTGAAAAAGGATATGTTGAAAACCAAAGACTGGTAAGAACACCGGCTACAACAGCAAATGTTTCCGTTTTCTATAAATTTACGAACTATGTAAAAGGATTAAAGATCGGAGCTGGAATTTATTACATCGGAGACAGAATCGCCGGATGGAATGATACTAAATCTACCAACGTAAGCAGAAACAATGTAACTAGAATGTTTGATCTAAAAGATTATACTACCGTTTCTCTATCAGTTGGTTACGAGTGGAAGAAGTTCTCTATCCAGGGAAGAGTGGGTAACCTGTTTGATGTTGTAAACTACAACGTTCACGAAAATTATTCAGTAAACCCGATTACTCCAAGAAATTATTATTTTACATTGACATACAGGCTTTAGAATTAAATATATAATTACTCTTATTAAAGTGGAAATTGCATTGTTGCAGCTTCCACTTTTGAAATTTAAAACAAAACAATACGATATGGATAAGATTAAAGACACAAGAAGTTTCATGAGAGTCACTCACCGTTATCTTGGATATTTCCTTGCGGGTATTATGGCGGTGTATGCCGTAAGTGGAGTTATTTTGGTCTACAGGGACACAGATTTCCTGAAAAGTGAAAAAAAATATGAAAAGACTTTATCTGCCAACCTATCTGAAAAAGAACTGAAAAAGGAGCTGAAGATGAAAGGCCTTGAAGTGGAAAAAACAGAAGGCACCGTTCTTCACTTTAAAAAAGGAACTTATGATTCTGCAACCGGAGTAGCCAAATATTCAAAAATGGAACTGCCATTTGTATTGGATAAAATGGTTTCGCTTCACAAATCACAGTCTAAGGATGCTATTGCCCCTTTAAGCGTATTTTTCGGAGTGGCACTCTTCTTTTTTGTTATCTCTAGTTTCTGGATGTTCAATCCTAAAACCAAAGCCTTCAAACGTGGGATCAGGTTTACCATTGCAGGGCTGATTGTTTCAATTATTCTTCTGTTTATTTAAATACCTTAATTCAGATTATATAATTAATGACTGTCTTCCGCTTGATTTATCAGATCAATAAAGTGGAAGACAGTCATCTTTTTGAAGTTCAACGACTTCCATATTATGCTTAGTGAATCTCAGTTTTTTATTTTTATAGTTACGAAATTATCAGGAGAATTGTTAAAAAATTAAAAAGTACATTGCATGAAATTTAACACTTTTTTTGAAAATTTGTCTAAAATTAAGACTCTGGCACATTTATTGTTTTTTCTATAATTCGTGAATAATAAACATTTAATTATTAAAATAATAAATTATGAAAAAACTTATTTTAACAGGGATATTAGCTGTAGCAGGTTTAACAGCAACTGCAAACGCTCAGATTCAAAAAGGTAATTGGATGGTAGGAAGCAGTTTAATATCAAGTAATTTCGGATTAAATACAGGTGGCGGATATCAAATTGACATACAACCCAAAGGAGCTTATTTCATTGAAGATAATCTAGCCGTTGGAGGATATGTAACATTAGGTATCGGTAAATCTTCTAAGGAGGCGAGTACAAGATTTGATTATGGTGTAGGTGCTTTAGGACGTTATTATCTTTCTCCTGGAGAAAAAGGTGTGGACAACTTATTACATCACGGTAGATGGTTCTTCGAGGGTAACTTAGGTGTAGGTGGTTATTCTATCAGCAATGGAGGTAACTCTACGACAGGTCTTGACTTTGGTGTAGGTCCAGGTTATTCATACTTTATCACACCAAACATTGGTCTGGAAGGTTTAGTAAAATATGCAGGTGTAACAGGTTTCGGCAATAAAGGTTTAACATCTAACATTACCTTTAATTTAGGATTTAGTATTTATTTGCCAACTTCTAAAGCTAAGCAAGTTATCAACGAGGTTAAGTAATCTTACTACTCATAAAAAAAATAAAGCGCCCCGGATTTATTCCGGGGCGCTTTTCGTACAAATTAAAACTAAACTATAAAAAATCAAATAAATCATGTATTCGGTTGTGGAGTATATCTCAGATAGGGTTTTATTTCTGTAACGCCCTTAGGAAATATCTTTCTTGCATAGTCCGTTGAAATAGATGGAGGAACAATCACGTCTTCCCCGTACTGCCAATTCACAGGAGTGGCAACCGTATGGGCATCTACTAACTGCAAAGAGTCTAATACTCTCAATATTTCATTAAAATTTCTTCCTGTAGAAGCAGGGTAGGTAATAATCAATCTTACTTTTTTGGCAGGATCTATAATTAATAGAGAACGTACGGTAGCTGTAGTTGAAGCATTAGGATGTATGAAATCATACAGTTCTGAGATTTTCTTATCTCTGTCTGCAATAATCGGAAACCGGACCTCTGTATTTTGGGTTTCATTAATATCCTTAATCCAGTTCTGGTGGTCCTCTACTCCATCCACACTCAGGGCAATAACTTTTGTATTTCTCTTCTCAAATTCAGACTGTAATTTTGATGTGTATCCTAATTCCGTAGTGCAAACCGGAGTATAATCTGCCGGATGTGAAAATAAAATCCCCCATGAATCTCCGAGATAATCATAGAAATTAATCACGCCTGAAGATGATTCTGCCTGAAAGTTGGGTGCTGTATCTCCTAATCTGATTGACATAATATTTTGTTTTATAGTCTACAAATTTAGTAGACTTTTTGAAACTGACAAATTTTTTTGCTGAAAATTTATATCTTTAACTAAAAAAATATTCATGCAGAAAACTGGAATCAGTTATATTGATGTTGTTTACAAAGTCCTGGAAAAACTGGTATGTAACTTTTGCCGAGCTTACCCCAAAGCTGATTGTCGGAATCCTGGTATTCACATTTTTTCTTCTTACCAGCAAATACCTGAGCATAATTGCAGTAAAGCTTTTTCATAAATTTTTCCCGAAAAGCCAGAAAGAAAGCTCTCTGGTTACGTTAATCGGAGTATTCAGATTTCTGATTATGCTGATGGGAACGTTTATCTCCCTCGAAATTATGGGATTCAGCGGCTTTCTTTGGAAGTTTATCGGAAGTTTAGGTGTGGCCGGGGTTATTGCCGGGGTTGCCTTGAAAGACCTTGTATCGAGTATCTTTTCGGGAATGCTGATCGGAATTGATAAGGCTTTTAAAGTGGGAGATTATATTACCATCGGAACTCATTCCGGGACCGTACAGGAAATCGGTTTTTTAACAACAAAGATTCTTACAGATGATGGCAAAAAAGCATATATTCCTAATCAGGTAGTTTTTAATGCACCATTTTATAATATTACAGCATCACCACAACGAAGAATTATATTAAACTTTGAAATTCCTGCAGATGAGGATATCAGCAAAGCACAAAAAAGTATTCTTAATGTGATTAAAAATCTTGACAATGTGGATAAGCTGGATACGGCAGAGGTTATTTTTACAGACCTCAAACAAGGGGCATTTAACCTTCAGGTCAAATTCTGGATTAAAGTAGGGGCTAACCTGGCTCAGGTGAGAAGTAAGGCCTATTTAAACATTAAAGAACGTTTTGATGAGGATAAAATTCAACTTGTAACACCAACGAGTATCAGTATTATGAATGGAGATTCCAGCTTACCCGAAAGTCATCAGGATAAATAATAAATATCTATAAAATAAAGGCCACTTCAAAACTAAGGTGGTTTTTCATTATAGCTTTTTTTGAGAAGCCTAACAGGTTTTTGAAACCTGTTAGGTTTAAATAACTTTGCTGAAATTATTTACAAAATTTTGCCCTTGCATTGGCCAACAAAAAACCGCTCCACAAGTGTGAAACGGTTTTCTTATTTATTTGAAAATTTTAGATTACGCTAAAACTTCTTTTACTTTGTTTGCAGCTTCTTCTAAAGTAATTGCAGAGTGTACCGGAAGACCAGACTCATCGATTAATTTTTTAGCTTCAACAGCGTTAGTTCCCTGTAATCTTACGATCAATGGAACCGGAAGGCTACCCATAGCTTTGTAAGCATCTACAACCCCTTGAGCAACTCTGTCACATCTTACAATACCTCCGAAGATGTTGATCAGGATTGCTTTTACGTTTGGATCTCTTAAGATGATTCCGAAAGCAGTCTGTACTCTCTGAGCATCTGCAGTACCCCCTACATCAAGGAAGTTAGCAGGGTTACCACCTGATAATTTGATGATATCCATAGTTGCCATAGCAAGACCGGCACCGTTTACCATACAAGCAACGTTACCATCCAGTTTTACGAAGTTAAGACCCGCTTCACCTGCTTCAACATCCATTGGATCTTCTTCTCTTGTATCTCTTAATTCCGCTAAGTCTTTGTGACGGAATAATGAGTTATCATCTAAAGTTACTTTAGCATCTACGGCGATAATTTTGTTATCAGAAGTTTTCAACACAGGATTGATTTCGAAAAGCGATGCATCGATACCAACGTAAGCGTTATATAAAGAGGTAATGAATTTAGTAAATTCTTTGAAAGCATTTCCTTCAAGACCTAGGTTGAAAGCAATTTTTCTAGCCTGGAACCCCTGAAGACCTAAAGCTGGATCAATGATTTCTTTGTGAATCAAGTGAGGAGTTACTTCAGCAACGTGCTCGATATCCATACCTCCTTCAGTAGAATATACAACTGTATTTTTACCTTCAGCTCTGTCTAACAGGATAGAAACATAAAATTCTTTAGTTTCTGATTCACCTGGATAATATACATCCTCTGCAACCAAAACAGAATTTACTTTTTTACCCTCAGCAGAAGTTTGTGGTGTTACCAACTGCATTCCGATGATGTTCTGAGCGTTTTCTTTAAGTTTATCCATGTTTGGAGAGAACTTTACACCACCACCTTTACCACGACCTCCTGCGTGGATCTGTGCTTTTACTACCCATCCCTGAGCGCCGGTTTCAGCAGTTAGTTTTTCTGCAGCAGCTACAGCTTCATCTACGTTATTCGCTACGAAACCACGTTGGATAGCTACTCCGTACTTTGATAAAATCTCTTTTGATTGATACTCGTGAAGATTCATATTATTTTTATTATTTTATTTAAATATTTAAAGGTTGACAAATTTACTAAAAAGACACGGAAGTTCAAGTTTATTGACTTAAAATTTAAAGTCCTGTTGACTTGATTTTTAACATATCATTTGATTTTCCCTTATTCTTCCGCCAATTTCTCTGATTGTGATCCGATAAACGGAATTTTTGGTGCCAGGAAATATCCTGTAAGACTGGCGAACAATATCGGCACAAAATAAGTAAACCCTGTTAATGTTCCTAAAATGATCGTTGTACTCATCGGAGTTCTCGTTACACAGGCATTGATTGCTGCCATACAACTTACAATGGCAAGCGTGGTGTCTACATTGGGAAATAAATTGTGGATAATTAATCCTAATGTGGTTCCCACGAAGAAAAGGGGAATGATGAAGCCTCCTCTCCACCCTGAAGTTACGGTAATGGCAATGGCTACTATTTTAAAAACAAGGACAAGGATCAGAAAATTCAATCCGAAATTCCCACCAATCAACTGGTTGATTTCGTTATGTCCAAAATATCTTGTAATAGGGAAATTATAAGCAATAACGCCTAAAATGATCCCTCCTACCAAGGTTTTAATATAGATGGGAAGATTTCTGTATTCAAAAAGTTTTTTAAAAAAATTTCACGACAAAAATGAAAATCCATCCGAAGAATGTTCCTACAACTCCAAATAATGTGGCATATAAAAAATCATATACTCCCGTGTAATGGTAAGCCTTTAAATCCCAGGTTGCTCCAATACCCAAATGAATGATCAGAGCAAACATCAGGTAGCTGAAGCAGCTTGCTACTAATGCAGGGATAATAGCTTTATAATATTCTACAGCATGTTTATGATGCAGGATTTCCAATGAAAAAAGACTTCCTCCCAGTGGAGCTCCGAACAATGCTGTAAATCCGGAAGCCATTCCGGCAATACTTAAGGAACGCAGTTCTTCACCTTTCAGCCTGAAGATTTTCCCCAACCAGGTTCCTGTAGATCCGGTTACCTGTACCAAAGGTGCTTCTGGACCTAAGCTTCCCCCTGATGCCACACAAAAAAGTGACGAAAGAATCATGGATGGATTGTTCTTTGGCTCCAGCTTTCCTTTATTAAATCTGATATTATTAACAATCAGATGGATTTCCCCGGGATCACCAATAAAATGGATCACTAATCCTGCCAGCAATCCGCAGACCGCCATCGTAGGAATTACTTCCCACCCCTGAAATTCAGCAAGAAACTCCGTGAAATGCTCCAGTACGATCCAGTATCCACCGGCAATAATACCGCCTACCAAACCGGTAAAAGCCCACATAAAAAAAGTACGGCTGAACACAAAAGGATTAAATCTTATCGGCTGGTCCAATAAGTTAAAGGTTCTTATAAGCCGTCTTCTCCTGTTAATTTTCATTCTCAGATCTTATTTTTAGCAAAATAAAGAATCAGCATTCCCCAGCTTAGGATCATCAATAAACCTCCTAGCGGGGTAATAGGTCCTAAAAATTTAAGATTAGCTCCTAAATAATCCTGCATACTTAAGAAATAGATACTTACTGAGAATAAAAACGTTCCGGCAATCATTAAAATGGACGTCCATTTTTCCGTTGATGTTTCAAATTTTAAAATATACCCGATAATCAGCAGAAAAAAAGCTGCATACATCTGGTATCTTACTCCCGTTTCAAAACTTTCAAGTCTTTCTACGGACAATATCTTCTTCAAGGCATGTGCTCCGAATGCACCGAGTATTACTGACAGCATTCCATACACCGCTCCAAAAATTAAAGTAATTGTTTTCATTTTATAACTCTTCTAATTCTAGGGTTAAATATTTTTTTGTTCTATAATCCTGCCATGTCCCGACGATTTTATTTCCTTTTACATCGGCTTCCACCAGAGCTCTTGGTATCCATGCTTTCAATTCTTCACTATGATAATCATCTTCTATGATAGAGAAATGATCCTGAACAAACTTTCCTCTCCAATGGATCAGCTTTTTATTCTTGTCATACCAGTACACAGCTGAAAAAGAATTATCCTCATTAATTTCGTTGAATAAAACCGTAATGGGATATTTTCCATTAATTTTGCCTTTATACAATTTATTTCCCGGACCGGTTTGACCAATTGTTTCAGAACTGGATATTAGATTCTTTCCATAAGGGCTCCAGTACTTTTCAAGTTCTTTATAGGTAAATTCAAGTTCGTGGCTTCCCAAATCATCCAGCGCCCGCATTGCATGATTGGAGCATCTGCCTGCTACAAAAGTCAGCTTGTCCTTTCCAAAAAAATACCTGATACCGTTCAAAGTATAATCCATGAAACACCCTTCATATAAATCAATCTGATCCTGAATTTCTTCTGAAGGATTTTTTTCAGATTTTAATGTAACAAGAAAGTCATCAACTCTTTTTTTTATTCTTTTTTGAATCAAACCTGCAACTATTTTAGCAGTACTCTTTTGAAATAAAGCTTCAGCATTGATATAATTCCCTGTCCTTAAATCGAAATTTTTCCAGTCTGCAAATTCCTCAGGATATGCACCGATAGCTTCTCCATGTATTCCTATACTTAGAATATCCTTAGGTGTCTCCAGCTTTTCCCAATCATAATAGTAAATATAATTGGAGTATGAAGTCGTTCCTGTAGAGACTAATTTGGAAGGATCTCCGCCTGTCCCCGGGATGTATTCCAGTTCTTTTACCTGCAGGAATGTATTGATCTTATTTTCTACTTCCGGACGGTCCGGATAAGAAATCACAGGAAACACAAAGTTTTCAGTCTTTGGTGGCAAATTGCTTATTTTTAAATTTTTCTGTTGTGAAAAACTTACACCGGAAATCAATAAGAAAAGCAGAACACTTTTTTTCATTATTTCGATTTTAGGTACATTAAAATAAATTTAGCCACCAAAGTAGAAATGCCCAGTATGATAAACATATTGGCAAATCTCTTGGAACTTTGGAATCCCGGTGATGTTGTTTTCTTCAAAAAGAATCCAAAGATGAGAAATATGATGGGCAAGATAATCTGTAGCATTAGTTCCCTCTCATTCTGTTAAACTCATTGATTACCTCGTGATGGCTTACCGTTTTATCTTTAAAGTAAGTCACAAAATGTTGTTTCTCCTCTTCTGTAGCTCCTAATTGATTCAGAATATTCAATAAATGCATTTTCATGTGACCTTTCTGAATACCTGTTGTTACCAATGAACGCAGAGCTGCAAAATTTTTGGGCTAATCCAGAAACAGCCAGAATACTCATCAATTCCTGTGCGGAAGGTTTTCCCAGTAAAGCCAGAGAGAATTTTACCAATGGATGAAGATTGGTAAGACCTCCTACAACGCCTACAGAAATCGGAAGATCGATCCAGAACCTGAAAACGCCGTTATCGGTAGTACAGTGGGTCAAAGACCGGTATTTTCCGTCTCTTGCAGCATAGGCATGAGCACAGGCTTCAGTTGCCCTGAAGTCGTTTCCGGTTGCAATCACCACTGCATCTACTCCGTTCATTACTCCTTTATTATGAGTAGTTGCGCGGTAAGGTTCAATTTCAGCAATGGTAACAGCTTGTTTAAACTTGGATGCAAATTCCTCAGGAGAAATTCCGCTGTCATCTTTTAAATCTTCCATTTTACAGGAAACCTCAGCTCTTACGATACAATCCGGAGTAAAGTTGGAAAGAATATTCATCACGATTTGCAATGAGTTTTTTTCATCCTGGGTAAAGTCCTCGCTCGTGGCAACTTCCTGTCTTAGTGTTTTACCAAACTGCTCAAGACATGAATTGATAAAGTTGGCTCCCATCGAGTCTACCGTGTCAAAGCTTGCCTTCAGCTGGTAATAATTTGGCATTTCTGCTGTTTTATCCACAAGGCTGATGTTTAAGATTCCTCCACCACGTTTTCTCATATTGGCAGTGATATCTTCTGTAGCCTCCAATAATTTTTTCTTTAGACTAAAATTAAAGAAATGTAATAATTTATGAGATTCTACATTAAATATGAAATGGGTATGCCCCAATTTTTCCGTATTGATAATGGTTGTTTTAAAACCACCTTTATCAATCCAGAATTTTGCAGCTTTAGAGGCCGCAGCGACTACGGAACTTTCTTCAACAGCCATTGGCAGAGCCAATAGTTTTCCGTCAATCAGAAAATTTGGAGCAATTCCATAAGGCATATAAAAATTGGAAATCGTATTTTCAGAAAACTCTTCGTGAAGTTTCTGAAGGTCGGCATCTTCGTTCCAATATTGTTTTAATATATTTTGATATTCCTGATTTCCTTCAAGGTATTCGTTTACAAGCCAGTCGATTTTCCCCTGCTTTGGAAGCTTGGAAAAACCTTCAATCGGTTTATGATTCATAATAGAAACTTTAATGAGCCGTAAATATAATGATTTTGAGACTCTTTTTTGTTGATAACTTCCATGAAAAAAGGTTGACATTTATCAATTTTGGAACTAAATTTGGACAATATTTAAATACACATCCGATACAAAATGTATCAATTATTAAGAATATGAATTTTGACCGTCTTAAAGAAAAGCTTGAAATCCTTGCCGATGCAGCAAAGTATGATGTCTCCTGCTCATCCAGCGGAGGGACAAGGAAAAATAAAAAAGGAGCTTTAGGTGATAGCTCCGCAAGCGGCATCTGCCATACCTATACCGAAGACGGAAGATGCGTTTCATTGCTTAAAATTTTACTGACCAATCATTGTATCTATGATTGCGCTTATTGCGTTTCCAGAAGTTCAAATGACATTAAAAGGGCAGCATTTACAGTAGAAGAAGTAGTAGATTTAACAATTAATTTTTACCGTAGAAACTATATTGAGGGACTATTTCTAAGTTCAGGAATTTTCAAAAATGCAGATACCACGATGGAACGATTGGTACGAGTAGCTAAAAAACTTCGTCTGGAAGAAAATTTTAATGGCTATATTCATTTAAAATCTATTCCCGGGGCGAGTGATGAACTGATGCAGGAAGCAGCTTTATATGCAGACAGACTATCTGTGAATCTTGAAATCCCAACAGAAAGCGGTTTAAAATTATTGGCTCCGGAAAAGAACAGACATGATATGATCAGTCCGATGAGATACATCCAAAAAGGGATTACGCAGTATCAGGACGAGAAGAAAATCTTAAAGAAAGTTCCCAAGTTTGCCCCGGCAGGGCAATCTACTCAGATGATTGTAGGTGCTACCAACGAAAATGATCTTCAAATCATTAAAGTGGCTGACCATTTTTATAAAAATTTCAACCTGAAAAGGGTTTATTATTCCGGATATGTTCCGGTGCTGGAGGATAAAAGACTTCCTTCATTAACTACAGAAGTTCCGATGCTTCGTGAAAACAGGCTATATCAGTCTGACTGGTTGATGAGATTTTATGGTTTTAAAGCAGAGGAAATTTTAGATCCTGACATCCCTTTCCTTGATCTGGAAGTGGATCCGAAGTTAAGTTGGGCATTGCGACACTTGGACCAATTTCCCGTCAATCTTCAGACCGCTGATTATCAAATGATTTTAAGAATCCCGGGAATTGGAGTAAAAACAGCTCAGAAAATTGTGAGCGCAAGGCGGTTTCAAATTTTACATATGGATCATTTGAAAAAGTTAGGAGCCGCTGTAAACCGCGCGAAATATTTTATTGATTTTAATGCCGGGAATGCTTATCTGAAATATTTGACAGATAAAAACCTTAGGAAATTGCTGGTTGGTGGAAGTTCATCAAAATTTCACAATCAATTTTCTCAACAACTGAGTTTATTTTAAAACGAGTTAAAATTAATATATTATCAGAAATAAAACATTTTTTTCAGGGTTCTTCTACATCAGTAACCGGAAACATGACAAAAAAGTCAATTTTATTATATTTTTAAATGATGACCACTCTACTCTACGACGGAAGTTTTGACGGACTTTTCACAGCAATATTCGAAATTTTTGAATATCGCTATAAAGATGTGGAAATTGTGAGTAGGGAAAGGTTTCATCAGGAAAATATTTTTGCAGAGATTCATGAAGTGATTACTCAGCCTGATAAATCTGAGCGAGTCTTAAAAAAAATTAGAACAAAATCTGGGAAAACAAGGAATATATAAGCTTTTAAAAGTCTTTTTATCTGAAGATCCTGAATTGGAAAAAGTAACACTATCAGCAGTAAAACAATCTGTAAAGAATCCTCAACAAAATATTCTGGAAAATTATGCCGACTCTGATATCATGAAAATATCCAAAATCTGTAAATCTGTAGATAGAGAAAGTCACAGGATGACAGCATTCGTCCGTTTTGAGAAAATGCAGGATGGTATTTTCTTTTCAAAAATAGATCCTGACTTCAATGTTCTTCCTTTAATCAGAAAACATTTCAGCGACCGTTACCAGGATCAAAAATGGATGATCTATGATCTGCGAAGAAATTATGGGATCTTTTATGATCTGGAAACTTCTGATTTCTTTTATCCGGAAGAAAAATTAGATGGTAAAAATTATCAGGAAAAGTTTCATGATGAGGAAAGGAACTATCAAACACTTTGGCAACGGTATTTTACCAAAACCAATATTGTGGAAAGAAAGAATCTGAAACTCCATGTACAACATGTTCCCAAAAGATACTGGAAATATCTGACCGAGAAGTGGTGAGAACTGTTTATAGTTTTATCTGTGATTGTTAGTTTGTTGATAACTTTTTATTTTTCCTATAAAGGCATTTAAATATATGGAAAATAAATAGGTTGCTATACATATTTATTTGTGGATAACTTCTTTATTAACTATAAATATTCGCCTGATTTTAGGCACGCAGATTTTAACTTCTGCGCGCTTCTCAACATTATACTGTTAACTTTAAAAAAACTAAAGTGTCTAAAAAACTTTTGTGACTTTTGTGGTTTTAATTGTAACCACTGATGACACAGATATCCACAGATGTTTACGGATAATTTTTTTATAGCATGGTTGAATCCAAATCCCCTATACAAGGATTACCCATAGCTAATTGTTTATCACTAATTCCCAGCATAATCACAATCAACAATTTCACTTTGTGGATAACTTTTTTATGAATTATCGCTCGTGAAAACCCTTGTGAAACAGCTCTACAAAAGGATTACACAATAGATTAATTACCATTCACTTACATAAAAATCACAATTCCCATTCCCCATATTGTGGATAACTTTTTCAAGACATAATAAAAATGGACACAAATGTTGATCTTACCTGCAGATTATGCCAATACTGCAGAAAGTATTTGATTTTTGACGTAAGTGTTTTTCGAGTTTTTATGTTTTAGCTAAAAAAATAATTGAAGCAGTAAAAAACTTGTATGTCTTTTATGGTGACTGTTTCATCGACAAAACTCATATTGTGGATAACTTTTTCAAGATTAAAATAACATGAATACGCTATACAAAGGCCATACATAATAAATTAATTATCATACCATTACCTTGTAAGTGCAACTCACACTTCCATATTGTGGATAACTTTTTCATATACGACGGGCAAGATAAATTAACATAAATGCCCTGTACAAAGGATAAAACAAACATATTCATTATCAAAATCTTACAAGACAAAATACAATTTACGCTATCAAATTGTGGATAACTTTTATTTCCGGATTGTTCGTAGAGTTTTTTTTTTGACGAATAGCTTTGCTTCAATACTTCAAATTTCACAAAAAATCCCATATTTGTAACCCAATCAAATGAATATGAAAAGAATTAGCTCAGGACTGATTGCTATGCTTCTTTTAAGCTGTACTCATGATAAAACTCCATCATCAAACCGAAACTCTCAGGATACAAAAGATAAGGCTGCTGAAAGTCTGGTGAAGATCAATCAACATAAAATTACCATTAAAGAAAGATTTTCTCCTCCTAAGGATTATAAATGGGTCGATGAAAAATCAGATTCTTTCGGATACTTCATTGAAAATTTTAAACTTAAATCTTATGGAAGTCCGGTTCTAAAATATGATGGAACACCAGTTTCCACTCAACATCTTCACGAAGCCGTATTTGATATCGATACGGGAAATAAAGATTTACAACAATGCGCAGATGCTGTTATCCGTCTGAGAGCTGAATATTTGTATAAAGTAAAGAGGTATGACGAAATTAAATTTCATTTTACAAGCGGTGATCTGCTGAGCTGGAATGATTATAAAAATGGAACCAGAGCTTTTGTCAGTGGTAATTCCGTAAGTTTTAGAAAAACGGCCAATTTTGATGATTCTTATCAAAACTTCAGGAATTACCTGGACCTCATCTTTAATTATGCAGGAACCATTTCATTAAATAAGGAAACAAAACCGGTTGCACAAAATCCGGATATAAAAACCGGGGATATTCTGATTACTCCGGGAAGTCCGGGACATGTGGTATTTATTGCAGGAACATGTAAGAATAAACAAGGAAAAAGATTGTTTTTATTGGGCGAAGGCTTTACTCCGGCACAGTCTGTACACTTACTGTCCAATCCTTTTAATAAAAATATTTCGCCATGGTATGATCTTGATATCCATGCTCAGGAAACCAAAACAGCACGGTATATTTTCAAACCGACAAATCTCAGAAGCTTTTAATTCTATATATTCAAAACTATTGAAAAGTTACTGCAATAATCTGAACTTGTTTTTGTAAATTTGTGTTCGAAATTTTTTACTAGATGAAAGAGAGTGCTGTAAAAAAAGATTGCAGTTCTTACTTCAGGAGGAGATTCTCCAGGTATGAATGCTGCATTAAGAGCGGTAGTAAGAACCGCCAATTACTATAATATCGAATGCTACGGAGTTAGAGAAGGTTACAACGGACTCATCAACGGTGATTTTCTGAAAATGGGCCCTCGTTCCGTAAAAAATATAATCAACCAGGGCGGAACGATTCTAAAGTCTGCCAGATCCACCGAGTTCAGAACGAAAGAAGGCCGCCAGAAAGCTTATGACAACTGTGTAAAGCTTGGTATTGACGGTTTGGTGTGTATCGGGGGAGACGGTACTTTTACCGGAGCAAAAATCTTTAATGAAGAATTCGGCATCAGAGTGATCGGAATACCGGGGACTATTGACAATGATATTTTCGGAACCGATAATACCATCGGATATGATACGGCACTGAATACTGCTATGGAAGCTATTGATAAAATCCGTGACACTGCAACTTCCCACAACAGGGTTTTCTTTGTAGAAGTAATGGGGCGAGATGCCGGATTTATTGCTTTAAACAGCGGATTGGCTACCGGAGCTTTAGATATCCTGATCCCTGAGAAAAAAGACAGCATGGATGACCTTTTCGCAAACTTCAGAAAAGCTGAAAAAACAGGAAAAGCATCCAGTATTGTAGTGGTGGCAGAAGGTGAAAAATTAGGAAGCATTTATGATCTTGCCAACAAGACTAAAGAAGAATTCCCGGAATATGATATCCGGGTAACGGTTTTAGGTCACATCCAGAGAGGAGGATCACCAAGCTGTGCAGACAGAGTATTAGCGAGCAGACTCGGATTTGGTGCAGTAGTAGGATTAATGGAAGGACAAAGTAATGTAATGGCAGGGATGCGTTCCAACGATCTGGTATATACGCCTATCGAAGAAGCTATTAAAAAACATAACGAAATCAACAAAGATCTGATGTTGATTTCAGAAATTTTAGCAATTTAATTATTTTTATAAATCTAATAAAAACAAACTATTATGTCAACAATCAAAGTAGGTATCAACGGTTTTGGTAGAATTGGACGTCTTGTTTTCAGAGCAATGACTGAAAGAGACAACATTGAAGTTGTAGGAATCAATGACCTGATCAATGCAGAATACATGGCTTACATGTTAAAATATGACTCTGTACACGGAATTTTCCCGGGTGAAGTTTCTGTAGAAGGAAACGATCTTGTGGTAAACGGAAAAAGAATCAGAGTAACTGCTGAGAAAGATCCAAATAACCTAAAGTGGAATGAAATCGGAGCTGACTATATCGTAGAATCTACAGGTCTTTTCTTATCTAAAGATTCAGCTCAGGCTCACATCAATGCAGGTGCAAAAAAAAGTAATCCTTTCTGCTCCTTCTAAAGATGATACTCCAATGTTTGTAATGGGAGTAAACCACAAGGAACTTACAGATGATATCAAAATTTTATCAAACGCTTCTTGTACAACAAACTGTTTAGCGCCTTTAGCTAAAGTTATCCACGATAAATTCGGAATCGTAGAAGGTTTAATGACTACTGTACACGCTACAACGGCAACTCAGAAAACAGTTGACGGTCCTTCAATGAAAGACTGGAGAGGTGGTAGAGCTGCTTTGAACAATATCATCCCTTCTTCTACAGGTGCTGCTAAGGCAGTAGGAAAAGTAATTCCTTCATTAAACGGAAAATTAACGGGTATGTCTTTCAGAGTACCTACTGTAGATGTTTCTGTAGTTGACCTTACAGTAAGATTAGAAAAAGCAACTTCTTATGATGAAATCTGTGCAGCGATCAAAGAAGCTTCAGAAGGTGAATTGAAAGGTATCCTTGGATACACTGAGGATGCAGTAGTATCTCAGGACTTCGTAGGAGATAAGAGAACTTCTATCTTCGACAAAGATGCTGGTATCATGCTTTCTCCTAACTTCGTGAAACTTGTTTCCTGGTATGACAACGAAATGGGTTATTCCAACAAGTTGGTAGATATGCTTGTACACGCTGCTTCTTTATAATAAATAATCAGCAATGAGTAATACAAAAGCCTTCCCGATGGGGAGGCTTTTACTTTTAGTTACTTTCAGGAAAATGAGTCTTTAAAATTTAATCCTTTTAATTAATGATAAGACTAAATAATTTGTCTGTGTCGTCTTCTACCGCTTTAACAGTGTAGTCTGGTCTGTATTTAAAAACAGCATATAGTGTTCCTTTATTTTTACCCTTGCCTGCTACAGTCATTTTTAATCCGGCAGAACTTCCATCAGCAGCAACTGATGTCCCTTTGTTTGTGCCGACTACTCTAATCCATCCGTTGGTTGTATAAAAAGCAGGTGAAGGAGCAGAAACATAGGAATAGCCACAATTCTTTTTACCTCCGGAACTTTTGCTGGTACACCAATTTGTAACAGCCAGCTCTACGGATTTGCTTTCAAATTCACTTTTTCTATCTTTTTTAAATTTTGTTTTTAAATTAAGAAGACCATCATTCAATAGTTTTAATTTTTCAGACAAGGGAATATTCATTTCCTGGATTTCTGAATACATCATCGTATAATATGGTTTATACTCAGACAAATAAGCTGTATAAGGTTTTACTTCATAATCCTTTTGAGCTGAACACATGATAAATAGTGTTAAAAAAGTAATAATTGATAATTTTTTCATGACAATAGTTTTTAAGGGTTGTACTTGCTTAGAACAAAGGTTGGAAATTAAACGACACAAAAAAATTACCCGTTTGTGGTATTTTTCAGACTACTGTAGAAATTATATGGATAACTGATAAATCTCACCAGTGAATTCCGGTGCAAAACTTGTATTTTTATATACAAAGGAATGAACAATGATACAGCCCCGGTTTAAAGATGCACCTCATTTCAAAAACTTTTGGGAGAATGGTAACGGAAGACAACTGATTGATTTTTCCGGTGCTGAAGTGAGTTGTAAAGACTTTGAAAAATTTGCCCTTTATTTCTACCATGTTGACGAAATCGGAGATGATGTTGTAAGGGAAGTTTACTTTACAAAGAAATTCCATGAAGCTTCCCGTGAAATTGAAGGATATATCCGAAACGGTGTTTCAGCTACAGATTCCGTTCCGGAAAGTATAAAAGAATTGTTTACCCAAACACAAAAAGTTCCTGAATGGCTTGATGACAATTTACTGAAAAGCGGCGCTGAGCTTTGTATGCGCAGCAATCTTGATTCTTTAATTTCTTTACGGGATTACTGCCTGATCGGAGGGTATGATTATGCTTACCTCAACAAACCGCTCATCGTTACCGAAGCTCTGAAAAAAGGAGCTGTAAAAACGTCTTGCCGAGACCTTAGACTTTTGGGTAAATGTTACCCGTTATAGTGCCCTGGAACTTCATGCCAAAGGATATGAATTTGCCATAAAAACCCGTCTCATCCATTCCTATGCAAGGCTTTCCATCAAAAAGCATTATAAAAACTGGGACACTGAAAACTGGGGAGAGCCCATCAATTCCTGGGATATGATGGCCACCTATATTGGTTTCAGCCTTGTTTTCCTTCATAGCCTTCAAAAACTGGGAAACACTTTTTCGATTGAAGAAGAACATGGGATTTTTCACTTATGGAAATACGTCGGATACTTGTTGGGTATACCGGAACAGCTTCTTCCTGACAATAAAAAACAGGCTACAGAATATTTTTATTTATGGACCTCCGTTCAACCGCCTTCTGATAAAGACTCTGTTCTTCTGGCTCATTCCCTTCTCAACGAATCATTGGAGAATCCTATTTTAAAATTTAAGGTCCAAAGGAAGAGCTTAAGGTATCTTCATATCTGCTGTACGTGGTTCTTATTGGATGATGAAGTTTGTAAAAGGCTTCAGATCCCTGAAGTTTCCAATAAAAAACTATTCCCAAAGTCTAAAATATTGTTCAACAAAATTTATGACAAATTAGTAAGCCGGGACTCCAGAATAAAAAGAGGAAACAAAGATCAGATGAAAGTATTGGGAGACTACCTGAATATCACTAAAAATTCAAATTTTCATTAGGGTAGGCAGTAAAGTTTCTGTTGGATGATACACCTCACTTAGCAAGAGTAATAAAATTAAGTACAATACATTTACAGGCTTCAATAACTTCCTTCTTCCAGCTTTCAGCATCTATCCTAATCAACAGATATTATTTTTTTCCGCCACCCATACTATGTTTTGCATCTGCTTCGTTATGAATCACATCTGCTCTAAAACTTTATCATTTTTTAACTCTAAAAACCAGTTTTAAGGGCAAATAATATTAGTTTTTGATCAATAAATTGTGTATTTTTGAGAAATTATTTTAATAGAGATGAGTAACATTGATGATAAGAAAAAAAGCACTCGCATTAGTGCTTGACAAATTAGATAAAACATACGGAAAAGGAACGGTAATGACTTTAGGTGACGAATCTATAGACAATACTGTAGAGGTAATTCCTTCCGGTTCTTTTAGGATTAGATATCGCATTAGGTATAGGAGGATATCCAAAAGGAAGAATCATTGAAATATATGGTCCTGAATCTTCAGGTAAAACAACTTTAACGCTTCACGCTATTGCTGAAGCCCAGAAAGCAGGTGGTATTGCTGCATTCATCGATGCTGAGCACGCTTTCGACAGAACTTATGCTGCAAAGTTAGGAATTGATTTGGAAAACCTTATCATTTCCCAGCCGGACAACGGTGAGCAAGCGCTGGAAATTGCGGATAATCTTATCCGTTCAGGAGCAATTGACATCGTAGTTATCGACTCTGTAGCAGCACTTACTCCAAAAGCGGAGATTGAAGGTGAAATGGGAGATTCCAAAATGGGTCTTCATGCAAGGTTAATGTCTCAGGCATTAAGAAAACTGACTGCTACCATTTCAAGAACGAAGTGTACGGTAATTTTCATCAACCAGTTAAGAGAAAAAATCGGTGTTATGTTCGGTAACCCTGAAACCACTACCGGAGGTAATGCTCTTAAATTCTATGCTTCTGTAAGAATTGATATCAGAAAAGCAAGTGCACCAATCAAGCAAGGTGATGAAGCCATCGGAAGCCGTGTGAAAGTGAAAATTGTGAAAAACAAAGTAGCTCCACCTTTCAAACAGGCAGAATTTGATATTATGTATGGTGAAGGGGTTTCTAAAGTTGGAGAAATTCTTGATACGGCAGTAGATATGGGAATTGTGAAGAAAAGCGGTTCCTGGTTCAGCTACGAAGAATCTAAATTAGGTCAGGGGCGTGATGCTGTAAAAGATGTTTTAAAAGACAATCCTGAATTAGCCGAGGAATTGGAAAACAAAATCAAGGAAGAACTGAAAAACAACAAATAAGTTTTCAAAAAATAATGGAAAGGCAGTCTTAGGATTGCCTTTTTTATTTTTATAAATCCGTAATTTTTCAACAAATTTTAAGATTGATTAACAGGTCGCTCCTACGGAGCTCCTCTTCAACAATGTATAAATTCTATGAACATATTGTTCCTATGGAGCGGTTAAACAGATTTTAAAAATAAAGGAATATTAAAACGAGACTGCTCTTTTGGAACAGTCTCGTTTTATTTTTATGTTTTTGATATTATTCTACAATTTTACCTTGTAGCTGTAAAGCTCCAGTAACCTTCATTCCTTTTGTTAACGTATCGAATCTCATATTCTCTTTATTCACAAAAGCATCAATAGTGAAGAAATCTTCATTTTCTTCATGGGTGATCAGTTTCAGCTTCAGGATATATCCTTTAATGCTTCTGTCTTCAAGCAATGTCGTTTCTTTAAAGTCTACAAGCTGGGCAATGAAGTCAAAACATGCATAATTAGGAAGGTCCTGGCTTGGTACATACGTTGTGAAATCTTCATTCATTTTGGTACCATCAGGTAAATCCGTATTCGTATGAACATCAAGAATGAAAACAATTCCGCTCACATTCACCTTCAGATGTGGTTGTGTCAGATATGTATTCCTATTTTCGGCATAATCGGTTGCAAAGAACCAAACTCCGAAAGTATCCCGGGCCGGGCCGGCTACAATCGCATTCAGATTCAATGCATTTTCCCATTCCCTGATCGATCTTGTTTCAAAATCTAAAGTATAATCAGTTTTTACTTCCGGGATTATTGTACTCATTTCTTCTGTAAAGATGGTTTTAAATCTTACATCTTCAAATTCCGTCTTATGATTACTTTCTCCGGAAGGATCAGGGACTGCAGACTGCATTAAAACGTTTGTCAGGTATTGTCCGTAATCTTTAGTCTGAAAATTCTCATGGCCAAAAATACCACTCCATGTATTCACAAGGTTATGAACATTTGACTTTCTTATGATAATTCCCGCTTCATTAGTTGTCTCAGGAGCTGTAATTCCTTCTGTATTGGGAAAATACTCTTTACCATCTATCAGCTGATGATTCATGATTTCATTATTTTCTTCGTGAGAAAACCCAGCAAAACCTTTATAGGTAATATTCCCGTTTTCGAAAATATACGGAAGTCCGATTTGTTTCTTGCCATTCCCTTTAAAATGATAAGAAAGTGAGATCGCTTTAAATTCTCCTTCTTTTATTGCCGGAGTATGATTACCGTTATCGTTAAACTGAGAATGATACAGAATTACATAAGATTTTATTTTCCCTTCCTGAAGTTCGTTTTCAAACTTTTCTTCCATCTTCCCTACCGCATCTTGTGGAGAAAATGCATAGGCATCTTCAGTTACCGTATATGCAAATCCCTCAACGATTCCATCCCCTTTTTCAAAAGCCGCCAGAGGCATATACTCCCCTCTTAGCTGAAGCGCAATAGAATATACGATATAATCTTTATAAATCCTGATTTTTTCAAACTGCTCATTTATTTTTTTCTCTTCTGCAGGTTGGAGGGAAACTTCCTGCACTGTTTGTATAACTTCTTCTACTGTCTCTTCTATTTCTGGTTCTGCAATCTCTACATTTGTTGCTCCATACTGTTGAACCGGGGTACTGCTCTTCTCCTGTCCGCTACTTTTTTTTCTTAAAAAAAATCAAAGATTCCCATATTGTTATGATAATTGGCGGTAAATATAATAAAAGCGATGAATAGGCTCGTCATAAAAAAAAATGCCATTGTGACATTTTCTGATTTTTTTTAAAGAGTTATTTTAAAACAAAACCCCGGCGGAGCCATAGGCTCCGCCGGGGTTTTAATATTAAGGTTTATCATCTGTCAGCTCAAATCCCCAGTCTTTTCCTTTTTGGGTGGCCGGAATACCTTTTGTCATCCAGACCGGAGCTTTAGCTCCCTTAAGGTAATAATCAAAAAACTGCTGTTCCCGGATTTGGATATCTTTCCTGTTCTGGCGTTTCATGAGATTGTGATCATCGCCATTATAATTCAGAAGCCATGCGGGTTTTCCGAGGCGGCGCAATGCTGTGAACATTTCAATTCCCTGATACCAGGGCACTGCTCCATCTTTATCGTTACTCATAATGACAACCGGAGTATTTACCTTATCAATCGTAAAAAGTGGTGAATTTTTAATATAAAGATCCGGTGCTTCCCATAAGTTTTTCCCCAGTCTGCTTTGTGATTTTTCATACTGAAATTGTCTGTTCATTCCTGAAGTCCATCGGATTCCTCCATAGGCGGAAGTCATATTGACAACAGGAGCACCACTCCAGGCTGCTGCATACATATTGGTATGGGCAATCAGATAGGCTACCTGGTACCCTCCCCAGCTTTGTCCCTGGATCCCGATTTTAGTACCATCTACCCAGGAATTTTGTTTTAGCTTTTCAACCCCGGAATTGATATATTCCATTGCAGATTCTCCGGGAGAACCGTCTGTATACGAAATATCAGGTGTGAAGACCAGATAACCGTTGCTTACAAAATAAGAAATATTTAATCTTGAGGGCGTGGGAGCCGGTGCTACATAGCGGTTCAGATTATCTGAAAGCTTTTCATAGAAATAGACAATCATAGGATATTTCTTATTGGGGTTGAAATCTTCCGGCTTATATAAAACTCCTGTAGAAGTATTCCCTTTTGGCGTAGTCCAATGCACCAATTCGTTCGTTCCCCAATTGTAAAGCTTTTGTTGTGGATTAGTATCACTCAGCTTTTGTTGTTTTGAAAAATCTGATGTCGAAAAAATATTGGGAGAATCTGTGTAGGATTCTTTTATTACCATATATTCTTCTGCATTTTTTGCTTTTTGAATACTGCGGTATCCCCAGACATTTTCCATTTGGATTTTTACAGGATCAGCATTTGAATGAACAGATGTTTTAAAAATCCCGTTCGCCTTGGTTGTATTATCAAACGCCGATAAATAAATAGGAGATTTTCGGTTTAAACTTTTAATATCTTTATCCAGGTCGTAAGTATCGAATGTTATTTTATGTTTACGTCCATAGCCATTCGTGATATTTCTTGGTTTTTTTGAACTGTTCAGGAAAAACTCCCAGAGATCGAAACGGTCTTTAATAATTACTGATTCATCATTATCCGTCCAGGATGCTATACCGTAAGAATTTGGGAAATCCGGCATATCAAACTCTTCGTCCACGAAAGAAACAGGCAGTCCTGTGCTGAGTGGAAATGTTTGCTTCGTTTTAACATTATAACTTAGCCATACTCCTTTTTCCCTGTCGAAAATCACGACAAATTTCCCAAGCGGGGATACAGCAACCGAGCCGTTCAGATTTTTAACGATTTCCGTTCTTTCTCCTGTTTTATTATCGATAAGAAAATAGGTTTTCTTTGTTGAACCTTCCCACTGCGAGGAAATGCGGTTGTTCAAACTGGTAATGCCTAATGCAAATCCGGCATTTCCTTCATTCACCAATCGTAAAGTATCCAGGTCTTCCCCATCAATATTTCTAAAGAAATCGGGTTTTTCCGTTTGCATTACTGCCGCATACGATTTCTTCAAGTCATTTTTTAATTCCTTTAGCTGCACCGTTTGCAGATAATCATCTTTGTAATTCCAGATATCCAAAACAGCATGATCATTGGCAATCATGGCAGTATCTTTGGCAATCGGTTTGGGAGCAACCCCAAAATACAGCTGCTTCCCGTTTTTACTGAACAGAGGTAAACGGTTTTCGGAGATTACCCAATCTTTCTTCATTTGGGCATTTTCATTGGTTATGATTTCCTTTTTGTTCGTTTTACAATTAAAGTAATATAGCTGATATAGCTTTACCAGATCATTCTGTGCAGAAGAAGTTCCTACAAATGCCAACTGATTTCCTTCTTCATCAAAAGACAGCTGTGAAAAATCTCCTTCCATTTCCGAAATTTTAGTTACAGTTCTTTTTTGCAGATCAACCAATTGTACGGTTTGAAGGCTATATTTCTTTGGTTTTGATTTGTCGTTATCTTTTTTATCCGCTGATTTTTCATCGTCAGCATCTTTTTCCGTTTTTTTTATCCTTGGCTTTCTCTTCAGGTTTTTTTAGTAATAAAAGCAAGCTGCTTTCCATTTTTACTGAATTCATAGCGGATTACATTATCATAGGTTGTACTTTTCCCGTCCAAAAGATTCCGCACAACCAACTGCAATGGCCTTGCATTTTTGTCTTCATCTTTATTTTCTTCTCCATCTTCTTTATCAGAATCGTCTGAAGATTTATCTTTTAGATTTTCCAGAAGATAAGCAACGTAAGATCCTGCTTTTTCAGGAATTTTAAATGTTTTTACATTAGGAATTTTCTCTGTTTGACCATTCAAAAAATCAACGATTGCAAGGCTGTCTTTTGTTAGTTTGCTTTTTTTGAGCTTTTTGTCTTTTACTGCTTTTAAATCTTTATACAAAGGACGGATTTGAAAAACAGCAAACCTGGAATCATTCGTAAAATCTACTTTTGTTCCTCTTGCAAATTTCTTTGAAGTTTTATTCTTAACGGAATATAAAAAAAGATTAGAATTTCCTTCCTGAACATCTACAGAATAGGCAATCCATTTCCCATCATTTGAGATTTTTCTTGTGCCTATATTTTGCCAACTGTCATAGACAGAATGGTCTAAAGGCTTTTTCTGCCCATACATCCAGCAGGTTATGATGAGCAGAATAAAAATTGTACATTTCAACTTCATTTCTAAAAAATTTTAAGAATTAAAAGTAAGATATTTCTTTGACAATTTTCATATGATATCCCTGTTTCTCTATACACAAAAAAAATGCCATTCTGTCACTTTATTTTCCATGGTATTTTTTTTTGAGAAAGATTTGAAAAATAAAAATCTAAAATATTATGACTAAAGGAAATATTAATGTATCTGTGGAAAATATTTTCCCGCTTATTAAAAAAATTTCTTTACAGTGACCATGAAATATTCTTAAGAGAATTAATTTCCAATGCTACGGATGCTACTTTAAAATTGAAACATTTAACAAGTATCGGCGAAGCAAAAGTTGAATACGGAAACCCGAAACTTGAAGTTAAAATTGATAAAGAGCAAAAAACATTACGTATCATCGATCAGGGTATCGGGATGACTGGTGAAGAAGTTGAAAAATACATCAACCAGGTTGCTTTCTCCGGGGCTGAAGAATTTTTGGAAAAATATAAAGACTCAGCAAAGGATTCCGGGATTATCGGACACTTTGGACTTGGATTCTACTCTGCATTTATGGTAGCGGAAAAAGTGGAAATCCTGACAAAATCTTATAAAGATGAGCCGGCAGTAAGATGGATCTGCGACGGAAGTCCTGAATTTACTCTTGAAGAAACAACCGACAAAACTGACAGAGGTACGGAAATCATCCTTCACATCGCAGAAGATTCTGTAGAATTCTTAGAAGAAGGAAGAATCCGTGAGTTGCTTTTAAAATATAACAAATTCATGCCTGTTCCAATCAAATTCGGAACAAGAACACATACGTTACCATTACCGGAAGATGCTCCGGAAGGTGCCGTTGCTGAAACTGAGGAAGTAGATAATATTATCAACAATCCGACTCCGGCATGGACTATCGCACCAAGTGAGCTTACGAATGAAGATTATATGAAGTTCTATCACGAACTGTATCCGATGCAGTTTGAAGAGCCTCTATTCCATATTCACCTGAATGTTGATTATCCGTTCAATCTTACCGGAGTTTTATTCTTCCCGAAATTAAGTAACAACTTAAATATTGATAAGGATAAAATCCAGCTTTACCAAAACCAGGTATTTGTAACGGATGAAGTAAAAGGTATCGTTCCTGACTTCTTAATGCTTCTGCGAGGAGTAATTGATTCTCCGGATATCCCGTTGAATGTGTCCCGTTCTTATCTTCAGGCAGATGGTGCTGTAAAAAAGATTTCTTCCTATATCACTAAAAAAGTAGCCGACAAAATGTCTTCTCTGATCAATGAAAACCGTGAAGATTATGAGAAGAAATGGAACGACATCAAAGTAGTTATCGAGTACGGTATTGTAACGGAAGAAAAATTTGCGGAAAAAGCGGATAAGTTCACATTATACCCTACGACAGACGGAAAATATTTCCTTTGGGATGAATTGGTTGAAAAAATCAAGCCTGTACAAACGGATAAAGATAATAAACTGGTTATCCTGTACGCTACGAATGCGGATGAACAACACAGCTACATTCAGTCTGCCAAGGATAAAGGATATGAAGTTTTGTTGTTAGATTCTCCGATTATTTCACACGTTATCCAGAAACTGGAAACTTCCAAGGAAAATATTTCATTTGCAAGAGTAGATGCAGATCATATCAATAACCTGATCAAAAAAGATGAACCGGTTATCTCAAAATTGACTGAAACTGAAAAAGAATCTTTGAAAAAGAATGTGGAAGAAGCCATTAAGGATACTAAATTCACTGTACAACTTGAAGATTTAGACAGTAATGATGCGCCGTTTACCATTACCCAGCCTGAATTTATGAGAAGAATGAAAGAAATGCAGGCAACAGGCGGAGGTGGCATGTTTGGAATGGGAGGTTTCCCGGAGATGTACAATCTTGTGGTGAACTCCAACAGTGAACTTTCCAATCAGATTTTAAAAACTGAAAATGCCGAAAAGAAAGAAAGCCTGATCAAATATGCGCTGGACCTTGCGAAACTTTCTCAGAATCTGTTGAAAGGAAAAGACCTTACTGATTTTATACAGAGAAGTTACAAGCAACTTGAAAAATAATTACTAAAGACTGCCTCATTCGAAGCAGTCTTTTTTTATGGTGAGAAAATTGGAAAACAAATCACATTGTTTATCTGGACTGGGTTATTTATAACTTTGTATGATGCGCTTTTTGGACTGGTGTAAAACGTGGAAAATATTCAATAATATTACATGAAGCATTAATATTATGAATTTTTCCCGTGCATCTATTTAACAGTTAGCCCTATAAAGATATTTTTTCTATTTTTTATTGTATAGATTATGCTTTTTTGCCATTTTTTGTATAAAAATGTCGGTCATGCAAAAAGAAAAAATTACGTTTCATCAGAAAGCAAAAAGGATATACGCAACAGCAGGTTGCTGATTTTATTGCGACAGATGTGTCAAACTACAGCAGAAAAGAAAGTGGTGATGTAAGGATCATCCCTGATGAATGGGAGAAAATTGCCCGTTTTTTGGATGTGCCTCTAGAGGAAATTTATGAAGAAGAGGAACCTAAGGTTGTTGTTAATAATGATCATCCAGTATTTAATGACAGTTCTTCAGGAGGAAATGGAAACTTTAATCAGTTTAATAATATTCCCGGATCAATTATTGAGAACCTTCAGGGCTATATCGCTTTATTAAAAGAAGAAAATGAAAAACTGAAAGAGGAATTGAAAGGTTCTCAAATCCCTTCAAGAACTAAGAAATAATATATTTTCAGACTCTGAAATATTATCACTTATATCAATGGTATGAGTGATTTTTTTATATATTCTTATTGATAATACTAAAGAACTTTGTGTTTACAAAAACACTCCATTTTTGCTACTAGTATACAAATTTATGCCGATATGCTGGCTAATGGTTAATGAAAAAATTTTATAGTTCATTCATCGGATCCCAGAACAGCTTTTTAAAATTCTTAATCCTTAGATTTTCCACAGTGATTCCTTCAGTTTCCAGCCGCTTCTGGAATTCCGGAACAGACAATGTTCCTGAGCTGGAAATGACACGGTGGGCAGGTACATCTTCAGGACAACCGCCCATTGCTTTCCCTACATGCCGTGAATGATTAGGATAACCTACCGCTTTGGCTATAGCGCCATACGTAGAAACCCTGCCCTTGGGAATAAGCCTTGTTACCTCATAAACCTGTTGTTTGAAAATTTCATCCATGCTTTTAGGAATTATATCAAGTTATTGTTAATAAATGTTGCATCATTTTTTGGACTCTCATCTATTCAATGATGTTTCATTAAAAGAATAAAGATATGAAAAAATCATTTTTCCGATTGCTTAATGCTGTGAATAAAAAGGTTCTTCCGAAGCTGAGTAAGAAAGATCCCAATAAGCTGACAAAGCTAGAAAAAGGAATTCTGGCCTACCGTTATTTTGTACTGGTTAATTCATTGGATTGATTTTATTTTTCCGCCGATGACACAGGTTTTTACAGATCCAAATGACGCTTAAATATTTTGCTCGCAGATCTTGCTGATTACACAGATTTGTTGGAAATCATAAAAGCGCAAAGGACTTCGACCAATATCATGCATATTGACACTAATGCACGAATAACATTTTTATACACACAAATAAACATCTATAATGTATTTGTGTATGCATGGCAATATTATTCAGCGGTATGCAATTTTATCGAAGATAAAATCCTTGCGCCTTAAAACATTATGCATGTAAAAGAATTGGCGCCTTTGCGATTTCCAACCCTCTATACCTTATCACAGAATCTGCCTAATCTGTAAAATTTGCGAGAGATAAAAACTGAAAGTCTGGAAATAAAAAAAGCGCTCCCAGAAATGGAAACGCTATTATTATAGTCTCGCAAAGAGTCTCTTCTTAAGAATTCTCCAGGATGTAAGAGAACATCAATGGCGCACAGATTGTTGCATCACTTTCAACGATAAATTTCGGTGTAGTGATATCCAGTTTACCCCAAGTAATTTTCTCGTTTGGAACCGCCCCTGAGTATGAACCGTAAGATGTTGTAGAATCAGAAATCTGGCAGAAATAAGACCAGAAAGGAATATCATGCATTTCCATATCCTGATATAGCATTGGCACTACACAGATAGGGAAATCTCCTGCGATACCTCCTCCGATTTGGAAGAATCCAACACCTTTACCTCCTGAGTTTTTAGTATACCAATCTGCAAGATAAGTCATGTACTCAATACCTGATTTCATGGTAGAAGGCTTAAGCTCTCCTTTGATACAGTAAGAAGCGAAAATATTACCCATGGTAGAATCTTCCCATCCCGGAACTACGATTGGTAAATTAGCCTCGGCAGCAGCAATCATCCAGGAGTTTTCTCTCGGAATTTCATAATACTGCTCTAAAACTCCGGAAAGGATCATTTTGTACATATATTCGTGTGGAAAATATCTTTCTCCTTTTGCTTCGGCATCCTTCCAGATTTCAACGATATGTTTTTGTAATCTTCTGAATGCTTCTTCTTCAGGGATACAGGTATCTGTAACTCTGTTTAGTCCTCTTTCCAACAGATCCCATTCTTCTTGCGGAGTAAGGTCTCTGTAATGAGGAACTCTTTCATAATGTGAATGAGCCACAAGGTTCATCAGGTCTTCTTCAAGGTTAGCTCCTGTACAAGAGATAAAGTCTACTTTACCCTGACGGATCATTTCTGCAAGAATTTTACCTAACTCAGCAGTAGACATTGCCCCTGCCAGAGTGATCATCATTTTTCCACCATCTTTAAGGTGTGCCACATATCCTTTTGAAGCATCTACCAACGCTGCTGCATTGAAATGCAGGTAATATTTCTCTATAAATTCAGAAATTGGTTTGTTCATTTTTTTTAAATTTTTGCAAAGATAAAACTTAAAAATGGATTGCGGCTTATGCACTTGCAGAAAGTCTCACAGAGGAGTTATTTTTTATCATTTGTTAAATGAGACGAGGCTAAGACCAATAAAATGGAACATAACGATATTAATTTATTTTTCCCAGATACAGATTGAACAGATATGATAAAATATATTATGCGCTCAATTTTATCAAGGAGAAAATATTGTGTTCTTAAAATGATCATATTTGAAATCTTTACTCATTTTTCAATATTTATACGTATCCCGGAAACAGAAAACGCAGTCCAAATGGACTACGTTTTCTCATAAATTCAACCTATATGTAGCATTCAGGAAAGTTTATCCTTCCCAGGTTTCTACTTTTACAATTTCAATTTTTCTCTCGCCATCTTTAAAAGGCCAATTGATAATATCCCCTACTTTATATCCCACTACTGCCAGTGCAATATTGGAAAGGATAGAGTGTTTATTTTTCTTAAGCTTTTCTTTGGTAGACGGTACAAAAATATATTCGTGCTCCTGGCCCAGGGTATGGTCTTTTAAAGTTACTTTTCTGTTAACTGTAACGATATCTTCAGGCAGTTCCCTTCTCAGTACCTGCCTGGCTTTCCTTAATTCTTCTGTAAGTCTTTTTTTCTTCTTCAATGCTAACTTTTTTCCTTCTTAATGTATCCTTAATAGCATCGTAAATCCCGGTAGTTACAATAATATGATCTGACATTTGTTCAGTTTTTAAATGAGGATGCGAATATTTCCGATGATCCAATGTAGAAGCCAGGCATTAATAACCTCCTTCTCTGGAAAACCGCAAAATGATAAATAAAAAATCCGGAATGATTCCCTGCCTTGGATCCTGACAGGGCTTAATTGATAAAGTCTTTAGAACTTTTCAGGAAAGAATCTGTGTGTAAATAGAGCAATGACAGCAACAACCCCGTTCCTCTGCGTTCTGCCGAAAAAAAGATTGTTGCTGTCATGATATTGTTATTTTAATTCTAACAAATATAGAACTTAAAAATGGAATGTAGCGACTCCGCTTAAGGAAACACGGGTTAATCCCTCTTTTTCCTTATCACCAAAGTTTACGGTTGTCCCGTTAATCGTCATTTTATTTAATGTTCCTGCCGTTACACTCAGTTTTGGTCCTATAAAAATATTTTTTGAAAGTGCATATTGGTAACCCAAACCGGCATCCAGGCCAAGATTAGAGCCAGTACCTTTTACATTTCCGGTTTTTGTAGTATAGGAAATAACCCCTAATGCTACATCAAAAAACAATTTATGATTGGTAGGTTCATTATAGTTGGAATACATGATGGAAGGCCCGAAGAATGTAATATTATCATTTGTACTCACCGGAACAGCAACATAATATCCCTGGGAATTGCGTGCAGATAATATTCCATTGCTTGAAGCACTGTAGTTGGAAAATTTTAATCCGATTCCAATATTTCTAAGGTGATAATAAGCAGAAAGATCAATATGAAGACCACTTTTTAACCCTTTAATATAATTTCTTTCTTCTCTTGAAAGTCCGGAAGGAGTTTCTGCAATTCTCCATCCATATCCTACTGATGGGATGAATGAAAATTTTTGTTGAGCAAAAGAAAATAAAGAAGTCGAAATAGCTCCTGATAGAAGTAGTTTTTTTATCATTTTGAAAATTTCGACAAAAATAAGATTTTCTATTAAACAGTTACTACAATTTAAATCTTCTGTTTTCCTTTTTATCAGAAAGCTTTTTTTTGTTATCCAATCTTTTTTGTTTTTGGGCTTTTGAAGGTTTTGTAGCGGTTCTTTTTTTTAGGAATAACCAATGCTTTATTAACCAGTTCGATTATCTTATCAATCGCTTTATTTTTATTCATCAGCTGGGTTCTGCTTTCAGAAACGTTCAGGAATAAAAAACCTTCTGCATTGATCCTGTTTTTAAGTTTATGCTGAATTAATAGTTTTTCTTCTTCATTGAAAAATTCAGATGCTTCGACATTCCAAAGAACGGTAACAGCGGTCTCCACTTTGTTGACGTTTTGCCCTCCTGCACCACTGCTTCTGGAAGTTTTAAAACTAAGTTCTTTTGAAAAGTTTTTCATTGTATCAGATTTTGAATTCAGTGGTTTAAATGAAATTATCTGTTTTCATTAATAATTTTATGGAGTTCAATTCTGTTGACTTTCCCATTAGGAGTTCTTGGCATTTCATTGATAAAAATAATTTCTTTTGGTCTATGAAATTTTTTTTTCAAATGGAAGTTCAGAAATAATTTTTCTGACAGACTCTGATTCACTTCCTTCTATGACCACCAGCAATTTCTGTCCCAAACTCTCATCTTTTACTCCAACAAAAACAACTTCATTTGAAATTTCTCTTTTGGCCAGAGCTTCAAGTTCTTCCGGAAAAATTTTCGCTCCACCTGAGTTGATCACGTTATCTATTCGTCCTAAAAACCTGAATTGATTATTATTTTTAATTTCAACTAAATCATTAGTATGAAGAACTTCGGCATTTACATTGGGGGCAAATATTTTTAAACAATCTCTTTCATCTAAAGAAACAGATACATTTTCAAAAGCTGTAAAATATTCTTCCGGTTCCGGCATCAATTGTTTTAGAGCAATATGAGAAAGGGTCTCTGACATTCCATACGTTTCAAAAATACGATTCGAGGTGCTAAGCTTCATTTGATGAATTTTATTTTTCAGGCTTTCAGAAACGGCCGCTCCTCCAATAATCAGGTTTTTGATCAGATAAAGCTTGTCCAGGGAATTTTCCACCTGGACAGGTGTCATGGCACAAAAGTCTATTTCATCTTTCAAGTTTTCCAAAGGCCGTAAAGAGGGTTCTGAAATAAATAATCTTAATTTCCGTTCAATAGATCGCACGATCATCATTTTCCCTGAAATATATTCTACCGGCAAACATAATAATGCTGTATCTTCTTTTTTTAAGTCCAAGAAATTGCAGGTCATCACTGCTGAATTGATCATTTTGTTTTTCTCAATCTCAAAAATTTTAGGAGTTCCGGTAGAGCCTGAGGTCTGTACTTTTACCGTATTTCCATCAGAGTACCATTCTTCCAGGAATGCCTCCACTTTTTTTTTCAAATCCGGTATTGAAAGATAATTGATTAATATTGAGATTATTGAAGTCTATCAGCATGTTTTCCATGAATAAATTCTACAGTAAATTTAAAAAAAAATTTCAAAAAGTTCTTGTAAATAAAGAAAAAAGCTTTAAATTTGCACCACTAAAACAAACAGAGACCCATGGTGTAGCGGTAACACTACTGATTTTGGTTCAGTCATCTGGGGTTCGAATCCCTGTGGGTCTACAAACCATCCTTTTTAAAGGGTGGTTTTTTTGTTTTTTATTCTAACATGATTTTAATTCAATTTTGGATTAGTCTCGAAATTTGGGTTAATCAAAAGTTGACACAGTCTTCGCTTTATAGTATCAACACCAGACAAAAATCCTTGTGTGAAATTGATAATTAACTAGATTTAATATTCCAAACTCCACAACTTTTGAAATTGATCCGTTATTTTACATCTTTCACATCCAAATAAATAACGCGTTCTTTATAAAAAAAGACCGTCTCAATGAGACAGTCTTAGTAATATTTATTTAAAAACGTTTGCTTGTTATATCTATATTGTCAGGGCCTAAAATGTTTTATGATCAAATAGCTCCCAGGAATACAAGCTATTAAAAAAAAACAAATAGAAACCTACTCCAAGGCCTAAAACAATAGACACTATCAAGCTTAAAAAAGGAATAGTTAAAAATAAAATCCCATTAATTAAGCGATTAGGATTTTTAACAAAGAAAGGTGTTTTATTTCTAAATCTATAATCATCGCTATACTTGCGGGAATGCCAATCTTCAAATTCATCCAAAAAATCATTTTCTTGATTTTCTTTATAATCCTTATTATCCATTTATAAATGATTTTATTTTTTCAGCAATTACATCAGAAAATTGGAGTAGCAAAAAAAGAAATGATAATACTACTTAATTTTTCTATTATAATATTGAAAGTAATTCCATTAGTAAATATCATACTACTAATCAGAGAAAAACCTGTTGTAAAAATAATATAATAAGTACAAATAATGATTGAGACTTTAATAATTGATAAAGAATTTTTATTACTTAAATAATTCTCTTTCTTCGGAAAAACTTTATCTACTAAATAATTATTACATCTAAGCAGTAGAAAAATAATTATAAAGTTTAAAAGAAGATATACTATTACATTATTTATCCAGTTTCCTTTCAGAAAAGATTCATGAATCTTTTCAGGAACGATAGAAATGCAATCTATAAATAATTTTATTGCAATAAAGTTTATGCTTATTTTAAATAAATCTTTATATATCATTATTGAAATATTGGATATTGATTAAGGCCTACTCCTTTACCAAAATGATAGTTATAATCGGTTGTCTTTGGAAAAGGTGTTCCCACACCATAACCAGGTAAGTTAAAGATATACCCAGCTTTAATTCTAACATCTACATTACTAGTTCCTTTTGGAAGTGTATATTTTGCTGTTCCGATTTCTCTATAACCAGATTCTATAGCTCTATAACCATAACTTCTCGATAAAGGTATCGTAACATTAAATGTAGATAGCCCATATGGGCTGCTTCCAGTGACATTAATTTCTCCAAAAAAGTAAGGACTAATTTGCAAGTTTGTTGTAGCTCCAATTGCTGTTACTGTTAACTCATTCCCTAGAAGTGTCATGGTGCCCTTAATAGTATATACATCCATATCCAATACACTTCTGCTATCTTTTTGAATAAATAGCGCAGCACCTTGCTCTACTTTAAAATTCACAGTTGTTCTAGGAATTTTATAGTTTGAACCTTTCTTTGGTTTATCATCTCCTGGGCCATCCATCTCATGTAATCCATGATTTAGTCCTGCAACAATTCCTCCAATAACAGCTCCTTGCCAAAAGTTTCCTCCAGCCAATTCAGAGCCAATTCCTCCAGCTACTGCTCCAAAAGCAATTTTTCCTAATGCAGAGTTTGCCACATCTTTTGCAACGGCTCCAAATGCGCTAGCTCCTAAGCTTCCTAACGCGCCTGAAATAAGCGCCTGATGGAAAGAACCTCCCTGCATCAATGATAATGTTCCCTGTGCAATACCATGAGCTGCAGCCTGTACAAATACGGTACCTACCTTTCCTAAACTATCTGCTAACGCAGTAGCAACCTGCACACCTTCTTTGACAACGGAGAATATGCTTCCTATTCCAAAGGTTACGGCTCCTGATATGGCTCCAAATATAGTGGATTTAAAAATTCCCAGCAAAGTAATACTTTGTCCTGTAATTAAAGAACTCACAATATAAGCAACTGTTCCTACAAATGCTCCAATAATCACAGCTGACAATAATGGCACTAATCCGAAAATTTCTCCACTAGGGTCATTGTATAATAAAGGATTGTTCATTACATATCCATACTTATTATAATTTTGAGTATTATAAGGATCCTGAATATTCTCGTCTGCATTTAAAAATCTTCTCAATAAAGGATCATATAATCTTCCATTCATATGGATAATTCCTACTTCCATGAAGTGCTCATGCGAAGTATACCCTCTTTCCAATAATAATCCTCCAGTATTAGCAATCTCCTTAATTCTGTTAATATCGGTTTCTATTGGTCCGTTTCCTATCTGAAGATGAGTGAAGTTACCCCATGCATCAAAGTGTCTCTGTTCTAATTTATTTCCTGCTTCGTCACTGATCGCTAAGATACTTCCTAAATAATCTTTATGAAGGAATTTATAAGAACCGTTGTTCTCTGTATAGTTCTTGACAAAAATAATATTACTTTCATAAGGTGTTCCACCAATATAAAGAATATGTTTTTCTTTACCCGTTGCATTATCTCTTACTACTTCAAAACTTCCGTCTTCATTGTAGAATTTGGTGAATTTACCATCTGCATCAGTATTAAAGTTGCCTCCATAAGTAACTCTTTGCCTCATTGATGTTAATCCATACTGGAAGGCAACATCTCCTTTTTCTCCATCAATAAATACAGGATCATTATTTTCATTATAAACAACATTCTGAATTAAATCATTGTTATAATTCTGAGTTCCTGCAGCATTAAGGGTCATTCCTGTCGGTTGATATATCTTCGCAGAATTTTCAAATTTAATTTTTCCAACCTGATCGTTTTCAAGGATTCTCCCTTTGGCATCATAAACATTTAGCAATGCATTTTGCGTCTTAACTCCTGTTACAGGATTCGTCCAGTTAACCAGCCTGTTGTTGTCATCATAGTCAAACGATTCTGTAATATTAAAGTCTCCTCCGGTAACCCTGCTTTTTAATTCATTTTTAATAGCATCAAATGAATAGGTTAGTTGTAAAATGTTTTGTTTAACCTGTGAAGAATGATTAACACTTGTTAAGAACCCATTATTATCATACATATTGTTAACATCTGCCGCTCCCAATCTGGATTGAAGAACCTGCCCTTTTGCATTAGTGCTCTTCAGCTCCCATAATACTTTCCCAGAATTCTTATCTTTTACCTGATATAAATCTCCACTCCAGGCACTATAAACATTTTCAAGATTTACCTTTGTAAGGACTCCGGAAGAATACAATTGTTTTTCATAAGACATTACTCTTCCTTTATCATCATAGGTTATTCCTTTCTGAATGAAATATTTTTCATTGCTGCTTTCTGATGTTGAGAGAACTCTTCCCTGCGGATCATAAGCTATATTCGAACTGTAAGCTTTGCCTTTGGAAGTTCCTGACTTTGAAATCAGCCTTCCTTTATCATCATAAGTAAACGAAACTGTTTTGTTGGTAGTCTGACCGCCATCTACAGTAGAAATTTCTTTCTGAGAAATAAGCTGACCTAAATTGTTATAAACATACTCTTTGGTTCCTTTAGGGCTTATTATTTTTTTTAGTCTGCCCAAAACCGTTATACTCATATTTATAGACACCATTAGATGGATCATTGAATTCTATTTTTCTACCCCAATCATCATACTTTGTCGTTACAATATTTTCTGCATACTGGGCTTTAATCTGCTTTCCAGCTGCATTATAAGTAAAGTTAATAACCCCACCTTTATCAGAGGTCGAAATTACATTTCCTAAAGCATCTAATGTTTTCGTTGTCGTTCTTCCATAACCATTATCCTCTTTAACAGTTGTTGTCAGACCTGCTACAGTACTGATTACCTTTTTACCAGTGAATGAAGTGAGTGTTGTCTTGGCGGGAAATACGGAATCATCGTATTCTATAGTATTCCATTGAGACGGAGACTGATCTTCAAAATAGGGTTCAGTTTCTACTACCTTTCTTCCAAGGATATCATATTGAATATCTTTAGCAACATACTGCCCTTGTCCAAAAGCTTTTGTTACAATCTTAAACTCCTGGCCCAACTTATTGGTAGTCTTCTTTGAGATATTTCCATTAGGATCATATTGAATAACCGTTGCATTTCCATAATCATCCATGGTATACTGATAATTGGTTATCCCATTCAAGTTTGTTTTTGCAGTCAGTATTTTACCCCATTTGTCATAAGTATTTACTGATGTATTTCCAAGTGCGTCTGTTTGGGTAAGGATTTGTCCCCAATCGTTATAAGTAATATTGGTTTCTAAACCTAAGTTGTCTGTTTTCTTTATTACAAATCTTCCTAAAGCATCATATTGGGTTTTGTTAGTCTGAGTTTGGCCGTCATTCGATGTCATCTTTTTTTTCTACCACGTTCCCAAAACCATCATAGACATAATCTTCCAGCATATAATTATTGGAATCGTTTCCAACACTTGTCTTTAAGGTCTTCAGCTTATTATCTTCATAAGTATATTGCTCAATATTCTTAGCGGTACTGGAATAAGCTGCATTTTCCTCTGTCTTTTTAGATAAACGGCCAATATAATAGTCTTTTCCTGTTCCATTCGGGTTATGTGCATATTCAATTTGTGTTGTTTTTGTTGCAAAACCGTTATTGATACTCGATACGGTTTGTGAAGCCAGGTAGTAATTTCCATAGGAAATTGTATTGGTAGTCAACACATTGGTCAAAAAGTCTTTAATCTTTGTCGCAACAGGTACAGTAGCCGTTACTACCTTGGATTGATCGGCTGCAGGAATATTAGCAACTACCTGATTATTGATTAGCTTATCCGTTTTATATACTGTAGACTTAAAGCTTAACAATTGAGTATTATTCTCAGAAAGATCATCCGGGAATACTTTTGAATCATCATTAGTTCTTATCGACCATTCTTTTACAGGCACTCCATCGTTAAGCGGATCCATTTCCTGTCCGGTCCAGATTTTTGTATTTTCTTTACCGATCGCGTACAAAGAAGAACGGGCTGACTGTCGGAATCCGACAATTCCTTTTCCTGTAAAATGAGTTAAAAATCCCCTGTATCTGAAATCCTGTATCAATACTCCCGCAGGTGTATATTGCTTCAGCTGGGATACTGCCAAAGATAATGGCATTTGCTCCAATTCATAATAAGGATATAACTCTTTTTTGATAGGTTTATAGAAATTAGCATCAGCCTTTGAATTCAATTCCTGGTAAACCAACTCTGTAATGACTCCTCCTTGCTTGATATTTTTAACTCTGGCAAGAGCCGGGACATAAGGATAATTATACTGGATAACATGATTATAAGGACATCCTACTACACCAGCACAGTCATCTGGTCTTCCCATTAAGATAATCTGTTGATTATCCCTGTTTAATGAGAGGGTACTAAACGGAATTACTTTTTCATTGAAGTTTTTCTTCCAGTCTCTGGTTCTGTAAAAATTAATATTACTGTTTGTTTCAATTATAGCAGTATTCTCTATGTTATCATTAGAAGGAATTGAGTTCCAAGGCCAACTTGTTCCCACAGGAGGATTATAAACAATTCCCTTGTTGGATGCTCCCGGTAGTTTATTTACTGAATATACTGTGACATGGGTTTTAGTCCATTCCTGGTCATGATGTGCATTCCATTGATGATCATTGATAAGAACGTTAGAAACCAATACTTCAGATTTTCCATCTCCATCCAAGTCAGCCGTATTGTATTGGAAGTATCTGTTGACTCCGCTGGTACAGCTTTTCTCAAACCAGGTATTATGCGTATCTTTACTAATTGTTTCTGTTCCTGAATAATAGAAAATAAAATTATTAATATAAGATTGCTTCAGCTGCTTTCCATCGGAAATAAATAAATTCCAATTGTAGGATTTATTAGCTTGCGGAACCAATATATCCACTTTACTATCCCCGTTGAAGTCTCCATATAAAGCACCATGGAAAAACCCGCTTAATGTCTGACCTGTAAAGTTGGCAACATTGACTGTTGTATAGGCTCCAGCTTCTGTTTTTTGGATATTGAATACCCTGGTCATCTCTCCATTTGATAAATTTAGCCAGATGATATCCTGTATCCCATCTCCATTAAGATCAGCAAATTGTACTTTTCTATTCACTGTACCATACCTTTCTTCATATTTATAGATACTTTGATCTGAACTTAAATTCTCATCAAGATCAAATAAAATAGAAGAGCCATATTGCGTCGTGGTAATTCCTCCCGGATTTATGATTTTTACGTTATCAGAATTCTCCGGTTGAACACTACCTGTAAATTCTGTATTCGTAGAATCGATAGATGGTTCTAAAATATGAGGAGCCGGTTCTTCTGTTAAAGTACCCCCTGTTTTTAGTGGAACAGTAGGATCTACAGGATTAAGTATATCAGGGTCTGTACATGTTTTTGATCTCGAAAAACTAATCAGTAATTCTGATATTCCATCTCCATTATAATCATAGCTTGTAAATTCAGGCATCATAATTCCTGAATAGGTACACCAATATCCCGGATCATCTTCGTCACCATCATTCATTGTATATTGGTCATAAGAAAGACGCTTGGTATACTCAAGATTGAATTTATAGTTTTGAAGATCCACAGAATACACCTGCAACTCATAATCAGACTTAGCCGCACTTGGAGTATTTAGTTTATGAGGAATTACAATTCCAACACTGTTTTTCACCATATTATTTTTCTTAAAAACAATAGGTGCTCCTTTAGCAAATTCAGCTTCGGTAAAACTTCCCAATGGATACTGTAATGGAACCGGAGGGACAGATTTATATACAGAACTTCTAAAAATCAATGATCCTACCGGTCCTGATGGCGTAGATCCCGGATTGGGTAAAAATTCTAAATAATCAGTAATCCCATCCATATTAAAATCCCCGTATTTTTTTGTATTTGTGGTGGCTACATCACTTTCTCTGCTATTTTCTTCATTTCCAGCAGCTGCCGGTTCATACACAATTTCTACAGGATTAGCAGCTTCATCAGCTGCATTATATTCAGTAATTTTATTAACGAACTGATAGCTTGTACCATTATCAGTATACTCTACTCCATATTTTTTAAATGGGTTTCCATTAGAAGTGACAATAATCTCTTTTAATATCTTATCCTGGTTATATTTATAACCCTGAAGGTAATTCACTTCAGTAAATCCTCTGTCACTATAATTGAATTGAATTCCGTTATAATGAGGTTTATTCAAGATTTCATTTCCTCCCCAAGCAATATAGGATATTCTCGATACGCCGCCTGTTACTTCTCTAAAGCCCCCATTACTACCATTATATTCATAATTATAGGTAATATAATTTCCTTGTGCATCCTTCCATTTGGTAATATTATAATCTAAAGTTGGAGTAGATCCTCCACCTATAAATCCGTCTGAGAATGTTCTTTCGTATTTGGCTTGCGAACCGTCTTCAAAAGTCACTTCCCAATAATCCGGTCCGGATATTCCCAACGTATTTCCTACAGATCTGATTTTAGCATTAGAATATTTTTCTGTATAATATTCTGCTCCATCTTTTCCATATTCACCGGATTTTAAAATTAACCTTTGTCCGTTAAAACTATAAACATCAGAATAATCCAGCTGAATTCCTTTGCTAGCTCCGTCTCTTTCAATATTCTTTGATATTCTTGAAATTGCCGTAATTCCGGAAATATTCCAGCCATACCCCGCAATTCCATTTCCTGAACCACTAGTATATACCAAATTTACTTGCGGAGCCACACTTTTCACTCCCGGCGGTAAGGCAATAGGCAAAGTAAATTCTAATTGTCCTGTTCCGGTAACTTCTATGTTTCCCTTTGTATCATGAAAACTCTTTCCCGCAGGAGCAGATGTTCCGTTTGGATTACCAGATCCTGCATTTGAATTTGTTGGCCCTCCGCCCGGATTTTCCGTGGCTGGACCTATTTTCGCCACAAACGGATTTGAAACATCCGATTTGGCATGAAATCCCTGTGCCATGACCACCGTCTGCGGATCCTGTACCGTCCGCGAGGTAGATTCTGCCTGGTAGAGTATGGTCTGTGAAAAGCCCCATACCGAACACAAAGACAACATCAATGATGAGAAAAATTTCATTGTTATTAGTTTTTATAATTAATTGAAAAATAGTTCGATAACCTTGAAAGAATATTTAATCTTTCAATTTTAATCTGTAAATTATTCTGTTTTTATCTTTTAGTTACGTTTCTTCCAAAGACCCTTCCATCTTTTAAGGTAAAGCGAAGAATATAAACACCCCAATCATACCCGGTCATGTTGATCTTTATCTTACGACCTAAATCCGGTGAATTCTGCTGCTGGAATTTCCAGTGGACCGTACTATGCTGGTAAAGTGAAACAGACTCTATTAATCCATCTACTTCTTCGGTCCAGTCGATGGTTAAGTAATCATTCACCGGAACAGGATAAAGTCTGATCTGTTTCCAGAATGTTTTTTCATCAATAGCAGGCGCTTGCAGGGTAACTGTGGCTACTTTAGCCTCCTCCCGGACTGCAACTTCTTTCGGGGCAATATCCTGAGTCTTTTTTCCCGCCACATCGGTTCCTCTGTACCGTTGGTTTCCCGCTTCATCATACTTGAAATAGACTTCGGTTTGTGAAAACCCCAAAAAGCCTATCAAAAGAGAAGAGAGGGATAGTAATTTCTTTTTCATGGTTATTTTTTTTGAAAGTTCAATAGCTGCTGGACCTGTTTCTCTAATTGATTAATCTTTTCAGACTGAGATTTCAGGGTTTTGTTCTCTTCCTGCAGCTGATTTATTTTTTTATTTTGTTCAATGGAATACAGGGTAAGTTCTTCTATTTTCTGTAATAGTTTAATCTGAAATTCGCCCACATTTACTCCTTCTTTTTCCATTACTTTTGCTGAAGCAATTTCCGGAAGATGTTTCTTTTGTTTAATATGCTTTTCCACATCTTCTAATTTGGGAAGATCATAATTGTCTTCAAATACAAAATCTGCTGTTGGGCTTAGCGTTACTTTAATTTCTTTCACCTCAAATTTTCCATTGAGTAAAGCATTTCCATTCTCTCCGTTCATAACAAAAGATTTCCCCCAATCCCAATCATTATCAGCAGTATTTCTTGGGGCAATATGAAGGGTTCTTCTTGTATCATCAGGCGTATGGAAAATCCAGGAATTACTTCCAGAACTTATAAAATCCGAAAATCTGGCATTACCATTGACATCAAGTCTGGTTAAAGGTGAGGATGTTCCTATTCCAACATCTCCATTCTCATTGACTACCAGTTTGCGATTTTGATGATCTCCTTTAGAAACTATCCATTGAGAACCGTGCAGGTCTCCGAAAAACCACCCGTTATCTCCATTGAGGCTCTGCGTCTGAATACCTCTTGTAAAACCACCTATATCTGTATTTCTTTTTAAATACAATGTAGGTGAATAGCTTTGTACTGTAACTTCAGAAAATGTTGTTTGTGAAAACATCAATGACGAAATCAAGACAGCTATGGCTAATAATTTTTGTTTCATGTTTTTTTTGATGTTAAAAGTTGTTGTATTTAATAGCTTTCTTTTCTTTCTATTAATTCCGGAGCTTCTTATTAGAAATATATCCATAAGAGAAAGAGCCTTAATCTTTTGAAAAAGGTATATTATGCTGCATTAGTATCTGCTGTTCGCTATAATTTCAGGGGGATTATTAATAATTTTGTTCTCATAGGTTTTTGATTAGTTTTTCAGAGTGCAATTTAATAAAATCATATTAATGGGACTAATACAAATCATTTTTCCTTTAAAAAATAAGGGCCCCATCTCATTATGAGGTGGGTTTGATTATTTCTGATAAGTACCAACATATTTTTTATTTGGTTTTAAATATACAAAGAAGCTATCCCCTTTACGGTGGATAGCTTCTAAGTGTTAAGGTATAAGAAATATTATTTAATTACATAAATTTTATTCCATGATTAACATATTGATTTAATGTAAAAACATAGGAATAATAAATAAATATATGACAGCAAAAATGACAATACCAATTGTTGCACTATATATTCTATACTTCATTTGTTTATCAAAAATCTTATTCCATAAAAAACTTATCAATAAAAAATTAATAAGCATTTTAAAGGCTATTTTAAATGTTAATTCCGAGTATCTGTTTTTTGAATAACCACTCAGACTTTCAATAATAAAATTACTTATAAGATCTGAGACGTAAGTATTATACAATAAAATAGCTATAAAAGCGGCAATAAGATATCCGATGGTTAAAAAGATACTTTTTGGCTTTACCTGATTTACTTTGTTCAAATTAACAAAAAATAAAACTCCGCCAACTATCGGGTTAATAACAGTTGAAGCCAATATAATATCATTTTTAGAGAAAAGAATAGGATATTTTTCAGTTTCAGCACTATTCTCCAAAATATTCTGATCTACTTTAAAGTGATCATTTTCCTGACGCTCTTTGTAAGCGATCAGTTCTTCTATTCTTTTTATCTCTTCATCTGAAAACTGCACATTTCTTTCAGTTTTCAATATCTCATAAGCATACTTTACGGCTAGAGACACATACTTACTATCTTTATTTACGTATTGTAATAACCCGGATGTAGGTAATTTTCTTAATACTTCTTTTTTAACTTCCATTTTTAAAATCCTCTATACATATTATAAACAGCTTGCCTCTGTATGTAACCACCAAAACGAGTCATAAAGTTATCAAAATATTTAATAGCTCTAAAATACGTTTGATCCATATAAAATCCGATTCCTACTCCAACAGCAAATCCAACCCAGCCTCCTACTGTAGCACCATATTTGGCAGTAGCAGCTGTTGCTGCCAAGCTACCAAAATGTGCTGTAATAAGACCTTTAGAAGTGGTTTTAACAAATCTGAATTTAAGTTCATTTTTAGTGATTCCGTTAAACTGAGACAATTTGTGATCATAAATAATGGTACCACCCATTTCTAAATAATCAAGGACACCTATTTTTAGATTTTTTCCGAGAGGCGTTTTTTTCTACCCAGTTATCTAAAATTTTAGCTAATCCTGTTTCTTCAAGTATATCTTTTGTTAATGAAGTACCGGATTTAATTTGTTCTAACTGCTTTCTTTGAGCCGGAGTTAATTTGCTGATAATTTTATCATCATCGTCATCATCGCCAAAGCCAAATGGATTCTGATCATGCATGGTATGATTTAATCCTGCAACAATTCCACCAATTATAGCACCCTGCCAGAAGTTTCCGCCAGCAAGCTCCGATCCTATTCCACCGGAGATGGCTCCAAATAATATCTGACCAGCTGCTTTTTGTGCAAAATCTTTCGCTATAGCTCCAAATGCTGCTGCGCCTAAGCTTCCTAAGAAACCTGATGCTGCTGAAGCCAAGAAGTTTTCTCCCTGTACAGAGCTTAAGATCCCTTGTGCAATAGCGTGCGTTCCCGCCTGAATCATCACAAAACCAATTTGTCCAACAGTTTCTTTGATCATTTGCGCGGCCGCTGTAATACATCCGCCTGCGCCGGAGAATAAACTTCCTATCCCAAATGTAACAGCTCCGGAGACGGCACCTGTAAAGGTGGCTTTAAAGGCTCCTAGTAAGTTCCATTGATCAAAGTTACCTGTTACGGCAAGACTTAATGTATACGCTGCCAGCCCGACAGCTGCTCCAATGATAATAGCTTTTACAATAGCTGCCATAGAGATTGCAAATAGCGTCACAAGCTCTTCTCCTGTAGGATCATTAAACATTAAAGGATTGTTTAATACATATCCATATTTGTTATAGTTCTGTGTATTGGTCGGATCCTGAATATTTTCATCTGCATTTAAGAACCTTCTTAATAACGGATCATATAATCTTCCGTTCATATGAATAATTCCTATCTCTCCAAAATGTTCATGACTAGTGTAGCCTCTTTCTAATAATAAGGAAGCAGCGTTGATAACATTTTTTATTAGTGATAATAGCTCCTGATCCTATTTGCAAATGAGTAAAGTTACCCCAAGCGTCGAAATGTCTCTGCTCCAGTTTATTTCCTACCTCATCACTGATGGCTAAGATACTCCCAAGATAATCCTTATGCAAGAATTTATACGAACCTGCGGTTTCATTGTAGTTTTTCAAATAAACAATGTTACTTTCATAAGGTGTTCCCCCAATATAAAGAACATGTTTCTCTTTACCGGTGGTGTTATCTTTTACCACTTCAAAGCTTCCGTCTTCACTGTAGAACTTCGTAAACTTCCCATCGCTGTCTGCATTGAAATTTCCTCCGAAGGTAACTCGTTGTCTCATTTTTGTAAGACCATACTGGAATGCTACATCTCCTTTTTCACCATCAATAAATACAGGATCATTGTTTTCATTGTAAATAACGGTTTGAATCAGGTCATTATTATAATTCTGAGTTCCTGCTGCATTTAATGTCATTCCCGTTGGCTGATAGATCTTGGCAGTATTTCCATATTTTATGGTACCTACCTGATCATTTTCCAGAATTCTTCCTTTAGCGTCATACACATTCCGGTTATTTGGCTTAGCCCCGGTTACGGGATCTGTCCAGCTTACCAGCCTGTTATTATCATCATAATCGAATGATTCTATAATGTTAAAGTCACCTGTGGTCCGTCTGCTTTTCAGCTCATTTTTAACGCCGTCAAAAGTATATCCTATATCAAGAATTCCGGATTTAACTTGTGAAGAATGATTCACTTTTGTTAAGAATCCATTGGTATCATAAGTGTTACTGATAGTGGCTGCCCCCAGTTTAGCACTAAGAATCTGCCCTTTTTCATTGGCATCTTTCAATTCCCATAAGATCTTTCCCGAATTTTTATCCTTAATCTGATACAATTCTCCGTTCCAGTCATTATAAACGTTTTCAACATTTACTTTAGTCAGGACTCCGGAAGAGTATAAGCTTTTTTTCGTAAGAAACAATTCTGTCTTTTTCATCATAAGTAATTCCTTTCTGGATAAAATACTTATCATTACTGCTTTCTGATGTAGCCAAAAGTCTCCCTTGTGGGTCATATGTTGCTGTAGAACCATACGCTTTCCCTTTAGAAGTTCCATTTTTGGAAATTACTCTTCCTTTATTATCATAGGTATACGTAATTGTTTTATCGGTAGCCTGACCTCCATCCACGGTAGAGATTTCTTTTTGTGTAATAAGCTGTCCGAAGTTATTGTAAGTAAATTCTTTAGTTCCTTTAGGGCTGATTGTTTTCTTTGTCTGCCCAAATCCGTTGTATTCATATTTATATACTCCGTTTGAAGGATCATTAAGTTCTGACTTACGTCCCCAATTGTCATATTTTATAGTGACAATATTTTCAGCGTATTGTGCTTTTATTTGTTCTCCTACCGCATTGTATGAGAAGATAACAGTTCCACCTTTGTCTGTTGTAGAAACTACTTTTCCTAATGCGTCTATAGTTTTGGTAGTGGTTCTTCCATACCCATTAACTTCTTTTACGGAAGTAATATTTCCGGAGATATAAGACTCCATTTTTTTTTCCTGTAAATGAAGTAATAAGCCCCTGGCCATCAATCTTGGCTAATCCTGTAGTGGTAACCTTTGTAGGATAAACAGTATCATCGTAGGTATTAACATTCCATTGAATATTAGCTGGCAATTCTCCTGATTCCTGATCAAAATAAGGTTCTGTTTCGCGGATCTTTCTTCCTAATTTATCATATACGGTATATACTGCAATGTATTTATTGGCCCCAAAAGCTTTTGTTACTTTCTTATATTCCTGCCCCAGTCTGTTGGTATATTTCTTTGAAATATTTCCATCAGCATCATATTGAATAATTGCAATATTGGAATTTGTATCTCTTGTATATTGGTAGGTGGTAGTGCCTCCGATATTGGTTTTAGATTTTAAGAGTTTCCCCCAATTATCATATGTGTTTTCAAGGGTATTTCCAAGAGGATCAGTTTGCAATGTAATTTGTCCCCAATTGTTATAATCAATATTGGTTTCTAATCCCAGGTTATCAGTTTTCTTGATAACGAATCTTCCTTTGGGATCATATGCTGACATTGTAGTCTGTGTGATCGCATCTACACTGTTACCAACAACCTTTTTGACCACATTACCAAAGCCATCATAATCATAGGTATTCAGGACATATTCGGAATTATCCCTGTTCCATGTTTTAGATGATTTTAATAGGTTTCCATTGTATGTATATTCAACTTTTGCTGACTTGATATCTCCATACGCCTGGATCTTATCTGTTTTAGATTTTGAACGACCAATGAAATAATCAGAGCCTGTACCTGATGGATTATGATCATACTCAAAATTCGAAGTTGTTATTCCATAATTATTATTGATGTTAGAAACAACCTGTGCTGGCAGATAATAATCGCCATAAGTAATCGTACTTGAATTGGTTACTCCTGTCAAAAATTCTTTAGTCAATGTAGTTTTAGGAACCCTTGCCGTGACAATTTTGGCTTTGTCTACCCCACTATTGCCTGTAATGACCTGTCCGTTCAACAACTCATCTTTCAGATAGCTTATCGATTTATAATTTAAAAGCTCGTTGTTGTTTTCAGAAATATTTGCCGGGAATATCTTATTATCATCGTTAGTTTTAATAGACCATTCTTTAAGGGTTACCCCATCATTTAAAGGGTCTATTTCTGCTCCAGACCATATTTTGGTATTTTCAAAACCATCTGCGTACCAGGTGGAACGCGCTGCCTGTCTGTACCCGATAACTCCTTTGCCATGTAAATTAATAATCAGATCCCTGTATTTAAAATCTTGCTTTCTACCTTCTTCTTTAAGTTGGGTAACAATAAAGTTCTGTGGCATATGCTCAACCTGTACGTATGGATATGTCTGAATGGTGGTAGGCTTATAGAACTGTGCTGTTGCGGTATCATTGGCATCCAATTCATTATATACGATTTCAGTTTTTATTCCTCCCTGGTTGATGGCATAAATTCTTTCTCTGCTTTTCAGATCATAGTAACTATAGCGGTACAAATGGTTCTCTGCTTTTACAAAAAAGATATTGTCTTCTTTATTGATACGAAGTGATACATTCATCGGGATCCAATGAGAATCAATCTCGGAGTACATTCCCCATAAATCTTCTTCATACTTGGTTTCAAATTTAATATTTCCATTAGCATCAACTCCTGTTGATTCCATAATTTTAAAGCCTCTTCTTGAGTCTATATCCTTACAACATTTGTGTGCTTTAAAGATCTGCGATTCAAAACGAACAAGGTCACTTTTACCATCACCATTTAAATCTTTGGCAAAATGCCAGATAGCTGCTTGTCTACTATAAGTTTCATCAACGATCTTAGGATCTTTAGTATAATAGGAGAAATTATTAAAATCCTGTACCCTGAAGGTTGGTGCACTACTTCCGGCAGGAAGTGTTTTTCCCGGATTCATATATAGTTTCCAATTGGATGTTTCAGTACCCTGCGGAACCATAAAGTCCATTTTACCATCCCCATTGAAATCTCCAAAAACCATCCCTGCTTTTTCTCCGTCAAAACCAATATAATTGGTCTGCATCACATATTTATTCTCGTCATTTATTACAAAGAAATTACTATTGACCCAATTCTTTGTAACCTCTACCAGATTTTCTTTACCATCTCCATCAAAATCCATAGCTATACCTTCTTTCAAAAGATCTCGTGGCCCGGAGCCTACCAAATAGGCATCATTTACAGAAGTATTCGGATTGAGGATATAAAAATCAAATTGGCTAGAGGATTGTGGCTGAGTAGTACTCGGATCGGGAAACCCCATTTCACCGGTTACCGGATCTATTATAGGGCCTGTATAAGGGTATATTGTGGTCATATTCTCTACAGAAAACATTACTTCTGAAAGGCCATCTCCATTTACATCTAAATCCCTGAATTCCTTAACATAAGATCTTATCTCATAATAACCGTCCATTGGATTTTCTCTCGGCTGGACATATGTTTTGTCATACAAAGATGAAGGAACAATTTTAGTCTGGTTCAGAACATATTGTCCATTATCAAGCACATATTTATCAAATTTAATCTGATTGGTTTCTTTTTTATGAGTATACAGAGACTTTACAGGTCTCATTTTATTATTTGCTAATGTAGCATTAATAGCTAAAGCACCTGTCAGATTAAGATCAGAAACCCTTACCGGATTGGCTCCAAAGAAATTATTGTAGGTAATATAAGTACCGGCAACAGTGCCCTCTATATAATCACCTTCTCTATCACAATGGCCATAATCATCATAATCCAGACACTCATAATATCCGTCTCGTGCCGGTTGATAAAATAATAGGTCCAGGTTTCCGTCTCCGTCAAAATCAGAAATATTTTTATTATCTAAATTTAAATTATTGGAAATTTCTGCACCCCTAATTGTCGTATTATCGATCTTCCTGTCAAATTTAATAGGATTGGCAGATTCTCCGCTGGCATTGGTTTCTGTAATGGTATCTACAAACTGATAACTGGTGTTATTATTGGTATATGCTATTTTATACGTCTTAAAAACAGTCGCATTGGTTTTAACAACAATATCACTTAAAAGTTTATCCTGATTGTAATAATATCCCTGATGATACGAAAGTTCTCTTACAGTTCTATCAACACCGTAGTTAAATTGAATTTCATTAAAATGAGGCTTGTTTAATTTTTCATTACCACCCCATTTAACAGTTTTAATTTTGGTTACTTCTCCTGATGTTGAAGTCTGCGTAGGTACAGCAGTATTTCTTTCATATTCATAAGTAATATAATTACCCTGGGCATCCATCCATTTTACCAGATTATACTCCATAGTCGTTCTCGCTGCACTTACATGGGCGGGATCGTTAGATACTGTGTCACCATACCAGGCCTGGGAACCATCTTCAAAGGTCACATGGAAAAGCATTGGACCCTGAACCCCATTGCGGGTTCCCTGAGATTTTATTTTAAGATTTGAATACTTTTCAGTGACATATTCTGCTCCATCTTTTCCATATTCCCCTGACTTTAAAATCAATCTCTGGCCATTGAAGCTATAGTAGTCGGAATAATCCATTTTGATCTCTCTAGCTTCTTTGTCTTTATCAATATTTCTTCCCATTCTGGAAATAGAAGTTATTCCCATTAAGGTCCAGCCATATCCCGCCATTCCATTTCCGGAACCACTGGTGTATACAAGATTTAACTGAGGGGCAACTGTTTTCACTCCCGGTGGTAAGGCAATAGGTAAAGTAAATTGTAATTGCCCGCCCCCGTTTACTTCAATTTTTCCTTTGGTATCATGGAAACTTTGACCTGTAGGTGAAGATGTTCCACTAGGATTATTCGCTCCTGCATTTGAATTTGTTGGTCCTCCACCCGGATTTTCCGTGGCTGGACCTATTTTCGCCACAAACGGATTCGAAACATCCGATTTGACATGAAATCCCTGTGCCATGATCACCGTCTGCGGATCCTGTACCGTCCGCGAGGTAGATTCTGCCTGATACAGTATGGTCTGCGAAAAGCCCCATACCGAACACAAGGACAACATCAATGATGAAAAAAACTTCATTGTTTATTAGTTTTTAATAATTTAATAATTGAAATGGTTCTATAATCTTGAAAGAATATTTTAATCCTTCAATGCTTGATCTTTAGATTATTCCTGTTTTTTATCTTTTGGTCACATTTCTTCCAAAGACTCTTCCATCTTTTAAGGTAAAGCGAAGAATATAAACACCCCAGTCATACCCGGTCATATTAATTTTTATCTTACGCCCTAAATCCGGTGAGTTTTGTTGCTGGAATTTCCAGTGGACCGTACTATGCTGGTAAAGTGAAACAGATTCTATTAATCCGTCTACTTCTTCGGTCCAGTCGATGGTTAAGTAATCATTCACCGGAACAGGATAAAGTCTGATCTGTTTCCAGAATGTTTTTTCATCAATAGCAGGCGCTTGCAGGGTAACTGTGGCTACTTTGGCCTCTTCCCGGACTGCAACTTCTTTCAGGGCAATATCCTGGGTCTTTTTTCCCGCCACATCGGTTCCTCTGTATCGCTGGTTTCCGGCTTCATCATACTTGAAGTAAACTTCAGTTTGCGAATAGCCCAGAAAACCAATTAACAGAGAAAACACGGAAAGTATTTTTCTTTTCATGGTTGATTATTTTTGAGTTGATAAAAGTTTCTGAAGGTGCTGCTCCAGCTGTTCAATCCTTTCTGATTGATGTTGTAAAACTTTACGATCTTCCTGAAGCTGTTTGTTTTGCTGAATTGAGTAGAGCGTTAACTCTTCAATTTTTTCAAGAAGTTTAGCGTTCATTTCAGCAACATTAATTCCATTTTTCAATACTTCATCAGCTGATGGAATATTAGGCAAATGGCCCTTTTCTGAAATATGTTTTTCTACTTCGTCCAACGATTTCAACTGGTAGTCTTTTTTGAAAACATAATCTGCCCAGACATTAGCTTTTACCTCAACTTCTTTAGCGTGGATTTTACCGTCAAACTTGGCAATTCCATTATTCAGGAATTTGATCCAGATCCCTCTTTTAGCATCCTGGAACCCTACAAAAGTTTTACCATCATCGTTATCATTAGGCTGTGCAATAATAATATTATGGGAGCTTCCAAGATTTCTTAAAACCGTATCACCAGGCATTCCACCATAGCAGCCATTACACCCCGACTTAGCAATCTGGAATGTTCCATATGAATTGGTGACTTCCATCATAACATCGTTAGTATCATACACCCTTAGCAGAGATGCAGAATTGGAACCAGGATCATTATATGCCCCTATTCTCACTTTTCCCTCACTTGATTGGGTTAATAGCCTGCTCCAGCTTCCCCATTGAGGGTCTGCCGACAATGCATTTCTGTAAAAAATACCTCCATCATTAAAGTTCAGCTGGTGGCGCTTATTTCCGGAATTATCAAACCAGGGAGCAATCGTTAACATCCCTGAATAACTACCTTTTCCGGGAACTCCTACCGCATCCCTGAGTTTAAACTCAGCCTTCACTTCATGATTGTAAGCAGAGGGTAAATCGTTGGTATTTCTGGTGTCATGAACGGTTAATCCAGGTGCATTCTGAGCATAGATTAAACCTGAGAATGCCATTGCGGCAATCAATAGTGTTTGTTTCATAGTTATTAAGTTTTAGGCAACAAAAATAGCCTTTACAATAGAAATTTTTTATGTTAAAGCTATAATTCGTAAATTTATATCTATATATTTTATTTTGTTATGGACAGGATGTGGTGCAGTTTTTTATTGATCTCTTCAGATTCGGATTTTAAAGTTTTATTTTCTTCCTGAAGCTGTTTAATCTGTTTATTTTGTTCAATTGAATAGAGAGTGAGTTCTTCTATTTTCTGCAACAGTTTAATTTGGAATTCGCCCACATTTACTCCTTCTTTTTCCATCATTTTTGCAGAAGCAATCTCTGGAAGGTGTTTTTTTTCTTTAATGTGCTTTTCAATATCTTCTAACCTGGGAAGATCATAATTTTCGTCAAAAACAAAATCAGCAGTAGGTGAAGAAGTTACTTTAATTTCTTTTGCTTCAAACTTTCCATTCAATAAGGCATTTCCGTTAGGTTTGATCGCCAGTTGTATTTTCTTATTGGTAATAAAATTAATAGCTCCAAAACTGGCATTAAACTCATTATCATTTTCAATATTGAAATCTCCATAATCTCCATACCTGAATCCTGAAGATGTGTATCCTGAATTCAATTCCAGGTTAGCAGTATTATGATATCCAATACTGATCATATTACTTCCTCCTGTTGCACCGTAGGCTGAAAATCTGGCCATCACTACATTCTTATTATTACTATTCTCTTTAGCAACTTCGAATCTTGTCTGAGGCTCAATAGTTCCTATTCCTACATTTCCGTTATTCAGCAGCTGTAATATCGAACCTGTTGTCTGGAGCCTTATTCCTCCATACCATTTGATATCTAAACCATCTGAACCCGGTACCGGATAATGAGTCAGATAATAATTGACAGGATCTGAATTTCCGTATAATTTGTTAAAAGCTATATCCTGGGAGAAAAGCATTCCAAACACAGTTAATCCAATAATGGATAAAGTTTTTTTCATATATCTTTTTTTGTACAAATTTAATCTTTTCCCAATTTTGACACTTTTTGGTGTGTTATTATTTTTAATATAGCCTAATATATTTCTGCCTTACGACAAAACTTGACGTATTTTTTTATTATTACATAAAGTAATGGCAAAAAGTTTTACGGGAAATCTGGATCAGAAGAATAAAAAACATTCAATTCTTATTGATGTTCTTTATTAAATTGAAATAGTTATAAATTTTTATTTTCGATTCTCTTATGTACTATTTGTTCCCAGCACCTAAAAGTTGCTGTACCCTCTCTTTCAATTTTTTGATTTCTTCAATCTGTAAAATCAAATCTTTGTTCTCTTCCTGAAGTTGCTTCAGTTGTTCTGATTGAGATTTCAACTGTTTATTTTGTTCAATGGAATAAAGGGTAAGCTCTTCTATTTTCTGTAACAACTTAATCTGAAATTCTCCGATATTCACTCCTTCTTTTTCCATCACTTTTGCTGAGGCAATTTCAGGAAGATGCTTTTTCTCCTTGATGTGCTTTTCAATGTCTTCTAAGGTTGGAAGATTATAGTTTTCTTCGAATACAAAATCTGCTGTGGGTGATGAGGTTACTTTAATTTCTTTCGCCTCAAATTTACCATTAAGTAAAGCATTTCCATTTTCACCGTTAATTGTGAATGATTTCGTCCAATCCCAGTCTGTATTGCCCGCATTTTTTGGCGCAATATACAAAGACTTTCTACCATCATCCGGAGTATGAAAAATCCAGGAATTGCTTCCCCCACTAATAAAATCATTGAACTTAGCATTTCCGTTAACTTCCAGTTTCTCCTGAGGTGCACTTGTATGTATACCTATATTTCCATTATCTGCCAGGAATAAAGGAGCATCACAGATTCCTCCTGCACAACGATTGACAGCGTCATACCTCATAAATGACAGTCCCTTATTAAAGGTATTCCCTTTCCATATACTCCATTCCTTTACCTGCCCGGCCTGGGTATATGAATCATCAATAAACCTCAATCCGGTCGGGATATATCCTCCATTACCTCTAATAATCGGAATATTTTCATTAGCTTTAATATCAAGACTTCCTTCCGGGACATTAGTTCCGATACCTATATTATTATTTGAAGAGCTTTGAACATTACCTCCCGGTGTATACAATTGAGCAGAAGCTAAAGAAGAGGCCAATATGGCTAACGATAGTAATTTTGTTTTCATAATTAATTAGTTTTTTTTTAGACCGCAAATTTAATACTTTATTCTCTTATATTAAGTCATATTAACATGATTTAATACTTTTAGCATTGAGCAGCTGACGTAACAAATTATTAATCCTGCTTCAGCAGTGCACAATAAAAAAAAGGACTAAAAAGCCCTTTACATTATATAGATTCACTATTTCCTCAGATTATCAATCTCATCCTCTATGGATCTGATTTTGTCTCTTAATTCCTGATTTATCCTGCCTGGGATTTTTTTTTACTTTTCTTAAATCAAGTGCCAGAAAAATAGAAGCTATTCCCAAAAAAATAAAGGAAACACCTGTTAATGTAACCAGGGAAATACCAGTAAATACCGGATTGAATATTAACAACAAAGAAAAAATAATTCCCCCGACACTGGCCAGTGCTGCATTTCCCCAGCTCATGACCCTCATACTTTTCAGGTCAAAGGCAAATCCCAATAGTTGAAAAGAACGGAACAATAAAGTAAAACCTACAACAAATGGAAGAATCGTCATAGAAATTTGGGGATAAGCAATCAGATAAATCCCTATTGCAGTTGTCAACAACCCGCTAACTAAGAACCAACCCCAACCCTGCAGCGATTTACTGTTTTGTAAAGAAAAAAATATTTCTGTAATTCCTGAGAATAAAAATGAAACACTGAAAAAAACAGATAGTGTCACATATGTCGCAAGAGGTACGCTAAATACATAGATTCCAAAAATTAAAAAAAGTATTCCAAATATCAATGGAATATACCAATGCTTAACGCTGTTTGTAAAAGTCTGAAATAAACTGGCCATAAGTGTGTGTTTTTTAGTTTTGCCTACTTTGTACAGTGGTGTTCGGCGTGTCCTTAAGAAATAACAACAGGAAAAAATTAAAATTTTCCCTTTTATTGGAAATAATTTTCATTACTAATGTACGAAAAATATCCAAATTTTGTTTCAGAATAGAGTAATAATTCTATTGATGATATCCGGATTTACTTTAAGAAAATAAAAAAGATGAAAACTAATAGCTAGCTTTCATCTTTCAAGACATATAATGTACTGTTTATATAATATTATTCAGGTTTATAAAGCTTATACATAACAAATAAAAAAGCCTATCCAGACCGGTATTAAAATAACCTGTATTTCCATTCCTGTAATGCTCATCAATCCTAGAATCAAGACTAAAAATACAATACAAATGTAATTGGAAACCGGATAAAATATCGATGGAAATTTCGATTGAACTCCGGATTTGCTGATCGATTTTTTAAATTTTAAATGAGTATAACATATCATCAGCCAGTTAATAATCAAAGTGGAAACCACAAGTGCCATCAGGTATTCAAATGCTTTTTCCGGCACTAATTTATTGATGATAATACAGATCCCTGCAAAGCATGAAGACACTATAATTGCATTAATAGGCACAGAGTTTTTATTTAATTTTTTTTAAAAATTTCGGTGCGTTTCCTTGCTGGGCTAATCCGAAAAGCATCCTGCTATTGCTGTAAACACTACTATTATAAACAGATAAAGCAGCCGTTAAAACAATTAAGTTCAAAACATTGGCAATCAACGTATTGAATTGGATTATTTTTCCAAAAAGACTGAATTCCAGACCGTTTAGATTTTGAAAGACCATTACAAACGGGCTTGATCCTTCTGTAATGTCTCTCCATGGGCTTAATGAAAATAAGATTACCAAAGCCCCCACATAGAAAATCAAAATCCTGTAGATTACCTGATTGGTAGCCTGCGGAATTGTTTTTTCCGGATTTTTTGCTTCTGCAGCAGTTATTCCTATCAGTTCCAGCCCACCAAATGAAAACATGATCATGGCCATTGCTGCCAATAATCCGGAATAACCATGTTCTGTTTTATTAAACAGACCTTTCGGAAAAAATCCACCATCATTCCATAAGTTTGTAATACTCGCCTTTTCTCCTCCCGTCCCACTGATCAGTAAGTACACCCCAAAGACAATCATCGCTATGATGGCAACTACTTTAATAATGGAAAACCAGAATTCGGTTTCACCATAAACTTTTACAGAGGCCAGATTCAGTGCATTGATCACTATAAAAAAAGAATAAACTGGAAACCCAGAGAGGTATTTCCGGCCACCAGAAATGAATATAGTGACCAATGGCTGTAAGCTCAGCCATACTTACAAGAATATAGAGGATCCAGTAATTCCATCCGGAAGCAAATCCCGGGAAATTTCCCCAATATTTATAAGCAAAGTAACTAAAACTTCCCGATACCGGTTCCTGCACTACCATTTCTCCCAGTTGGCGCATGATAAAAAAGGCAATTATCCCGGCCAGGGCATACCCCAGAATAACAGAGGGCCCGGCTAATACTGCAGCAGGTCCGATTCCCAGAAATAATCCTGTTCCTATGGCACCCCCAAGGGCAATCAATTGTATATGTCTATTCGTTAATCCTCTAACTAAAGTTTCATTTTTTTCAGTTTTTTTCTCTTTGTCCATAGAATGAATTATTCGGTCGCTAAATATATAAAAACTTTTCAGAGAAATTCACATTCCATGGGGCAAATTGACATTTTGAAATGAATCAAACATAAAAAAAACTAGTAATCTGCTAAGGTTCTATTAATCATTATTTTTTTACCAAACAATTACACTAAAATTTTTCAAATTAAAGGTTTAATGAATAAAAATAAGCCTCAACAATTTGTCAAGGCTTGTGTTATTGAATCCGGCAACCAGCTAATTTGCTATTTTATAGCCATAAATAGAAGTTGCTGTCACCTGGTACTGAGCACCTAAGTTATTCAATTGGGCTGCCGAAGCCATACTTACCGTTTCTCCGGCATTCAGATGAACAACTGCGGAAACGATGCCTGATGCAAAAATTCCCGGATTGGTATGATAGTTTTGTACAAGCTGATTATTCGGAGTTGTAGCAAAATTCTTCACAAGATATAGTACACACCATGTAAAAGCTGGTTGTCCTGCAACCTCTGAATTATCAAACTGAGCAGAGCCATATACCATATAATAGCCTTCCGTAGGAGCAGTAAACCGCCCTGTGGAAAGATCCACTCCATTTGCTGTATTAATAGACATGCCCTGAGGATATTTGATTTCCGTTTTTACCCATGCACTTCCGGTTGTAGCGATACAATTCTGTTTAACGGCATTCTGCTGTGCTGAAGAGAAAAGGTAAGTTTGTGAAACGGAAGGCATACTGTTTGAACTTGAAAACAATACCAGCTCCCATGTTGTCCCGGAAAGTGTTCCTTTACTGACCAGAAATGCATAATATCCGGAAGGAATATCGATAGAAGAAACACCGGGACCGTTCTGATTATCTATAAGCTCTCCTCCTGAGGCAGCTATGGTAAGGATACCGGGGCCTGTATTTTTAAAGTGATATGTACGCCCTGCAAAATTACCTGCACCACTTACCGCTGCCGGTAAAGTTAAAGTTCCTATCCCGGTTCCATTATAAGCCATATAATAATCATCAGCCCCTACCGTTCCGCTTGCGGTCACTGTTTTGTACGTTGCCGCAAATGAACCATTCACTGTCAGGGTGCTGGCAGGACTTGGTGTATTAATACCTACATTACCGGTCTGGGCGTTTATACCATATACCCCTGCCAATAAAGCAACAAAAAATAAACTTTTTCTCATAATCAAAAATGTATTTAGAATCTTAAGGAATCTGTAATCATCGATATACCATTCATTTAATTCAACGGTTATTTTCACAGTGCCAACTTACAGCAAAAAAAAAATTTTTTAAGTTCTGAATTTTGTACGCATTTTTCTACAAACCTGTACTTATATTATGACACGGCCTATAATGATTTTAATGTATTTCGTTGTAAATCTTCAGCAATTCTACCAGATTGGTAATTTTTAATTTTTGGTATACTCTTCTTTTATAGGTTCCGACTGTCGATTCCTGGATATCCAGTACATTTGCAATCTCAAGATTTCCATTTCCTTTAGCCAGAAGATTAAAAACCTGAAGCTCCCTTTCTGATAAAGTTTCTGTCGGCTTTTTCTTTTTCATCCCTGTCACTATTTCATGCATAACTTGAGGGGGATAATAATAACCGTCTTTAAAAATAGCGTTAATTGTTTTCACAAATGTTTCCGAATCACTGAGCTTATTCAAGAAACCATTAGCTCCTTCCTGAATGTATTGTATAGCAATATTTTCTGTATGAGAGGTGAAAATCAGGATCAGTATTTTTTCATCAATTTTTTTAATCTCTTTGACCATTGACTTGAGAATACTTCCCGGAAGCTCAATATCAAGAATGACAAGGTCAAATGTCTCAGTTTTCACCTTTTGTTTTACTTCATGATACGTTTCTGCAAAATCAATCTCAAAATCATCAAAATTTTTCTCCAGAATCATGGCCGTCCCGATTCTTACCACATGATGATCATCTGCAATTAATATTTTTCTTGTCATATTTAATAAGGATTTTAATGATTGTTCCTTTAGGTGTATTTTTATGAAAAGTCATTTTGGAATTAATTTTCATCACCAGCTGAACCACCATATGCAGGCCAAGTCCATAGTTTTTTTAATATCAGATGCCCGTGCTCCCTTTTCCTGAAGAGTCCCGAATAATATTCCCTCTGCTCATCAGACATCCCGTTTCCGGTATCAGTAATACAGATTTCAAGATAGGTTCCGGTACAGGCTGATGTGATAATAATATCCCCATCTGAAGTATTTTTTACTGCATTATCTATAATATTGTGGAAAACTACCAGAAGGATATTTTTATTCACCTTTGTTTTTAAATGATGGTCACAAAAATTATAGATGAAAGTATTTTTCTGAGCTGCAATTTCCTCAAACAGCAGTTTTTTGGTTTCAATTAAATCATATATCAGATACTCCTCTTCAGTACTGCTTTCCTGTTTATACAACTCTGTATATTCTTTAAGGCTTAAAGTAAATTTATAGAGTTGTTCAGAAGTCTTATAAATGCTGTCAAAGTATTTTTTTCTGTGTTCTGATATCTCCTGATTGAGCAAGTTCCTGTGAAAGAAGAGCAATGAATTTAACGGGTGTTGTAATATCATGGCTGATGCTCTCCACCAGCTTTTTTTTGGTAGTCCGATTCATTTTTTAAGCTTAGTATTGGTTTCCTGAAGCTCTTTATCTTTATGGATAAGGGTATTTTTTTAATACTTTATTTTTTACCCTTAAAAAATTAGTCCTGGCCTGTATAATGATGATAAGAATAAGAATAATTACTCCAACAATCAAAATTTTAAAGATCAGGGTCTGATAAAAATAAGCTTCTACCTCAACAGGAAGACTTTTATAAACAAACTTTCCATTTTCTGAAGATAAAAATCTTACCAGTAAAGTATATTTACCTGGTTCCACATTGGCCAGCCTGAAAATCTTATCACTTTTAATATCAACCCATTGGCTGTATTTTCCGTCTAAAAGTTTTGCCTGAATATAAATATTCTCCCAATCAGCATAGTAAGGGATATCTATATAGAGTTCAGCGTCTTTATATCCGCATTCCAGGAAAAGGTGGTCCTTTAGTTCCACCATCTTTCCTTTTATTTTTGCCCGTTCCAGATATACATCGTGGGCGCCCGGATAATAAGTTCTTACTTTTTCAGGATAAAAGAAAACAAAACCCGCCATAGAAGGAAAAACAAATTGCCCGTCCTCTAATACATGGGCACAAGGATTAGCACTTCCGTTGAACTCATTGTTTAAAAATCCGTTCTTTTTAGAATACCGGTAATAAGTAATTGCTCCTTTAGGGCATTTCATATACTGTAAAAGCATATTTTTATTGATCATGAACAGCCCGTTATCAGAAGAAATCCATAAATTGGAATTACTATCTTCCAGTATATAATGGGCATTGGCTAAAAAATCATTTTTATCAGTAGGGACTTTAACCGCCTTTTGATCTTTCAACAAATAAATACCTCTATTATAGGTAGTAAACCAGATATTTCCATCCTTTGTCCTGATGATCTGTTTCACCGGAAGGTTTTTACCGATCTGCTTTATCATTCTGTTCTGAGTGAAGGAAAAAACATAGATTCCATTACTGCTTCCCAGATAAAGAAGATCTTCATTATACCTTAAAACAGCATCTATATTGTCTTTACAGGGAATAACCTTCTGTATTTCCTCAAACCGGTCATGATTAAAAATATACAGGTAAGCCTGCTTTCCACTTAAAGCGGATGCCATATACAAGCCTCCGCTTTTATACAATCCGTCAATCTCCTTTCTTTTAAAAGTAATGGAATCATATTTTGTAAACCCTGTATTTTTTTATCTTATATGGATCGAATTATTTTCTCTGTAAATAAGATTTCCGGAATCATCCTGAACAATGTACCGCTTGTCATAGGATTGAGGGGCTTTGTATATTCTTTTTGATTGATTATGATAATATCTTATCCCTTCCTGGGTTAAAATAGAATTGCTTCCATAAGGAGTTGCAGCATAACAGACTTCATCCTGATAGGGCAGATTCTTCCTGGAAACGGAAAAATCAGACAAGCTCAGAATTTTAAGCCCATTAATAGAACTTCCAATGTATAGTTTATTGGAAGCCTCGTCATAAAACATGGCACCGGAAATTTCTTTATCAATTTCTTTATATTCCAAAAGATAAGTAAGCTGCAGATTTCCCTCTGAAAAGTGGCTCCTGTATATTTTTCCGTGATTGATTAAAAAAACCTGTCCTGTAATCTGTTGCCAATAGATTTTTGTTTCCGGATCGTTATACATCAACGGAACTTCAACAACCGAAAACTTTCCTTTGTACAATTGCAACATCCTCTTATTTGCAGGATCTCCGATAAAAATGTATTCGCCATGAACAAATAACTTGTTTAACCTGCTCCATGGGAAATCTGTAGCAAGTTTTGTTGTCTTTTTACTTTTCCGGTCAACATACACGATACTGTTATCTTCAAAATAATAAGAACCTGTATCCAGCCTAACAAAATAGGAATCTATATAATGAGAAACATATCTTGTAGTGATATTATTTTTAATAATCCTCTTATACCTTTTTTCCTTTGCGGAACCAGGCGCAAATTCATTATCAGCCGGTATAACCTCTGGCTTCCGGCGGGAAATCAAAAGAACTTTCGTTTCCGAAGTATTGAAAACGGCAATACTGTCTTTCTTTATGTTCCCATAAAAATCACCGAAACTTAAATTTTTTAAGCTTAAAATCTTTGTATTGTACAAAATTGCTTCCATCATAACGCAAAATGCGTCCCTCCATAGACAACCATATAAAGCCGTATTGATCCTTTACAATATCTTTGATGCTGTTTTGTGGCAGCCCATTATCCATGTTATACCATTGGGTAGTATAGCTTTGTCCGTTGCTGGATAGAAAGAACCACAGTAAAATAAAGGACAGAAGCTTCATTTAATTGATCAGGCATTATTTTCATCACAAATATATCATAGAAAATTAAAATTATTGTAAATATTTATCCACAATCATGTGATTTTTTTTCTACATAATTATTTATTACTATTTTATCTATTATAACAACTTTATCAGATCAATATATGTCCCCTCATTATTACCTTATACTCAGGCATATAGCTAAAAACACAAGGTTTGTAAATATTATCTCCTTTAGTAATGATAGAAGGTTATTATTTTTATTATAACTGAAATGTAGGAAGAAAAGGAATTCAATTTATAGAAGATCTTCCGGAATCGGAATATTGCTGTTTTTCATATATTCCACAAGATTATGGTATTTATCCTGATACTCATCCATTCCGCACTTATGCGAAATACTGCAGATATCTGAAGGCCTGATATCTAAAATGCCGGAGATTTTAGTCAGTATTTCCAGGTTGATTTTTACCTTGGAGTTTTCGATGTCAGAATATGCCTTTTGGGAAATTCCCATTTCGAAAGCCATGTATTCCTGTGTAAGATCCTTGCTCCTACGGATTTTCCTGATATTTTGTCCACATACTTTCATCGTTTCTGTTTTAGTAGTTTTCGGTATATTTTAGAAGATTATCTATTAGCCTCCAACAAAGTTAATAAATACCTTTGGCAAAACATTATACACGTTACATGATATTTATTTTCACTATGGAAAAAGGCAGAAAATAAACCTTTTCAAGGAAAATATCACTTCGGTAAACACTATTGGAATTTATGGAAACGCAAAAATTTAATTATGACAATAATATTGTCAGGGCATTCCTCTATGCTACAATCGTATTCGGACTCGTCGGATTTCTGTTGGGGCTTACTGCCGCACTGATGCTTTTTTACCCTGAATTGCCTGAATTTTTATTCGGGACAGATGATACAACGATTAAAAGTTTAGCTTCGGGCAATATCCAGGGACTGATCAATACCCAGGGAGCTATGGGCTTCGGAAGGATCAGAATGCTTCACACGAGTGCCGTTATTTTTGCTTTTGTTTGTAATTCCTTTTTCTGTGGGGCCTATTACAGTATGCAAAGGTTACTCAAAACAAGAATGTACAGCGATACCCTCTCATGGTTACATTTCTGGTCCTGGCAGTTTATGATTGTTACTGTAGTGATTACTTTCTTAATGGGAATCAATACTTCTAAGGAATATGCCGAACACGAATGGCCTATTGACATCCTGATTGCATTTTCCTGGATTATATTCGGAATTAATATGTTCGGAACCATTGCCAGAAGAAGGGTAAGACATCTATACGTAGCCATCTGGTTCTATATGGCTACCTGGATTGCTGTAGCCATGCTTCACATCTTTAATAACCTGGAAGTTCCTTTATCATTCACAAGCTGGAAATCTTATTCTGTATATGCAGGTGTAAAAGACGCATTGGTACAATGGTGGTACGGTCACAATGCAGTAGCATTTGTATTAACCACCCCTGTACTAGGCCTGATGTACTACTTTATGCCTAAAGCAGCACAACGACCGGTATTCTCATACAAATTATCCATTATTCACTTCTGGTCGCTGATCTTCGTATACCTTTGGGCCGGTCCCCACCACCTGCAATATACAGCATTACCGGCATGGGCCCAGGCTGTGGGAACAGGCTTTTCTATCATGCTTATCGCTCCATCATGGGGAGGAATGCTGAACGGGCTTCTTACCTTAAGAGGGGCCTGGGATAAAGTAAGGGAAAATCCAATTCTTAAATTCTTTGTGGTAGCCGTTACCTGTTATGGGATGGCCACGTTCGAAGGTCCCTTGTTGGCCACCAAATCTTTAAATAAAATCGGGCACTATACCGACTGGGTGATCGGACACGTACACTTGGGGGCTCTGGGATGGAATGGTTTCATGGCGTTCGGGGTCGTATATTACCTGGTTCCGATCATGTGGAGAACCAAACTCTGGTCAAAAAAACTGGCCAACTGGCACTTCTGGTTAGGAACATTAGGAATAATCTTTTATGCTGTTCCGATGTATATTTCCGGATTCACACAAGGATTGATGTGGAAACAGTTCAACCCGGACGGAACCTTATTATGGAAAAACTGGCTGGATACCGTTACAGCGATTATTCCCTATTTTAAAATGAGATTCTTAGGAGGTGTCCTTTATCTGTCAGGAGCTATTTTAATGGTAATCAATGTCATCAGAACCATCAAAGCCGGCTCATTCCAGAAAGAAGTTCCGGCAGAAGCCCCTGCATTAGCTAACATCGGTACCGCCAGAAAAGAAGGTGAAGGAGTACACTTATGGTTGGAAAGAACACCTACCCTGCTTTCAATATTAGCTTTCATTACGGTAGCTATAGGTGGACTTGTAGAAATCATTCCTACCTTATCACTAAAACAAAGTGTTCCTGCCATTACTGCAGTAAAACCATACACTCCTCTGGAACTGGAAGGAAGAGACTTGTATATCCGTGAAGGATGTAACTCCTGTCATTCCCAGATGATCAGACCTTTCCGTGATGAGGTTGTAAGATTTGAAGGAAAAAACGGGCAATATTCTAAAGCAGGCGAGTTTATTTATGACAGGCCTTTCCTATGGGGGTCTAAAAGAACCGGGCCGGATCTTCACAGAGAAGGAGGCAGAAATCCTGATTCCTGGCACTTCAAGCACATGTACAATCCGAGAATTACTTCTGCTGGTTCCATCATGCCACGTTTCCCCTGGTTAATTACCAATAAACTGGATCGTTCCCAAATGGCAGATAAAATGAAGTTAATGAAAAATTCATTTGCTGTACCTTATACAAAAGCTCAGATTGATTCTGCCGGTCAATGGGCAGATAACCAGTCAAAAGCTATTGTAAAAAGGATTTACGAAGAAGCTACTGACGTAAGAGATCAGATGAACAAAGAGAAAACAGCAAAAGGATCATCTTATATTCCTCTTGAGCAAAGAGAAATTGTAGCGATGATTGCCTATCTGCAAAGATTGGGTACAGATATCAAAACAACACAGATACAAACAGCAAGCACAGAGTAATCATTTAAACTGTATTACAATGAAAACGAGAACACCAATTTCAGTATATATCATCACAACGATAGGCTTAACGATCATGGCCTTTGAAATGTTCGCCAGTGATTCGGGTTATTTTTCTTCACCATTTTTCTGGGCATTGATATTGATTGCTATTATCCTTTTGCTCATTATGAATTCTATTGGAGACCTTATTGAAAATGAAAGTTTCAGCAGGTTATCCGAAGAAGAGAAAAAACAATATCTGGCAGAAAAAAATGTTCCCTACTACCTGAAACTATGGAATTCTGCATTCAAAAAACAATCTGCTACGGAAGAAAAAGATATTCTGATCGACCACGGCTTTGATGGAATTACAGAACTTGACAATTCTCTTCCCAAATGGTGGATCGGATTATTCTGGTTCGGATGTATTTTCTGTGCAGTATATCTTACAGCTTTTGCTTTTACCGATTACGCCCATCCGGATGCCGAATACACTAAAGAAACAAAGACTATGCTGGCTTCCATTCAGGAATATGAGAAATCAGCTCCCCAGATCGATCTGGAAAGTGCAAAATATAGTGCTGACAATATTGCAGAAGGCCAGGAGCTTTTTAAAACCAATTGCGTAACCTGCCATGGAGACGGAGGGAAAGGTGGTATTGGGCCCAACCTTACTGACACCCACTGGATCAATATTAAAGAAAAAAGTTTATTTAAGAATGTTTTCTGGATGCTTGAAAACGGTTCTCCCAATAATCCTACCATGAGGCCTTTCATCAAAGAAGGAACCATTACAGGAAGAGATGCCGAAAAAATTGCAGCCTATGTTTACCATATCAACCAGGAAACTCCTCCTGTTACCCAATCCCAAGGTGGAGCTGCTCCGCAGGGAGAGGAAGTAAAATGGGAAAACGGAAATCAATAAAGCTGATTATCTAATCTTATAAACCATGCCACGCCCCCTTTACATTTACTAACATTTGAATTTTCATTTTTGCTAACTAACCTTTTCAACACTAAAAAATGATACAAAGGGGGCTTTCTAAAACATAAAATCCGCACCTTGGCCTGTCTTCATCAACTATTCACTTGACAACTACAAACTAAATTCCATAATAAGGCAGCCAAGGCAGGATTTTTGCATTCGCAAAAGGGACTACAACAGAGAACGAATAAATTAGTATTATTATCTTTGTTACAAACCCATTCCATTTGAAACTAAGAATCAACAAAAGAAAACTTTTAAGGCGTATTGTAATAACCTTTATTTCAATATTGGTTCTTCTTACCCTGTTGATACTGAGCTTAAGACTTCCTGTGGTTCAGAACTTCATCAAAGACCGTCTCATTGTTTACCTTGAAAAAAAGATAAAAACTCCGGTAAGCCTTGAAAAGGTTTACATCGGATTTCCCAACAGTCTTGTAATGGAAAACCTGTATCTCAAAGGTCAGGATGTAGATACTCTTTTAGCGGTCAAAAAGCTGGACGTAGGCTTACATATGCTGAAGCTTATCAACTCTACAGCAGATATTACCTCCGTCAATATGGAGGGTGCCAGGGCCAACGTGGTAAGGAAGCCGGATGGTAAATTCAATTTTGATTATATCATCGATGCCTTTGCTACCAGTGATAAAGAGGAAAGTCCTTCCAAGCCTTTTATTATTTCTCTTGATAAAATTAATTTAAAAGATATCGGAGTTACTTTCAACGACCAGCAATCGCGGAATGATATTAAACTCTATTTTAAGTCTTTTGATACCAGGGTCAAAAAATTTGATCTCAATAAAAATACGTACGCTGTTAATGATATTAACCTGGACGGGTTAAAGTTAAAACTGAAGCAGGATATTGTAGAAGAAGTTTCCAAAAAAGTTGAAAAGAAAGTCGATTCTCTCAACCAAAAAAAAACCTATGAGTATTGGACTGAGAGGAATCAAATTAACCAATTTCAACATTGACTATGGTGATGAAAATACCAAAACATTTGCCAAGGTTTTATTCAAAGAATTAAGCACCAGGGTTAACAAGCTGGACCTTGAAAACAACGCTTACAATGTAGATAACCTATTTCTTTCCGGAGCTGATATCAATGCCAATCTTTATCTTCCTGCCCGGAATGCCAATCCTGCCAAAGAACCTGAAGTTTCAAAAGCCTCAGAACAGGACAAGGCTATGAAGCTGCTTTTAGGTAAGCTGGTTCTTAATGATGTACAAGCCACTTATAACAATACTGCGATTGCTCCCACCAGACAGGGGATAGACTTCAACCACCTGAATTTTTCAAAAATGAATGTGGAAGTAAGAAGTTTCAAAATGGAAAACAACACTTTTGCAGGCACGGTTAATTCTGCAGAAATACAAGAAGGAAGAGGACTGGATATCCAAAAGTTCAATACAGATTTTGTATATGCAGAAAAGGAGGCTTACCTCAAAGATCTTTATCTTCAGACACCGAAAACTTTACTGCGTAATGAAGTTATTTTAAATTACAACTCCATAGATCAGCTGAGCTCCAATCCCGGAGCGGTAAATATTTCAGCCAATATTAAAGATTCCAAAATCAGTTTTTCTGATATTCTCAATCTGGTACCTACTTTAAGGAATACGGTTCCGTTCAACAAATATCCGAATGCAATTCTTAATGTCAACGCCAATGTAAAAGGCAGTGTGAATGATCTGCTCATTCAGGATCTTAAAGTATCAGGTCTGGATCAGCTCAGAGTGCTCGCTTCAGGGAAGGTTAAAAATGCCATGAATCCTGATCAGCTGTACTATGATTTGCGAATCGGGGAGTTTTCTTCTGAGGCTAAGACCATTTTTAACCTTGTTCCTAAAAATACAATTCCTTCCAATATCTCTCTGCCAACCCATTTCAGCATTAAAGGAAATGCAAAAGGAACTACTAAGGTTATCAACACTGATCTTAACCTCTATTCTACTTTGGGCAATGCAGCCGTGATAGCCAAAGTAGATATGCGCAGAAAAAAATCATGAGTTGTATGATGTAAAAGCTAATCTTCAGGGTGTCCAGGTAGGAAAGATTATTCAGAATAAGGACATCGGCCCGGTTACAGCACAGATTGCTGCAAAAGGGGAGAGTTTTGATTTTAAAAATGCCCATGCAGATCTGAAAGGACATGTAGCTTCCGCCGTATACAAAGGTTACCGGTATCAGAATATGAATCTGACCGGTACTATAAAAAAAGGAGCTTATCATGTTATATTGGATTCAAAAGATCCTAATGCCAGTTTACAGCTCACGGCTTCGGGGGTGTATAATGAAAAGAACCCTACTGTAAAAATAAATGGAGAGGTCATTAAACTGGATGTCAACAAACTTGGTTTCTATGAAAAGCCGATGATCATTGCCGGCAAGATTGACGGTGATTTTACGAGTCTTGATCCGAATAACTTAAACGGATATTTAAATCTGAAGAATTTTGCATTTTCTGATACCAAAGAGGTTTATCCGGTACAGGAAGTTAACCTTAAAGCTTTATCCACCACAGATTCTACACAGATTATTTTGAATTCTCAGGTCGCTGATCTGGAATTGAAAGGAAAATATAAACTTACCCAGATTTTTGGAGCTTTGACACAGACGGTCAACCAGTATTACCAGTTCCAGAAGCCGAGTAAAAGCCAGAAAATTGATCCGGGACAGCATTTTGCCTTTACCGCAAAAATCAAGAATGATGATATCATCAGAAAATTTGTTCCTGACCTGAAAAGCTTTGAAACCATTAATTTAACCGGAAATTATGACGCCGATTCCCAGAAAATTGAAATTGACGGACAGATTCCACAATTATTGTATGGTGAAAATACCATAGAAACGGGAGTATTAAAAGTAACCAATGAAAATCAGGCACTACAATACAATCTGAATGTAGCTGCTTTAAAAAGCTCAAGCTTTTCCTTAAATAAAATCAGTATCGATGGAGATGTTGCCGACAACACGATTAATTACAACATCACCACGAAAGATGAAAAGAATACAACCCGGTTCCTTGTTGCCGGAAAAGCAAAATCATTGAATGACATTACGGAGGTATCCCTGAATCCTAATGGATTAAAGCTGAACTACACCGATTGGAATGTTGCTGAAAACAATAAAATCCAGATCAGCAGTAAAGGAATTCTCGCGGATAACTTCATCCTGACCAACGGAGGCAGTGAGATTTCTCTCCAGTCGGAAACCAACAGTCCTAATAGCCCTTTAAATGTTTCGTTGAAAGATTTCAAAATTGAAACCATTACTGAACTCATTAAGAAAGATACGGTGCTTGCAAGAGGAACTATCAATGGGACAGCACAGCTGCGGAATATGATGAAGGATATGACCTTCACTTCTGACCTGAATATTTCAGATCTGATTGTCTATGGCAGTCCTGTTGGAAATCTTGCTGTAAAAGTGAATAATTCATCACCTAAAATTTTAAATGCAGATATTGCCCTTTCCGGAAATAATAATGATGTAAAAATCCTTGGGGATTACAATACTTCTTCCGGTACATTCGATCTGAATATGGCAATTAACCAGCTTCAGATGAAAAGTATACAAGGGTTTTCAATGAATGCCATCACCAATACCGAAGGTTATCTCTCCGGAAACTTAAAAATTACAGGAAGTACTGAAAAACCTAATATTCTGGGCAACATTAAATTCAATGATGCCGGGCTGGAAATTGCGAAAACAGGAAGTGATTTCAGAAAGCTGAATGACGGGATTGATTTCACAAGCCGCGGCATTGAATTCAATAAGTTTAAGATTAACGATAAAGACGGAAATGCTCTTGTTGTAGACGGACAGGTCCTTACTCAAACCTATCGTGACTTTGCATTTAATCTGAATGTCAATGCGAAGGATTTCAAGGTGGTGAATTCCGAAAAATCAAATGATGCTATGATGTATGGTATTCTTGCTATTGATGCAGGACTTCGTGTCCGGGGTAATCTGGATTTGCCAAAGGTAGACGGAAGGCTGAGTGTTGCTGATAATACGGATTTCACTTTTGTTCTTCCTCAGTCTACTCCTTCGTTACAGGAAAGAGACGGCATTGTAGAGTTTATCGATCAGGACCAGGTTGTTTTAAACAAAACCATCAAAACGGATTCCCTTAATACACAGAGCCGCATCAAGGGCATGGATGTAAATGTGAATATTGAGGTAAGTAAAGAAGCTAAGCTTTCCCTGATCATAGATAAAGCAAATGGAGATTTTGTGCAACTGCAGGGGGAGGCAGAGCTTACGGGAGGAATTGATCCCTCCGGAAAGACCACTTTAGTAGGCGTGTATGAAGTTGATAAAGGAAGCTATGACCTTACGGTAAGCTTTCTGAAACGGAAATTTGATATCCAGAAAGGAAGCACGATTACCTGGACAGGGGAACCTACCATGGCAATGATGGATATCACCGCCGTGTACAAAACCGAAGCACCTCCTATTGATCTTGTGGAACAGCAGATCAGTGGACAAAGCGCCTCAGAAATGAATCAGTACAAACAGAGAATACCTTTCAATACTTTATTAAAAATGAAAGGTGAGCTGTTAAAACCTCAGCTTAGTTTTGACATTACCACAGAAGAGAAGAACAATTCGATATCAACCAATGTAAAGGATGTGATCGATCAGAAGCTTGCCCAGCTCAGAACCCAGGAGTCTGAAATGAATAAGCAGGTATTTGCTTTGTTGCTCCTGAATCGTTTCATCGGGGAAAATCCATTTGAAAGTGGCGCAGGGATGTCTGCAGAAACCATGGCCAGACAGAGTGTAAGTAAGATATTATCTCAACAGCTGAATAATCTTGCTGCAGGACTGATCAAAGGAGTAGATCTTAATTTTGGACTTGATTCTTCAGAGGACTATTCTACCGGACAGAGAAATACAAGAACCGACCTGAATGTAGATATCAGCAAAAAATTACTGAATGACCGGCTGAAAGTAACTGTAGGGAGTAATTTCGGACTGGAAGGACAAGCCCGTCAGAATGAAAACATGACGAATATCGCAGGAAATGTTTCTGTAGATTACAGTCTTTCTAAAGATGGAAGATATATGCTGCGAGCTTACCGTAAAGATGAATACCAGGTAGCTTTGCAGGGACAGATTATAGAAACCGGCCTTGGATTTATCATTACCCTGGATTACGACAAATTCCGGGAGATTTTCCAAAAAACAAGAGAGAAGAAACCTAAAAAGAATCCAAACAATCAAGTGGTAGAATTTAAATAATGAGTAAAAAATTCCATACATATTGTAAATATCTGTTGGCTTCCGGATTGGTATCAGCAGTAATCTCCTGTAGCAATACAAGATTTTTGAAAGAAGGTCAAATGCTTTATACCGGAGCCGAGGTAAAGATTGAAAATGACACGATTTCGAAAAACGAGAAGAAAGAGCTTCAGTCTGCATTGGAAGCCAATCTCACTCCAAAACCTAATTCTACATTTTTGGGATTGCGTCCAAAGCTGTATTTCTACAATATAGCCAAAGAACCCAAAAAAGATAAAGGTTTTAATTACTGGCTTAAATACAAAATCGGGGAAAAGCCTGTTTTATTAGGGGACGTAGACCGGGAATTCAATAAAGATATCATTGTGAATTATTCTGAAAACAAGGGATATTTCAATGCAAAGGCAACCTATGACACGGTTTCAAAAAATAAAAAAGCTCAGGTCATTTATACGGTAAGGCCAGGCGCCAGATATCTTATCGACGGAGTAAAATTCCAGAAGGATTCTACTCTTGTGAATCAGGAAATTCAGAGCTTAGCCCATAAAACACTTCTTAAAAACGGAAAACCATTTGACCTGGACGTGATCAAAGCAGAAAGGGAAAGAATTGATAACGGCCTAAAGGAAAGAGGTTTTTATTATTTCCATCCGGATAATATCATTGTGCAGGCAGACAGTACTGTAAGCAAAAATCATAAGGTAGAGCTTAATGTAAAGCTTAAAGATAACACTCCTGATCTGGCAACCCAGCAATTTAGTATTGACAAAGTTGTTGTATTTCCCAATTATAATATTCAGGATGTAAAGGACGGGAAATACAGTATCCCGATGGATAAGGATTCGCTTTCAAAATATGCTTTTGATGATATTTATGTCATAGATCCACAACATAAATTTAAACCGAAAATCTTTGACAGAGCATTGTATTTTAAAAAAGGAGATCTTTATAACCGCTCCAATCATAATCTTACCTTAAACCGATTAATCAGCCTTGGCGTTTTCAAGTTTGTAAAAAATGAATTTATCACATCAGATTCTTTAAACCACAAATTTGATGCTTATTATTTACTGACTCCAAGACAAATTCAGTCATTACGGCTTGAAGCTTTGGGGAGAACAAACTCTGCCAATTATGGTGGGGGTGAGCTCAATCTGAACTGGACTCATAGAAACTTCTTCAGGGGAGCAGAGCAATTCAAGGCCGCAATTTACGGAGCTTTTGATTTCCAGATGGGCGGGCCCAAGGATGCTAATAATATTTTCCGTGCCGGTGCCAATGTACAGCTTTCTATTCCCAGAATTGTGGCTCCATTCCGCTTTAACTCCTCCAGTGCCTTTGTTCCGAGGACGAATATTACATTAGGATATGAATTCCAGAACCGTACTCAATATTACACACTCAACAACTTTACAGGTTCATTTGGCTATGTCTGGAAAGAGAATATAAGAAAAGAGCATGAGCTGAAGGTAATTGATATTACGTTAGTTTCTCCCGCTAATGTTACTGACACCTATAAAGAATTATATAAAAATAATGATGCTATGAGAAGGGTCGTTACCGAACAGCTTATTTTCGGGCCTACTTATTCTTATACTTACACCAATACCATGCTGCCGAGAAAGAATACCTTTTACTACAAAGGGACTCTGGATCTGGCTGGAAATATTACGGGGCTTGTTACGGGAGCCAATGCAAAAAAAGGGAAAGAAAAAGAAATCTTCGGGATTCCTTTCAGCCAATATGCGAAGATTGAAAAACGACCTCAGGTTCTACCACAAGTTTACAGAGAAAACATCTTTTGCTACAAGACTGATTGCCGGCATTGCTTATCCCTATGGAAATTCAGAGTATGTCCCTTTCTCAAAACAGTTTTTTTCCGGAGGTAGCAACAGTATCAGAGCTTTTCGTGCAAGGACATTAGGCCCTGGAAGTTTTGATCCCAGAACTTTACCGGAAGGAGGTTTTTTTGATCAATCCGGGGATATCAAGCTGGAGTTAAATGCTGAGTATAGGGCCAACCTGTATAAATTTTTAAACGTTGCCGCCTTTGTTGATGCCGGAAATATATGGCTCATTAATAAAGATAAAGAAAGGCCGGGAGCTCAATTTTCAAAAGATTTTTTAAGCGAAGTTGCCGTAGGGGCCGGAGTTGGTCTGAGACTTGATTTTTCTATCCTGATTTTGAGGTTAGACTTGGCCATGCCATTGAGGGTTCCTTATTATGAAAAAGGAGACCGGTGGACCTTTGATAAGATTAATTTCGGGGATCCAGGCTGGCGAAAAGACAACCTCATTCTTAATATTGCTATCGGATATCCGTTTTAATATGATTTGATATGATAAATAATGCTAAATTTTTCTGGGAAGTTCTGAAAGATACATTTACGGAATGGAATAATTCTTCTGCATCAAAAGATTCGGCAAGTTTAGCATATTATGCCATTTTTTCAATCCCCGGATTATTGATTATCATTATCTGGGTACTGGGAAATTTTTTCGGAGAGGAAGCCATCCGCGGGCAGATCAGTACACAGATCAGCGGTATCATGGGGCCTGATGTGGCAAAAAGTATTGAAGGTATGCTTGCCGGAGCACTCATTGACAAAAAAAATATCTTTATGAAAGCTGTAGGTGTGGGCGCATTGGTCTTCGGTTCCACTACCCTTTTCTTTCAGCTTCAGCATTCGTTGAATGCACTATGGGATGTAGAAGCTGCTCCCAAAAAAGCTTTTGTCAAATTTTTATTAGACAGAGCCAATTCCCTTGGAATGATCCTGATTCTTGGATTCCTGCTGATGATTACCATGATCTTATCTTCATTAATCAGTCTTTTTAATACAATCATCACCCAGTATTTTGGATTTGAAACCTATATGCTTGTTGAGGTCGTCAATTTCTCAATCGGATTCGGGCTTGTCATGCTCTTATTTGCCCTGATGTTTAAAGTACTTCCTGATATACAGATTACCTGGAAGTCCGTTTGGCGGGGTGCTTTTTTAACTACAGTGTTATTTACATTGGGAAAATTTTTATTAAGTCTTTATTTCAACCAGGTAAAACCTACTTCAGCGTTCGGGGCTGCCGGAACGGTGATTCTGATTATGATGTGGATTAATTATTCCTGTATGTTGATCTTTTTCGGAGCCAAGTTTACCAAAGTCTATACCTACAAGAAAGGTTACCCGGTTATTCTTTCCAAGCATGCAAGATGGAGTGCTTCCAAGCTGTATGCCGACAGCCTGAAACAGATGCATGGAGATCAGAACGATGATGATTCAAATAAGTGATCAATACTTACGGCAGTTCCGAAGTATTAAATCCTTACATTTGCATAATACAAAAGCGCCCCCTGAGGTTCAGGAGGCGCTTTTTTTTTACATTCTGTTTACAGTTCCGATTCCCAGTAATTCCAACGATTTTTTAATGGTTTTCCCTGTGAGATCTGATATATTCAGCCGGAATTGTTTTATATTTTCATCATCCTGATTAAGAATTGGATTATTCTGGTAGAAAGAATTGTACGCTTTTACAAGATCATATACATAATTCGCTACTAAAGCGGGGCTTAATGTTTCCGCTGACCTGGCTACTACCGTTTTGAAGTTGGCCAGCTGCATGATCAGTTCTTTTTCAGACTGATTTAAAATTATTGAAGCAGTTTCCTGTTCCTTATATCCTGCTTTAGATAGCAAAGACTGAATACGCGCATATGTATATTGGATGAAAGGTCCTGTATTTCCATTAAAGTCAATACTCTCAGCCGGGTTGAAAAGCATTTTTTTCTTAGGATCTACTTTCAGCATGAAATATTTCAACGCTCCCAATCCTACAGTTTCATAAGATGCTTCTTTATCTTCTTCTGAAAGGCTTTCCAGTTTTCCAAGTTCCTGTGCTTTAGATTTTGCCGTTTCATACATTTCCTGCATCAGGTCATCCGCATCCACTACAGTTCCTTCACGGGATTTCATTTTACCTTCAGGAAGCTCTACCATTCCGTAAGAAAGGTGATACAATTGATCTGCCCACTCATACCCTAGTTTCTTTAAAATTTTAAATAAAACCTGGAAGTGATAATCCTGCTCGTTTCCTACAGTATAAATCAGCTTCTGAATATTATTTTGTTTAAAACGTTCTACAGCTGTTCCCAGGTCCTGAGTCATGTAAACTGAAGTACCGTCTGAACGTAATAATAATTTCTGATCCAGCCCTTCATCAGTCAGATCGCACCAAACAGAACCATCTTCTTTCTGGTACAAAACACCTTTATTCAATCCTTCCTGAATAAGATCTTTTCCTAACAAGTATGTATTACTTTCGTATTGAACCTGGTCAAACTCTACTCCTAATCTTTTATACGTTTCATTAAATCCTTTATAAACCCAGGAATTCATTTCTGACCAAAGATTTCTTACCGTTTCATCTCCGTTTTCCCAGTCTAGAAGCATTTTTTGAGCTTCCTTCATCACCGGGGCTTCTTTTTTTGCCTGCTCTTCTTCCACTCCTTGCTCTACAAGAGCTGCAATTTCTTTTTTGTAGTTTTTATCAAATTCCACATAGTAATTTCCTACAAATTTATCTCCTTTTATATTCGTTGTTTCGGGAGTTGCTCCGTTTCCGAATTTCTCCCACGCCAACATAGATTTACAGATATGGATTCCCCTGTCGTTGATAATCTGCGTTCTGATTACATCATATCCGGCCTCTTTTAAAATCTGAGCTACAGAAAATCCTAATAAATTATTTCTGATATGTCCTAAGTGTAGAGGTTTATTGGTATTCGGTGAAGAGTACTCTACCATTACCGTAGCATTTTTTCTTTTCTATGATTGAAAAATCCTTGCTTACAGATCTGAAATTATCTACAAACAACTGATTTTTAACTTTAACATTAAGAAATCCTTTCACTACATTGAAACTTTCGAACAAATCAGTCTGCTCTGTTAAAGCTTCCCCCAGTTCAACGCCAATGCTTTCAGGATTTTTCTTTAATTGCTTTACCAGTGGGAAAGTTACAATCGTAAAATCCCCTTCAAACTCCGTTTTATTTTCCTGAACCTCCAGTGTAATGCCTTTTAACTGATATACATTTAAAATGATTTCTGAAAGTTTTTCTTCAATAATATATTTAATATTCATGTTCTTATAATCAATTTTAATGGTCAGAAATACAATATTTTTCAATACTTTATTCCATAATTTTGAAGTACAAATATACGGAAATAAAAAAACCGCCCGAAGGCGGCCTTTATGAATGTTATTAAAATATGGTCTATTGATCCCACCAAACTTTTGAAGTATTTTTATCCTCAGCCGGCATCAGGCCTTGTACTCCTTTCAGGTAATTGGAATTATTAAAATTAACCTCCTCTATCGGATATCTCAGTCTTCTTGGAATTACTCCTCCATTCACAGCACTTGGTGCGGGTAATAAGGCAGGGTAGCCTGTTCTTCTAAATTCAGCCCATGCATCAAACCCGTTCATAAACAAGGCAATCCATTTTTCTTCACCTATTACTCTTTCTGCACCGAATGTTGCTATATCAGCAGCTCTGGCGCTTGCATATGCTGCGGCATTGGGAGTAATTTTAGTTCCCCCAAAAGGATTGGTGGAACTGTAGGCATCAGTATTTAAAACATAATGGGTATCCAGAGTATTATAATTCAGTATAATTCCTTGTGTCAGCATATTTGTGACTGCTTCACCGGTCCAGCCTTTTGCTGCAGCTTCAGCTCTGTTTAAGTAGGTATATCCTGCTGTCATTAGGTTAATAGCTGAGCTATTACTTCTGAACTTCACGCTAATCGTTGTTACCCCCGCTGTTGAATATCCTGCGGCAGCCAAATCATTAGAATTATAACCATATGGCAATCCAACAGCAGACATGGTCCCGGAATTTGCATATAATGTTAAGCGTGTATCAGGAGTATGATTTGATGTTCTGTTAAAAGCATTACCAGATCCTTTCATAGATTCCACCAATTCTCTGGATATCCGATAATCAGCCGGTCTAAAGTCAGATAAAGGGTTCGGGTATGAGTTTCCGGGAGAAATTGTGAACCATGCTTCATCCGATACTTTCTCTATAACCCCTGCTGAATTGGATAAGGCAGAATTAAATTCAGTAGCAGCATAGCCCGTTGCTGATGGATATTTTTTAGACAATTGCAATGTGGCCTGAAGCAGCACTGAATTCGCCAGTTTTTTCCATTTATTTAAGTCTCCATAGTATAGGATATCACCCTCAGGACGTGTTGATGTAGTATTTAACATATCTCTTCCACTTTTCAAATCTGAAATAATACCTTCATATATCGTTTTTTGTGTATCATATTTTGGGAGAAATATATCGGATGTTGCTTTTGTTGCTTCCGAAAAAGGGGCATCTCCATAGGTATCGGTAAGCCTTTTCATGATGATTGCTCTGAAAATTTTAGATACTCCAATCATATTTTCTGCACTTCCCTGAAGCAATATTTCCGGGGAAGGATTATTGGAATATGCAGAAATAATTTCATTCAAATTAATAATTTGATTAGCATAGAATCTTCCCCACGCTCCCGGAGTATCACCATAAGTCTGTTCTGTGGTATAAACAACCTGCGATTGATATTGAGAAAAGAGTATAGGCATCATTTGGTAAGCATTGCTACGATCCCCTCCGTTTTGTCCGAAATTCATAATAGCACCAGCTAGTAAAGATTTATAATTCGCTGAGTATATTCCGTATTGATCTTTATTAAAGTCATCACCGTAATTTTCATTGCTGCAAGAAGCAGTAATACCGATTAATAATGAATATAGGGCTATTTTATTTAGTGTATTTAAAAGTTGTTTTTTCATTTTCCTGTTTTTAAAAATTGATTTTAACATTAACCCCAAAACCTCTGGTTGATGGTAATTGTCCATCTTCTCCAAAATTTTGTGAAAGCTCAGAAGGGTCAAGTCTATGTTTATTATCTTTTGAAACAGAAATCAGCCATGGATTTCTTGCTGTTAATCCAATAGACATATTGGAAATTCCTGTATTGGCAAAAAGTGATCTCGGTAACTGATAATTTACAGCAATTTCTCTGAGTTTAATATAACTGGCATTGTGAATAAATGGCTCAGCAATTCTATTGGCGTGAAATTGTTTAAAATAATCACTGGCTTCTACATACATATCTACTGGCGCTCCTGTATTATCTACGCCCGTTACCCGAACTCCTCCTCCATCAGCTACCGCATCTCTTACATTATGTCCTCTGTCATTCATAGCAGCAGTCTCCTCCAGCAAGCCCCCCGAATTTCCCCATTGTTCTGAAAGTGAGAAGAACTTACCTCCTTTTTGGAAATCAATTGTAAAGCCCAAACTTATTCCTTTATAGCTAAATGTATTATAAAATCCTCCTGTAAATTCCGGTAATATACTTCCAAAAGATTTATTAGGTTCATATTCATAGAGACCTCTGGAATTAATTACGGGATTACCATTTACATCTCTTTTAATTCCCGTTCCATAAAGCTGTCCCCATTCCAATCCTTCTTTCTGAAGTATAGACACGTAATTGAATGCATTGGAATCACCGTACTGGATTGATTCAAGATTTTCATTTACCTTTGAAATTGTTGATTTATTCCTTGCCCAGTTAATTGAGGTTGTCCAGCTAAATCCATTATCACTTCTAAATATGTCCCCTGAGAGGGCTAATTCAATCCCTTTTCTTTTGGCGTTGGCTGAATTTATTAAAACATCCAATTTTCCGCTGGAAGAAGCTAGTGTTACCGGTATAGGCTCATTTTTCCTGGTTTCATCATAGTAGGTGGCTCCAAAAGATAATCTGTTTTTTTAAAAAATTTTAAATCTACTCCTATTTCTTTATTGTCGTTAAGGGCAGGCTTCAATCCTTTACCTATGATCCGGGTAGGAAACCACGCTGTCTGGTACAAATTATTCCCTACAGCTAATGGCTGGTTTCCGTTTCTATACTCAGGATTTGTAAGGGTAGCTGTTAAATCAGCCGGAATTTGAGCAATACCTGCTCTGAGCTTAAAATAGGTTACAATATCATTTTTCGGCAGTAAATTATGCAATAATAAACTGGCTCCCACTGAATAGCTCACAAATGAATTATCACTATTCAAGTATGCGGAATTGATATCATTTCTTACCGATGCCTCTACAAAATAAGTATCTTTAAAACCTACTGAAGCCGATGCATATAAAGATTTGTATTGTTGTTTATAATCATACGGTTTTGCTATAATAGGAATATTGGTATTTTTAAAATTAAAGACGTCCGGGGTTAAAAGCCATTGTGTTGTTCCTGTAACATCCATTACCTGGGAGTTGCCATCCCACCGTCTGTTAGTAATATTAGCACCACCGATAGCTGTAAGATCAATTTCGCCGAATTTCTTCTGATATGTTAAACGCCCTTCATACTGATCCTCAGTATACTGATTTTCTCTTACTCCAAAACCATTAAGTAACGTCAGATATCCTCCAGGCGTTAATGACCCTGTTCCTGATCCATTTTTAGCCAATATATTAGGCATAAAATATCTATTTGTGGACTTGTTCTGAGTTCTTGAAAAAGATACCCTGGCTGTCAGTCCGTCAGCAATCCTGTACGATGGAGCTACGGATAATAATAAAGTATTTCTGTCTGTATAATTTCTGAAATGTTTCATCCAGGTATAAGGGTTAATCCAAAATGCGGGTTTGGCTTTATAACCGGTTGGGGAATAATCATCCGGTCCCCACCAGTTCCAGCTGGCAGAATATCCTTCCGGAGTTTGTAAATTTTGTAATTCTTTCATTTTTTTCATATCCAGATCCCTACCAAACCATTGATTAAAAGAACCTGATGTCTGGTTACTATAGCCATCATTAAAATCCCCTGTCACTCTCCCATCAGAAAAGTTAACAATCGCATCAACAGATAAACGGTCATTAAATTTATAGGTACCATTAAGGTTCAGATAGTTTCTTTTTAACGAAGTATATGGCGTAATACCATTTTGGTTTAAATTAGTAAAAGACAATCTTGCAGTGAAAGAATCACTGCCACCAGAAACAGAGACCGTATTTTTTAAACGTAAGAGCTTTATCATAAAAGTCTTTTACGTTATTAGGCTGTGCTTCATATTTTGCAGTTTTTCCAAAATACGGGCTATCTTTCCACCATGCATACCAGGGAATATAATCCTGTCCATCCATTCTTGGTCCCCAGGATTCATCAGTATAATTATTATCACCGTCCAAATGTCTCTTCCCATTAAATATTTCCCATTCTGCCGGCATTGTTGCAGGATCAAACACAAAGGTTTTAAAAGATGAATTTCCAGCTGCTCCCTGGCCATATAAATTTTGGAATTTCATTGTTCTTGCAACCATATCCACAGTAGTTGTAGAGTTTAATTCTATACTAAGTCTGCTCTTACTTCCTTTTTTTTGTAGTCATAACGATGACTCCGTATTGAGCTCTCACTCCGTATAAAGATGTTGCGTTAGGCCCTTTCAGAACATTTACAGACTCAACAATATCCATATCAATAGTATTGGGATCAACAATCACCCCATCCAATACATAAATAGGGTCTGCGTCATTCAGTAAACTTACTGCGCCTCTTAATCTTAGCTTGCCTGTTTCTCCAAGTTTAGAACCTGCCTGGCCGTTTAGTTGTACACCAGCCACTTTTCCTACAATAGAATTTTTAACATCAACATTTTGTGTTAAGTTTAAATCTTTAGCTTTTACTGTTTGATTAGCGTAGGAAAGAGATTTCTCTTCCCTTTTAATTCCGAGTGCAGTCACTACAACCCCCTCAATTTCTTTTGTTTTCATGGTATCTTTCTTCTGTTGCGCATTTGTGACCGCTATAGAAGAAGTCAACACCAAAACAAGAAGACTTGTTTTTAGTTTTTTCATATCAAAATAATTTTTGTATCCGCACAAATTTGTTAAACTTTCTTAACAAGTCAAAGAGAAAAAAGTAAAAAATTATAAAATACTCAATAAAACAGACAATTGAATAATAAATAATTAAAAAAATATATCGAAAACTAAAATATTATGAAAAAACACAAGTATTTAAAAAATGAAAAACAATAACTATACAGTAACTACTTTATATGAGACTAAAACAGTATATATTGTTTGGGCATAAGAAACAAAAAAATATGAAACTACGGTTGCTGAAATAAAAAAAACCGCCCGAAGGCGGTATACATGAATGTTATTAAAATATGTGTTAAAATTTATCCCAGAAAAGTTTTGTTGTTGCTTTGTCTCCTCCGATTTTAGCAGCTGCTGCTTTCACATTATCTCCATTTAATACATATTCCTGATCAGAATACGGCATTCTGTACGGAACAGAAGATAAATTGGACTTTGGTGGATTTACAAGAATCGGATAATCCAAACGTCTTGTAAAGTTCCAGCTTGCAAATCCTTTGTTAAACATTGCGATCCAAGCTTGTGTACCGATAGATTGTTTCCAGTTGGTTATATTAAGTGGATTAGCAGCTAGATAGGTGGCCGTATTAGCAGGGCTTACTCCATTTTCTCTCATAGATTCTGTTACAGCAGCAATATAAAGATCAGCAGCAGTACCTCCTACTGAATATCCTCTTGCGGCAGCTTCAGCTTTTAAGAATGCAACTTCTGCATAGCTCAATAAATTAGATGCAGTAGTTGGAGATCTAAAATAATCCCCTAAATGCGAAAAATCAGAATAAGGATCATTTAATTCTCCAAAAACTCCGCCTTTGTAAACTCCCTTCACTTTTGTAAACCAAACTTCCATTCTCGGATCTGCAAGTGTACTCATTGTTTTAATCGTTAGCTCACTAGGGATAAAGTCATTTCTGTTGGAAGCCACTAAGTTATCAAATACAGGATTTGAGAATGTATTTCCATCATACTTAAATTTGTAGGCTTCATCATCAGAAGAAATAACTCCTCCTGCAATTGCAGATTCAACCGTAGATTGTGCTAATGCAGGATCAGCATCTGCTAAATTCATTCCTAGTCTTAGTTTAATGGAATTAGCAAATTTTTTCCATTTATTCATATTACCTCCGTACACCAAATCTGCATAGCCGGTAACTGAGGGTTTTATCATTGCAGTAGCTGCATCAATTCTTTTGATCAGATCAAGATAAATAGTTTTAGCATCATCATATTTAGGTGTTAAGTTCTCATCAGGCTTAAATGCCTCAGAATAAGGAACATCACCATAGGTATCCACCAGATTTTCCCAAATAAAAATTTCTTCAATCTCTAAAGTTGCCAATTTATTGGTTCGTACATTTTCATCTGTCTCTACCTCATTCTTCAGATTAGCTTTTGCCTGTTTAATATTATTAATACTGTAAACATACATTCTGTTAAAATGATTACGAGGCTGATTACGGGTTACCAGATTATATTGGGTTTCATCCGGATATTGAGTTTCCGCCCATTGCTGCGTAAAGAACCTGTAGTTATTAAAGTTCACACTAGGATTATCCATATAGTAGGACGACTGATACATAGCCGTGGCTAATAAATTTTCAGACGGAAGAATTGACGGGTGTTTAGGATCATCATTAAGGGAAGTCAAATCACTTTGACATGAAGTTAACCCTAGCCCAACACATGCAGCCATCAAACTTATTTTTATAATATTTTTCATTTTTAAAGTAATTAGAATTTAAATGTTACATTGATCCCAAGATCTCTTGTTGTTGGCATCGCACCAATAGACCATCCATAAGAATTAAGTCCTCCACCTACCATAGCTTCCGGATCAGCATATGGTAAATTTTTATGAATAATCCATAAGTTTCTACCTACAATCGAAATTTTGGCATCATAAATTTTGGTCCCTGCCAATAAAGACTTAGGAAGCGTATATCCAATACTTGCTTCTCTTAACTTAATGAATGAACCATCATAGATAAATGCACTTGAAGGCTGTGTTTTATATCCACTAGAGCTGCTATTATCAAATTGGGATAATGCGATGTTATTTGGAGTTCCATTCGGAAGAACACCAGGCAGAACAACATCTTTATCTCTATAGTCGCCTATAGCTGTTTCTTTATAAAGACCTGTAGATAATCCATAATACATATCTGTTGAGAATACATCCCCTCCTTTACGCATATCGATTAAGAAACTTAAAGAAAAACCTTTATAACTGAAACTGTTCCTGATACCTCCAATCCAATCCGGTGTAGTGTTACCAATTACCTGATTAGGATTTTGCAAATATTTTCCGGTGTTTGGATCAATAACTTTTTGTCCGTTTAAATAAGTATAATCAGAACCAACTAATGTTCCCCAAGCTTCACCTTCTCTAGCATTTAAAGAAACTCCTCCTTGAAAACTATTTACTAAAAGATTGGTAATACCCGGATACAGATTTACTACCTGGTTTTTATTTTTAGACCAGTTGACATCGATATTCCATGTAAAATCTTTTGACTTTATCGGCACCAAACCTAATTGCACTTCAACTCCGCTATTATCAATTCTACCTGCATTGAACACTTTACCTGTATAGCCTATAGCTGCTGATGTAGGAAGTGGCGAAAGAATCTGATTAATAGTTTTTGTTTTGTAATAAGCAAAGTCAAGTGTTATTCTATCTCTCAAGAAATGAACTTCAGTACCTATTTCAAATTCTTTTGCTCTTTGAGGTTTTAGATTAAGAAAAGGTTCCGTTAAAATTGAATTATAGATTCCCACTCCATTTAAAATCCCTGCTGCTCTATAGTTATTCACCAACTGATAAGGATCAGCCGTTCCCCCAACTTCTGCGTAGTTCGCTCTTAGTTTCCAGAAATTCATCCAACTTTTAGTATTCAGAATTTCAGACATAATTAATGCTCCTGTTACAGATGGGTAATTATACACATTGTTACCCGCAAATAACGTTGAACTTTGATCTACTCTCCATGTTGCATCTAAATAGAATTTTTTTATAGAAATCTAATGAAGCAGTAACATACCCGGAATTGGTTTGTGTTGTATACTCATTTTCATCTGTTGCCAAAGGTGATTTTCTAGAATTTGATAGTGCATAAATACCAGGAACTATTAATCCTCCTTCTGTTGAAGCATACATTGAATTAAAATAATTTCTTCTGATATTTCCTCCTACAACTCCGGAAATATTAATATTATCCGTAATATCGAATTTATAATTCACCATTAAGTCATAGTTCGTCTCCGTTCTTAGTATATCACGTCTTGCATAACCGGAACCAACGGTATTATTTGACTGTCCGAAAGCCTGTGGCAGGGATCCGACAGCCAGTCTGTTCTCAGCCATAAGGTTTGATCTATCATAAGAAACTTTTCCGGTAACTGAGATATTATCTAACAGATCGTAGGTTACCTGAGCATAGGTAAAGTTTCTGAACCTTCTATCTGAAGTATAGTTTTGGTAAGCCTGAAAATATGGGTTGTTCCAATATGCTGCAGCCCCATTGGCAGCAGATTTTCTATTCCATGTAACGTTACCATAATTATTAGCTGCACTGGCAACATTAGGATTAATATTGGCAAGGTATGCCTGCTCAAGATCTTTAAGATCTACATTGGTTTGCCACCATTGTCTGAAACCTGTCATCGGGTTATTGGAATATCCCGTGATGCTTCGGCCTCTTGTGTCCTGCAAAGTCATTGTAGAATAAAAAGTAGAGTGCAACTTAGGGGTCAGATCATAATTAACCTTTAAAGAGAAATTATTTTTATTAAGATGAGAATTAGGGATTAACCCATCAGACATCATATTTTCGTAAGTAAAACTAATATTTTTCCCTTTTTGTCCTTTTTCCAACGTTACACTATTGATATAGCTTGCAGGATTATTGAAAAACTTAATCGGTCCGTTTTTAGCAGCAACCCAAGGAGTTGCTTTTCCATAATTAGGTGAAAAAGGATCAAATGAATCCCATTGATAAACTAATAAATTAGGGTCAAATTTTGGTCCCCAAGATGCATCAGCATTAAAGTTAGCATTGTTTAAACCGTTAGACGCCTGTGTTCCAAATTTTTGAGAATAACCGGCCCCATATCTAGTCTGGTATTCAGGAAAGGTCGATTTATCAATAAATCCTACCTGAATGGCAGACGAGAAGGTCACTCCCCAGGACCCGTCATCCTTTCCTTTTCCATTTTTAGTGGTGATTACAATAACCCCATTTAAACCTCTTTCTCCGTATAAGGCAGATGCTGCAGCTCCTTTCAGTACGTTGATAGATTCAATGTCATCCTGATTGATATCAGAAAGGGCATTACCATAATCTATATTTTTTTCTTGAGTATTGGAATTATTGACAGGTGATCCGTCAATAACGATTAACGGGTTTCCTCCTCCTAACGTTTTCATCCCTCTAATCAACAAATTGGAAGAACCTCCAAAATTATTATTAGTCGTAACATTAAGCCCTGCTACCTTACCTGATAATTGTGCGGCAATATTTCCGGTATTTGTCGTCCCATCTGAAAGCGCACCTCCTTTAATTTCCTGGGAAGCATATCCCAAAGATTTTTTCTCTCTCTTGATTCCAAGCGCAGTTACTACTACCCCTTCGATTTCTTTTGTTTTAAGAGTATCTTTCTTTTCCTGGGCATTCGCCACAGCAAGGGAGGAAGACACTACTAAAACAAGAAGACCTGTTGTTAGTTTCTTCATATCTAATCTAAATTAATTTTGTACCGTACAAATTTGTAAAACTTTATCAACAACACAAAGAAAAATTAAGAAAAAATGAAACATATTCAATAATTATGAAAAAATAATATATAAAAAATAACAAATTAAGTTAAAAAAAATATTTTTTAACAAAAATAAAGCAAATAAATATTATTTTTTTTCAAGAAATAATAACGATTATTAAAATTGATATTGTCTATATTAAAAAAAATAAGTCAACAAAACAATAAACTAATAATCAACACATTGAAATTAAAAAGTATAAAACAGGTTAAAAACAAACTATAAATACAATGCTATACATATTAATTTTTTTAACAACAGAAAATCCAAAAAAAACACCTTATAATAAAAAAACCGCCCGAAGGCGGTATATATGAATGTTATTAAAAATGTGTCTTAGTTTACATCCCAAATTAATTTGGTATTCATCTTATCTCCTCCGATAGCATTTGATGCAGCCTGATAATTAGCTGTATTTAATGTTTGAACACTTGTCGGATAATATAGTCTATTAGGTAAATCAGTTAACCCGGAAATTAATGATGTAAATGTATATGTAGTTTGTCCGCCCGTTGTTGCAACATTCAGATTAGCTGTTTGCCCAGGCTTAAGTAAAGTATTTGGATAACCCGTTCTTCTATATTCCGCCCAGGCCTCATAAGGCTGCATAAACAAAGCAATATATTTTTGCGTAAGAACATTTTCCTTAGAAGCAGCCGGTAAGGCACTAACATATGTATTGATATCCGCGGGAGCTACACCCCATTTTTCCATAGAAGCTTTTACTCCATTTATATAATTTGCTTGCGACCAACCATTTTTTTCACTTAGTAAAAACTCAACTTCGGAATATTCCATTAAGACTTCTGTATATCCTGGTTTTAGGATATTTTTGCTAAAGAAGTTAGCTGTTTCTGTTTGACTCGCTGTTAGTGAGCTAGGAATACCATACGGCATACCATTAAAATCATCAGGGTCTGTAGATTCAACAGATGTTCCGTCTAAAATATCACTTTGAGTGGTTCCCACAGGACTTGCAAATTTAAATAAACGTGGATCCAATGTATAATTTCCTGTCTGCCCTTTTAGAAGCTGTACAAAAGTCTTAGAAATTGCAAAATCAGTTCTAGTACGGAAATTATCAAATAATGGAGATGGATTCACAAGATTGTCTTCATATTTAAGCCCAACATTATCAGCATTAGAAGTCATTACACCAGAATTAATAGCATCAGTTATATGGGCTTCAGCTCCCGGAACTATCCCCTTCACTCTTGTTGCGATTCTCAATCTCAAAGAATTGGCAAATTTCTTAAGCTTAATACCTTTACTTACCCTTACGCCATTTTCTAAATATGAAAATAAATTATCTCCAGAAGTAAATACAGGTGAGTTAACATCTACCATTTCAGATGCTTCTTTTAGCTCTTTTAAAATATCCGCATACACCTTTTGTTGGCTTGCAAATTTTGGCTGTAAAGTTCCATCAATATTCAATGCCTGAAAATCAGCATCTTTATTTCCGTATGAATAATATGGAATATCTCCAAAAGAATCCGCTAGAGTAAGAAATACATATGATAACATGACTCTTGCCGCAGCAATCTGATTATTATTTGGACCAAAGTTAGCCATCTGTACTTTTGTAACAGGATCCGTATTCAAGTCTATAATTTGCTTATAATCCTGAGCCACTCTATAGGAAAAACTCCATAGAGAGACCCCTGTTGATAACCTGTATTGATATCTATCTTCCTCAGTATATCCAGTCTGCGCAGAATACTGCACCCATGGTAATGTTATTCTACCTGATTGCCATTCATCTCGTGTATTATCCATGAGCTCTTTATTAGCACTGTTAAATATTCCATATGTCAGTGGCTTATCTGTCGAGTTTGGATTTATATCAATTTCATCGAATTTATCTGAACAGCTATTTGATACAACAGATATCGTCAGTACAGATAGTATTAAAATTATTTTTTTCATTTCTTATTAAAATTTAAAGTTAACATTGACTCCAAAAGTCCTTGTTGATGGCAACGAACCACCTTCCATACCTTGAATATTACCCGATCCATAAGATGTATTCTCAGGGTCAACACCTTTAAAAGCAAGATTCCAGGCAAATAAGTTTCTAGCAAATGCAGAAATTCTGATCCCTTGGAAAGCATTACCAATAAGCGTCTTAGGTAAATCATAGCCAATAGTAATATCTCTTAATTTAATGTAACTTGCATCGAAAACATTTTGAGCATCAACCGTATTATAATATGTACTACCCCAAGTTTGAGCATCCAGAAGAATATCATTTGGAGTTCCATCTTCTTTTACTCCAGGAAGAATAACTCCAGCTTCTCTATTTCCATTTAATGCAGTTTCTTCCAGCATACCCGAATACATTCCCCACATATGTGTAGTTGAGAAATATTTCCCACCTTGTTGAATGTCAATTAAGAATGATAAACTTAATGATTTATACTTGATAGTATTTCTAAAGCCCATATTATAATCAGGAAGGATAGATCCTAAAGATTTAATTTCAGAAGCCTTATAGAAGCCATTTTCATCTACAACTTTATTTCCATTACTATCATACACATAGTCTGTTCCCAGAATCGTCCCATAAGCTTGTCCAACCTGTGCTACCAACTGAGCTCTAAATGGCGCATTTGTAAGTACATAGTTTTGTAAGTCCTGATACAGGTTCATTAATTTATTTCGGTTTCTAGCAAAGTTCCATGTCAGATCCCATGAAAAGTTTTCATTCTTAATTGGTGTAATATTCACCATAGCTTCAATTCCTTTATTGGTCATCTCCCCTGCATTTATTCTCTTAAATAAAAATCCGGTTGCAGGATCTACAGGAAGTGCAATAATAAGATCTTTTGATTTAGTTTCGTAATAGGTAAAATCAACACTCAATCTATTTTTAAAGAAACTTGCCTCAAGTCCGAGTTCTTGTGTTGTTTTAACTTCCGGCTTAATGTTTGGATCATTAGATGTGTTAGGGTTCGAATATTGTGGTGATCCATTGAAAGGCAGTCCGATTTCAGTATAAGTTAACCTGCTATAAGGAGCTGTTCCTGCAGCTATACTTGACCAACCGGCCCTTATTTTACCAAAAGACAACCAATCTGCTTGAAGTACTTTCGAAAAAACAAAACTACCCGTTACAGAAGGATAAAACTGATCATCATTTAGCATTGAGAACCAGTCATTTCTTCCTGTTGCTTCTAAAAATAACATATCTTTATATCCCAAAGAAACTGATCCAAATAAACTTTTTATTGATGAATGTTCAGAATAATTAGTTGCTAAGGAGTTCTCCCTACCATTATTCAAATTATATAAGCCTGGAATAATAAGTCCACCGACCGTTGTACCTCTTAACCAGCTTAATTTATTATCTCTAATGTTAAATCCGGCAAAAGCATTCAAACTAAAATCGCCCCAATTATTATTATAATGTGCCCTACCTTCATAATTGAATTCAGAAACATTCCTTTTCTCAATAGAATAATTTGAAACTGCTTGTGAACCTACTGCCACTCTAGAACTTATATTTTGAGTATAGGTATCACCGTACACTTTTCCAACAATATAAAAATTCTTATTAAAATTATATGTTAACCCTGCATTACCAAAGAATCTATTCCTGCTATCATCTGAAGTATTTTCATTAATTGTCCAATATGGGTTATCTGAATACTTAGGCGCTCCGTTACTCCAGGAGGTTCTGTTCCATGTTCTTTGTGCACCATTTGCTAATTTATAATCTCTTAATTTAGCAAAATCAAGGTTTCTTTGTCCAAATTGATAGAATTTTTGAGCTACAGAGTTATCTCCATATCCAACTTCCGGCCTATTAAATCCTTCTGTATGAACATAATTAATAACAGCTTCAGCCTTTAATTTTTCCGATAATTTTGAATTCAAATTAATACTAAAATTATCTTTTTTAATTTTCGATGTTGGAATAATACCGCTAATATTAGTATTGGTATAAGATAACCTAACATTTGTATCCCCAAAAGATTTTGCAACAGACAAGTTATTTGTATAAGTAACCCCTGTATTAAAGAAAGAATCAACATCTTTGTTCGGAGCTACCCATGGAACCGGTTTTAAATAATCATTTGAAAATTCAGGATCAAATGCATACCAAGGAAGATACATTAAGTTTGAATTGTATCGCGGCCCCCATGATCCATCTGTTTGATATTCCTGAATATTATAAGTAACACCATTGATAGTTTGAGTCGGCAATGTAAACTGAGAGCCTCCTCCATACAAGTTTTGAAGTCTGGGTCTGATGTATATATTTTCAAAGGAAACTCCTGTATTTAACTGAATATCAGTTCTACCTTTTTTAGCCGATTTTGTAGTATATAATATAGCACCATTTCCTGCTCTTGAACCGTATAGAGCAGCAGCAGGCCCTCCTTTCAATACAGTTACACTCTCAATATCATCAGGGTTAATATCAAAAGAAGCATCTCCATAATCTCTACCTCCAGCTCCTCTTTGGGTATCAATATTGTTAACATTTGAATTATCCAAAGGCACACCATCTACAATAATCAACGGTCGGTTCTCACCAGTAATCGAACTAATACCTCTCATAGTAATTCTGGTAGACCCTCCCATTGTACTTGGCGCTGTAATCTGAACTCCCGCAACATTTCCAGATAATGCACTTACGGCATTAGTTTGGCCAGCATCAGAAAGAATTTCACCTTTTACTTCCTGGGAAGCATATCCAAGAGCTTTCTTTTCTCTCTTAATACCTAGTGCAGTCACCACTACACCCTCAATCTCCTTAGTCTCTGTAACAGTATCACTTTTCTTTTGCTGGGCATTTGCAACAGCTATAGAAGAAGTCAATACTAAAACAAGAAGACCTGTTGTTAGTTTCTTCATAATCAAATTAATTTTGTATTGTTACAAATTTGTAAAACTTTCTTAACAACACAAAGAAAAAAACAAAAAATTTATACTTTTTTTAATAATTACGAACAAAAATTAAACAAAAAACAATAAATTAAGTTAAAAAAACATTTTTTAACAAAACCAAAATATTAAAACGTTACTTTTTTTTAAGAAACAATAACAATCGTTAACATCGACATTATCTATATTTCTTAAAAAAAAACATACAACTAGCTAATAATCAACATAAAAAGACTTTTTTTACCCTTACTTAATAAATTAATCACAACAAAAAACAATGCTGCGCATATTACTTTCAATATTAAAAAGAAGTAAAAGACACAAAAAAAAACCGCCCGAAGGCGGTTAAATATATTAAAGCATAATAAACTCAATGTTAGTTTCTAGCCCAGAATGGAGTATACTGATTTTTTGAAAATACATCAGCATTACTGATAGCAGGTACATTACTAGCATTACCGATATATTCTGAAAGAGGATAGATCAATCTATTTGGCTTAGGATTCGATGCTATTGTAGCCAGTGGTGTTACCGGGAAACCTGTTCTGGTGTAGTCAAAGAATGATTGCTCAGGGTTAATACCGGTTAACGCAATCCATTTTTGAGTCATGATAGCTTCTAATTTATCATCGTTGGTCCCAATCCATCCTAATTTTGGCACTGCATTTATAAGATCTATATAAATTAAGGCAGCTTTCTTGGTTGTAACCGGATTAGTATTCGGGTCAATAACCACATCTACATTTGCTCCTAAATAATTATAAGAAGCAGTTATACCAGCCTCAAAATGAGCTTGTGCACCAGAGAATATAGAAGGATAGCGTAAGGCTGCTTCTGCCTGTAAGAATTCAGATTCTGCCCTTGTCATAATACAACCAGATTTAGCAGAAGCCATTTCTACATATTCTCTTGTAGAAGCAGGTGTTTCTGCACCGACTGTAATACCGTAACTAAATCTGGAAATAGCAGCAGGTACACCAGGCTGACCAGGTAGATTTCCTTGTCTGATTCCTGATACTTTTCCATTTACAAGTGAAAACATCCTTGATCTTCTTCCATCCACAATTCCATTAAATTTCTGATACACCGGACGAGTATCTCCTTCAGAGTTACCATTTAAAATAATAGCAGCATGCTCAGAGGCAACATTTATAGAGTAATTTGCTGCCCTAGTTCCAGAGCTGAGATATACATAGTAATTAGTAAATGGATTTTGCTGAGCATCATTAGCTGCAGAATATCCAGGATTTTCTAAAACATCTTCATGGATAAAGTCAACACCACTAAGAGAAGCAAGTTGCTGGTCTCTGTAAGCAGCCATATCACCCGTAACATTAGACATTCTTAGCAAATATCTTAATTTCAAAGTATTTGCAAAAGAGATCCATTTTCCTGCGTTTCCATGGAAAACAATATCACTAGATGACGCATCACCCAATCCCGATTCCAATAATTCAATTGCATTATCCAAATCAGCAATAGAAGCTTTATAAATATCTTCACCTTTATCATATTTAGGTGTCAAATTATCCTGCCCTTTAAATGCTTGAGAATACGGTATGTCACCATACAAATCTGTCAATATCTGTACGTAATTGGCCTTCATAATCTTAGCAATAGCTTTATGCTGAACATATTTATTACCTGGATCATTATACGTAATAATTTTTTCAAAATTAGCAGTAGCTCTAAATAAACTGTCCCAAACATCATTATAAAATGTATTGGAAACATTTGGCTTATAATCGTCAATAAATGGAGCACCATATACCAATGAGTTTCCTGCAGTTGAATTCATTACTACACTAGCAAATCTATTTAATGTCTGAGATTGCTTTGCATAAGCCGATGTGATACCAACCGGAAGTAACTCGTTAGGGCTAACTTTATCAATTGAAATATTATTAGGATCTTCATTGATGTCAAGATATCTGTTACATGATACAGAAGCAAATAACATTGTTAAAGATAAAACCGCTGTAGTTATTTTTATATTTTTCATATTTTTTTAATTTTAGAATGTCGCTTTTAGGTTAATTCCAAAAGATCTTTGAGAAGGATACTGCTCTGCAAGGGCAATACCTGCACCGTTACCACTTGTGTAAGATGTTTCAGGGTCAGCATAATTTCTGTTTTCTTTAGAATATACAAAGAATGGATTTCGCGCAAACACCCCTATAGTAATAGCATTAACAAAAGTTGATGAAAGTACTGATTTTGGAACATCATACGACAAAGCAATTTCTCTCACTTTAAATGCAGTCGCATCCAATACCATTGGCTCTCCTAATCTTTGTAGTGACTGGGAGCTAAAATAACCTGCTACTCCATCATAGTCTGCTGTTCCACCTACCGGAGTATTGTTTTGAACATATTGACCATTTACAACCTGAACTGAATTAGGAATCACATATCCTTTGCTTCTATCAAAACCTGCTGTTTCTTCAGTAGCTCCGGCAAATGTCAGGAGACTCTTACTCAGTGAAGCAAATTTACCTCCTTTGCGGTAGTCCATTGTAGCAGAAAGTGTAAATCCTTTAAATTTAAGAGAGGTATTAAATCCAAGTGTATAATCTGGAGTTACTCTACCCATATTGCTTAATGTTGTATTTTGCAATGGAACCCCATCAGCTCCTACAATAATTCTTCCCTGATCATCCCTTTGGAAAGTGGTTGCCTTAATAACCTGTAGGTCAGATCCTTTAATAGCAAATACTCCAATTCCAACAGTAGTATATGGCACTGCAAGAGCAACCTCATCTAAACCGTTTGGCAGATCCAGTACTGTAGATCTTGACTTAGCAAAAGAAGCTCTCAGATTCCAAGTAAAATTTTGAGATTTAAATGGAGTAAGTCCTAAGTCAATTTCAAAACCTCTCATTCTGGTTTTACCAAAATTATCTTTAAGGTTACTTATCCCGGATGCATTTGAAACATTTGCATTGGTAATTAAGTCTTTAGTATCTGATTGGTAAATAGAGCCTTCTAAAGTGATACGATCATTTAAGAAACCTAACTGAACATTTAAGTCATATGTAGAAATAAATTCAGGTTTAATTGCTCTATTGGTTTGAGTAGCGTCAATCCCATATCCAGGCAGGTTAGGGAAAGGATAACCAGAAGGAGCAATACCTACGTTAGATGTTTCATAAGGTAATACAGCAGAAGTATTTCCAACCTTCGTGTATCCTGGTGCAATTTTGATATAATTAATGATATTATTATTCTTCAGAGCTTCAAAAGCTTTTGTAGGAACAAAAGAAAGTCCTACAGAATAATAAGGATAAGATTTATTATGCACCTGTCCGTTGTAATAGGTAGATAATACAGAACTTTGCTCAATTCTAAATGTCGAGTTCAAGAATAGATAATCCTTATAGGACAAGTCTAAGTTTGCAAATCCAGCGATAGTTCTTTGTCTTGTTGTAGTATTCTCAAAAAGAATGTTATCCAACGCTGATGCACCTGTTGAATTTCCTGGTTGGATAAGATTAGTAACATTTCTGATGTCATACCATCCCGGAACAACTAAATTTGTACCTCCCATTGATCTAGCAGTTCTATAGCTATCCTGTATGTTATTACCAATGTTTAACTTCATATTGATATTATCTGTAAGATCATAATTAAAGTTTAACATCAAGTCTCCATAATAACTTCTCGTACTAACAGTACGATTAATATAGTACGAATCAAAGTTAGAATTTCCAGTATAGTCCTGTAAGGTCCCATCATCTAATACCAGTCCACTTCCTGCATAAATTTGAGTAGCTTTAAAGCCGTCATCATGGTTATCAGATCTGGAGTTATTTAAATATAAATTTCCTGTATATGTTAAATTGATATTTTTATTAAAATCATATTGTAAAGATAAAATTCCAGATAAATAATCATTAACCGTATTTTGTCTTGTATGCTCAATCTGATAATATGGATTTTTCGTAAATGCCGACAGCCCCCCTTCAACACCGGAATATCTATATTTTCTAATATCATTCATTGAAGGCATCTGGAGGATATCACTGTATAAATCTGCACTAGACTGATTGGTTATTTTACTAATGTAGTTAATAGTACCGTCAATTCTTAATTTATCCAGTTTTTTCCCAGCTTTTACCAAGAAACTATTTTGTCTTAACTGGTCACCTTCAACAACAAAATCATTTTCCAATCTATTAATGGATAACATAGCATAAGAATCACTTCCTCCTGAATTGACAGTAAGTCCATTTTGTAAAATCACCCCGTTTTTGAAAAATTTAGAGAAATGATTATCAATAGGAGCATACTTTTCATAAATAAACCTGTTATCCCATTGTGGCAAACCAGAAGGAACCATCTGCCCTCCAATATTTGGATCGTTATAAGCAGGTCCCCATGACATATTTTCAAAAGGCACATATGTTGTTCCGTTATAATCTACATCTCCTGCACTAAAAGCAGGCTCATGAGGATAACCTTTACCATATTGTTTTTGTATTATAGGAAACTTAAATGCTTGTGTCATCTGAATTGATGAAGTGAGAGTGAATTGCATTTTTTCACTTTTCGCACCTTTTTTAGTAGTTACAATAATAACACCATTCACTCCTTGTTGCCCATATAGTGCAGCACCTTGCAGACCTTTGATAACGTTTACGTTTTCAATAATCTCAGGAGGTAATTGAGCTAGGACAGAAGCTGAAGAAATAACATTATCAATTACAACCAGAGCTTCATTTCCTCCTGAGATTGATTTGTTACCTCTAATTACAATTCTACTGGATGCTCCTACACTATTATCAGTCTGTGTGATCTGTAATCCTGATACTTTACCCGTCAGAGCTTGAACTGCGTTTGGAGCAGAGGCCTGATTTAGTTCTTTAGTACCTACTACTTGCTGTGCGTTGGTAATAGCATCAGCCTTTTTTTTTAATACCTAGTGCACCTGTAACCACAATTTCTTCAATGTTCTTTGTCTTTACTGTATCATTTCCCTGTTGGGCTTTTACAATAAAAAAGGGTGAAGAAAGTGCTACCATAAGTACACTTGCTGTTAGTTTCTTCATGTTTAATTTTGATTATTTTTTATTGGGTACAAATATGTGAAAGTTTCCCAAAATCACCAAGATATTTGTTAAAATATTTAAATATGAAAATTTTAACCTAACAACAATTACATTAAATTAATAATAACTGGAAAAAATCATGAATTTATTGAATAAAAACACAATAGTTAAAACCAACAATCATACAAGCATTTTTTACTTTAGCCATGCATCATACATTATAATACAACAAAAAATCAAAATATAATAATTCTACTTTTTTTGAAATTTTATACTTTTGTAAGATACAGAAGAAATAATTTCATGGAATTAATAAAAAACTGGTCAAATCTTTACATTGAAGCAGGATGTGATGAAGTCGGAAGAGGCTGTTTAAGCGGACCTGTTGTCGCAGCGGCTGTTATTTTAGATGATGGCTTTCAGCAAAACCTGGTTAATGATTCAAAGAAATTAACATTCAAAACCAGAATGGAACTGGACAGTTATATCAAAGACAATGTAAAGAATTATGCTATTGCAGAGCTTCCCCCGTCATTCATTGATGAACATAATATATTAAACGCCAGCATTCATGCCATGCACCGTGCTTTGGATCAATTAACAATAAAGCCTGAGCTTATACTGGTAGATGGCAATAAATTCCATCCTTACAACTATATCCCTCATCAATGCATTATTCAGGGAGATTCTAAGGTACTATCCATTGCTGCCGCCTCTATCCTTGCCAAAAACTACAGAGATACATTAATGATTAAACTTCATGAAGAACATCCTGAATATGGCTGGGATACCAATTTCGGATATGCAACCAAAAAGCATCAGGAAGCTCTTATAAAATATGGTCCTACAAGGTACCACAGACAGTCATTCAGACTAAAGTATGATTAAAATTCTAATTTAAATTAATAAAAACAGTATATAAAAATTTATATCAATAAAAAAAGAGAAGCAATTTATTCTATTGCTTCTCTTTTAGGTATATCAAGAAATTACTTCTTTCTGTTTCTCATTTGTTCCTGAGCTTTTTGCTGCTCCTGTGCTTTTTCCATCATCTCTCTCATTCTCTTCTGGAACTTGCCTTCTGCTTTTGGCTTTTCTTTATTAGCCTGGATCTGTGCATGGATTTTCTTCTCATCCAGGATCCAATATTTAATAACAAGGATAATTAAAATATTAATCGCATTGGATACAAAATAATACCAGGAAAGACCAGATGCTGAAGTATTCAGGAAGAACAGGAATGTAATTGGGAAAATATACATCAAGACCTTCATATTTGGCATTCCTTCCTGTTGCGGTTGCTGCATATTCCCTGAAGTCATCACGGTATAAATTAAGATAACAACAGTACATGCCAATGCAAAAATACTCAAGTGGTCTCCTAAAAACGGAATTTTAAATGGTAATTTGATCAAGTCGTCATAAGCTGTCAAATCTTTGGCAAACCAGAATCCCTTTCCTCTTAAATCTATAAAGTTCGGGAAGAACCGGAACAACGCATAGAAAATAGGAATCTGGACCAATGCCGGTAAACAACCCGCCATCTGGTTAACTCCGGCCTTCCTGTAAACCTCCATCGTAGCCTGCTGTTTTTTCATCGGATCCGCATCTTTGAATTTGGCATTCACCTCATCAATCTCAGGACGGATCACTTTCATCATGGCACTTAGCTTATGCTGCTTGTACATGATTGGTGATAAGATCAGCTTTACAATAATGGTTAGTAAGAAAATAGCCCATCCGGCTGTTAATCCCCATGATGCAATAAAATTATACATAGGAATAAAGAACCAGCGGTTCATAGCTCCGATGAACGACCAACCCAGAGGAAGAATCTCATCAAAGTTTTTATCATAAGATTTCAGCAAAGGAAGATCCAATGGCATAAAATACCATGTAAAATCCTGATTCAGCTCACTTCCCGTCATCTGAACGAATCCTTCATAACTGAATTTTTTCAGGTATTCTCCTTCTTCAACGTTTTCCTGATTTCCTTTACTTTGAGTAAAACCATTTTTCGCCTCAATCACAGAAGAGAAAAACTGCTGTTTCACACCAATCCAGTTAAGCGTTTCTTTTTCCTCATCCATAGTAGTTCTTCCGTCATAATCATAATCTTTATAATTATTGAAGGCATATGAGAATTCTGAGTGAGACTGTTCCTGAGCCCTTCCTTTTTCTAAATTTCTTACATTATAATCCCAGATAAAATCGGCTTTGTTGTCTGCCGTAATAGTAGCCAGCCCCTGGGTTCTTACTTTAAAATCCAAGGTATATTTCGGAAGTAAGGTGTAAATAAACTGGATAACTGCTCCGTTATAATCAGCCGTTAAGGTTACAGCATTTCCGTTTACTGACGGTGCAAAAACTAAATCTTTGGTATTAATAACCTTACCTGTTTTGTCTTTAAACTGGAAACCGTAATTAGAGTTATTTTTATTGATCAGATAAAGTGGCTGGTCCGCATTATCTGTTTTATGGTTATATGCTTTATACTTTAAAAGTTCTACTTTAGAAAGTTGTCCTCCCAAACTGGAAAATTCCAATTTCAATTCATTATTCCCTAAATTGGCTGTCTGAATAGCATTAGGAGTTACATTTGGATTGATATTGCTTGCCTGAGTTTGTTTTACGGCACTTTTTACCTGTTCAGTTTTCTGCTGCTGAGCTTTTAACTGCTCTTCTTTTGCCTGTTTGTTCTGGAAATAGAACATAAAACCAAAGAGAACCAGGCATAAAACCGCGAAACTAATCATTTGCTTCTTATCGATTCCGTTGTTTTGTTGCATTTTATTTTATATTAAAATTTTAAACTTAGGATGTACAATACATGTACATAATTTTGAGCTGACAAAAATACTGTTTTTTTTATCAAAACTCTATGCTTTACTATATTACTATATAATAAACTCAAGCTGAGAATAATCAGCCTGAGTTTATGTTTAGACGCTTATGATAAAAATTTACCTTATTTCTTTTCGCAAGCTTTAATAAAAGCTCTGAATAAAGGATGCGGTGTTGCTACTGTACTTTTATATTCCGGGTGATACTGAACACCCACATAGAATGGATGGCCGGGAAGCTCAAGTGCTTCTACCAATCCTGTTTCAGGGTTTGTACCCGTAGCCAGAAAACCGTTCTTTTCAAATTCCTGCAGGTAGTCACTATTGAATTCATAACGGTGACGGTGTCTTTCAGAAATATTTTTGCTTCCATAAATTTCGGATAATCTGGATCCGTTTTTCAGCGCACATTTCCAGGCTCCAAGACGCATTGTTCCTCCTTTATCTATTACATTTTTCTGCTCTTCCATTAATGAAATAACAGGATCCGGAGTAGCCGTATCAAATTCCATGGAATTGGCTTTGGTATGTCCTAAAACATTTCTCGCAAACTCAATAGTCATGATCTGCATTCCCAAACAGATTCCCAGCATCGGGATCTTGTTTTCCCTTGCATATTTTGCCGTCAGGACCTTTCCTTCTATTCCTCGGTCTCCGAATCCCGGGGCAACAAGGATACCATTCACTCCTTTGAGCGTATCTTTAATATTCTCTTCCGTAATATCTCCGCTGTACACCCATCTTACCTTCACCTCGGTTTCAAGATCTGCCCCTGCATGTTTGAAAGCCTCAGCAATAGAAATATAGGAATCCTGAAGGGAAACATATTTTCCAACAAGAGCTATTTCAACAGTTTTCTTTGGATTCTGGAATTTTTTAAGGAAACTTTTCCAATCTTTCAGATCAGCATCTTTATCACTTTTCAGGTCCAGTTCCTTCAGTACTACATCATCGAAGTTTTGCTTCTGAAGATACATTGGCACTTCATAGATGGTTTCCATATCTTTACATTCAATAACGTTTTCCAAAGGAACGTTACAGAATTGAGCCAGTTTTGCTCTCTGATCTTTAGGAATTTTATGCTCTGTTCTGCAGACCAATACATCCGCCATAATTCCGCTCTCCATCAATTGGCGAACTGAATGTTGCGATGGTTTTGTTTTTAATTCCCCGCTTGAAGCCAGATAAGGCAACAAAGTCAGGTGAATAACCATAGAATTTTTCTCTCCCAGTTCCCATTTTAACTGGCGGACAGTTTCAATGTAGGGTAAAGATTCAATATCCCCTACCGTTCCTCCGATCTCGGTAATAATGATATCGTAGTTTTGTTTTGAAAGGATTTTAATTCTACGTTTGATTTCGTTGGTGATATGAGGAATTACCTGCACTGTTTTCCCTAAAAAATCTCCTTTTCTTTCTTTTTCAATAACAGTCTGGTAAATTTTTCCTGTAGTAACGTTGTTGTTTTGGGAAGTGGGAGCATCAAGGTAACGCTCGTAGTGACCTAAATCCAGATCCGTCTCCGCACCATCTTCAGTCACATAGCATTCTCCATGCTCATAAGGATTCAAAGTTCCCGGGTCAATATTGATATAAGGATCAAGTTTTTGGATCGTTACGTTAAAACCGCGTGATTTTAGCAATAGTCCCAGAGAAGCAGAAACGATTCCTTTTCCCAAAGATGAAGTTACACCTCCTGTCACAAAGATGTATTTTGTATTCTTTTTACTCATTAGATTAGGTTTGTGCAAAGTTAGGGGAAAAAGAAACACAAAGCAATTTTTTAAATTTCTAAAATAGTTAAATTCCCTTCAAACAACTATAAAACCTGATGAAAAAAGTTATAAATAAGCAGTGAGAATCTCCTTTGTTCAGATGACATTTTCCATTTAATCTCATTAAAAAAGGTTTTCCATATATCTGAAAAACCTTTTTTTTATTATTGATCCGTTAATTATTGCTTTTGCAGCTCAAAATATAAATTGACATCCACATCCTTCCCTACACCTGCTCCCGTCGGATCATATTTTATTCCGTAGTCCAAACGGTTAATCGTGAACTTAGTCTGAAAGCCCATTACTTCTTTCCCCTTCTGATTTTTTGCAATTCCTCCGAATGTCACCGGGACACTTATTTCTTTGGCTACATCTTTAATTTTTAAAGTTCCTTTCAAAATGTAATTATTGTTTTTATCTTTTGAAATAGAAGCACTCTTGAATGACATATCAGAATATTGCGCAACATCAAAAAAATCAGCGCTTAAAAGATGCTTGTCCCTCATGTCCACTCCTGTGTTGATAGACCCTACCGCCACGCCAAATTCAAAGTCTGCGTTATCCAGATTCTTCTCCTGGGCAGTTACTTTTCCGTAAAACTTATCAAATCTTCCCTGCACAAAACTAATTCCCATGTGTTTAATATTGAAATTAACGGAAGAATGCATAGGATCAACTTCCCAGGTAGTTTGTGCAAAAGTCATACTGCTTAAAAATGCAAATATGAAAGATAAAAGTACTTTTTTCATTGTTATGATATTTTACATTATTATTTTAATTAAACAAAGCTAAGATATAAAAGAATTTCCTAGCATCTTCTATGTTAGCATTTTAATATTTAATCCATTAAAAAAACGTTCGGAAAAAAATTCATTTTTTATAACTTCGCAGTATGGCAAAACTGAAAACAGCATATTTCTGTCAAAACTGCGGAACCCAGTATCCCCAATGGATGGGACAATGTAAAAATTGCGGACAATGGAATACTTTAGTTGAGGAGGTGGTGGAAAAACCTTCACACAGCGCACCTCCTTTCTCGAAGTCCAAGCAACATGTCATCAACATTATTGAGGTTGAAACCAGTGAAGAACCCAGAATAAAAACACCTTCCGAAGAACTTAACCGCGTTCTGGGCGGTGGTATTGTTTTAGGCTCTGTTACCCTGATTGGCGGTGAGCCCGGTATTGGGAAATCAACACTGCTGCTTCAGCTTGCCTTGAAAATGAAGAAAAAAATCTTCTATGTCTCCGGTGAGGAAAGTGCTTCTCAGATCAAAATGAGGGCAGATCGCTTAACGGATGTTAAAAATCCCAATTGCTTTCTCTTTACCGAAACTTCATTGGAAAAAATCCTTCATGAAGCCAAAAAGCTGGAGCCGGATTTTGTGATCATCGATTCTATACAAACCCTCCAATCCCAGCTTATTGAAAGCTCTCCCGGAACTGTTTCCCAAATCAGGGAATGCTCTAATGAGATTATCAAATACGCTAAAGAAAACAATGTCCCTGTTTTCCTGGTTGGCCACATTACAAAAGATGGCCAGATTGCCGGCCCCAAAGTACTGGAACATATGGTGGATGTGGTTTTGAATTTCGATGGAGACAGAAACCATCTTTTCAGATTGCTGAGAGCCAATAAAAACAGATTCGGCTCCACTTCTGAAATCGGAATTTATGAAATGATTTCCCAGGGGCTGAAGGAAATTAAAAACCCTTCGGAAATCCTTATCACCAAAAAATTTGAAGAACTTTCCGGAAATTCAGTAGCGGTCACCCTTGAAGGAAACAGGCCTATGCTTCTGGAAATTCAGGCGTTGGTAAGCACCGCCGTATACGGAACTCCACAAAGAAGCTCTACAGGATTTGACTCTAAAAGATTAAACATGCTTCTTGCCGTACTGGAAAAAAGGGCAGGTTTTCAACTGGGAGCCAAAGACGTTTTCCTTAATATTACAGGAGGAATCAAAACAGATGATCCGGCATTGGACCTCGCAGTAGTAGCTTCCATCCTTTCTTCCAATGAAGATATTGCCATTTCCGAGCATTACTGCTTCGCCGGTGAAATTGGATTAAGCGGGGAAATCCGCCCGGTTGCACAGATTGAACAAAGAATCACGGAAGCTGAAAAGCTCGGTTATGAAAAAATATTCGTTTCCAACCTCAACAAAATCCCGAAAAGAAAATTTGGAATCAGGATTGAAGAAGTCAGTAAAGTAGAAGATTTCCATGAGAGACTTTTTTAGTTTTTAAGTTTAAAAACTAAGAACGGAAAATGGAATCAGCACTTAATATGATTTTTTCATCTTTATAATTCATATCTTTATTCTATGAATTACCTGGCTCATTCTTTTCTTTCCTTTACCGACGGGCAGATCGTAGGACAATTCCTGGAAGATTTCATCCGGAATAAAGACCGGTTTTCTTTCCCGAAAGATATTCAGGATGGCATTACCCTTCATAGAGCAATAGATACCTTTACGGATTCTCATCCCGCCATCCATGAAGCCAAAAAAGTTTTTTCTCCTTTGGTAAGGCTATACGCCGGTGCTTTCGTGGATGTTTCCATGGATTATTTTGTGGCCAATGATCTTTCCCTACTCTCTTTAGCAGGCTGGAAAGCTCATTCTTTACGAGTGTATAAAGTTCTGAATGAGCATGAACAATGGCTTCCTGAAAATCTCAAAAGAATGCTGGTCAAAATGGAACATGACGACTGGCTTTATAACTACCGGGAAGACTGGGGAATAAAGTTCAGTATCCAGAATGTTCTCAACAAAGCCCAATATCTGGGGAAGGATATTCCTGTTTTTGAGGCATTTTTAGACAATAAAAATATCCTTCAGGAATGTTATTATGATTTCTTCCCTGATCTGCAGTCGCATGTATCAGGAATCAATTCTCTTCTCCAGCTGGAAAATGATGTCTAAAATATGCTCAGAACTGTTTATACAGGTAACGGTTAGGATATGCCAGCTTTTCACTTTTTCTGTCTCCGTTCACAATAATATGAATGATATTGATCTGATCATCAAACAGATTATACAGAAAACTCACTGCTGCTTCAACTTTTTTAGGAGTTCCGGCCGGCTCAGATTCCAGGAAGACAGTAACAGATTCATGGTCCTCTTCATAGCCGATAAAGTTTACTTTCAAAAATTTATTATCGGATTTCAATTTAAAATATTCCTGACAGTACTTCTGTAAAGCTTCATTAAGCCTGGCTTTATATTTTTCATCATTAAAGTGGAAAGAACCACCGTATTTTTTTCCTAATCCATTTTCCAGATCATCCATGAAAAACCTTCCGGTCACTTCAAATGTTTTTGATTTTGAATTGTAATTGATTTCAACAGCCCCTACATGATACGGATGTTTCGCCTCTGTAAAAGACAGCAAAGAAAACACCGGAATCAGAAACAGCCATAAATTCTTCATAAACCCTGACATAGAAATAAATTTGTCCGAAATTAATCATTATTTTCGTACGCATTATATTTTTACGTTATGATGCAGGATTTTCTTTTTTATTTAAACCTTGGATGGGAACATATTATTTCCCTGGATGCGCTGGATCATCAGCTGTTTGTTCTGGCACTTATTGCCGTTTATTCTTATAGTGACTGGAAAAAGATTCTGATTCTTGTAACGGCATTCACCATTGGCCATTCCATCACACTGGCTCTGAGTATTCTGGATATCTTCCGGGTTCCATCCGATTGGGTAGAGTTTTTAATTCCTTTAACGATTGTAGTTACTTCCCTGGATAATATTCTCATGAAAAATCAAAAGCAAACATTAATGCGGGCTAATTATTATCTTGCTCTTATTTTTGGTCTTGTTCATGGGATGGGTTTTGCCAATACAGCAAGGGTGATGATTGCCAAAAGCCAGAGTATTGCTGTTCCCTTACTTGGGTTTAACATAGGACTGGAACTTGGACAGATTGTAATTGTTTTTGCCATTTTAATTCTTCTTTTTATTTTGCTTAATATTTTTAAGGTGAATAAAAAAGACTGGGTGTTGTTTGTTTCATCCGGTGTATTTGCTTTGTCTTTAAAAATGACATTAGAAAGAATTCCTTTTTAAACTTGAAATATTTTCATTATTTCAATCACATATTCCTATCTTTGGTAATTATTAAATCATTTCGGTTATGAAACAAAAAGTTGTCATACTTTCACTTTCCATATTTGCTTATACAGGTCTCACCGCACAAAATATCCAGAATAATCCAGGAAGCAACCACGGAAATAAATTTGAGCAACTAGGCTCTATCCTGCCAACACCCAACATTTACAGAACAGCTTCCGGAGCACCGGGACACGGTTATTGGCAAAACAGGGCTGATTATAATATCACAGCATATCTGGATGAAGACAAACGAAATCTGAAAGGATCGGAAACAGTTACCTATTATAATAATTCACCTGATGATCTGGATTATATCTGGCTTCAACTGGATGAAAATGAACATTCCAGCATCAGAAATGCAGGTTATGACACCTCAACCGTTCTTCCTGCCTCTACTACCGATCAAAAACTCAAGCTAACGGAACTTCCCGTAAAAGACAATGGTTATGGAGTTCATCTTGAAAAAGTAACGGATGCCTCAGGGGTTCCCCTGAAGTATACAGTCAATAAAACAATGATGCGCATTGATCTTCCTAAAATATTAAAAAAGGGAGAAAAATTTATCTTTAAGATAGACTGGAACTACAATATCTCCAACAGAATCAAAATGGGAGGCCGCGGAGGCTACGAAAATTTCCCTGAAGATGGGAATGATCTGTATACGATGACGCAATGGTATCCAAGAATGTGCGTATATAGTGATTTTCAGGGCTGGCAAAACCACCAGTTTACCGGAAGGGGAGAATTTGCGCTGGTCTTCGGTGACTTTAAAGTTTCAATGAATGTACCGGCCGATCATATTGTGGGTGGTACCGGAGAATGCAAAAATTATGAACAGGTTTTAACTCCTGATCAGCTATCAAGATACAAAAAAGCGGAAAATGCATCCGAGCCTGTAGAAATCGTAACCCTGGATGAGGCCAAAAAGGCAGAAAAAAACCGTTCTAAACAAAGAAAGACCTGGGTTTTCGAAGCCAATAATGTAAGAGATTTTGCATGGACTTCTTCCAGGAAGTTTGTATGGGACGGGATGCGTGTAACGATTCCTGAAAACAATAACAAGGTAATGGCCATGAGCTTTTATCCTAAAGAATCTTACGGCCTTTACCGGAAGTTCTCCACCAGGGCAGTAGCACACACCATCAAAACCTATTCAGAATTCACCATCCCTTATCCATATCCTGTGGCCCAATCTGTAGAAGCCGCTAACGGAATGGAATACCCGATGATATGCTTCAATTTCGGAAGAACGGAAAAAGACGGCACATATTCAGAGGCTACCAAAAACGGAATGATTGGTGTAATCATTCACGAAGTAGGACATAATTTCTTTCCTATGATCATCAATTCGGATGAAAGGCAATGGGCATGGATGGACGAAGGACTGAATACCTTTACCGAATATCTTACGGAAGAAAAATGGGATAATAAGTTCCCTTCGAAAAGAGGCCCGGCCTGGACGATTGTGGATTATATGAAACTTCCGAAGGACCAGCTGGAGCCTATCATGAGCAATTCTGAAAATATTGTTCAATATGGCCCGAATGCCTATTCAAAACCTGCCACAGGATTGAACATCCTCCGTGAAACCATTATGGGCAGAGAACTTTTTGATAAAGCTTTCAAAACCTATTCAAAAAGATGGGCATTCAAACATCCTGAGCCCGCAGATCTTTTCCGTACCATGGAAGATGCCAGTGGTGAAGACCTTGACTGGTTTTGGAGAGGTTGGTTCTATGGAACAGATCCTGTGGATATTGCCATTGATAAAGTAACGGTAGCTACTCCTGATCTGGAAACCAATCCAAAGGCAGCAGCAGAAATCAAATATCAGGTTGAAAAGCCCCTTGCATCCAGCTTTGACGATATTTCAAAAATAAGAAACAGGGAAGATAAGAACATTACCTTCTATGTAGATAAGGATAAAGAAGCCCAGGATTTCTATTACAGGTATGACAGAGGACAGGAAAAAGTGGATCTGAATAAGGAGTATACCCTTAAAACGGAAGCGTCCCTTCCTTTAGATGCCAGGGATAAAGAAAAGTTTAAAAATATTACTGCTTACCAAATCGATTTTGTGAACAAAGGAGGTATGATCATGCCTATTATCCTTGAATTTACTTTTGAGGACGGTTCAAAACTGTACGATAAATCTCCGGCCCAGATCTGGAGACTAAACGAACAAAAAGTATCAAAGACATATTATTTTGATAAGAAGTTAAAATCAATCCAGTTGGATCCAATGAGGGAAACCGCCGATATTGATACTTCAAACAACCTATGGACCAGTAGCGGTACAAGTGCTGAAATTTCAAAATTCCAATTATTTAAGCAAAAACAGGAAACAAGCTCTGCAAGAGGTAGTTCAAACGGAAAAGTAAACCCGATGCAGGCAGCAGGAAAGAGTTAAAAATAATTTATAAAAAGTATTCATAATCTGAATACTTTTTTTAGTTTTGCCTATCGCAGCCACAAATTGATGAAATTACCTTAAAAAATGAATACAACCTATCGCCCGGATATACAAGGATTAAGAGCTATTGCATTTTTACTTGTCTTCTTTTTTCATTTGAATAAAGACTGGCTTCCCGGAGGATTCTTGGGGGTTGATTTATTCTTTGTGATTTCTGGATTTTTAATGACCATGATTACCTTGGACGATATAGAAAAAAAATAGATTTACATTTATTAATTTCTATATGAAAAGAATAAAGAGGATTACTCCTGCTTATTATGTTATGCTGTTTTTCGCTGCTTTTGTAGGAGCTTATTTATGGCAATATGCAGAAATGAAAGTTTTAAGAGAAACTATTATATCTTCTGGTCTGTTTATATCTAACCTAATATTTTCCAGAGGAAATAATTACTTCGGAGCAAAAACCAGTGAAAACCCATTGCTCCACACCTGGTCACTTTCTATAGAAATGCAATTTTACATTTTTTTACCTTTTATTATTTATTTTTTCAGAAAGCACCTTGTAAAAGTTTTTATAATAATAATTGTATTTTTTACAATTTATGCAACTTATCAGATAGAATTTCAAAACCTTAAAACTGAAATGTATTTTTCACTTTTAAGTAGAATTCCCGAGTTCTTGATCGGTGGAGTTTATGCTTTGATCTTCAAAAAGGGGATTGATATACAACGAAAATATAATAATTTACTTTCTTTTGGAAGTTTAATTATTCTTTTGATTTGCTCGGTTTTCATTACCGAAGAAAGTCATTTTCCTGGGATTTTAGCACTTATTCCTTGTATGGCGAGTGCTAATCTGTTAGTTCTTAAAAACAATGCTTTATCCGATTTTTTATCAACAAAAACACTGGTTTACATTGGTGAACTCTCCTATTCTCTTTATTTATGGCATTTTCCAATAATGGCTTTTTTAAGATACAAAAATGAAAGTTATGGATTTAATGGGTTAGAAGTTATTTTCATTTCTGTTACCACATTTGTTCTGGCGTGGCTTTCTTATAACTTTATAGAAAACAAATTTCGAAAAATTACGGATGTTAAATTCTTTAAAGCATTTATTCCTTTGGGATTAATTGTTGCAGGGTTTTCATACTTTCTGTTTAGTATAACAGGATATAAAAAGATTCCGAAAGTCTATTCAATACCTTTTTTTGGATTCCAATCTCATGGTATAGACAACATTGAAAAATTTGGAGATTTAAGTAAAAATGATAGTATTGTTTTAATTGGCGATAGCCATGCTTTGATGTTGAAACCATTTCTTGATTATCTGGGAAAGGAAAATCATTTTTCTTATAAAACATTAACGTGTGATGCATATCCTGCAATAGAAGGGATAAAAGAAAGTGAAATATCTAAGGAAGGGCTTAAACATTATAGAGATGTCATGAAATTAGTGAAGCCAACAAAACAATTAATTGAAAGTGGCAATATCATCCTTATAAATAGTTATTCTTTTGTTAGGAATGAAAATAATAATGAGACCTATAATAAAAGTATTAGCAATATTCCGTCTTTACAATTCGCTTTAGAAAAGCTGATTAATAGTTTAAGAAAAAATCAAAAAATAATTCTTTTAAATACATTCCCTGTTGTTTTGGATAAAAACCCATTAAAATTAAATAATGGATTTATCAAAAATAATGATTATAAATTCAAAAAAACGTGTTTAAATAATAACAATAAAAGTTATTTAGAAAATCTAGCTAATAAATACAAAAATGTTTATTTCTATGACATAAGCAAAAGTAAGATTTTCCAAACGGCACCTTACATTAATGATACGATTGCCTATTATAATGGGGGGCACATTAATACATTTGCTTCAATAAAACTTGCAAAAGATTTAGATAAGGACTTTATGGACTTTTTCAGAAAAGTTGAAAGAGAAAAAAATTGACTTTAATTATAAAAGCCGGAAAATTCCGGCGTTTTTTTATCCCAAAATGTTCTCTTAAAGTCTTTTTTATATGTTCTCCCCAGCGGAAGCTGTTCTCCGTTTTTCAGATAAACACTTCCGGAATCATAAGAGTTGATATGTTCTGATAATACAATATATGATTTATGGATTCTGATAAAACCAAAATCATGAAACTTCTCTTCAAAATTAGACATCCTTTCAAGGATCATATATTTTTTGAGTGGAGTCATCAGCATAATATATTCCCCGAACCCCTGTATCCATAAAATGTCTTTCAGAAAAACCTTGTTCATCACATAATTGGATTTGAACATAATATAATCTTCCTGGTATCGATTATTGACTGAATTCTTAAACTGTAAAAAATCTTTTGCTTTATTAACGGCCTTTTTAAAAGTGTCAAAGTCTACAGGTTTCACCAGGTAATGGACAACATCAAGTTCAAAGGCTTTTACGGCATACTTTGATTCCAATGTAAGAAAAATACATAACGGCCGGTCGGGAAGCTGCTGTAAAAGTTCTACTCCATTTATCCTTGGCATATTGATGTCAAAAATTACCAGATCCACCTGATGGGTTTTAAGAAAATCCAATGCTTCTTCCGGATTCTGAAATGAAGCCAGCAGCTCAACATCTTGAATCTGCTCACAATATTGTTTTACCAACTGTAATGCAGGGTATTCATCGTCAACATTAACGACAGTCAGATTAGCCATTCATATTAATTTTTAAAGCAATTTTATAATAATCATTTCCTTCCGGTCCGGAATGGAAGTCATATCTACCGGAATAGTATTTCTCTAAGATATGGATAATTGCTTCATTTCCCAATCCCTGATACCCTGTTTCAGTAAAATTCGCTCTATATTTCCCTACGGAATTGATAATTTCAAACAATAATTCCGAATGCTCCATTCTACAAGACAATCTGATAAAACTATGCTCCTCTTCCCCTATTGCAGAGTGTTTTAAGGCATTTTCAAATAAGGTGAGAAGTATGGAAGAGGGAATTTCAACAATATCAAAATCTTCCTGATCCTGGATATCAAAGGTAATATCTAGCCGGTTATTATACTTCAACTGGTATAAAGCAGCCAGTGCCTTCAATGAAGAAAACTCCTGTGTGACACTTATTTTTTCTTTTCCGCTATCATAAATAATGTATTGCAAAAGCTTACTCAGTTGTAAAATGGAATCAGAGGTTTTCTCTGAGGAAGTAAAACTATTGGCATACATATTATTAAGGGTATTCAGCAGAAAATGGGGATTCAGTTTCGATTTCAGAAGATCAAGATACAGCTGGTCCTTCTCTTCTCCCAGTTCTTTAAAATCCTGTTCAATCAGGAATTTATCCTTTGTAATCCCAAGAAATGAAGCGACAAGAATTACAATTCCCTGGGCGGTATAGACGTTGTATAAAAAATTTTGTGTTGGATAGCGTCTCATTAAATCTCATATTAAATACTGCCGGCTCCAGTAGAATTCTAAAAAGGCTCGACACGAGAAAGCAGATAAAAGCAAATAAAATAAACTCAGGGTATTTATTGGAAAGATAAAAGCGGGGAACGAGATAAAAGTACACCAGATAATAAATCCCGACATTGAAAATGATCACAAATAATACCGACCATATGAGCTCCGGTACATCTAAAAAGTAATTTTCGGTAAAAAAAGTGATGATTAAAAAGAATAAAAAGAACAAAGCGTGCTGAAAGTTCAGCAGAAATCCCCAGTGATATTCCATCAGCCTTTTCAAAATCCTACCGTTAAGTAAAATTCTGAAAACCAACAATATAAATATAATATTGATAATAAAAAACATCTAAAATATCCAATTTTCAATCTTTCAAATATAAGGCCTTTTTTATCCGGGATTGCAGTTCACTGATAAAAACTGTCATTGATTGAAAAATAAATTCACGGCCCCTTCTTATAAATATATTTGAATCAGCAGGATATTAATTCAGTCTTACATGAAAATTAAATTATCGTTAATCACCTTTTTTTTTACTGGGTTTTGGCCAGATGATCTGTGCCCAAAGCCGCGACAATTACAATATGTGGTTCCAGTATCTTATGTCTGCAAAACTTACGGATAAAAGCACCTTAACCGCACTTTCCCAGTACCGGTCTTTTGATCTTGCCTATGATACAAGACTTTTCCTGGTCTCTGCCTATGTTGATTATGAAGTTGCCAATGAGGTAAAACCTGCCCTGGGAATGATGTTTCTTATTCTGGATTCATATAAGTCTGACAATACCAAAAGAGAAAGATATGAGAAAAGACCTTTCCAGCAAGTAAGTCTGGGGGGCAATATCGGAAGAACCTCCATCTCCCACCGTTTCCGTGTAGAAGAGCGGTTTATAAGCAACCCTGATGAGTTTATTGTAAGGCTGCGATACCTTATTTCTTTAAGAATTCCATTCAATAAAGCCGGGGAAAAAGAAAAATTCTACGGGATTCTGAAAAATGAAATAAGGATGAACGTTGTGAAAGATGAACCATTTGACAGCAACCGTTTAACAGCCGGTGTCGGGATAAAAACCGGAAAAAATTCAGCTGTGGAAATCGCTTTCATTAACCAACTGGAAACAGGATCCACAAGTAATTATGCCTATATCGGCTACAGAAATAGTTTCGACTGGAGAAAAAATAAAAATAAATAACTTCAATACATCCACTTATGCTTACACTCCTTGGATTTCTGATGATCATCATTTTTATGGTGCTTATCATGAACAAAAAAATGACTCCGCTTACTGCCTTAGTGATTATTCCCGTAGCTATAGCATTAGTTGCAGGCTTTGGTCCTCATCTGGGAGAAATGATGAAAAACGGAGTAAAGGAAATTGCCCTTACCGGGGTTATGCTCATCTTTGCTATTCTTTATTTCAGCTTAATGATAGATACCGGGCTTTTTGAGCCCCTGGTAAACCTCATCTTAAAGGCTGTAGGCGACAACCCTGTAAAAACGACTATCGGAACCGCTATTCTCACCACTTTGGTCTCCCTGGATGGTGACGGTTCCTCTACTTATATTATTGTTGTGGCTGCCATGCTTCCCCTATATAAAAAACAGGGCATGAACCCGCTTACCCTTACCTGTATTATCATGCTGGCCGGGGGGATTATGAATATATTGCCCTGGGGCGGCCCTACCGCGCGGGTAATGAGCTCTCTGAAACTAGGTCACACAGAGATTTTCGTCCCTATGATTCCTATTATGGCATTAGGAATTGCGTGGGTGATATTCGTTGCTTATATCTTAGGAAGAAAAGAGAAAAAAAGGATTGCCAAATATGGGAAATACATCCAATACAGCGCGAGCGATATTGCCGGAGAATCGGATCCGAAACTTTTGCGTCCAAAGCTGATCTGGATCAATCTTATTTTGACACTCATCCTCCTGACAGTCATGATACTTGATATCGTTCCTTTGGGAATCGCGTTTATGATTGCATTTTGTATCGCATCTGTTATCAACTATCCCAAGCTGAAAGATCAGCAAAAAATCATTTCAAAACATGCCGGAAACGCCCTTTCCGTGGCGGGGATGATTTTCGGAGCCGGAATTTTTACGGGAATACTCAACGGCACAGGTATCATGCAGGCTATGGGAAATAGTATGATCGAAGTTGTACCGAAGAGCTGGGGTGGCTATCTTAATATCATTACAGCTGTTTTCAGTGTCCCGCTTACGTTTTTTCTTACCAATGATGCTTATTATTTTGGAATATTGCCCATCATCGAAGCCACGGGCCATCAATTGGGTATTGCCCCGGAAATATTGGGAAGAGCAAGTCTTGTAGGGCAGGCTTCACATTTGCTGAGCCCACTCGTTCCTTCTACTTATCTTTTGGTATCACTGGCCGGTGTGGAATATTCAGATCATTTGAAATATACGTTGAAGTGGGCAATAGGGTCATCCATTATTATGCTTGCCGGAGCCTTGCTTCTTGGAACGATATGATAATTTGAGGAATAATTATTATCTTCAACTAAAAATATAATCAGCCTAATTTCTTGTAAAGACAGCTTATTCTTCCAGATGAATTTCTTACCTCAGAAAACATTCACCGGCAAATATCTGAAAAATCTTACATTGTATGTGTTTACAGCAATCGTAGGCGGGGTATTGGCAGGACATTACGCTCCCGGAGAAAGTATAAAGCTAGGAGTGGTGAGCCGGTATTTCTTTATGATTCTGGAAGCTTTTATCCTGCCTGTCATTTTTATGGCGATCATATACGGAATCTGCCAGCTTTCTGAGATTAAAAACGCAAGTAATATTGTGTGGCAGACCATCCTGTATTTTTTAACGGTAGGTTCCATCGCCATCATCCTGGGCATTGTTTTTGGCTCCATTATGCAGCCTGGCTCTGATACAGGCATTGATATTTCCTATATAAACACTACCCTTCCAAAAACCTTTGAAATCGAAAACGGTGATTTATCCACTCTCCTGTATCTCAACAGGCATGGCATCTTTCTTTTAATTTCTATCCTGATAGGTATTATCATGAACCTTTCTTCCAAAAAAGAAAAATTTCTGAATTTATTGGAACGGGGCACCAGTATTTTTTATACGGTCATTAAATACCTCTATTTCATTCTTCCTCTTATCATTTTCTGTAACATTGCCTATGGAATTGCCGTATATGGCATCAATACTCTTTTACCTTTGAGCAAAGTGGTCGCTACGGTCTATCTTGCAGACATTGTCTTTATTTTTGGAATTCTAGGCCTTATCTCTTATGGATTTGGATTTAATCTCTGGACATTTTTACTGGGGATCAAGGAAGAAATCATTCTTGTTATTACTACTTCATCTTCCAAAACGGCTTTCCCTTTAATTTTTGAAAAAATGGAATCTGAGGGGTATAGCAGAAAGATTTTAAGGTTTATTATTCCGTTGGGGTATAACTTTAATCTTGCAGGAGCCTGTATCTATATTTCAGTAACCTGTTGTTTTCTTATTCAGTTTTATAATATTTCTTTGGGCTTTAATGATTACCTGTGGCTTTTTATTATTATTTCCGTTACTTCAAAAACGGCTTCCGGTGTACCGGGCTCAGGATTTTTAGCTCTGATATTTACATTGAACAGGTTCGGAAAGATCCCGTTAACGGATATTGCACTCCTTTATAGCGTAGACCGCTTTATGAATGAGGCCAGATCGGTAACCAATTTTATTGGTATTGCAGTTTCAGGAGCTATTATTTCTAAAATAAACCAGCATCAGAAAGACGAAATTCCCTCTGCTTAATTGAGTTTCACTTTTATTCAATTCCTCCTGTTCAATAATGTTACTTTTTAAAGTAATAAAGCCTCTGCTACAATATATTAATACCGAAACAAGAAGAAATTGTCAGGTTAATTATGGATATTGCTGAAAAAAAATGTTTCCGGAAGTCTCTTCATAAAAAGCAGATCTTCAAAAATACCAATACCCTATGCCTGTCTACAAACAACATAACATCCTGGAGTTAAAACACTTACTTTTAAACAACAATAAAAAGTATTACATATGAAAAAATGCAAAACTATTAAAGAGGGAGCCATCTGTGGAGGAATTGTTACAGCCAGAATCAAATGTTGCGAAAAGGACAGAAATGGCAATTGTATTTTATGGATCGGACCGGGGCAATATTGTCCATAGCCCGGCTTATATAACAGTAATAAAAGTCGGACATTTCCGGCTTATTCTTTTCATACTGGAATTATATTAAAATACAAATTATAAAGAAAGAAATATAAAACCAGCACAATCCTCTCCACAAAAACGCTTTCAAAAAAAAAGCACCTATCACTTAACAACCAGTAAATTACATTTAAAAAAAACAGTTAAAATATATCACATTTAAAGGAAAAAATATTATCTTTGATTTACTTTTAAACACCAAATGTCAAAAACCTGATTGACTTATCATGCTCAGGATGTAGAACAAACTAAAATGATTACCTATGAAAAACGCTAAATTATTAAGCAGAGATGCCCAGAAATCAATCAACGGCGGGGCCGCAGGACGCTATTGCTGTGAGTACAATTACAAAGGACAATGCATCCTTTGGATCGGGCCGGGACAATATTGCCCATAGTAAGAGACAACTCATACAGTTAGATAAAAAGCCGGAAAAATTTCCGGCTTTGTTTTTTATTTTTCTGCCAAATTTTCACATCCCCAATAAAAAATCTGCCATTTCATCCATTGGCAGCTGATGGCATACATTTAGAGAATTACAAGACAGAAATAATTAAAAAATAAATATATTATGTCAGTAAACTTTAAACCATTGGCAGACAGAGTTCTGGTAGAGCCAATCGCAGCAGAAACTAAAACAGCTTCAGGTATTATTATCCCGGATACTGCAAAGGAAAAGCCGCAAGAAGGTACTGTAGTGGCAGTAGGTCCTGGAAAAAAAGATGAGCCTACAACTGTTCAGGTAGGTGACAAAGTTCTTTATGGAAAATACTCAGGTTCTGAATTGAAGTTAGAAGGGAAAGATTATTTAATCGTAAGAGAAGCTGACTTATTGGGAATCATCGGGTAAAAGCTTCTGGCTATTGGCTTCTGGCAAATGGCTTTTTTTCTACATAGAAATTAATTGATGAGAGATTTTAAAAAATTCGAAGTTTGGCAATTAAGTCATCAACTGACTTTAAAAATTTATACTTCAACCAAAAATTTTCCGAAAGAAGAAATTTTTGGGCTTACCTCTCAAATCAGAAGATCATTTGCATCTATTGGATATAATATTTCAGAAGGAAGTGGTAGAAATTCAGATAAAGAATTTGCCAATTTCATTAATATTGCTCTGGGATCATCCAATGAAGCTGAGAACCAATTAATTCTTGCGAAAGACTTAGGATACATTCATGAAATTGATTACCAAAATCTTTTGGAAGAGTTGACCATACTAAAAAAGAAGCTTGTAACTCTATGGAACAAGCTCAATGGAAATTAAAAAAATAAAATTAAACTAACGACTTGTAAAAGCCAAAAGCTAACAGCAAGTCGCCTAAAGCTTAAAAAATTATGGCAAAAGAAATAAAATTCGATATTGAATCAAGAGACGCTCTAAAAAGAGGTGTAGATGCATTGGCTAATGCAGTAAAAGTAACTTTAGGTCCTAAGGGAAGAAATGTGGTAATCGAAAAATCTTTCGGTGCTCCGCACGTAACTAAGGATGGTGTTTCTGTAGCTAAAGAAATCGAACTTGAAGATAAGGTAGAAAACATGGGAGCTCAGATGGTAAAAGAAGTTGCTTCCAAAACCAACGATATCGCAGGAGACGGTACTACTACCGCTACTGTATTGGCACAGGCTATCGTAAGAGAAGGTCTTAAGAACGTAGCAGCAGGTGCTAACCCGATGGATCTTAAAAGAGGGATCGACAAAGCGGTAACTGCTGTTGTGGAAAACCTTAAATCCCAGTCTCAGGAGGTTGGGGATTCTTCAGAAAAAATCAAACAGGTTGCTTCTATCTCTGCTAACAACGACGATACAATCGGTTCTTTAATCGCTGAAGCGTTCGGAAAAGTAGGTAAAGAAGGAGTAATCACTGTAGAGGAAGCTAAAGGTACTGATACAACGGTAGACGTTGTAGAAGGTATGCAGTTCGACAGAGGATACCAGTCACCTTACTTCGTGACGAACCCTGAGAAAATGTTAGCTGAACTTGAAAACCCATATATCCTTTTAGTAGAGAAGAAAATCTCTTCAATGAAAGAGTTGTTACCGGTTCTTGAGCCAATTGCACAAGGTGGTAAATCTCTATTAATCATCTCTGAAGAAGTTGAAGGAGAAGCTTTAGCTACTTTAGTAGTAAACAAACTTAGAGGTTCTCTTAAAATTGCTGCTGTGAAAGCTCCTGGATTTGGAGACAGAAGAAAAGCAATGTTAGAAGATATCGCAATCCTAACAGGTGGACAGGTGATCTCTGAAGAGCAAGGTTTCACTATGGAAAACATCTCTTTGGATATGCTTGGAACTGCTGAGAAAGTAACGATCGACAAAGACAACACAACAATCGTAAACGGTGGTGGTGATGAAGCGAAAATCAAAGGAAGAGTAGCTCAGATCAAAGCTCAGATGGAAACTACAACTTCTGATTACGACAGAGAGAAACTTCAGGAAAGATTAGCTAAGTTAGCTGGTGGTGTTGCTGTACTTTATGTAGGTGCTGCTTCTGAAGTAGAAATGAAAGAGAAAAAAGACAGAGTTGATGATGCATTACACGCTACAAGAGCTGCCGTAGAAGAAGGTATCGTAGCAGGTGGTGGTGTTGCTTTAGTAAGAGCAATCTCTTCTTTAAACGAACTTTCAGGAGCTAACGCTGACGAAACTACAGGGATCAAAATCGTGAAAAGAGCCATCGAGGAGCCATTAAGACAAATCGTTGCCAACGCAGGTGGTGAAGGTTCTGTAATCGTTGCTAAAGTAGCAGAAGGAAACGGAGACTTCGGATACAACGCTAAAACAGACGAGTACGTTCACATGCTTGAAGCTGGTATCATTGACCCAACTAAAGTAACAAGAGTTGCCCTTGAAAACGCAGCTTCTGTATCTGGAATGCTTCTTACCACTGAATGTGTTATCACTGAAGTGAAAAAAGACGAACCAGCTATGCCAATGGGTGGTGGAATGCCAGGAATGATGTAACAGCGTAAGCTAAGACAAATTAATATACTAACCGTTCTACTTTTGTGGGACGGTTTTTTTTTTATAATATCTCCTCAGATTTATAATTTTTAATGTATACCCAAATGTTAATAATAAAACAAATATTGGTAATTTATATGAGTGTAATGAGTAAATTTGGACATTAGGAAACGTTGTAATAAGCATATGGGATTTCAATCAATTGTACACGGAAGAATAGTTATAGAAAATAATCTTGACAAAGTAAGAGAAATTATTCAAAATCTAGGAAATGATGAATGGATGCTTAGGACTGAAATGTTCGGGCTTGGTATCTCAGATCAAACTTACTACGAAGATCCTGTCATTTCATTTGGAGCAACATATAAACAAATCGAGTATTATTGGGCAGAATTTATTTTAGAATTTGAAAATATTTTACGCCAAATTGACTTTGATACAGCAAAAATTCAATTGGAAACCGAAATAATGGGAACTTATAATTTTTTTTGGAAGTCAAAAAAAGATAAAACAAGTTACGAAAAAGAGGCTAAAATGATTGAGACTGAAGAATGGTTTTTTGGATTTGGAAACCGAGATAGATGGGGGCTTTTGGAAACTGATTTACTTGAAGAAGAAATTTTTACAATAGATGATTTTAAATATCCAATTATAGACAATAGCTCTCAATAAGTATTCCTCCCCTTCCAAAAACAATTCTTGCTTAATGATGTAAAAGAAAACCATTCAGAAGATAAAAGGTTTATTTTCATAATAGATCAACAGTGAAATATTTGGAGATAAAATGATGAATTCATTATCACTGAAGCGAAAAAAGACGAACCAGCTATGCCAATGGGTGGCGGAATGCCGGGAATGATGTAACAACGTTTCATTGAGACAAATTAATATATAAACCGTTCTGCTTTTGTAGGGCGGTTTTCTTGTTTATAAAAAATTGACTTTTCATTAAATCACTACATGTTATTACCTTTAATTTTCTCATCACATTTTTCCATAACTTAATCAACTTGAAATAGTATCTTTAATATTAAAAATAATAATCAATGGATTTTTCTGTACAATATGAAGAAATAAATAGCTCTGTAGTCAAAATAATTGCTTACCAAAGCACCTTCTATTATCAAAAATTGATAATAAGTAATGGCTCAGGGGTATTAATTGACAATGGTAAAAAAGTTATAACTTGCAGTCATTGTGTAAATATACCAAACACTCAATTATTAATTAAAACAACAAATAATGCTGAACATTTAGGGAAAATAATTTTTAATGACCCTAATATAGATATTGCAATAATTGAATTACACACTCCATGTCCCAATGGTGTAGTAATTGGGAATCCCAATGATCTAAAAATTGGACAAGAAGTATTCTTGGTTGGCTTCCCATCACACACATCATCAATTTCAGCAATGGGGGCAAATATTTCTGGTATTGAAATTGGTAAAATATTTATTGATGCTTCAGTAAATCATGGAAATTCTGGAGGTCCACTTTTTAATAATAAAGGTGAACTAATAGGAATAGTAAACTCTAAAATGGGAAATTTATCTTCTTTCTTAAACCAAATCAAAGATTTAAAAATCCCCACTGTTATACAAATTGGAAATTTAGATCCAATTCAAATAATTCAACAACTAATTACTGAAATGAAAGCCAATTTAAATTTAGGAATGGGAACAGCAATCAAATTTGATATAATTAATAATTCCTCTGATATTATAAAAGAACTAATGTAAATCTTAGGTATTTTATTTAGTTCCCCACTATACACAGCCATCAAAAGTAATCTTTTTTAAATATATATCGCAGGGATTATACCCAACTAAAGTAACAAGAGTTGCCCTTGAAAACGCAGCTTCTGTATCTGGAATGCTTCTTACCACTGAATGTGTTATCACTGAAGTGAAAAAAGACGAACCAGCTATGCCAATGGGTGGTGGAATGCCAGGAATGATGTAACAGCGTAAGCTAAAACAAATTAATATACTAACCGCTCTGCTTTTGTGGGGCGGTTTTTTATTTTTATGATTTCCCGTAAGGAAATAGTATATTTATATTTTAATGATTGACAATAGATAGCTAAAATCAAAATAACATTTGCGCAACATCTATTGTCATTATTGACGCAATGCACAAATTAGAAAGCTAATAGCCATTTAATGATAACAATACTGCAAATAAATATTGACGAAGGAACTGCAACTTTAGCTGCTGCAATAATCGCTGCTATATTTTCCTTACTGACATTACTATCAACAAGACCGACAGAAATAAGAGCAGCAAATAGGAAAACACTTGAAGCTTATATTCCTGACTTATCAGACACTATTCACCAATTGATTGCAATTAGTAATATACTACTCAAAAACAAAACAGAGGAAAGCCGAGGAAACTGGAGGCAAAAGGCAGAAGATGCAAAGGGTAAATTGAAAGATATTAGACCCAAAATAAGATATTCTCTTTGGGGGCTTGAAGAGAATATTCTTTACTTAACACGACTTCCAGACTTTACTCTTTACACATTGGACGATATTGAAGTTGCAAAGAAAGTTGTTAAGAGAGGGACTAGATTGGGAGACAGTTTAGATAATTGTATTCGTAAGTGTTATTTAAACGGTAGAACACCAAGATTTTATGAACTCTGGACACTTAAGTTTTATAGATGGCATTTTTCAAAAACTAGAAATGATTACAAAGCAAAAAGAAAAACAGGCAGATAACACGAATTTTGCATCAGACTGGTTTACATACAAACTTGGAGCATTGTACTTCTAATGAACATTTATAATAAGTTGAAACTTTATGCTCTGAAACCCGCTCGAATCCAAAGCTAGGAAACATTATGTATAATTATAAAACCAATACCAATGATAATAGATCACGTAAGCGAATTTACTGATGCTTTAACACAATATATATCTAAAAGCAAAGCAAATATTTTTTTCAGAGGTCATTCAGATGCAGAAAATTTTGAACTAAAACCAACTCTATATAGAAAAGAAAATTTCTTTGAAAATGAACATCATTTATATAGAGAAGCAATTTTAAATTGTCCACAAGATTTTTCAAAATGTAAAAATACATTGGAGCAACTAGTTAAGATGCAACACTATGGAATTCCTACTAGAATTTTAGACATAACAAAAAAACGCATTGGTTGCATTATATTTTACATGTATTGATAATCAAAAAGCAGATGGAGAGGTAATAATATTAGAAATTCCTAATTCAGAAAACTGCTATTACGATAGTGATAGAATTACAATTTTAGCAAATTTATGCAAACTTAGAAGCGATTTTAAATATCAAGTTTCTCCAAATTTTGATTACAATAATGAAGCAGACGTTAAATTTATTAATAAAGAATATTTCGGATACTTGTTACATCATATTAAAGAAGATAAGCCTCATTTTTTTGACATAATAGATCCATCAGATTTAAGTAGTGTTTTTGCTGTTCAAGTTAAATTAGATAACCCCAGAATAATTAGACAAAGTGGGGCTTTTTTAATTTTTGGAGTAGACCGAGAAAAAAAGAATTGTCCCAATGTTCCATCAGAATGGATTTTGAAACCGAATAATGAAAAAGTAATTGTTCCAGCTTCTAAAAAACATTCCATACTTAAAGAACTAGAAATTTTAGGAATCAGTAAAGCAAATTTATTTCCCGAACTTGATGATTTGGCTGATTTTTTAAAAGATAAATACAAGAAATTATAACCACACATAACATTGTATTGGCAAAATAGTGATTAAAGTATAAAATCAGGATTAATAAAATGAATCTATTTAAATTTAAAAGTGCAAAAACAATAGAAGATCTTACACGTGATATTCAAACAATGATGAATGATGAAATTTGGTTTTCTGGAATTGAATATTTAAATGATCCTTTTGAAAAAGTTTATTCTACAAAAACGCTTGAAGAATATGAAGGTACTGAACAAATTGTTACTGATTTTTTTATTCCATTTCAAAAAAAATGTTGATGAATATTTTAATAAAGTTGGAATTCTATCATTATGTGAAGAGAATACAAATCTAGTAATGTGGAGTCATTATGCAGATAATCACAAGGGTTATTGTATTGAATACGATCTAAATTCAAATATAATTAATCAATTAAATTTTGAAAATGACGATGAAGTTTTTTTTATGGACGTAGAATATAAAGATATTCCAATAGATTTTCTTTCTCTTCCTTCAAATTTCCAATTCTATCTGAGGAGAAAAAGTAAATTATGGGAATATGAAAATGAGTTTCGCTATATTTCCTCAAAAAAAGGATTACATAAAATCCCTTCAGGTTCAATTAAAGCAATTTATTTAGGGGCTAACATTAATAAAATTGTAAAGGAGACCATAACCAAACTATGTATAGATAAAAAAATAAATCTTTATCAAAGTACACTTTCCAACAATTCATATACTTTGAAGTTTGAAAAAATATTATAACAATTTACTGTGCTGCACAAAGTCTCCTGACTGTCAGTTAACAAAATAAAACTAATATGTTAAAAACTAATCTCCGAAGTATGAAGACTTCGGAGATTAGTTTTTATTCTATTTTAAAATCAAACAATTCTTGAGGGTGAACTTCTAAACCTTTAGTTAGTTCCTGTATTGTTGAAATTCTTAAATCAACTTCTTCTTTTTCAATTTTGCTAATAGCTCTTTTATCTCAAGATAAAATACCCCCACTACCCCATTTCCTATCCCCAAACTTTTACTTATATTTGTTTCTATAACATACACAAATATGCAAAACAAAAAAATACATCAAGGGAGAAATATCAAGCGTTTTCGGGAGATGCTGGGCATTAAGCAGGAGGCTTTGGCTTTTGATCTTGGTGAAGACTGGAATCAGAAGAAAGTTTCTCTTTTAGAACAAAAAGAAAAAATAGAAGAGGATATTTTAGAAAGAATTTCTGACATCTTGAAAATTCCGGTGGAAGCGATTGAGAATTTTGATGAAGAAGAGGCAGTGAATGTAATTGCAAATACTTTTGGGGATCACAGTATTGGCTATCAGAAAAATGATAATCCTATTTTCAATCCTATTGAGCAGGTACTAAAATTACACGAAGAAAAAAATTGCGCTGTACGAAAGAATGCTGAAAGAAAAAGATGAGATGATGACCAGACTGGAACAGCTGATTCAAAAATAAAAAACTAATAACCAACCCTTCATGAAACTCTATACTTTCATAGCATTACTCCTCTTGCTATCCTTCAGCTGTGCAAAAAAAGAATACCATATCGGCCAGGAATGGAACTACAAAACCCGTCCTACGGAAAAAAGCTCAATTCTTAAAATCTTCAAGATTGAAGAATATCCTGAAACCGGAAAAGTAATTCATATTTCCATCAGTGGTTTGAAAATTAAAAACCCTGCCAGTCCTACAGGTTTTGCAGAATATTTCAGCCATATTCCCATATCAGAAGAAGCTTTGGACAAAAGTGTCACCACTCTGAAAAGTGAGACCGGCAAAAAGCCGGATTCCCTTGAAATGGACGGATATTCTTACTGGAAAAGAGAATTCGATAAAGGAGATGCCGGGATATTTACCACTCCCGTTTCTGAGATTATAAGCTCCATGGAAAAATCTATTGTTGCAGGGGATTATACCAAGTAAAAACATTGTATATTTTCATCTATGAAGAACTTTAAATTGCTATTATTTTGTCTTGTACTTTTATTTTCCTGTAGTAAGAAAAATAGTGATAACACAACTGAAAAACCTAAACCCGTTCTGATAAAAATAGGATACTATCCTACGTTTCATCTTCCTGCTGAAACCATCTTAAATTTCACTGACGAGTATTTGATTTTTTACAGTCCTGTTTCTTATAATCCACCTCTGCCTCCATCACAGGAAAATGGAGAAAAATGGAGTGAAGAAGAAGAAAAACAACATCTGGAATACCTCAATGAAAGGCCGGAACTGCAACCTTTTAAAATTAAGCTGTCAAAAAATGATATTGAAAGAATTCAAAGAATATCAGACTCCTTTACATCAGAAGATTTTAATGATAAAGATTTAAAACCCGCAATGGATGGGATGTCAACAAACATTATTATTGTATACTCCAATGGAAAATTAGTTCAAATCAACCCTATGAACGCTCCCAATGAAAAGCAAAGAGCATTATATGGAGAGATTTTAGATGTCCTCATTGAAAAGAATACCAATAAGAATGATGCTGTTATTTTACAGAAAATAAAAGGATATCACTGATTGTTAGCTCCATTCTCCCAATTTCCCTGCTGCGTAAAGTCTCCTGACTTTGAGCTAATAAATAATCCAAAGTCAGGAGTCTTCGGATAGCAAAATTACCCTTGTTTACCCAACTACCACCACAAATGATTCAATAAACAAAAGCCAGAAAATTAGCATATTAGTAAAATACAGAGGATGAATGAAGCGGTCTTGTTTTTAGAGAAAAAAAACTTTATCATCTGGTAAAAGCAGAGAATCCTCTCCAACTTTTTCCTATCTTTAAACCATGATATGCAATTAAAGTCCGGTATTAAAAATAAACCTGAATCACTGAAAGAATAAGATAAAACCAAACACTAAAGCCCATACCATTGAAAACAAAATTATTATTCCTGTCATTTTTAAGTTCACTGCTGGCTCATGCGCAAACTCTTAATTTTAAAAGTCTCGCCAACATGTCGGTAGGCAGAGGAGCTACAACCAGTGTAATTGTGGATGATAATATATATGTGAGCAATGGATATCAGGAAAGCGGAGGCATTGCCAACTATATTGAAAAATATAATATTACTGATAACAAATGGAGTGTTCTCAATTCTATTCTAAGTCCCAAAAGATTTGCTAATTCGGAGACTTATGATAATAAAATTTATATATTTAACGGTTGGGGAAACAGCCATCTTGAAATTGTAGACCTTGCAACCCAGAAAGTAACGAAGGGGGCTGTTAACCGTTCCTATACAGGAAATGCAGGTTCTGCCATCCATAATGGAAAAATATATGTGTTCGGCGGCAGCGGGCTCAATGGCGCAGCAACCACTAAATTTTCTAACAGATTCCAATATTATGATATTGCTTCAGATACATGGCATCCATTACCGGATATGCCCACAGCCAGGGAAACAAAGGGTAAAATTGTGAATGACAAGCTTTATGTGATTGGTGGTTTTAACGGCACCTCATCCCGGCTGATCAATGTTTACGACCTTAACACAAATCGGTGGACCGATCAGTTTACGATGCCCGCCGGGATATCCGGACATTCATTAGCCGTATCCGGTAATAAGATTTTTATTGCAGGAGGCTATAATAATCAGACGTTTCTGGCCTATTTTGATTACGGCAACCAATAAATTCCATCAACTATCATCCAATATGATTCCCAGAAGACATGCTGCAGCGGAAGTATACAACAATAAATTATACATCATCGGCGGAAGTACAACATCTGTAACCAAATCGTCTATTAAAAGCTTACAAGCAGCTGATATTTCTGAGGATGCACTCTCTTCAAATGCAGCCGGTGAAGACCGTGAAACTAAAACAAGAGTCTATACCAATGCATCCAGAGACGGTTTCATCATCAGCAATAAAAATAACAGCAATCAATTTGAATTTACCGTTTACTCTTTAGATGGAGAGGTAGTCAGCAGGGGCTTTGCCTATTATAACAGAAATATAGATTTATCAAGAGTAAAACCGGGAACTTATATTTTCAGTTTTAAAGATGAGAAAGGGGTTTTGCAACAGATTAAAATTGTAAGATAACAAGCTTCAATTTAATTGACCATACCTTGTTAAAGAAAAGCCTCTTGGCCAGCTATTTTTCAAACGCAGCGGAAACCTGTACAGAGCCTATACAGACAACGGAATCATCAAAATTGAGTACGACAAATATGACGAAGAAGATTATGAAGTATTTGAAGGGAATATCTATGACTTTTTAATCAAAGAAATTGACAAATTAGAAGAAGATTACAAAGAATATATCAACGAAGGAAAGTCCTGATCTGAATATGAAAAAAACATTTGAATTTCTCACCCATCTGAAAGAAAATAACAACCGGGAATGGTTCGCCAGGCACAAATCCGAATATGATGCCATTGTAAAGGAAAATAAAGTTTTATTTACTCAGATCTATCATGAACTTCAGGAGCATGATCAGCTTAAAGGAATCCATATTTTCAGGATTTACAATGACGTCCGTTTTTCCAAAAACAAAACACCCTATAAAACCAATTTTGGTGTGGGATATTCCCGATCAAAACCTATGTTGAGAGGCGGATATTATATTCAGCTGGAACCGGGAAAAAGTTTTGTAGGAGGTGGATTTTGGGGACCGGAGGCCAAAGATTTGCTCCGTATCCGCAAAGAATTTGAAATCAGCAGTACAGAAATTGAAAAAATTACTTCCGACAAAACTTTCATCAAATATTTTGGAGAACTTAAAGGTGATGCTGTAAAAACAGCACCGCGGGGTTTTGATAAAAACCATCCGGCTATAGACCTGATCAGAAAAAAACAATTCCTGGTGATGCGGAAATTTACCGATAAGGAGGTTTTATCAGATACCTTTCAGAAAGAAGCAGTTCTTACCTTGTTGGCAATGCGACCCTTTTTCGATTACATGAGCGAAGTGCTTACGACGGATTTGAATGGTGAACCTTTGTTCTAAAAATTTATGTATAAACTGAATATCTGTTTTTATTCTATTCCCCTTATTTGTAATTTAGGCCCTCGGAAAAGAAACCTAATCACTTACTATTAAAATGAAAAAAATAATTTTAGACCTTGCCACTACCTTAGACGGTTTTATTGAAGGCCCCAATGGAGAGACCGATTGGTGTATCATGGATGATGATATGGATTTTGATGGATTTCTTGCAGGAATAGACACCATTTTTTACGGAAGAGTGAGCTATGACGCATGGGGAAATTATCAGCCGGAAGAAAATGCAGGTCCTGAGGAGCAAAAACTTTGGGAAGCAGTTCATTCAAAAAATAAATTTGTTTTTTCCAGCCAGAACAGAGAAGATGAAAATGCGGTTTTTATCAATTCTGATCTTGTGGAAAAAGTTTCAGAGATAAAAAAACAGGGCGGGAAAGATATCTGGTTGTATGGAGGAGCAAGTCTTATCAAGACATTCATTCAGGAGAATCTTATTGATACCTACAGGATATCTGTTCACCCGGTTGCTTTGGGAAAAGGGAAGCCGCTTTTTGAAGATGTAATGGAACGGCTCAATTTAAAGTTGGTTAAAACCAATGTTTTCAAATCAGGCGTCGTACAGCTTATTTATGAAAGTTTAAACTAATTGATAAGATTATGAATGCCAGGCTTGCCACCATTATTCTGTTTGTACAAGACCTTCAGCTGCTGAGAAATTTCTATGTGGAAAACTTTAACCTGAAAATAATAGAAGAAGATCCGGTCTGGATTTTACTTGATGCAGGAAGCGCTCATATGGGATTACATAAAATCGGAGATCAGTATATTGAGAAAACAGAAGCGGATCAAACCTTTAGCAACAATATCAAAATCGTTTTTGACATTGATACCGATATTGAGTCTGCCAGGGATGAACTGATCTCAAAAAAAAGTTGCGATGAGGGAAATCAAAACTTTTGAAAACTACCCTTTCCGGCTTTGTGACGGAACAGATCCGGAAGGGAATGTATTTCAACTGAAAAGCAAAAAATAGACTATCAGAAGAAAATTAATGAAATAAAAAGCAATATTCTAACAAGCCTACCAAGAAGAGTTGATAATTTTTATTCATGATATCCGATCCGGAAAAAATAGATGTAGACTACTAAAGCAATATTACTACTTCTGATGGAAAAATTACAAATGCTCCGTAAAAGCAAATCACTTAAATATGGCTGGATTTACAAATAAGCTGAAGTTTATTTACAAACCTTTCGTCATTATAGCAACAGGGTTTATTATAACGTATACATTTTTACATTGGCTATTATTTATAAAAGCAGGAATTCCGCTCAAAGAGGAAATACTCAACTTCTGGCTTCCCTTTGGCTTACCCTGGATACCGGTTTTTATCTGGCTGAGACCCCGAATAAAATTATTACAATTCAAAAATGATAACGGTTCTTTCTTTTATCAGCTTATAGCCTGTATTGCTATCGCTATCCCAACCATAATTGCGCAGGAGTATTTAATTACAGCCACAGGTAAATTAACCCAACTTGATAATATTTCGCAAATTTTACAACACGATAAAACAAAGTATTATTCAATAAAAAAATTATTATATAGACAAAGAACATATCGCTGTACAAAACACGGCTACGGTAACAGGAAAAAATAATCAGAATTTTAATATGCTTATTTACGTTGCTATTCCAATTTTGGAAAACGATACCCAGGTGGGAAGCCATAATAATAAGTTCTGGCTGGGGAAAAAGTATCATGAACAGATTAGCAACAGCCTTTCTGATCAGGAAAAGGAAGCGAAATACAAAATATTTACGGAAAAATCACAAAAAGAATTTGAAAATACTGATTTCAGGAAATTCACTTACTTGGAAGTTATCGGAAATACAGAGGATCATGATGAATTTAATAATGCTTTAAAGCAACTAAAACAAAGTTCAACAGAAGAGAATCTGGTTTTTATGGCGAAAACAGAGCCTTTCGAAGCAAGAAATGGAAAAAAACTTCCGTGGATTTTGGGAACCTTTGGAATGGGCCTTCTTGTCTATTTCATCCTTTTATTATTTCCAAAATTTCAGGAAAACAAGTTGAAAAAATTCAAGAAAGGAGAAACGACAAAAAATACTGATGTAAAAGAAATACTGGATTTATTCATCCCGAAAGAAGGCTTTTATATAACCCCTATTATTATCAATTTAAATCTGTTAATTTATATTATAATGGTTTTCTCTGGATTAGGGTTGCTATCATTTAAAGGACAAAACCTGTTGAACTGGGGAGCTAATTTTAAACCATTAACAACAAATGGACAATGGTGGCGTCTATTGACCAGCACATTTCTTCATGGCGGGTTTATGCACATTGTAGCCAATATGTATGGTCTTTTATTTGTTGGAATTTTTCTTGAACCCCTTTTAGGAAAGGTTAAATATGCACTCATCTATTTAACTACAGGAATTTTAGCAAGTTTTGCAAGTATTTTATGGTATGATGCTACGATAAGTGTGGGAGCGTCCGGAGCCATATTCGGATTATATGGGTTTTTCTTAGCCTGTCTGGTTTTAAAAGTATTTCCGCCTGATTTTGGAAAAGCGTTTTTGATAAGTACTCTGGTATTTGTTGGAGTCAATCTGTTGATGGGTCTTGCGGGTGGCATTGATAATGCAGCCCATATCGGCGGACTGATTAGCGGGTTTATCATTGGGGTTATCATGTCAGGGCAAATAAAAAAACAAATCAAATTGAGCACTGAATATGAAAACGAAGAATAATTTTATACAAATAAAAATTAAATAAACGCTAACCCTTATCAAACCATTTTTCATATTTTTTTGTAATTTAAGTTTAAAAAAATAATTAAATTCACTCAAAAATAAAACCTATGAAGTTGTATATTTTCGTCTTTATTTTTTTTTATTTTCAATATTGCGAACGGACAGTCAGATACTATGGGCCAATTTGCCATATGGAAGCCCAAGGACGGACAACTAAAAAAGTTTGAAGACGGCTATAAACAGCATCTGGGCTGGCATAAAAACAATAAAGACCCCTGGAGTTGGTATGGCTGGTTTATTATCTCAGGACAAAGGTACGGACAGTTTGTTGATGCTACTTTTAATCTGCAATGGGCCGATTTCGATAAAGCAGTAAAGCCTTCCGAAGATATGGCAGATAACAGGATCAATGTTTTTCCTTACGCAGATGTACAGACAATTTTTAAAGTAACTCGTCTCAGTGAGTTCAGTACCGGGAAATCCTTTTCCGATAAATTTAAATTATCCCGCCTTTTAACTCTTCAGGTTGATGATATAGATAAAACATATGATTTATTAAAAAAAACTTCAGGCTTTTTACGAATCAAAAAAAATAAAATCAGCACATACGTTTAAAATTGCGGATGGAGGGAATCTGAATGAGCTCATCATTATTTTAGGATTTGCCAATTGGGAAGATTATGCCATTTCAGAAGATATTCTACATGAAATCCGGAATATTGATAGTAAGCTGAATAATAGAATTATTAAATCTATACAGTCTGAAACTATGGTGCTGAGAGAAGATCTAAGCTATTTTCCTTAATAATATCGGGGCAATTCTAAAGATGGGGACGTTCTCTCCATTTTAACCGGAGCGAGAAATTAAATGGGGACTTTGACCTCATACCCCACCGGAATGGAAACATACAAATCATACCATTGTGGTCTCTGACCATTTGGAAGGAAATTAACGTCGGAGAAATCTTTGAACTGATCTGAAACAGTATTTTACATCCAATTATTACTATATTTGGGGGCATTAGAAATAATTTCAGCCCTTAATCGTACAAACATGGCCGCATTTTTAAAATTCACCTTACTTTTCTTGTTTATTTTCAATACAAACATCAAAGCTCAGGATAACAAAGACTATCCTGTATTGACCAGTGATCACGTAAAACTATTTACAAAAAAGTCAGGCAAAGGCCCGGTATGTATTTTCATTCATGGCGGACCGGGTGCATGGAGCGAATCCTTTGAAAGCCTCGGTGGCAATAAACTGGAATCCCAACTTGCCATGATCTATTATGATCAGCGGGGAAGCGGGCGATCCGGAAATGCTCCGGAAGAAAATTACTCATTGGACAGGATGGTTGAGGATATTGAAGAAATCAGAAAACAGTCCGGAACAGAAAAGGTTTATCTGCTGGCCCATTCATTCGGTGGAATATTAGCCACCAATTATGCACAGAAATATCCTGAACGCGTTAAAGGAATTATCCTGGCCAACTGCACTTTGAACCTGAAATATTCACTTCAACAGCAAATCCGTTATATGAATCAGCTGATGAACACTGATTTCACCCTTTCAGATGCTTCCTTATTACCGGACTTTATCAAAACCAGAAATGAATTAGGTAAACAAGGACTGGATTATAAAATGCTCTCCGGAAATAAAAGTAATGTAGAATTATTAAATAAAATCGACAGTAAAAACCCAAGTACTTTTGATTTTGCCCAAAAAGCTTTCTCCATACAGGAATATTGGAAGGATTATACTCCCTTTACCCAATCTATAAAGACACCTGTACTTGTCATCACAGGAACAAAAGATCATTCTATCGGTGAAGATCATTACGCTTCTTTCTTATTTCCCAACCAGCAGATTATAAAAATAGATGGCGGGCACATACTCTATTATGAAAAAAATAAAGAATTTGTGAAGGCTGTTTCTGACTTTGTTCATAAAACAGAAAACCAGTCCGGCAAAATTATTTCAAATAGAAAATGAAACAATTATTAAATTTTATCCTGATTATTGACCACTTCACAAATTTGAAAAGTTGCTTGTTTTCTTAGCAATATCAATGTAATATTGTAAAAAACTATTTCCATGTATATTCAAGTTTCGGAGGATTTTAAAAAGAAAAGTAAATCTGCTATTCTGGCCATTGGCATTTTTGTCATGGTGTATATTCTTTTATTCCTGTTTACCGTCTTATTAACGGCGGCCTGCATAGGTGGAGGAATTTTGCTGATCATTGCCAAACCCATGTTTTTAACTTTAATGCTGGGTATAGGCGCTGCAGGAACAGGTGTTTTCATATTCTTTTTTATCATTAAATTCTTATTCAAAAAACACATTAATGACAGAAGCCATCTTACGGAAATAACCAGAGCCCAGGAACCTGCACTTTTTAAAATGATTGACGAAATTGTAGAAGAAGCAGGAACTGATTTTCCGAAAAAAGTATATCTATCCTATGATGTTAATGCCAGTGTTTTTTATGATTCAAGTTTCTGGAGTATGTTTCTGCCCATCAAAAAGAATCTGACAATTGGGGCGGGATTGATCAATACGACAACAAAACAGGAATTGAAAGCCATCCTATCCCATGAATTCGGGCATTTTTCTCAACGGTCTATGAAAGTGGGAAGCTATGTCTACAATGTAAACCAGATTATTTTTAACCTGGTCAACGATGATCAGTCCTATCGTAATTCTGTGGAAAGCTGGGCGAACATAAGCGGTTACTTTTCTATTTTTGCTGCAATTTCTATGTTTATTACTCAGAAAATCCAGTGGGTGCTTACCAAAATGTATTCTTTTGTAAACATCCGCCATTTGGCACTCTCCAGGGAAATGGAGTTTCATGCCGATGAAGTGGCCGCCCATATTGCTGGCTCACTCTCATTGGAAGAATCTCTTTTAAGAATAGAATTAGCCAGCAATTCATATAACAATGTGCTTACTTTTTATGAATCCAGAATTTCAAAAAACCAAGCAAGCAAAAATATTTATGCCGAACAATCTTTTGTGATGAATTTTTTTGCCCAATTGAATGAAGTTGAAATAAAACACAACTTTCCTAATATAAAGCTGTCTGAATCAGGTCTTTTTAACAAATCTAAACTGGTTATAGAGAATCAATGGGCCTCGCATCCTTCCCATGAGGAACGTATCACAAGACTCAGGGCCCTCAATATTATAAAAGAGGCAAACCACGAGCCTGCCAGAAATTTATTCAGAGATTTCGAACAGACAGAAGAAAAGCTTACTGCAAAATTATTTTCAAGGGTAAAATACCAAAAGGAAAAAATTAACCTGGAATTGAATACTTTTAAAGCAGAATTCGAAGAACAGTATACGAACGATTCATTTGACAGGGTTTTCAACAGCTATTACAATAACAAAAACCCTGATTTTACAGTTGATAAAAATCAGATACCCAAAAAACTTTCTTTTGATGATCTTTTCAGCAAAGAAAAGGTAGAGCTGGTCTATACCCTTATTGCCCTGGAAAACGATAAAAACACCATCGAGGCTATTGTTAATAAAGAATTGGCTTTGAAAACATTTGATTATGACGGCCAAAAATATAGTGCCAGCGAAGCCCATAAGCTGCTTCCTATGTTAAATAACGCTATAACAGATGTAAAGTCCCAGATTCAGCAGAACGATTCTGATATCTACAATTACTTTTCAACAGGAGAACACGGCAGAAAGAATGAATTTATACAAGCTTACCAACGTCTTGCAGAATTTGACCACCAATATGAAGAAAAGCTGAGTGTTTATACTGATATGAGTAATGCAACCGTATTCATGAGTACCCAAACACCATTTGATCAGATTAAACATAAATTCAGTCTTATGATACCTTTTGAGGAAAAGTTAAAAAACGAAATACGGGCTTATCTGGAGGATGGCACAGCATCAGTGGATTTGAATGAGCAGGATATAAAAGACATGGATTATTATATTCAAAATGATTTGATATACTTTAATAATAACCAATACCTCGAATCAAACATACAGCTTCTGATCAATGCAATGAATATTTATCCATACCTTCTCAGCAGAAAATATTTCAGGATGAAAAAGAACCTGTTAGACATCATGAAGGAATGGAAAATATCTCCGGAAATGGAAAAAGTAAATTAAAATTTAAAGATCTGCTTTTCAGAAATAATTTTTTCAAAATATCTTAAGGCTTGATCATCTGTATGTAAAATTTCAGATGCCGAATTCCGGAACCTTTCTATCTTTACCTGGCTGTTACTGAATAAATATGTAAATTAGCCCTTAACTAATATCTATAAAACTACCATGAAAAAGCTGTTTTGCTTCCTAATATTTATTTTTACAATTCATCATTTATCGGCTCAGACTGAAAATTATACCACTGCCATTGATCATTTTCAAAAAAAACTATAATACCGGGAAGTATGAAGAAATTTTCAATAGCTTTTCAACCGGAATGAAGCAGGCTCTGCCTCTTGAGAATACGAAACAGTTCTTGGCAGGCCTGAAAGCTCAGGCAGGTGATATCAAAAGTAAAGAATTCACAGGCTATCAACAAGGGACTTATGCTACTTATAAGACACAGTTTGAAAAAACGGTATTAGCTGTTAATATTTCTCTCGACAAACAAAATACAATAAACGGGCTATTCATCAAACCATATGAAGAGATAAAAGAATCTCAGAGTCAAACCGTTAATGCACTGACTATTTACCCAAAGGAAATTGCAGAAATCATTTATTCGAAATCAAAAGATTTTCCGGATAACACTCAGCTATCCATTGCCCTTATTCAAAACGGTAAGACAAATTATTATGGAATCTTAAAAGAAAACGGCGCTATAAAACCTATTGAAAATCAAAATAAAATTTTCGAGATCGGCTCCATTACAAAAGTATTTACTTCAACTGTACTTGCGTCTCTGGCAGAAGCCAACAAAATAAAGCTGACCGATAATATCAATCCATACTACCCTTTTGCTTTTAAAAATAATATCACATTAAATTTTGAGAGTTTAGCCAACCATAGCTCGGGACTGCCCCGCTTACCAGACAACCTGGACCTGTCTAATGAAGCTAATCCTTATAAAGCTTATCATCTAAAAGAGCTTGAAGAATACCTTAAAAATTTTCTTATCCATGGCAATAAAACCTACAGCTATTCCAATTTAGGAGCGGGATTGTTAGGATATACCCTGGGACTGTCTCAAAAAACGACTTTTCAGAAATTAGTACAAAAAAATATTTTTGATAAATATCACATGAATAGTTCATTTACCAGTTCGGAAGGCCTGGGAGGCAGGCTCATTAAAGGATACCGTAAAAATGGTGAGATAGCCTCCAACTGGGATTTTGATGTTTTATTCGGAGCTGGTGGAATATTATCCACAACGGAAGATTTAGCCAAATTTGCCAATGCGCAATTTGATCCTGAAAATAAAGAGCTGGCCTTAACCAGAAAACCAACTTTCACCATAAACGGCACCATGAAAATCGGTTTGGGGTGGCATATTCTTATATCAAAGGAAGGAAAAGAATTCGTGTGGCACAACGGAGGCACAGGAGGATATTCTTCTTCAATGGCTGTAAATGCCAATGATAAGACTGCAGTAATTATTCTTTCAAATGTTTCTGAAATCAATGATCCTATTGATAAAATCTGTTTTGAATTATTAAACAGTACAAATCAGAAATAAAAAAAATAATATCAATCATGAAAATATACCATTCTTATCATAGAGTGTTTTTTTTATAAAACCCATTGCTATTTTTCTTATTTTTAACTAACTAAAAGTCAATTAATAAAACAACCATGCCGCACTTTATCATAGACTGTTCACAAGATATTCTTCAGCAAAAAACACCTGATGAGATCATGGATGCGGTTTATGAAACTGCTGATTCCACAGGATTATTTGCCCCCAATGACATAAAAGTCAGGCTGAAGCCTTACTCCCATTACCGGCTGGGAAATAATAAGAAAAACTTCCTACATGTTTTCGGGTATATCATGGAAGGACGGAGTACAGAACAAAAAGCCGGCTTATCAAGACAGATCAGCATAAAACTTACAGAATTGCTTCCCGACATCTCCTTTCTATCTGTCAACATCAGTGAGTTCGAAGCAGCCACCTACAGCAACAAAGCTCTTATCAACCCTGAAAACATACATAAAGACCGCCATTTCGGGCTTTAAATACTTACCATACAAATCCACTAAATATTAATCATTATGAGTTTAAAAACATTAATCGACAAAAGTGTTCAGTACAACAACTGGGTAGTCAATAAATACATCGACTGGTTGTCCACAAAGTCTGACGAACAGCTTAACCGGGAAACCATTTCAAGCTTTCCTACTATTTTAAAGACTTTACATCACATCTGGCAAACTCAGGAATACTGGTGGAGCTTCATTGCCGAGAATAATGATTTTGATTTTGAGAAAACAGCAGCCATAACCGGTAAAGAAGATATTTTCAATGCTATAAAAAATAATTCGCAAAAGCTGGTAGATTATGTAGAAAGTTTATCGGAAGAAGATTTATCCAGAAATGTAAAAATTGAATCCCAATGGTTCCAATGTGATTTCTCCAAATATGAATATATCCAACATATTATTCTTCATGGCACGTATCATAGGGGTCAGATTGTAACAATGGGGAGAAATGTAGGAATTACCGATGCGCCGATGACCGATTTTAACTTCTGGAATATTTATAAAGAACAGAAGTAAGATTCAGGTAAGAAAATTCACTGCATTTATTAAAATACATTTATCTGGGATTATCCTGGATGGCTTTACTATGGGATAAACACATCTGAAAACATATAGAAAATTCATAGTTTCCACAATATCATATTTTATTCAGAAAATTTTTTTATCTATTGCTCCAAACATTTCAAAACAGATTTCAATTTCTACAACACCATAAAATGTGGATAACTTTTTAAATACTCAACATTTATTGTGGATAAAATATGGATATCTTTTTGAATACGGGGAATAAATATATATATAATATACTGATATAGAATCTTTTACATACTTTAAAATCAATATATTTCTTTTCCACAAAATCAGGAATTGTGGATAACTTATACTGCCAACTTTTCCACAATGATTTACTTTGGCAATCGAAGCATAAAATTATAAATATTTATTCATAATCATTTATTATTATTTTTTAGTAAATTGCAATACATAAAATCACCAAATAAAGAAATATTATTATGAAATCACCTACAATATGAAAACAGAAAGCCCACCTTATAGTAAAAAATGATCTCAGCTTTTATCAACAATTCCCACCAGAAAGCTGAATTTCAGGTATAGATTCGAGAAACACAATGAAAATCCCAACAGTTTAATTTTTTACAGCAACATCACGCTGTGGGAAATAACCTGCACATCAATGAATTAAATAAAAAAATCCCTCATTCAAATGAAAACACTTGACCTAAAAGAAACAATTATCCCTTACATTGGGGAAACGGCACCTTACATCTCTATTCCTGAACACATCATTGTCAATGGAAATACCATAGAGACGGAAATTACAGATTGGAACTTTAATAATGAAAATTTCACCCAATTTATTAAAAACCCTTGCTTCACTGGGAAGCTGTAGCTTATATAAGCTTCTGAATGACTCGTCCAAAGAAAAAATTTATTTTCTGGGCGAAAAGTTAAGGATCAGGAAACTGTCTTATAAAACCCCTGAATCGGTATCTATCACAAGTGAAAGTTTTCTGGAGTCCCAAAGAAAAGGCAAATCTCATCTTATTGTAAAAGATATCCATTCCAAAGAGCCCTTATATTCTTTTGAACTCGATTACTATATTATTACACAAAATGCATTTCAGCTTTTTTATAAAGATTATTTCAATGATGTTCCTGTGGAATACCACGATGAGAAACTTCCTGAAGCGAGCATAGAATATTCCGGGGATCAGCACCAGTTCACCATTTCGATAATGCCTTTTACCCCCAACCAGTGCAAGGGACATTTTGAAAACTACCCCATTGTACCATTTGTTTATCTCGGTAACTGTGTGCTGAGGGAAATTTTCAAACTCCTGGGAGGCGAAGGGTCTCATGAGATAGACAGCCTTGAAGGTTACGCTTCCAAAGCCATGCCTACCGGAGTAGAATTCAGGGTTGAAGTATTCCAACAGAAATTTTTAAAAAAACCTTACGTATTTTAAATGTGAAATAAAAGATACTACAGGAGTCTTATACGCAGTCCTCATTATCAGCATGCTATCAAAATAAAACCAAACAATAAATCCCGGCATTACTATGATGCCGAGATTTATTATCTAAAAATACGATTTCCAATCTTTTTGTAAATTGCTTATTAGTATCAATGAAAAAAATATATGCAAAACACTAAAATTTATACTACGGCCTTTGCCAGTGTTTATCCTCATTATATTCAGAAAGCCGAAAAAAAAAGGACGTACGAAAGAAGAAGTGCACGAAATTATATCATGGCTCACCGGATATGATGAAAAAAAATTTGCAGGAGATATTAGACAACAGAACGGATTTTAAAACTTTTTTTTGAAAACGCTCCTCAAATGAATCCTAATACCTCATTGATAAAAGGAGTTATCTGCGGATATCGCATAGAAGATATTGAGGATGATCTGATGAGAAATATCCGGTATCTGGACAAGCTGATTGATGAGTTGGCAAAAGGGAAATCAATGGAAAAGATACTGAGGAAATAATATACTTCCAATTGCCACATCCCCTGAAAATCTTATAAAAAACTTCTCTAATTCGAAAAACTTCCCGAAATTAGCAGTCTGTGCATTAAATAGAATTCTATGAAATAAAAATGTAAATTATAACATACAGCAAAACTTAGTATAAGTTTTCTTCGGGGCAGGGTGAAATTCCCTACCGGCGGTTATAGTCCGCGACTCCTTTCTTTGAAGGGACTGATCTGGTGAAATTCCGGAACCGACAGTTAAAGTCTGGATGGGAGAAGAAAATGAGACGGCAATAAGATTTCCTAGGGACTCTTACTGTGTCGTATTTCATTTCCATGTACCGAAGACTATTTTAACTTTTAAAAGTAAAATAACATGGAAAAATTATTAGAACAATTCGGAGCAACCTCCGCAGAACGTGTAGAAAAAGCACTTCAAACATTACAACGGGGAAAAGGTATTCTTTTAGTAGATGATGAAAACCGAGAAAATGAAGGTGATATCATCTTTCCCGCCTCCACCATTACAGAACAGGATATGGCCCTTCTGATCCGCGAGTGCAGCGGAATTGTGTGCCTATGCATTTCTGAAGAAAAAAGCAGACACCTCAACCTGCGACCGATGGTAGAAAACAATAATTCAAAAAATCAGACCGCATTTACCATTACAATTGAAGCTAAAGAAGGAGTAGAATCAGGAGTTTCCGCGAAAGACCGTGTAACGACCATCAGGACAGCCGTAGCCCCGGATGCACAAGCCGAGCACATCGCTAGCCCAGGGCACGTTTTCCCATTGATCGCCAGAAAAGGAGGAGTTTTTGAAAGACGCGGCCACACTGAAGGCAGCGTAGATCTTGTAAAAATGGCCAATCTGGGGGACGATGCCGTTTTATGTGAATTAACCAATGAGGACGGCTCCATGGCAAGACTTCCGGAAATCGTAGACTTTGCTCTTAAAAAAGATATGAGCGTGGTTACTATTGAAGATATTTATGCTTACCGCAAAATGATTATCAGCAACTAAACTTTATTTTATTTAATGCATAGGAAAGCCGCTCTGTAATCAGAGCGGTTTTTCTATACTATCATTAAAAAGTAGCTGCCGGAGCTGTTTCATTATTAAGCTTTCTCTGAATTTCCGTTTTCTTTCCTTTTGAAAAATCATAGCTCAACCCCAATACAAACATAGATTTATTATTCATAATCTGTGTATGTACCCTATAATCTACTGCACTTTCGGAAAGGCTCTTCGTTTTATACTCTGAAGGCATACCGATCCAATACATTCCTGTTGAGAATGTCCAGTTTTTATGTTTATAGCTTACAAAAACATTATTCTGGTTTTCATTGGTATTAAGAAATGCTCCGCTGAGGCTATAAACAGGGATATTAAACTGGTACTGCAGCGAAAAGGATTTATACTCTGATGACAGTACAAAATAATTACCTATAAGATCATTCTTAATAAGTACTCCCTGGCTGTTTCTCACTAATTCCGAGGTAGGGGTAAGTACTGCTTTTACTACAAGAAGACTGTTTCCGAACGGCTTATAGGAACCGGTTAGCTGCACTCCGTACCTTTGGGCATTTTTTCCATTTTCGTATGTCAATGCATATCCTCCGAATTCATTATCCAAAACATAATACTGATTGATGATCCGGTCTGTATACCGGTAAAACAAGGTGGCATTAAAATCAAAATATTTATTGTTAAAAGAATACGTCAGATTATTGGAAAAAACCTGCTGAGATTTCAGGAAAGGATTACCTCTCTGTATTATATTGGGAGCCAGCTGTACCACATTGCTGCTCAACGCACTACTCCACGGGCTTACCGGGCTATAACTTCCTGTATACCGTAGATTCTGATTATTCTTCAACTGGTAACCTAAAATAACCTTGGGAGTAAAGCTCCATTCGTCAAAAGTGTTTTCAGCACTTTTGTTATGGATATTAGTAAGGCCGGCACCAATACGGTAACTGAACTGGTCGGCTTTTCCTGAAAATTCGGTATAAAAATACTGTTCAAGGTAATTTACTTTATACTGCGAATATCCTGCAAGATTGTTGAGATCATTCGAAATGGAAGAACTGGAAATACGATATCCGGAGGATAATTTCCCGGTCGTAAAATCGTGAACATGCGCAAGCTCTCCTACTACACTTGTCTGTTTTGCTTTAAGCATCATGTCATTATCGTAGACTGACAGCCCCGAACCTGTAATCCATTCTTTGGCCGTCTCCGAGGTATTGGTTGTATAGTGAGAACCTACCACATTAATGCTCACCTCATCTTTTTCACCTATTTTTTTTGAATAATATACATCCAATTTGGGAATTACATAATCCGAACCGTTATTTTTAAACATGGCATGCTCTTCATTGGAATTGTCTGCAGTGAAGATACTTTGCCCGGTTCCTTTTGAAAACCTGCTGAAAATGTCCGTATTCAGTTTTACCTGTAAGGCATAATTATCGGGGACAAGACGGGTATACCGTAATGCTACACTCTGAAAAGTGTATCCGAAATGATCGGCCCTGTCTTCGTCAGAACGATAATGTTTTCCGTCCAGCTGGTAGTCATAAATACTATTGACTCTTCTGTCATTATAATCTCTCAGATTAAGGGAATATTCAAGGCCAAAATTATTTTTCCCTTTTGTATAATTGGCATAGGCGGAGCTATTCAGAAAACCTGTATTCAGTGCAAAAAAGGAATCTGCCCCGAAAACATAACCGGTTTCGGTAGATCTTGTCAGGATATTAATCACTGTATCAGCTCTTGTTGACCATCTTGCCGGTGGAATGTCGTAATATTCCACTTTTACCACTTCAGCGGGAGCAATACTCCGGATGTGAAGATCGGTTGCTTCAATACCATTAATAAGAAATAGAGTGGTTCCTCCTTTGGTACTTGTAATCGTGTTGGAAACAGGATCAAGCTGCAATTCGGGAAGCGTCTGAAGCAGATCTTTTGCATAACGGGCTTTTTCCAGCGCTTCTTTATCAAAAGTATAAACGGCTTTATCTGCAAATTGTTTTTTACGCTGTGATTTTAAAATAACTGCCTGAATCTCTTTCGTTTTCGTTCCTTCCACCGTGTCATTTTGCTTCTCTTGTGAAAAAACAAAAATTCCACTAAGTAAAAATAAGGTATATATAGTTTTTTTTCATGTTCCGCATAGAATAGTACAGTACTGATAAGACAAATCTAACTGCCAATTCGTTACATTTCAGTTTGAATCAGATAAAAAAAAATACCTAAATAATTGAAACTTATAAGTATTTTTTTCTAATAACAACTACAATACATTAAATTCAGCCCGTTTTTTGCTGTGACAATAGTATACCATAAAATATATGATTATGAAAAAGGCCAGTTTACTCTTTCTCAGTATTCTGTTTTCAAAAGCGGAAGCACAGGAAAGCCAGAATATCCGGACAGATAAAATGAATATCATAAAGACTAATGTTACAGCCTATACTTTCAGAAATATCAATTTATCTTATGAAAGAGTCATTAATCAATGGTTTTCTTTAAATATAGGCTTCGGAACCATGCCTGAGGGGAAAGTTCCGTTCATCAACGCCTTTCTGAAAGATGAAGATGAAAAAAGATTCCAAAATCTCAGGGTAAAAGCAACTCAATTTACAGTAGAGCCCAGATTTTATCTTGGAAAAGGATATGGAAAAGGCTTCTACCTTGCCCCTTACTACCGCTATTCCAATGTTTCATCCAATACTTTCGACTTTTACTATGATTATAACGGACCCAACGGAATTACTTACCCCATCCCCATTAAAGGACAAGGAAGCACTAACGGGAATAGTGGCGGACTGATGGCCGGAGTACAATTTTTTCTTACCCGAAGTCGCAATCTCGTCCTTGATTTCTGGATTGCCGGTGCTCACTACGGAAGGGGAAAAGGCGATTTTACCATGACCTCTGACTACGTGCTTACCCCGGACATGCAGGCACAGCTTAAAAGAGAAATAGAAAAACTGGATATCCCTTTTGTAAAATATACCGTAGAAACAAATGCCAACGGTGCCAGAATAAAAATAGACGGTCCATGGGCGGGTTTTAGAAGCGGGCTTTCTTTAGGATACAGATTTTAAAAACAATATCATTTACTGTAAAACCGTTCTTCCCGGTACGGTTTATTTTTAGATGAATTTTGTATATTGCCTTCCATTATCAGAATTCCCCGGAAAATATGAACTCTTCCTCAATCACCACTGCCCAGAGAATCAAAGCGATTGTGGGCGGATCAATCGGAAATCTTGTAGAATGGTATGATTGGTATGCGTATGCAGCCTTTGCAATTTATTTTTCTCATTCTTTTTTTCCGGATTCCGACCTGAATGCCCAGTTGATGAACACCGCAGGAATTTTTGCCGTTGGCTTTTTGATGCGCCCCATCGGAGGATGGCTGTTCGGAAGCATTGCCGATAAAATAGGAAGAAAAAAAGCCATGACCTTCTCCGTATTGCTTATGTCCTTCGGATCACTTCTTATCGCCCTTACTCCAACCTATAGAACCATAGGAATTCTGGCGCCACTCCTGCTTTTAACAGCCCGGTTATTACAGGGGCTGAGTGTTGGCGGCGAATATGGGGTATCTGCCACCTATCTTAGTGAAATGGCTACCCAGGACCGAAGGGGATTTTATTCCAGCTTTCAATATGTAACATTAATCGGCGGACAGCTTATAGCGCTGGGAATTCAGCTTATTTTACAAAAATTACTGTTAACGGAAGCCCAACTTGAAGACTGGGGATGGAGAATTCCGTTTGTTATCGGAGCAATGCTTTCCATTATTGCTTTATATTTACGTGCCAATCTGCATGAAACCGAAGCTTTTGAAAACCAAAAAAAAGTCAGTGGAAAGAAAAAAGGAACCGTTAAAGAGCTTCTCAAACATCCCAGAGCCCTGCTTACTGTAGTTGGGCTGACCTTGGGCGGCACACTGGCATTCTATACTTACACAACGTATATGCAGAAATTCCTGGTGAACACCGTTCATCTGACTAAGGAAGAATCTACATTAATCTCTTTTATTTCCTTATTTATTTTTGCGTGTCTCCAGCCTGTATTCGGGGGCTTATCTGATAAAATAGGAAGACGGCCTCTTCTGTTAAGCTTCGGTGTTCTGGGAACTTTGTGTACAGTACCGCTTCTTACCGCCCTGAGCAATACGACTTCCATGTGGACAGCTTTTTTGTTGATTATGGTATCCCTGATTATTGTGAGCGGATATACTTCTATTAATGCTGTGGTAAAGGCAGAGCTATTTCCTTCCGAGATCAGAGCTCTTGGAGTAGGCCTTCCGTATGCACTCACGGTGGCTGTTTTTGGAGGAACGGCAGAATATATTGCGCTTTGGTTTAAAAAAAACCGGAACAGAAGAATATTTTTACTGGTATATCACAGCCTGTATTTTCTTCTCATTCATCGTCTATGTAAGAATGAGGGACACTAAAAAGACATCAGCACTGGATCAGGATTAACCGCTGAAATCGGGAATTTATGACAATAAAATAGATCATTCGACCCATAATAGGCTTGAAGTTATTCTGATAATTCTTGTCTGAACTTACGTTAAATAAATTGCCCTCAAGAAACCGGCGGCGCAGATTCTCTGCGCCGCCGGTTGTATTTTAATGATAGGCTTGTTTAAATTTTTCAATAATACTGTCCAGATTATGTCGCTGGACATACACACTTTTTACCTCTTCATACCTTGGCGATTTGTAAAAAACTTCATGGAAATCCATACTTCCGTTTCCTACTTTCACAACTTTCTGTACTTCGATATTCAGCTTCTTTAATTCGTCTTTAAAGACTTTAAATTCATCTTGGATACTACTGCTCATTTATATTTTATAGATTTTAGTTAAAAATTCCAACTTAATGCCATACCCCTCTAATATTCCGGGTAAAGGTTTAAATATTTAATAAATTTAAAAACTTTTCTCAATATAAACACCATACATCCATTATTTTTTTGTTTTATCTAACAAAATCAACAAAATGATGTTTATTTTTACAATCAATACTTCTTACGTTATATACAATAGCAAAACAAAATACCTAATTGCCGTTTATGATCTGCAGCAAGTCCCTGGCAAAAACCATTTAAATACAGTCTCTGCAGATATTCGAAATAATTTTTGAAAAAAAAATTAAAAAATAAATGTAACATTTTAAAAAGGTTGGTCTCTAAAAGGCAAATAAACCTTTAAACTTTGGAAATCATGAAAAAAATCAAATTCCTTCTTATCCTGATGTTATTTTTCGCTGCTTTATGTAAAGTATTTGGTCAGGAAAAATCATATCCGTTCGAAGTCAGGAAAACCGGAAATGGCAGCCGGGCTTTAATCTTTATTCCGGGCTTTGCCTCTTCAGGTGAGGTATGGAACGAAACCATTGCAAAATTTGAAAACAAGTATACTTGTTATGTCCTCACTATGGCAGGATTTGCCGGCGTGAAAGCTAATGCTGATGCCAGTTTTACAGATTGGGAAAAAGAAATTGCAGCCTATATAAAAAATAATAAGATTGAAAAGCCGGTTATTATCGGACATAGCATGGGTGGCGGACTGGCCCTGGCCATTGCAGCAGACTACCCTGAACTCCCAGGTAAAATAGTAATCGTAGATACACTTCCTTGTCTGGCAGCGTTGTCTGATCCGGATTTTACATCCAAAGAAAACAATGACTGCACTTCTACCATTAATAAATTATCTGCAATGACAGATGAACAATTCCGTCAAATGCAAAACCAATCCATCCCTCGTCTTTTAGCAGATACTTCTATGCAGGAAACCGTTATTGGCTGGAGTATGAAATCAGACAGAAAAACATTTGCCAAAATGTATTGTGATTTTTCCAATACAGATCTCAGGGAAAAGATAAAATCCATACAATGTCCATCTCTTATTTTACTGGAATCTTTTTTTATAAACCTTAAACCCAGTATTGAAGGGCAATATAAAAACCTGAAAAATGCTAACTTTCAATATGCCTCAAAAGGGCTCCATTTTATTATGTATGATGATAAAGAATGGTACTTTAATCAGCTGAATAACTTCTTATCTGCACATTAATGGTATTTGAAGATATATATGAGCTCTACTGGCAAAGGATATTCCGTTTGTGTATGGGATATGTTAATGATGCTGAACTCGCGCAGGATCTGGCCCAGGAAACATTTATCATTGTCTGGCAGCAGCTCCCGAAATTCAGGAATGAATCCGCTATCGGTACATGGATTTTCAGAATTGCCTCCAACAATTGCCTGCGTCAGAATTGAAAAAGAAAAAAAATTTTCTAAAACCGGCCTTCCTGCCCAACTGGAGGAAAAAAAGCAGGAATCTATGGAGCCTCAGATACAGCTGCTATACCAGTTTATCTCTGAGCTGCCTGAAACAGACAGGATTATTATTTCTTTGGAACTGGAAGAAGTAAAACAAGCAGAAATAGCCCTTATCACAGGACTGTCAGAAGCCAACATACGGGTGAAAATCTATCGGATCAAGGAAAAATTAACTAAAAAATTCAAAGAAAATGGATACTAATATTGATTTCAAAAATATATGGAAACAACAAACTTCCCATCAACCAAGCATTGAAGAACTGCTTGGCAAACTGAAACAATTCAGGCTTGAAAATCTGCGCAAACTTATTCTTATCAACATCATGTTGATCATAACCTCTTTAGGTATTGCTTTTATCTGGTATCGTTATCAGCCTCAGCTTGTCACTACGAAAATCGGGATTGTGCTCGTTATCCTGGCAATGTTGATTTTTCTGTGTGCTTATAACAGGCTATTTATGGTTTTTTACAAGATTGACAATACCCAAACCAATCAGGAGTACCTGCAAAGCCTTTATATTGTAAAAGGTAAACAAAAAATTTATGCAGACTACCATGCTGAATATATATTTTATGATACTGTTTCTGGGATTATGCTTTTATATGTACGAATACACTTTGAAAATGTCAGCTATACCGGCCATTATTGCTTACACTGCCGTCTTATTCTGGATAGGTTTCAACTGGTTTTATATAAGGCCGAGAACAATCAGGAAGCAACAGGCTAAAATTGATGGATTAATTAATAAATTTGAAGAAATAAATAATCAGTTTAAAGAATTATGAACACACCTGATCCTAAAAGCCACTGGGAAAATGTTTACGAAACCAAAAATCCGGACCAGGTAAGCTGGACTCAGAAAAAACCTCAGACTTCTCTTGCCTTCATCCATTCTTCTGGTTTAGGAAAAGATGCCAAAATCATCGATATTGGAGGCGGCGACAGCAATCTTGTAGATTTCCTCCTTGAGGAAGGCTACGAAAATATCACCGTTCTTGATATTTCTTCCAAAGCCTTAGAGAAAGCCAGACAACGCCTGGGAAAAGCTGCTGACAAAGTAAAATGGATCACTGCGGATATTACTGCATTTGAACCTGCTGAAACCTATGACATCTGGCATGACAGAGCAGCATTCCATTTTCTGACCACTGCAGAACAGATATCCCAATATGTCAGCATTGCCGGAAAAAATACCAGCCATTTTATGATTTTGGGAACTTTTTCCACGAAAGGACCCACCCAATGCAGCGGGCTGGATATTCAGCAATATGATGAACACTCTTTATCTCAGCAGTTTGAGCAAGATTTTGAAAAAATAAAGTGCATTACTGAAGAGCATATAACCCCCTTCGGTACGACCCAACATTTTTGTTTTTTGTAGTTTTAAGAAGGTCTGAGCTTTTTAAAAAGGTAAGCCTGATGCATCAGACTTGTGTAGCAAGCCGGAAATCTCAAAACCATTGCAAAAAAAAGTCCCGGATCAATAGGCTGATGCCTGGAAAAAAACTTCGGGATAACCCCTATGGATTATGATTTTTCTCTTCTTCCATTTCTACTTCATGGCGCAGCTGGGCTTTGTAAAGGGTAGCATAATATCCGTTTTTATCTAAAAGCTCCAGATGCTTCCCTTCTTCCACAATTTTACCATGCTCCATAACAATAATCTTATCTGCTTTTTCAATGGTTGAAAGCCTGTGTGCAATAATAATTGATGTCCTGTTTTTGGTAATCTTTTCTGTAGCCCTCTGGATCAGTTTTTCACTTTCATGGTCGATAGAAGAGGTAGCTTCATCCAATATCAGGATTTTAGGATCAGATAAGTATGCTCTAAGGAAAGACAGCAATTGTCTCTGCCCCAAGGAAATGGAAGAGCCTCTTTCACTTACCACGTAATCATATCCACCCGGCAGCTGTTCGATGAACTGGTCTACTTCAATTTCCCTGGCTCCGGCTTTTATTTTATCCAGGGTAATGCTGTCATCACCGAAAGAAAGGTTTTCAAAAATACTTCCATGGAAAAGGAAAACATCCTGCAAGACAACCCCGATATGACTTCTCAGGTTATAAAGCTCGTAATCTTTTAAATCTACATCATCAATGAGAATACTCCCCGAATTAATATCGTAAAGCCTTGTAATCAGGCTGATGATCGTAGATTTTCCTGCACCGGTAGCTCCTACAATCGCTACAGTTTCTCCCGGATTTACTTTAAAATCAATTCCTTTAAGAACTTCCTGCTTTTCATCATACGCAAAATGCACTTTCCGGAATTCTATTTTTCCGGCAAAATGATCTTTTTTTACCGTTCCGGTATTAGGCATTGAATTTTCTTCGTCCATGAGTCCCAATACCCTTTCTGCCCCTACAATACCTCTCTGAATGTTATTGAAACGGTCGGCAATCTGTCTGAGCGGACGGATCAGCATTGAAATATACTGAATAAAAGCAATAACCACTCCCGCGCTGATGGTAATATATCCTCCATAAAACAGGATAAAACCGATGAACAATGAAGAAATAAGTTCCACTACGGGAAAGAATAAAGAAAAGATGAAAACTGTTCTCAGCAGAGCTCCTTTCAGGGTAATGTTAATATCATCAAATTTTTTATATTCGGCTTCCTGTCTGTTGAACACCTGGATAATCGGCATTCCTGCAAGCCTTTCCTGTACAAATGAATTTTGAGTGGCCGTCCAGTTTCTTTCATCCCCGAATGCCTTTTTGAGCCTTTTCTGAAAAAACCTTGTAATAACTACCATCAAAGGCAGAATAGCCAGGGTAATATAACTTAAATGGACATTGGTACTGAACATCATGATCAATACAAATATAATTCTCAGAATATCTCCAAAAACCATCAGAAACCCGTCTGTATACACAGTCGCAATTGTTTCCACATCTCCTACGGCACGGGTTACCAGTTGCCCGATCGGTGTTTTATCAAAAAATGAAGTTCTGAAATAAATCAGCTTGGCATATAATCGTTCTCTGATATCACGGATAACATTCTGTGAAATGAAATTGGAAAAATAAACCAGGAAAAAGTTTAGAATAGTTTCTGCAAATACCAATCCTACTAAAATATAGATATGTTTCATCATCAAAGCCTTATCTTTCAGCTTTGTAATATCATTATCCACTACTTCCATGGTAAGATAAGGCCTGTAGGTAGAAACGATTGAAAGTATGACAGAAATTATCAAAGTGAGGATAAACCAAGAACGAAATTTCATTCCGATAAAGAACAACCTCTTTATAATTCCCCAGGTATCTTGTTTTTTCATTGTTCGGATCGAAGAAAAGAATTAAAGTCTATGCAAAAATAATACTTTATAACGGGACTGCCTTTACAAGTTTTGCAAATCGTCATAGAAAATTCCGGATACCTGTTATTTACAGAATGAATGGAGCGGATGATTAGAAGGTAGAGAGACTGCAAAGGTTTATCGGTCTAATATCATTTATCATCTGATATCTGCTCTCCATCATTCATCAAACTCATACCCTACATCCACCAGGTACAGTCCATGCGCGGGTGCAGAGGTTCCTGCGGCATTACGGTTTTTATCTTCAATGACTTTACGGAGATCTTCAGGCTTCATTTTTCCGCTTCCAATTTCCACCATTGTTCCTACGATAGCACGAACCATATTTCTCAGGAAACGGTTTGCGGAAACAGTGAATTTCAATTCTGTTCCGTTCTGTTCCCATTCTGCTTTATACATTTTGCAGATATTGGTTTTGTTGTCTGTTTTTAATTTGGCAAAACTTGTAAAATCTTCATATTCAAATAAAATCTTACAGGCTTCATTCATTGTATGGATGTCCAGTGACTTTTTCCAGTGCTGCCATGCAGATTCCTGGGTAAACGGATTTTTAGACAAGGAAATATAATATTCATACGTTCTGTAAGTAGCATCAAAGCGGGCATGAAAATCATCCTTCACCTTAAAAATCCTATGGATGGAAATATCCGGAGGAAGAAAACTGTTTAATCTTCTCGGAAGATCATCATTCAACTCCTGCCCTGTATCAAAATGGGCAAATATTTTTTTAGCATGAACACCGGTATCGGTTCTTCCGGCTCCGGTTGTTTTAATCTCTTCCCGTAAAATAGTGGAAAGCGCTTTTTCCAGTTCTTCCTGTACAGAAATAGCATCCGGCTGTATCTGATAGCCGAAATAATTCTTTCCGTTGTAAGAAAATTCTATAAAGTATCTCAAGGTATTATAATAACTCCACAAAAATACTTTAATTTAACGAAATATTTGTTGAAAAGTCTTTGAGAATATTATATCAAATGCTTATGAAAATTCCTATTTTTGCAATCGTATGAAAAGATGGTACCTTTATCCTTTTTCCCTCGGTTATCATTTGGTAACGGGTATCCGGAACACATTGTATGATCTGGGTATTTTTAAGTCGACAAAATTCAAGACACCGATAATCAATGTCGGGAACCTTTCTGTGGGCGGAAGCGGAAAATCGCCGATGGTGATGTACCTTGCCCAGTATCTGTCCAAACATTACAGGACCGGAGTTCTTTCAAGAGGCTACGGAAGGCTCACCAAAGGTTATGAGGTGACCAATTATGACAGCAACTACAAAATAGTAGGAGATGAAGCCATGCAGCTTTTTGAACGTTTCAAAAACCGTTTTGTCATTGCTGTTTCCGAAGACCGTGTACCCGGAGCTAAAAAAGTAATCAGCGATATGGATCTTGAGGTTTTGGTGCTGGATGATGCAATGCAGCATAGAGCTATTAAGGCAGGCTTCAATATCCTGATGACTGATTTTAATGATCCCTATTTCAAAGATTATCTTCTTCCTGCCGGAGATCTCAGAGAGTCGAGATCCGGTGCCAGAAGAGCCAATATCATCATGGTAAGCAAATGTCCTGATGAGCTGACAGAAGAAACCAAAAGGTATTATATTTCCAGGATAAACCCGTCTCATAACCAAAAAGTATTCTTTTCATCCATCGGTTATGATGAAAATGTATATGGAAAGGATAAAATGCTTCCTGATAACAATCTGAACTATTACGATATTTTATTGATTACAGGAATCGCCAACCCGAAGCCTCTTTTGGAGCACCTGGCGAAATTTTCGAAACGGGTTAAACATTTAAAGTTCAGGGATCATCATAATTTTACGGATGATGATATTAAGAAAATCCTTGAAGAATATAAAAAATTAGGTGAATATAAGCTGATATTGACCACGGAGAAAGATTACGTCCGTCTGAAAACTTTTGACTATCTTAGAGAAATTGTTTACTACTGGCCTATCAATGTCATTATTGATAAAAAGGAAGAATTCAATCAAATCATCCTGGATTATGTTAGAAAAAATTAACGAGACAGCAGATTTCATCAGAAGTATTATTCATGAAACCCCGGATTTTGCGGTTGTTTTAGGATCCGGACTTGGAAAGCTGCAGCATGAAGTAGAGCCTATCCATATTTTGGAATATAAGGATATTCCTAACTTCCCGCAAACGACAGTAGTGGGACATACCGGGAAACTCATCTATGGAATACTGGAAGGTAAAAAAGTCCTGATGATGAGCGGCCGTTTCCATTATTACGAAGGCCACTCTATGGAAACCGTTACATTTCCCATAAGAGTTTTTCACTTATTAGGCATCCAGAATCTGATTCTTTCCAACGCCTGTGGTGGAGTAAATCCTGCTTATAGTGTTGCAGATATCGTTATCTTAAAAGATCATATCAATATGATGCCTGAACACCCGCTTCGTGGCAGAAATATTGATGGGCTTGGACCACGTTTTGTGGATATGAGCGAGCCCTACAACAAAAAAATGATTGCCATAGCAGAACAGGTTGCCTCAAAACATCACATTAAAATCCACCAGGGAGTATATGTTGCCCTGCAAGGGCCAACTTTTGAAACACCCGCTGAATATGGCATGATAAAGGCTATTGGAGGCGATATGGTAGGGATGAGCACCGTTCCTGAAGTAATTGTCGCAAAACATATGGGAATGGATGTATTCTGTATGTCTGTAATTACTGATCTTGGAGGGCCGGATGTCGCTTTTGCCGTTTCTCATGAAGAAGTTTTAAATGCTGCCAATAAAGCCATGCCGAACGTAATCACGGTAGTAAAGGGATTAATTCAAAATTATCCGTAGCCTGCTTCGGGCCAATTAGATTTATACGACGGCTCATCCATTTCCTTTTATAGAATTTTTCAATATTATAAATTTTTCCTAATTCGTGAAAAATCAATCTTCAATTGCAATTCATTGTTTAGATTTGTATAAATGAAATTGTAAGAAATGAGAAAGTTGTTATTAATTTTTGCAATAGCCCTTTTTGGACTGAATTATGCTCAAAAGGCTCCTGCCATCCTGAAAAAAGGTTTTTCCAAAGAAGCACTCAGCCAGAAACTGGAAGATGAAGAGGGAAAAACAATTACCATCCAACAAATCCTTGATCAGCATAAAGGTAAGGTTTTGGTGATAGACTTCTGGGCCGGATGGTGCAGGGATTGTTTACAGGCCCTTCCTAAAGCTGAAGAATTAGAAAAAAATAATACGAACGTAGACTTCGTATTTTTATCATTAGAAAGATCAAAAGAAGGGTTTGAAAAAAAGTCTCGTAAGGTTCAATATGAAAGACAAAGATAATTATTGGTTTGCATCAGGATGGAAAAATGATTTCAACAATTATATAGACCTGAACTGGATTCCGAGATATATGGTGATCGATCAGAAATCAGCGATTGCAAAATATTATGCTATATCTCCGGAAGATCCTGAAATCCAGAAAACAATCGACAGTCTTTTACAATAATAACACAATCACATAAACACCATGACCACACGAGAAGCAAGAGAAGAAGATTTAAAAATTCTTTTAGAATTTGAACAGGGAATTGTTTCAGCAGAAAGGCCATTCAACATTACACTTATTGACGGGGAGATTCATTATTATGATCTGAGCCATTTTATACAATCTCCGGATGCCACTTTGATTATTGCTGAAGAAAATAATGAGATCATCGGATCCGGCTATGCTCTGATTAAAAAGGCAGAAAAGTCTTACTACACGTTTGAAAAGTATGCGTATCTGGGCTTTATGTATGTAAAGCCTGAATACAGGGGGAAAGGCGTTAATAAAGTGATCACTGATGAATTGATTGGCTGGGCAAAATCCAGAGGTATTTCAGAGGTCAGGCTGGATGTATATGCACAGAATGAATCTGCTATAAAAGCTTATGAAAAGGCAGGCTTTGAGCCTCACCTTCTTACCATGAGACTGAAAGCTTAAAAGGCGGATACCGGGAGATGGAAGGGATTAACGTATTATTAATTACTACTTCGTCTTTCATTATATTTAGTAAGCAGGTTTTAATTTCCTTATCGGGTATATTAACTTCCCACTTCTAGCTTCTAGCTTCTAGCTTCTAACTTCCCTTCTATAAAATAAATACAGGAATCCATATCTTTGTGTTATGGATTTTTCTTTGCCGCTTCGTAAAATTATTCATGTAGATATGGATGCATTTTATGCTTCCGTGGAGCAGCATGATAACCCCACCCTCAAAGGAAAGGCTATTGCTGTTGGCGGCCAGCATAGAGGCGTAGTGGCTGCCGCCAGTTATGAAGCAAGAAAATATGGAGTACGTTCTGCCATGCCTAGCAAGACGGCAAAGGAAAAATGCCCGCATCTCATTTTTGTTCCTCCCCGCTTTCCCCGCTATAAAGAAATTTCAAAACAGATACGTGAAATTTTCTATGAATATACAGACCTGGTAGAACCATTATCTTTGGATGAGGCTTACCTGGATGTCACTGAAAATAAAAAAGGAATAGAATCTGCCAACCAGATTGCCCGGGAAATCCGACAAAAAATTTTTGAGCAAACCGGCCTCACCGCTTCCGCAGGTATTTCTGTAAATAAGTTCCTTGCAAAGGTGGCTTCTGATATCAATAAACCTAACGGGCAGAAGACCATTCATCCTGATAAAGTAGAGACTTTTCTGGAAGAATTACCTGTTGAAAAATTTTATGGAGTAGGGAAAGTTACGGCTAACAAAATGTTCAGTCTGGGAATTTATAAAGGAAAAGATTTAAAAAAAAGAACACTTGAGGAACTTGTCAGAATTTTCGGAAAGTCCGGTAAACATTATTACAATGTGGTCAGAGGCATTCATACTTCGGAAGTGAAACCTCATCGGATTCAGAAAAGTGTAGCAGTGGAACGTACATTTTTTGAAGATCTTTTTGATGAGCAGCAGATTAATGAAAAGCTGGAGAGCTTAAGCCAGGAACTTCATCAACGATTACAGAAAAACAATATTCTGGGAAGGACTTTAACCTTAAAAATCAAATACAAGGATTTTTCTCTTTTCACAAGAAGCATTACAAAAGAAAACTATTTTACTTCGCCTGAACAATATTTCGACACCGGAAAAAAACTCTGGGAACTTCGTCCCTACGACAAGGCAGTACGGCTACTGGGACTGTCGCTTTCTCAGCTTAATACGGAAGAAAAAAAGCAGGTTTCCGTTCAACTAAAAATCCCGTTTAAGGAATTTGAAAATGAATAATTCCTATTTTTTTGCTAACTTGTATCGACCAAATCGATAAATATATGAACCCAACCATGATTCAATTTTTCCACTGGTATTCTGAAGGGAATGGAACGTTATGGAAAAAAGCAGAAAAGCAAGCTAGCTACCTGGCAAAACTAGGAATTACTTCCGCCTGGCTCCCTCCGGCTTATAAGGGGACTCATGGCAGTCTTTCTGTAGGATATGACGCTTACGACCTCTATGATCTCGGCGAATTCGATCAAAAAGGATCTATTCCTACAAAATATGGTACCAAAAATGATTATCTCAAAGCTATTAAAGCATTAAAGAAACAGAATATTGAAGTTATTGTAGATATTGTTCTCGGCCATAAAGCCGGCGGTGATGAGCTTGAAAAATTCAAAGTGGTAAAAGTAGATGAAAACAACAGGGAGAAAGTAATCTCTGATGTTATCGAAATAGAATCATATACTAAATTTACCTTTCCGGGAAGAGGAAAAAAATATTCTGATTTTGAATGGAATTTTACCTGCTTCAGTGGAGTGGATTATGCAGAGGGAATGGATCCCCATATTTTTAAAATACAATCTGAATATGGAAATGACTGGGAAGAAATGATCCATGATGAAAAGGGCAACTATGATTTTCTGATGTATAATGACATTGAGCATAGAAATCCTTTTGTACGTGAAGAACTCAACAAATGGGCAAAATGGTATTTTGACCAGACGGATTTTGACGGGGTAAGGCTTGATGCCCTGAAACATATTTCTTTTGACTTTTATAAAGAATGGCTTACGCTGCTCCGTTCCAATTCAGGAAAAAATATATTTGCCGTAGGAGAATACTGGGCTCCCGGACATCTTCATCTTCTTCAAAAATATATTGAGGTAACAGAAGGATGTATGAGCCTTTTTGACAGCTCATTACAAAATAATTTCCACAATGCTTCAAAAGAAGGGAGCAGCTATGACCTCCGGAAAATTTTTGACGGAACTCTTACTCAGGCTGACCCGTTACACTCCGTGAGCCTTGTGGCCAACCATGATACACAGCCTCTTCAGGATCTGGAAGCTCCCGTGGAATCCTGGTTTAAGCCTCTTGCCTATGCTTTAATTTTATTAAGAAAGGATGGCTATCCATGTGTTTTTTATCCTGACTTGTATGGAGCTCATTATGTGGATAAAGATTCGGGGGGACATGATCAGGAAATTTTCATGCCTAAAGTGGATGGTATTGAAGAACTTCTTAAAGCCAGGAAAGATCATGCTTACGGGGCACAACGGGATTATTTTGAAGATGCCAATTGCCTGGGATGGGTTCGTGAAGGTGATGAGGAACATACAGGCTGCGCCGTAGTTCTGAGCAATAAAGATGCCTATAATAAGCCTATGGAAATAGGTAAACGCTATGCCGGAAAAAAATGTAAGGATCTATTAAAAAGGTTCAAAGGCCAGGTAACCATTGATGAAAACGGATGGGGGGATTTTCCTGTACCGGCCGGGAATGTCAGTGTATGGGTGCCTGAATAAATAAGAATATAACTGTCTATCAACAACAAAGCGTACCTAAATGAAGTACGCTTTGTTTTCTTATTATGTCGTATCCTAACATTTGATACCCCTGCAGCTCCATAAGTCGGGAGCCCACTCACAACAATAATTATCTTCATTATAAAAACAGCAGATTCTGTCTCTGATGATGATTCCTCCTTTTAAATTTTTAAGTTCCTGCCGATCAATTTTTCGGGCATTGGGAATTTTTTTTGTTTTCATAATTATTATTTTTTTGATTTGTAATCAAATATAAGTAAAAAACAACAATGGATCTTCAACAAATCTTCCAACTCCACCATTGCATCTACTTAAAGTTCAAATCATAATGCCCGGAAAATATTGGAATTGTAATTTCCATCCAGTAACTAGGCTCCGACTTTCCGGATGGCCAGAATTTCCGGTCTTTCCGAATGATCATTTATTTTTCCCGTTCTGGCAAACTCCGCCCAAAGTGCTCTTAATTTTCTTCCATTCTCATGAATATACTTCCAGGGAATATTTTTCACCATTTCAGAAGATTTCCAGGCAGCCTCATTCCCAAAAATCAAAGGGAGATCAATACAATGAGGCGCTCCTATATGATTGTATTCCGACCGCGAAATGATTCTGAATAGATAGACATTTCCTCCAGCTCCGGCATAATTTTCTGCAAATATCCTGGCAGGAGTTCCATAGATGAGATTGGTAGTTTTTTCTACCGTCTTATCCATAATCTTCAAGCCTAAGCCCTTCCCTAAATACTTATTCAATGCCCCGGATGTTTTAAGGTAAAATGCTGTTTCATCATTATTCAGGCCAATCAGGACATCATATTTTTTTGCATTCTGTTTCCACTTTTCCACAGATTCTTCTTCTGTACATAAAGGGGGATATCCGTATTGGATTCCGAAAGGCATTGCTGCTTTTAGTCCGTATTTTATGACAGAAGGTACATATTTTCCATACTCCTCCATCATTTTAAAGACATCGGTTTCATCTTTAAGGGTCTCTGTTTTTTGCAAAAACTCAGCTGACATTTTCTGTCTTTTATGCCGTAATCCTAAAGGAGCACTCTGGATAATGACCCGGTGAAACAATTCTTCTACCCCCTCCGATATCATTAAATGCGCAATAGCGTCTCCTCCCGATGACTGCCCCAGCAACGTAATATTTTCCGGATCGCCACCAAAATCTGCAATGTAAGACTTTACCCACTTCAAAGCTTCAATGATATCGAATAGCCCAAGATTCGGGGGCCTGCTTTCACTCCCTCCTAAAAATCCAAACAGACCTAAACGATAGGAAACCGTAACGACAATAATATGCTGCTCTTTTATCCATTCCGCCGGATCGGAAGTCGGCAGATCCCCACAACCTATTTCATGAGATCCTCCGTGAATCCATACAACAACCGGAAGTTTTTCATTTTCTTTACTATTTTCGGGACAGCTTACTGAAAGGTATTGGGTAGATTCGTCGGGCTCAAAATTTTCAACCGGCGTTGCGCCGATCATTTTTTCCACTAAAGCACTTAATTTCTGCGGGCAAACCGGGGTTTTATCCGGAAAAACAATATCTGATGCAGAAGCTTCTGCAGGAACAGGCCTCTGAAACCTTTTGGAATGGGCATAACGAATACTTTTGGCCTTGATGATACCATTTTCTTTTAAGGCGATAATCCTTCCGAAACCGGTTTCAAAAACATGGATTCCTTTATGATTTGATGTCATTTTAAACGCTAAAATTCTTATCCTTAAAATTAATCTTGTTTTTTGACAACAGGAAATAATTAAAATACAAATATCACATAACACAAATATTCACTGAGAAAGGTTCTATCTGTCAAAAAAATATGCTATCCATTTTCAAAACTTAGTTCAGAGTTTTGTATTCACTCGGGGAAATACCTACCTTGGTTTTGAACAATCTTGTAAAGTGCTGCGGATATTTGAAGCCCAAATCATAAGAAATTTCACTGATTGATTTTCCATGCTCCAGAATCTGTTCTTTGGCGACATCGATTAATTTATTGTGAATGAATTCCTGCGGGGAAATACCCAATTCTTTTTTTTATGAGATCTCCGAAGTAATTGGCCGAGAGGTTCAGCTTTTCCGCGAAATAATTTACCATGGGAAAACCAATACTTTTAGGTTTTTCAGATTTGAGATAATCATCCACCAGACTTTCAAATTTACCGATAAGCCCCTGATTGATATGATCTCTTGTAATAAACTGACGGTCGTAAAAACGCATACAGTAATTCAAAAACAATTCAATATTATTGACCATTAATGATTTACTATGCTTATCAATAGGCTGTCCGAGTTCATGCTTTATATTTTTAAAACATTCCAGGATAATTTCTCTTTCTTTTTCTGAAAGGTGTAAGGCTTCATGAACATCATACGAAAAGAAATTATAATCTTTAATGTTTTTCCCAAGATTTGTTCCTTTCAGCAGATCAGGATGAAAAATCAGAGCGTAGCCTGCCGGTTGAACATATTTTCCTTTGTTATAGATACCATAGGTCTGTCCGGGAGCAATAAACACCAATGTACCTTCCTGGTAATCGTAGCTATGTTTCCCATACAGCATGTCACCACACATTACATCTTTCAGGAAAACGGTATAAAAACCGAATTTCCTTTTGTGCTGGCAAACGGGATCTGATTGGGAAAAGTCAATTACACTTACCAACGGGTGAAGTGTTTCATGATTAGCCATTTTGTTGTATTCCGAGATGCTGTTATAGATTTCAACCTCCTGATCTTCCATGAAGTATATTTTTATTATTCAAAATTACCAATTTCCGGATGAACTGGCAGGCTGCCTGTAAAATTGGTAAGTAATCCGGTAATCTGTATAAGCAGTTTTTCTATGAAAGTATCGAATTTTGTATCATTATGGAAACTTTTTAATACAACCATTTTTCCGAGAGGAGAAAAAGCTCCGTCAGAATATTTTTCAGGAGGAACTGCCTGGGTCCAGATTATTAAACTCAACGAAAACCAGCTCAACTGCCAGATCGGAAACGTCACTTTTGAACCGGGATGCAGAAATAACTGGCATTCTCATGCTGGCGGACAAATCTTGATTGTTACTGCAGGAACCGGTTTCTATCAGGAAAAAGGTAAACCTGTCCAGGTTTTACACCCGGGAGATGTTGTTACTATTCTTCCGGAAGTTATCCACTGGCATGGGGCCGCTCCGGACAGTGGGTTCACCCATATTGCAATCAATCCCAATACCCAGAATGGAATGGTTGAATGGCTGGAGCCTGTACCGGATGAGCACTATCACAATGTATCAATCTAATATATAACATAAATCAAAGTAAACCAATGAACACATTTACAGTAAAAGCTTATGGCGCTGAATCCACCACTGCAGACCTGAAAGAAATGAATATTGAAAGAAGAGAAGTCACTCCTAAAGATGTAGAAATAGAAATCCTGTATTGCGGGGTATGTCATTCTGATCTTCATACCGCAAGAAATGACTGGGGTGGAACTATCTACCCTGCTGTTCCGGGTCACGAAATTATCGGGAGAATAACAAAAATTGGAAGTGAGGTTTCCAAGTTTAAAGTGGGTGACCTTGCCGGGGTAGGATGTATTGTTGATTCCTGTGGGCATTGTGAAAGCTGTCAGCATGATCTTGAGCAATATTGCCTAAACGGGTTTACGGGAACGTATAACGGACATGATAAACATTCCGGAGGACATACTTTCGGTGGATATTCTCAAAAAGTAGTGGTAGATGCCCACCATGTCTTAAAGGTTCCTGAAAATCTTGACCCTGCTGCTGTAGCACCACTCCTTTGTGCCGGTATTACAACATGGTCTCCTTTGAGACACTGGAATGTAGGTCCAAACTCCAAAGTAGCTGTCGTAGGGTTAGGCGGATTAGGCCATATGGCCATTAAACTGGCTAAAGGACTTGGAGCTGAGGTAACTTTATTCTCAAGAACTCCCGGGAAAACGGAAGATGCCAAACAACTGGGAGCTGATCATGTAATCATTTCCACGGATGAGGAACAAATGAAATCGGTAACAGGTAAATTTGATGTGATTATTGATACCGTTCCTTATGTTCATGATGTTAATCCGTATGTAGCTACCCTGAATATTAACGGAACCCATGTTCTTGTCGGATATCTGGGTGGCCTGGAGCCAATACTTAATACAGTTCCCATGATTATGGGCAGAAAATCTGTAGCAGGCTCTGTCATCGGAGGTATTGCCGAGACTCAGGAATTACTGGATTTCTGTGGTGAGCACAATATTGTTTCGGAAATTGAAATGATCAGAATGCAGGAAATCAATGAAGCATACGAAAGAATGCTGAAAAGCGATGTAAGGTATCGTTTTGTGATTGATATGAAGTCTTTATAAGAGTAGGTCTTGTTATCCGTAAAAAGTTTCGGCGCACCTTTGGTGCGCCGAAACTTTTTACAAATTTACCTTAATTTTATCCTTAAGGTTACTTCTTTTCTTTTAGTATCCCTTTCAGAACCTTTAGCTTTCCATCAACAGGCTGTTCGATTTTCAAACCTAAAATTTCAGCAACAAGCGGATAGACATTCACGTTTTCAAATTCACTGATAACCTGATTATTTTTAAACTCAGGTCCCCAGGCATAGAAAGTAGCTTTCATTTCAGGAACTACCCTGGGATTGTATCCATGTTTTCCTACAGATGTTTTCTTTCCTTTCTCTAAAAATATCTTTGGAGCTTTTGGAAGCAGGAGGATCTGTCCTATTCTGTTATATTGATCATCTCTCGTTGCAAAATGCAGATACCGGGGCAACCTTTTATCCAGATAAACATCATAGTCATTTGTTTTATGTGCTTTTAATTCTTTATAAACGGTTTTTACCTCATCCGGATTTTTAACATATACTCTTAATAACGTTTTGGGAATTATAAAAATCGAATCTGTTTTTATCAAAAAGAAGGGCCGGAATTTCCAATGGCGTTCCGCCATCTACTTTGATCATTCCATGATCTGAAACGAATATAAAATTGACATTCTTCAAACCTAATGCATTTACTTTCTGTACAAGGTCTCCAATTGCGTGGTCAATCAAGTGGACAGCATTTTCAGTTTCTTTTGAATCCGGTCCATAATGATGACCGCTCCCGTCCACTTCCGGGAAATATAAAGAAATAAAGTGTGGTCTTTGATTGTCTGGTAATTTTAGCCAGTTCACTACTTTTTCCACTTTTTCAGAAGGAGTGAATTTTTCATGATAGGGATAATAGTAAGATGGCCTTATTCCACCGGCATCACTGGCAGATCCTACCCACATTAAAGAAGCAGAAACCATCCCATTCTTTTCAGCCAGCCCCCAAAGCGGTATCCCTCCATACCAGCTTCCGTCTTCTGCATTTTTTTTTATTGCTCATGGCATATACTTCTTTCCTTTTGTAATCGTAGAAAAAATTATCAATTAACCCATGATGAGAAGGATAAAGCCCGGTAATCAGGCTCCAGTGATTCGGAAATGTAATACTCGGATAGCTTGGGATCATTGCTTCAGCCTTTACTCCCTGATCAGAAAATTTCAAAAGGTTTTCAGCATTGTATTTATGGGCATAATCATAACGGAAACCATCCGTGGAAATCATGATTACGTAAGGTTTTGACTGGGCTTCAGCTGTGTTCTGACGACCTGATATTACTACCTGAGCCGTATCAATATTTACCTGCTGTGCAAAAACCGTAAAGGAGACAAGCAGCAGTAAAAAATGTATTCCTCGCTTCATTATTTAATTTTTTTGGCAAAGGTACATTCTATACTGCTCCCTGAAAAGTTTAAAGGATTAAAAGTATATTAAACCTTACATTTATTTCAAATTGCCTTTTTCATCTCAAACTGAGATAACCAGTTTGTAAGTCCTATTTTTTCGCAAAGGAACTGACTCGTACTTACGGAAATCTCATCTACATTATTCAAAGAAACCGGCTGTCCTTCATTTCTTTTTCTGACCGCGTTAAATAATTGTGTCCCGATTCCTTGCCTACGGTGCTCCGGGTCAACGGCAATCTGATGCACTTTTTTTGCTGAAGGATTATAAATAACATACCCTGCCAGGTTTTCTCCCAGATACGCCCCAAAAGTGACAAACCCTTCCGGAACAGGATCCAGCACATAAGCAGAACCTTGCCAGGAAGGTTCAATATCCCAGAACGAACGGAACTTTTCACATTGGAAATCTTCCAGCTCCCGTATACAAATTGAAGCCTGCTCTTCCTCCGGATGTATAATTCCATTAAAGCAAAGAAGCCTTCGCATAATCTTAAAGCCAAGATTTTCATAGGCCCTGATTGCTTTTTGATTTCCTTCAATAACTTCCAGAAGCAGTACACTTGCGTTCCTTTCTTTCAAAACCGGAATAATGAAATCATACATTTTTCTTACCAATCCTTTACCTCTGCCTTCCGGAACCACTCCTGTTCCTCCGTTATAGATAACTTTCTCACCATTTTCAGTCTTTTCAGCCTGAAGGATAAAACCTATAAGCTGTCCGTTTTCAAACGCACCGACTGACAAATCCATATCTAATTTTTCCGCTGCCATTTTTGAGATGAGCATTTCTTTTGTGAGATGGAAAGGAACAATATAATCTGAAAATGAAAGATTAAAGACCGTTAAAAGCTCATCTATCGTAGTATGGGTTAAAGTTTTAAATTCCATTACTGTTTATTTTTAATTTCATTAAAAGCCTACCATGTTCTGTCAAAATCTTCTTTCCAGTCGTATGGCATCAGTTCTTTTAAAGTGACAAAAACCCCGTTTTTTACTTCTACTACAGCATTAAGATTTTCTTTGGATAATTGACTCATCAGTTCCCTGCATCTTCCACAAGGAGGAACTGCATTCCCGTCATTACCTAAGGCTACTACTGCTTTAATGCGATGTTCACCATTTTTCAACATTTCAGCCACAGCACTGTGCTCTGCACAAAACCCCATTGAACAGGCAGTATCTATACTGATTCCTGTATATACATTACCTTCTGCAGTTTCAATAGCAGCCGCTACTCCTCCATATTCTATAAAATCATTCAGCATCCTGGATTTTGCAAACTGACCGGCTATTTCCTTTAAATCCTTTCTCATAGATAAATTTATTTGTGATGTTCCATATACCACTGTACCGCATTACGTTCTTCTCTTTTAATAAACGGATCCTTGCCTGCATTATAATCATTACCGTCATACCATTCTTTTTTGCTCAGAACTTCTTTAAGCTGTTGATATTCCTGCTTTACACGGGCATGGGTACACAAATAATCTCTAAAGGCAATATGACGAAGCCAATGTTCAGAAGATACAGGAATTGCATGAATATGGGCCACACGAAGACTATGGTCATGAAGCTTCTCAGGAATATCCTCTTCCTTGAAAATGGTTTCAGGAAATCCTAAGTTTTTGGGACGGTTTATAAGTTTAATAAAAAAGCGGCGATAAGGCATATCTTTATTATATTTTTCATAATAAACATAATCCTGTCCTTGTAATAAATGTGGAATTTTATCCAGATCTTCCGCATCTTTTACCCCGATCATAATATCTATGATAGGTTTTGCAGATAAGCCTTCTACGGATGTGCTTCCGATATGTTCAATTTCGGGATTCAAAAAACCGATGCTTTCTTCCAATTCATTTTTAATGGATTCAAATTGTATTTTCCAGGAAGGGTTGTATTTTTCAAACGTAACTTTCATCGGTAACGGTTTATACAAATATATGAAAATTCGCTCAAAGCCTTTAAACCGGGCATTTTAAGATTTTTGATTCTAAAAATAAAACGCCTCCGAAAAATCAGAGGCATTTTTTAAAAATTATTAGGATGTGTTTTTTTTAATTATTCTTTAATCAGTTTTTCATAAGACAGACTTCCGTCTTTCAGCAAAACCTCAAAATAATAAGTTCCTGACTTCAGATCTTCAATATTAATATGCTCTTTGTCTGGTCTTATTGATTTTACTTTTCTTCCGGTAGCATCAAAAACATCAACGGATCTTATTTTATCAAAATTTTTAAAGCCAATCGTTTCTTTTGCCGGGTTAGGATAAAGAAGTACTTTTTTGTTTCCGGCAGCTGCTTCATTTGTGGATAAAGTACTGGCTGCCATTGTTAATGTTGCATATCCTCTATTAGCTGGTCCATGATATCCTAAAGCCTGATTTCCAAGCCTGCGTGCATAAAAGATATTAATGGTTCCTGCCGAATTGGGAATCGCAAAGTCTCCCGCCCCACCGGAAAGAGATCTTGTGGCCACAATAGTCCTTGTAGTTCCTGATATAGTATTGGATACTTCTGTCCAGTCTTGTGAAACATCAGCATTGGGCGTTGTAGTTCCTATAAAGGAATAATCTCTGGTGGTTGCAGAATTATAAATAAACCCATCTGCTCCCGGAGCCATTCCTCCGCTGTCCACTCCATTTCCTCCAAACCCGATTCCCAACATAGAATTGCTGTCGCCGGTTACTGTAAGGGTCACTCCTGTAGGAGTGGTATCCAATTTCACCGTCATGGAAGTAACCGGAAGGCTTACTGTTCCAGACGAAAACTGAGCCCAGGCAAGGGTAGCGAGGGCCATACTGATGGTGAGTAAAATTTTTTTCATATCAATTTTTTAAGAGGTTAATGATTTCTTTGTTATTGGTTTGCAATGCATATTCAAAAGGAGTCATTCCCATTGAATCTTTTTTAGATTTATCTGCTTTATATGAAAGCAGTAGTTCCACCAATTCTTTGTTTCCAAATTTCACGGCCCAGAATAAAGGAGTATAACCGGTAGCATCTGCAATATTAGGGTCGGCATTTTTTTCTTAGCAAAGCTTCTGTAAGCTCTTTATTGTATTTTACCGAAAGTCCTGCCAGTGCAGTTCCTTCTTTACTTTGATAATTCACATCTTTTACATGGTCAATCAAAAATTTTGCAACCTCTGTATTGCCTCTGTAACAAGCCAGGATAAGAGGTGAAAAACCATTCTCATTCGGTTGATTGATAATATCCGGATTCTGTTTCATCAATCCTTTTACTTCATCAACCGTTCCGTTTCTGGCAACATCAAAAATTGTTTTTGTTTGTTCCTGAGCATATAACAACGAAGTCAGAAACATACTCAGCAGTAAGATCAGGTTTTTCATTGTTTTGTCAGGATATAGTTATATTCCACATTTACATTTTCAGCAATTTTTTTAGTTACCATTTTAGGAATCGTTACTTTGTAATCTGCAGGCTTCACAACAAATCCTCCCTGCATATAAACTTTCCCGTCTTTGGCATAAACAGAAGCTGTAGAAGTGACCGCTTTATCCACACCATGAAAATTGAGGGTTCCCTGAATTGTATATTTCTGAGGGTTCGCAGTAAGTTTTGTGGAATCAAAATTGACGATTTTTCCTTTAAAGGTGGTTTTTGGATATTTTGCTGTTTCGGCATAACTTTCATTAAAATGTTCTTCCATCAGTTTTGTTTTAAAGTGAAAGTTTTTGACGGATGAAACGGATGCCATTTCCCCGTTATCTGCATTGAAGACCACAATATTATTGTCATCCCGGGCATAAATATCTTCAAATAATGGCACAGAGGCCTCAAAGGTGACTTTTCCGGTTTTTGAACTGTATTTCTGAGCTGAGGTGTAACCTGCCATAAACAGAAAAACACCTGTTATTATTAATTTTTTCATATCAGATATTTTAATTTTCAGCTAATCCGTCGGCTTTCCATTTAATGAAAATGTTGATTTGTGTTGCAGATAAAGAACCTCCCTTAGGCATTTTCCCGGGGTCGTTATCAGGTCTTTGAATCCGGTCAAGAATTCCGTCTATATTATTTTTTACCTGATCATAGGTTGCCAAAGGTTTAAAACTGGTTGCCGAGTGGCACGTGTTACAGTTATTATCCATAATTGGCTTTACATCGGTTATATATTTTACCGGTAATGTAATGGGGGTATTATCAGAAATTTCTTCATAGGTTCTGCTTTCACAGGATATCAGTATACTTCCCGCCGATATTGTCAATAGGTACGCTAACTTTCTCATATCAAAAAACTCTGTAAAGATTAAACCCAAAGAAAATTTGTCCTTTTCCCCATCTGCCGGTGGCGTTGGTAAGATACCCGATATCCGAATTGATCTGGGAATTCGTAAATAAAAGCTGGAAAACATGTCCCCCTGTTTCTATATCTACTCCTAAAGAAAGAGGATTTTTATAGAAACTATGATCATCAAAATTCACAAAATATTCTGCATTTACAGAGACTCTTTTGGAAATTTTATATCGACCGCCTATTCCGGCCAAAAACTGGTTTTTATCTTCGGTTGCCGGTTCGTATAAATTTTTATGAACAAAAGACGGAGTAAGCTGCAATGAAAACTGTTCGTTAAACCTTCTGGAAATCAAAGCCTGTGTCAGGTAGGAAAGCCGATCGTTGAATGTAAGATAGGGATAGGTATCTTTATTCAAGGCGGTATTTAAACCCATTACATGATATCCTACAATATCTACCGGAAAATTCTCATTCTGCTTTACCAGCCTGTATTTTACAGCGCCTTCAAAGGTTTTCATATGGGTCTCCCTCGACAAGCTTACAGAAACGGCATCCGTAATGCCATAAATAACCCCGAGCTTGGTAGAAGCATTGTCCAGACCAAAAAAGTCTTTAAAGCCTGTGCTAATATCTCCGAAACGATGGGCAACAACAATATACCATTCTTTTTTTGCAGATAGTTTTGTAGATTGCCCTGTAACGATCTGCAAGGCTTTGAATGCGGGTTGTGAAGTTTCTGTGTTGGTTTTAATAGTGTCGATATCTTTCAGCAAATCCTCCTGTGCAAAGGCAAAAACTGATGAAAATACCGACAAAAATAAGAGAGTTTTTGTCATATGATAACTATATTTTACATTTAATTATGATATAACAAACTTATAGAGTTATCAATTCAAAAACAGGTGATAAAAGTCACCGAGGAGATTGTTTTTATCAATCAGAAAGCAAAAATTTTTAAACAAAATACATTAGATTAATCTAACATTTTCATTTACAGCCAGTTTTATTCCTTCTTTTGTTTGCTGAATTTCCCCATCGCTTTCAATTTTTTTTTAAAACCCTGCTTACAACTTCTCTTGAAGTCCCAAGATTGTTGGCAATTTCGCGATGGGTTATTCTGATCGGATGATTTCCGGTAAGTGCAATTTGTTGTTTAATATAATTCAGAACCCTTTTATCCAGTTTGTGGAAAACGGCATCATTTACCATATTCATGACTTCGGAAAAGCGCCTGTCATATTCATGATAAAATAATTTATTGATTTCCGGAAATTGTATCAGCCATTCATGCATTACAGAAACAGGGATCAACAGGGCTTCTGAGTCTTCTTCTGCTACAGCATATACCCTGCTCACATAATCTGTGAAAATAGAAGAAAAGGTCATAAGACAGCTGTCACTCGGTTTGATATAATAATAAATAAGCTCGCGGCCGTCATTAAGGGTAAAAACTTTAATAGAACCTTTCGTGAGGAAGGGCACATATTTATTTTTCTGTCCTTCCCTTATAATTTCTGTTTTGGCCTTTATATTGACTATTACCGCATGTTTTTCAAGTTCAGCTGAAAAACCGCTGCCTAAAAAACCAAATTTCTGTACAATAAACGGATCACTCATCATATCTTTTTTGTCAAGTATTTGAAACAAATATATAAAATCATGCAATAAATATGTCAGATAAATAAAAACTTTTCATTATTACAATAAGATATCAATGATTACTTCATTCTAACCCTCTTCAAACACAATGAAATAAGATAATATTAAGAATATGTGAATTTATATAGGTGTATTTAAAACTGTCCTGAAACATGTTAGCCTGGGCTATTGATAAAAAATGCCCCGGTAAAAACCGGGGCATTCTATTTTATTGTAAAAGAAATCTTAAGCTTGTACGTTGTTTCCACCTAATACGAAAGGTTCAACTTCTTTGATTTCTCCGAACTGCTGCTCGTAGTTAGCGATGTTCTGCTGAAGAGCGTTTAATACTCTTTTCGCGTGAAGTGGAGCAAGAATAACTCTTGATCTTACTTTAGCTTGCTGAACACCCGGCATCAACTGAATAAAGTCTACTACAAATTCAGATGGAGAGTGGTTTACTAATGCTAAGTTAGCATAGATACCAGCAGCTACCATTTCGTTTAATTCGATGTTGATGTTTCCGTCTTGTGGATTTTGATTGTTGTCCATTGTTATAAATTATGTTTTTAAAATTCGAAATTTGAGATTGTGAAAATATAAAAATAATTTCAAATCCCAAATTTCAAATCATTAATTTTAATTAAGGTCTTCGAATTCTTTCTTAGAACCTACAATAACATTCTGATACTCTTTAAGACCTGTACCTGCAGGGATTCTGTGTCCTACAATTACATTTTCTTTAAGACCATTCAGATCATCTATTTTACCAGCCACTGCGGCCTCGTTAAGAACTTTAGTTGTTTCCTGGAACGATGCTGCAGACATGAATGACTTAGTCTGAAGTGCTGCTCTTGTAATACCTTGTAATACCGGAGTTGCTGTAGCAGGAAGAGCTTCTCTTACTTCTACCAATGCTAAATCTTCACGTTTCAACTTCGAGTTTTCGTCTCTTAATTCTCTTGCAGTAATCATCTGACCTGGCTTGAATTCCTTAGAATCACCGGCATCTACTACTACTTTAAGACCGAATACCCTGTTGTTTTCTTCCAGGAAGTCATATTTGTGCTCAAGAGCTCCTTCAAGGAACTGAGTATCACCTCCATCTACGATAGATACTTTTGTCATCATCTGTCTTACGATGATTTCGAAGTGCTTATCATCGATTTTTACCCCCTGTAGACGGTAAACTTCCTGAATTTCATTTACTAAGTATTCCTGAACGGCTGTTGGACCTTTAATTCTTAGGATATCTTCCGGTGTAATAGAACCGTCAGAAAGCGGAGAACCTGCTCTTACGAAGTCATTCTCCTGTACAAGAATCTGGTTGGAAAGTTTTACCAGGTAAATCTTTCTTTCTCCAGTTTTAGCCTCAACGATAAGTTCACGGTTACCTCTCTTGATTTTTCCGTAAGAAACTACCCCGTCGATTTCAGTAACAACCGCTGGGTTTGAAGGGTTTCTTGCTTCGAATAATTCAGTAACTCTCGGAAGACCTCCGGTGATATCCCCTGCTTTTGCAGATTTTCTCGGGATTTTGATCAAGACTTTACCAGCCTTAATTTTCTCACCATCATTAACCATCAAGTGGGCTCCTACCGGTAAGTTGTAAGCTTTTTGCTCAACTCCCTTAGAGTCTACCACTTTTAAGGTAGGTACAGCTTTCTTATTTCTGGATTCAGAGATTACTTTCTCCTCGAATCCTGTCTGTTCGTCAATTTCAAGCTGGAATGAAATACCCTGGATGATATCCTCGTATTCTACCTTACCTGAAGTTTCAGCAATGATAACCGCGTTATACGGATCCCATCTACAGATTACATCTCCTTTCTTCACTTTATCACCTGGTTTTACAGATAATATTGATCCATAAGGTACGTTAGCTACCATTAATGGTGTTCTGGAATCGTTATCAGCAACTAATCTGAATTCCGTTGAACGAGAAACTACAACCTCAGCTGTATTACCGTTTTCATCTTCAGAAGTAATGGTTCTTACTTCATCCATTTCAACGATACCGTCTCTTCTTGCAACGATAGATGGGTTTTCTGATACGTTTCCTGCAGTACCCCCCTGGTGGAAGGTTCTCAACGTAAGCTGAGTACCCGGCTCCCCGATGGATTGTGCTGCAATTACCCCTACTGCTTCACCCATGTGGATCATCTTACCAGTTGCTAAGTTTCTACCGTAACATTTCGCACAGATACCTTTCTTAGCTTCACAAGTAAGCGGAGAACGTACTTCTACGGCTTCTAATCCTGCTTCTTCAATTCTCTTAGCTAGTTGCTCAGTGATTACCTGATCTGCTTCAGCAATTAATTCATCACTTTCAGGATCGTAAATATTATGAAGAGATACTCTACCTAAGATTCTTTCAGAAATCTTTTTCAACGATCTCGTCATTTTTCTTAAGTGCAGTAACTTCTGTTCCTCTTAAAGTTCCACAGTCATCTTCTGTAACGATAACATCCTGTGCAACGTCTACCAATCTTCTGGTTAGATAACCCGCATCGGCAGTCTTAAGAGCGGTATCCGCAAGACCTTTACGGGCACCGTGGGTAGAGATAAAGTATTCCAAGATGGAAAGACCTTCTTTAAAGTTAGCAAGGATCGGGTTTTCGATGATCTCCGCACCGGTAGAACCAGCTTTTTGCGGTTTCGCCATCAAACCTCTCATCCCTGATAACTGACGGATCTGTTCCTTAGAACCCCTCGCCCCAGAGTCAAGCATCATGTACACAGAGTTGAAACCACCTTGGTCAGTTTTCATTCTGCTCATGATCATTTCAGTTAATCCGGCGTTCGTGTTTGTCCAAACGTCGATTACCTGGTTATAACGTTCTGTATCGGTAATCAGACCCATGTTATAGTTAGCTCTAATTTCGTCTACAGTTTCAATTGATTGTGCAATCATCTGCTTTTTCTCCACAGGTACTACGATATCTCCAAGAGAGAACGACAGACCTCCTTTGAATGCGTTTGAATACCCTAGATCTTTCATTGCATCCAGGAACTTCACAGTTGTAGGGAAATCTGTATCAGCAAGGATCTTACCGATAACGTTTCTCAATGATTTCTTCGTAAGAAGTTCATTGATATATCCTACCTGCTTAGGTACGATCTGGTTGAATAAAATTCTACCTACAGTAGTTTCGATCAGTCTTGTTACGATTTCTCCATTTTCTTTAACAGGTAATTTACATCTTACCTTAGCGTTCAGAGAAACTTTTCCTTCTGCATAAGCGATTTCCGCCTCTTCAGGAGAATAGAATGCAAGACCTTCTCCTTTTACTTTCATATCTTCTGTAGAGCTTAATTCTTTAGTCATGAAATAAAGACCAAGAACCATGTCCTGAGAAGGTACCGTAATTGGAGAACCGTTTGCAGGGTTCAGGATGTTCTGAGAACCTAACATCAGTAACTGAGCTTCAAGGATCGCTTCCGGCCCTAACGGTAAGTGTACCGCCATCTGGTCACCATCAAAGTCGGCATTGAAGGCCGTTGTTACTAACGGGTGCAGCTGGATTGCTTTACCTTCGATCATCTTAGGCTGGAAGGCCTGAATACCCAATCTGTGAAGAGTAGGTGCCCTGTTCAATAGTACCGGGTGACCTTTCATCACGTTTTCAAGGATATCATACACTACAGGTTCTTTTCTGTCGATAATTCTCTTTGCAGATTTTACTGTTTTTACAATACCTCTCTCAATTAATTTTCTAATGATGAACGGTTTGTAAAGCTCAGCTGCCATATCTTTAGGAATACCACATTCGTGAAGCTGTAAGTTCGGACCTACAACAATTACCGAACGCGCAGAGTAGTCTACCCTTTTCCCTAGTAAGTTCTGACGGAAACGACCTTGTTTACCTTTCAATGAATCAGAAAGTGATTTTAATGGTCTGTTTGATTCAGATTTTACTGCAGAAGATTTTCTTGTGTTATCGAATAATGAATCTACTGATTCCTGAAGCATACGCTTCTCGTTTCTCAAGATTACTTCAGGAGCTTTGATCTCCAATAATCTCTTTAAACGGTTATTTCTGATAATAACTCTTCTATAAAGGTCATTTAAGTCAGAAGTAGCGAAACGTCCTCCATCCAACGGAACCAATGGTCTTAGTTCTGGCGGGATAACAGGAAGTACACGCATGATCATCCACTCAGGTTTGTTGATCATTCTTGTATTGGCACCTCTTAATGCTTCTACAACATTTAATCTTTTTAATGCCTCAGTTCTTCTCTGCTTGGAACCTTCGTTGTGAGCTTTGTGTCTTAAATCGAAAGACAATGCATCAAGATCGATTCTCTTTAATAAATCTTCAACAGCTTCAGCACCCATTCTGGCGATGAATTTGTTTGGATCAGAATCATCAAGATACTGGTTTTCTACAGGAAGGGTCTCCATGATATCAAGATACTCTTCTTCTGTAAGGAATTCCATATGCTCAAAATCAGAACCATCCAGCTTTTTAGCAATACCCTGCTGGATCACTACATATCTTTCGTAGTAGATGATCATATCCAATTTCTTGGAAGGAATTCCTAAAAGGTATCCGATTTTGTTTGGTAATGAACGGAAATACCAGATGTGTGCAATAGGAACTACAAGGTTGATGTGCCCGATTCTCTCTCTTCTTACTTTTTTCTCAGTAACTTCTACTCCACAACGGTCACAAACGATCCCTTTGTAACGAATTCTCTTGTATTTACCACAAGCACATTCGTAATCCTTTACAGGACCAAAAATTTTCTCACAGAATAGCCCGTCTCTTTCAGGCTTGTGAGTTCTGTAGTTAATAGTTTCCGGCTTTAAAACCTCCCCTCTTGAGTCCTGTAAAATAGACTCCGGTGAAGCTAAACCGATGGTTATTTTATTAAATCTACTTGATTTATTTTTATTTGACATAATTTTTTTTTAGATTTTAGATTTCAGATTTCAGATTTCAGACGAAATCATCATTCCAAATTCAAGGATTATAAAATTCTTAGAGTGCCATAGTCTGACATCTTGTGTCTGACATCTGATATCTTACTCCTCCAATCTTACGTCTAATCCAAGACCTTGTAACTCGTGAAGTAATACGTTGAATGATTCCGGAATACCTGGTTCAGGCATAGATTCACCCTTAGCAATTGCTTCATAAGTTTTTGCTCTACCAATCACGTCATCCGACTTCACAGTAAGGATCTCTCTCAGGATGTTAGATGCACCGAATGCTTCAAGTGCCCAAACCTCCATCTCTCCGAATCTCTGACCCCCGAACTGAGCTTTACCTCCTAACGGTTGCTGAGTAATCAATGAGTAAGGACCGATAGAACGTGCATGCATCTTATCATCAACCATGTGTCCAAGTTTCAGCATGTAGATAACACCCACTGTAGCAGCCTGTGTAAATCTTTCTCCGGTACCACCATCATAAAGGTAAGTGTGACCGAATTTAGGAAGACCTGCTTTATCTGTATATTCAGTGATTTGATCAAGACTAGCTCCGTCGAAGATTGGCGTAGCGAATTTTAATCCTAATTTCTGACCAGCCCATCCAAGAACAGTTTCATAGATCTGTCCGATGTTCATACGGGAAGGTACCCCTAGTGGATTCAATACGATATCTACCGGTGTTCCATCCTCAAGGAACGGCATATCTTCTTCACGAACGATTCTTGATACGATACCTTTGTTACCGTGACGTCCTGCCATTTTATCTCCTACATTCAGTTTACGTTTCTTAGCGATGTAAACTTTAGCCAGCTTCATAATACCTGCAGGAAGCTCATCTCCGATTGAAATGGCAAATTTCTCACGGTTTTTAACTCCTTGAATGTCGTTATATTTGATTTTGTAATTGTGAATCAATTGTTTGATCAATTCATTCTTGTCAGCGTCTACTGTCCAGTCTGAACCGCTAACGTTTACATAATCTTCAACTGAAGTTAATAGCTTATGAGTAAATTTCACCCCTTTACCGATGATTTCTTCATCAAGGTCGTTATGTACTCCCTGAGAAGTTTTACCGCTAACCAGTGTATTTAATTTTTCAATTAAAGTATTTCTCAATTCGTCAAACTTAGCCTTGTAAGTGTTTTCAATTTCTTCAAGCTTAAGTTTTTCTTCAGTTCTTTTCTTTTTGTCTTTAATGTTTCTGGAGAACAATTTCTTGTTGATAACCACCCCTCTTAATGAAGAGTCAGCTTTTAATGATGCGTCTTTTACATCACCGGCTTTATCACCGAAGATTGCTCTAAGAAGTTTTTCTTCAGGAGTCGGGTCAGATTCACCTTTTGGAGTAATTTTACCAATCATGATATCTCCAGGCTTCACTTCAGCACCGATTCTGATCATACCGTTTTCGTCAAGATCTTTGGTAGCTTCTTCAGATACGTTTGGAATATCAGCAGTAAGTTCTTCCATACCTAATTTAGTATCACGAACTTCCAGTGAGTATTCATCCACGTGGATTGAAGTAAACCAGTCTTCACGTACTACTTTTTCGTTGATTACGATCGCATCCTCGAAGTTGTATCCTTTCCAAGGCATGAATGCTACTACTAAGTTTCTACCAAGAGCCAATTCTCCTTTTTCAGTAGCATAACCGTCGCAAAGTACCTGTCCTTTTTCCACTACATCACCTACTCTTACGTTTGGTCTCAGGGTAATGGTAGTACTCTGGTTCGTTTTTTCTGAACTTGGTAAGGTTATATGTTTTTTAGTAGCAGACTCGAATGATACAAGATCTTCATCTTCACTTCTTTCGTATTTAATAACGATTTTATCAGCATCTACATACTCTACTGTACCTGTACCTTCAGCGTTGATCAAAATTCTTGAATCTCTTGCAACCTGTTGCTCAAGCCCTGTACCTACGATCGGAGCCTGTGGCTTCAATAGAGGAACGGCCTGACGCATCATGTTAGATCCCATCAATGCACGGTTCGCATCATCATGCTCCAGGAACGGAATCAATGAAGCGGAAATACCGGAAATCTGGTTAGGTGCAACGTCGATAAGGTCAACCTGGTTTGGCTCTACTACCGGGTAGTCACCATCCAGTCTTGCAATAATCCTGTCTGTTTCGAATTCACCATTATCGTTCAATTCAACGTTTGCCTGAGCAATTACTTTGGATTCTTCGTCTTCAGCATTTAAGTAGATAGGATCTGCATTAAGTTCAACCTTACTATTTTCTACTTTTCTATATGGAGTTTCAATGAAACCTAATCTGTTGATTTTTGCATAAATTCCTAAAGATGAAATCAAACCGATGTTTGGTCCTTCCGGAGTTTCAATCGGACAGATTCTTCCGTAGTGCGTATGGTGAACGTCACGAACCTCAAACCCTGCTCTTTCTCTTGATAAACCACCAGGCCCTAGTGCAGATAATCTTCTCTTGTGAGTGATCTCTGACAGTGGGTTGGTTTGGTCCATGAACTGAGATAGCTGGTTGGTACCAAAGAATGAATTGATTACAGACGTTAAAGTCTTAGCATTAACAAGATCAAGTGGAGTAAAGATTTCGTTATCTCTAACGTTCATTCTCTCCTTGATTGTTCTTGCAATTCTTGAAAGACCTACGCCAAACTGTCCTGCTAGTTGCTCACCAACAGTTTTAATTCTCCTGTTTGATAAGTGGTCGATGTCATCCACCTCCGCTTTAGAGTTGACAAGTTCAATCAAATGTCTTACAATAGCAATGATATCTTCTTTTGTAAGAACCTCAGTGGTAGTTGGGATATTAAGACCTAACTTCTTGTTTAGTCTGTAACGTCCTACTTCACCTAATGAATATCTCTGCTCAGAGAAGAATAATTTTTCAATGATTCCTCTTGCGGTTTCCTCATCTGGCGGATCTGCGTTTCTTAACTGACGATAGATGTACTCTACTGCTTCTTTTTCAGAGTTGGTAGGGTCTTTTTGTAATGTATTCTGGATAATAGAGAACTCGTTGCTGTTTTCTTTGTGAATCAGGATTGATTTCACACCAGCATCCAGGATAAGGTCCAAATGTTCCTTTTCAAGGATTGTTTCTCTGTCCAGGATGATTTCGTTTCTTTCGATAGAAACCACCTCACCTGTATCTTCATCTACGAAATCTTCGAACCATGTGTTCAAAACTCTCGCAGCCAATGTTCTTCCTTCTACTTTTTTAAGGGCAGCCTTAGAAACTTTCACTTCTTCAGCAAGGTCGAAAATCTGAAGGATATCTTTATCAGATTCATAACCGATAGCTCTTAATAAAGTTGTTAATGGTAACTTTTTCTTACGGTCGATATACGCGTACATTACGCTGTTGATATCAGTTGTAAATTCCATCCAAGATCCTTTGAAAGGAATAATTCTTGAATAGTATAGTTTGGTTCCGTTAGCGTGGTAAGTCTGTCCGAAGAATACCCCGGGTGAACGGTGTAACTGCGTAACAATAACTCTTTCTGCACCGTTGATGATGAAAGATCCACTAGGTGTCATATAAGGAACCGGACCTAAATATACATCCTGCACTACTGTCTGGAAATCTTCATGTTCCGGGTCAGTACAGTACAATTTAAGTCTTGCTTTCAGAGGAACTGAATACGTCAGACCTCTTTCCACACACTCATCGATTGAATAACGTGGAGAATCTACCAGATAATCTAAGAATTCCAATACGAATTGGTTTCTAGAATCCGTAATAGGGAAATTTTCCTGGAAAGTCTTGTAAAGAGCTTCAGTTTTTCTGGCTTCAGGAAGTGTATCAAGCTGGAAAAATTCTTTAAAAGACTCAATTTGGATATCCAAAAAGTCCGGAGTAATGATTTTTCCTTTCGCTGATGAGAAATTAATTCTCGGATTTCCCTGAGTTGTTGATTTTGTTTTACTCATAAAACTTGTAAGAAAGGGTTAAAAAATATTTTGTTTTATTAAAAAATATCAGGAAGAGAAAGGAGAGAAAAGAAAAAAGATAAAAGACATGGAGATGTTTGGCGCTATCAGAAATAGTCTTTATTCTTTGTTCTTTATTCTTACAGTCCGATTCCTAACTGCAACACTGGTATATCTTTTCACAGCGTAATGCAAAATATTTTTATTACTTTTGTGCGTAATTACCGCGACATCTATAAACACGAAATCCCTTTCATATTTTTACAATGAAAGAGCTGATTTTCAGTATTTTATAAATTTACAAACAATTTTCCGCGCCAAAAGAGGGGCAAAGATACAAAAAAACTTCCATTAATACAAATAAATGATCTCATTTTGAGACCATTAAAAGAGAAGTGCCGCCTGTTGTCCGGCGGCACAGCATTCTATAAGTTTTCTGTAATTATTTTACAATCACTTTATAAGACTTCACATTGGTTTTGGTTTCTATATTAACAATATAAATTCCTGCTGATAATGAAGTGGTATCAATTCCGGTATTTACGGTAAACCTGCCTGCTTTAATCACCTTTCCTTCTGCAGAGAACAGCGTATAAGCTCCTTCTCCTCCTGCGGTAATGGTAAGATTTTCTCCTGCTTTTACAGGGTTAGGATATATTTTAATATCATTGGCTGCATTGATCACTTCCGATGCACCGGCAATCCTTGCACTTTCAGAAGAATTTTTCAATACTGAAGTGTATGGAGAAAGTGGAGAATCCGGTGCTCCTCTCTTAATAAGATCAGTATCTACAACCGCCTGAATACCATCTTTATCTTTGTCATCAATTGTAGAAATGAATCCTCCTCCTAAAGTATCCAGGTTACTTTTTCCGATCTGGTACAGATCAAGATCTGAACCATTGGATGTAAGATCCAGGAAGTCCGGTTTATCATCACCATCTGTATTTTTAATGGCATATTTCAGGATGCCTGAATCTGGAAAAGTTTCAAGAATATCGGCAATACCGTTCTTACCTACTGCAACATTACTATCAATGATTCCGTTACGATCCGTGTCGATCTGGCTGATCACCGATGCCGGAATTCCTGACTCAAACAAATCTAACACCCCGTCATTATCAGAGTCAAGGTCTAGATAATTCGGAACAGAATCTCCCAATACAGGTGTCAATACCAGGTCTCCCTCAGTATCATCGTCCTGGAATTTACCATTTTTATCAAAGTCTTCTGTTGCATCAGGAATACCATCGTTATCAGAATCCAGGTCACAAGCATCCACAATCCCGTCACCGTCTGTATCCAGTGTAGGAGATTTATCATTTACAGCATTACAGCCTTCTGCACAGTCCGGGATACCATTACCATTATTATCAATACTGTCATCCCCTCCCGGACAGCGGTCAAAGCAATTCGGAACTCCGTCGTTATCATCATCCCTGCTTGCGAAGGCATTATAAATATAATAGTTTTGAGGAATGCGAACCGCCGTACCACTGTTAAACGTAATTTTTATACGGTTAAAGGGTTTTGTCGCCTTACCCCCGACATAGAATTTGTTTGAATTTGTTGTAAAGAAATTACCACTGATGAGACTTCCTGAACTTGTGAAGCTATCCGTTAGCGTATTACCATTATATAATGTCACCGTAATATTCTCAAGAACACTTACCCCAAGAAGGTTTCCTGCTTTTTCCACCGTAAATCCGGCCATTGTATTAGCCGGCAGGGTTGCATTACTGCTTACCGTCGCATAAGCCGAAAATATACTAAACAAAGAGGCTGCCGGCACAGTGGCAGTGGCATAATTTGATGGGTTGTTATCTACAATAGCGCCCGGATTTGTCATTTTTGCTAAAATAAGCCCCAGAAAACCAGGTCCTGATGTCCAGCTGCTTCCCGTTACCAGATTTCCGGGCACCGAAGAGCCACTGGTCTGGATTTTATCATCACATTCGCAAGATACCGGTTCTTCAAAGGCATAATATACTTTCAAAGCTCCTAAATTAAACCCTATGGTTTGTGTCACCTTCAGGCGAATCTCATTAAATGGTTTAGAGGTTGTAAGGGTTACTTTCTGCTTTCCTGAACCATATCCAAGAACTTTAATATTAATAAGACCTCCCCCGTCAGACAATTGTTTTGAATCCTGAAGTTGCCCGAACAGATAGGTTTCTATTGTAATATTTTTCAAAAATTCAGCACTAAGAAGCTTTCCCTGGTCATCAGGCTCAATCACAAATCCGGCCCTGTTCCCTGCAGGATATACCTGATTTTTATCCAATACTCCTACTGAATAAGATCCTAATAACCCGATTGGAAGAACTATCGTCCCGAAAGAGTTCTTATTCCCATCCCCGATCCTTTCCTTATTCTGAACATATGAAAGCGGAGCCAGAATAGTACTGCTCCCCGATACATTTCCATCTACACCACTTCCCGCAATAATATCATCACAGATGCCATTATTATCAACAGGCACCCTGGCCGGATCAAAAGCAAATGCATAATACACATTCATAGCACTGAATACGGAAAGAACGTTTGTCTGATACAGCCTTACTTCATCAAATTCTTTAGAAGTTTTGAAATGTAAAAATATCCTGTTTTTGTTTCCTCCAAATGCCGGCACTGATAAAAGCGTACTACTGGAAGTTGACTCCTGGAGAACCCCATTTTTATATGTACTGATTCTCATTGAGCTTAGCAGATCAATCGTGATAAAGCTGGTTCCAAGATCCACATTAAACCCTGTAATATAGCCGGCAGGATATGTTGTATTCTTATTTTTAACCGATATACCATTTCCACTAACCAGGGAAGCAAAATTCCCCATATTTACACTGTTATCCAGATTGGCGTCAATTACCGGGTTCATGCTTCCGTTGTAACATGCCAAACAAATTCCTGAGTTATTTACAGGTTTTGCTTCTACTCCCATCCCACGAATAGGTTCATAGCCTTGTTGTGCAAATGCTACAGACGACATTACTGTTACCATGAGCATTACAATCAGTTTCTCGAATAATTTTTTGGTCATTTTTTTATTTTTTATAAGGTTTGTGTTTATTCTCAATTAGTATAAAGGCTTCCAGTTACTGCCATTACATCCTTCATGTGTTTTTGTTGTTGTGTTGTAGCGGATAGCTCCTTCATCCACCGTGGTACAGGCAGCGTTGGCCGGAGAAGCTACACCTCTGATCTGGATGGCCTTACTGACTTCCAGATCCGCAAAATTAGCCGCACTGGGAGTCATATTGATACCCACATCAGTAACAGCTCCATTTTTTCCTGTAAAAACATGTGCTGTATTCCCGTAAGCTGTCTGTCCGGCTGCGGCCTGAGTGGAGACTCCGATAGCTATTGCTTCAATTCCCGAAGCCGTATTTCCTGAGCCAATAGCTATATTATTTGAAGAAGCCGTATTTCCGGTCCCGAAAATAATTCCTCCGTTATTGGTATTAGAATTCCCTACAGTGACTCCGATAATACCTGTAATAGTATTAGAATTTCCCAACACCAAATTATTAGCTCCACTCGCCGTATTGGAGTTTCCTATTATTTTGGCTCCGTTTGTTGCTTTATTCCCCAGCCCGATAGCTACAGCCGGAAAGTTCCCCTGCGCAGATACGGTGTTGTCTTTTCCTAATGCTATATTGGAAGAGGTGCTGTTGGCAAGCACATTATTAGATCCCCAGGTAAAGGAAGAAAAAGGTCCTGTTGCGCTATTGGCGTTTCCTCCCTGTAAAGTTCCATTGACATCTAAAATCCCCTTCACATTCTTTTGAGTCGCCAATACTATATTTTGTCCGTCATTTGTTCCCAAATAGTTTCCGGAAGTAACATCTGATCCCAGAGGAGCCGTGGTAGCTATAGTACCGGTATTTCCAAGGATACGCCAATCTGCGCTTAAGCTCCCCCATTTGGTTCCATCAAAATAATAATAGCCGGGGGCGACAATATCAACTGTTTGTCCTGCAGGTGCTGATTCAGCTAAGGTGACATATACAATAGCTCCTGTTTGGGCAGATGTATAGGTTTTGGCTCTCAGTTCTGCTCCTGTAAGTCGCGGAGCAATGATTCCATCCAGTTTACTTGACATTGCAGGAAATCCGGTCACATCCAAAGTTGCTGACGGTAAACCGGTATTAATCCCAACCTGTGCTAAGCTTAATGAACTCGCAGATAAAAGTGCGAGGGTGAATAATTTGTTTTTCATTTTAATGATATTTGTTGTTTTTTTATGTAATGACAATCCTTTAGCTGTTTCACTTAACTATTAAATGAAAAAGACAGCTATTCTCGTAAGGTTCAGAGTTTTTTCAGAAATTGTACTTATTCAGAAGCACTGAATATTTTGTCGGGAATTTTAATAATGAATTGAAAACCATCGACCAACGTAGAGGAAGGCGTATTAAATTTGTGAGTTCTCTGTAATGGCAATACAGCTGCCAGGGATTCAGGATATAATGTATACATCCGTTCATGCCAGTTTCGGATCTCATTGATATTTTTCTGAAATAAAACAGAAAAATTATCATTTACAACCGGGAAGCGTTTTAGCTTTATATCACGTTTAGAATTGATGCCTGTAAAAAGCCCGCCAGTTTTGTAATCCGGATCTGTATGAATAGTCTGCATGACAAAATTCTTTGTCATAGGTGTTTGCAGATTGTAGTTATGTATATCAGTACAATGCAATACTTCCGGGAATCCGTCCATTGTGTTTGATATAGCCTTAGTGTTTAGTTTTCCTATAACCGGCAAAAGCAGCAGAAGAGCTATGATACGGCTATAAGAAAGAAAATAATTTCTATCCAACTTATTTGTGTGTTTTCTCAATACAAATATAATAATTTTTCAATAAAAACAACATTTCATTTAAAAAAATATTACAAAACACTAAATAAAAATAATATAATTCAATTAAATAAGTTTTAAATTATAAATAACCCAATGATAATAAAATATTTCACAAATCCATATAAAAATATTTGAATACTCTTATTAAAAAAAGCATCGTTATAGACATAAAAAAAGCCCGGGCAATTTGCCCGGGCTCCTTATTTATAAGAATAATTGAATTATTTCAATTCTACTTCAGCACCAGCTTCTTCTAATTGCTTCTTAAGAGCTTCAGCTTCGTCTTTAGATACACCAGTCTTGATTGGAGCTGGAGCACCGTCTACGATATCTTTAGCTTCTTTAAGACCAGCACCAGTTAAATCTTTTACCAATTTAACGATAGCTAATTTAGAAGCACCTGCAGACTTAAGGATTACGTCGAATTCAGTTTTTTCTTCAGCAGCTTCACCTGCACCTCCACCTGCAACAACTACTGCAGCAGCAGCTGGCTCAATTCCGTACTCATCCTTAAGGATAGTAGCTAATTCGTTTACGTCTTTTACTGTTAAGTTTACTAGCGTTTCAGCTAAATTTTTTAAATCTGACATTGTTGTAATGTTTTTGTTGATTATTTATTTAATTTTTTGAGTGTAATTATTCAGCACTTGTTTCCTCAGTGCTATCTGCAGCAGCTTCCGGAGCTTCAGCAGCAGGAGTTTCTTCTACCGCAGGAGCAGCTTCTTCAGCTTTAGCTTCTACTGTTTCAGGTTTGTTTTGAAGAGCAGAAACAACTCTCTGGATTGGAGACTGAAGTAATCCGATGATTTCACCGATCATTTCTTCTCTAGACTTGATGTTAGCCAACATATCTAGATTGTTGTCACCGATATAGAAAGTTTCCTGAACAAAAGCAGATTTTAAAGCCGGCTTCTCTTCTTTCTTTCTGAATCCCTGGATTAATTTCGCAGGAGCATTAGCTGTATCAGCAATCATCAACGCTGTGTTTCCTTTGAAAGATGGGAACATTTCAGAGTAATCTACTCCTTCAATCTGCTCCATTGCTTTTTGTAAAAGTGTATTTTTTACCACTTTTACTTTGATATTTTGTTTGAAAGCCTGTCTTCTGAAATCTGAAGATTTACCAGCGTTCAATCCTTCTAGATCTGCTACGTATACTACTTTTGCATCCTGAAGCAAGTCTTTGATCTCTTGTATCGCTACAACTTTTTGGTCTTTTGTCATTGTCTTAAGGATTTAATATTAGTTAACAGATTTAGTATCGATTGCAATACCCGGGCTCATTGTAGAAGACAAATAGATAGACTTCACATAAGTTCCTTTAGCAGCAGTCGGTTTCATTTTGATCAATGTCTGGATAAGTTCCTGAGCATTTTCTTTGATTTTGGCAGCATCAAAAGATACTTTACCAATACCCGCATGGATGATACCATACTTGTCTACTTTGAAATCAATTTTACCTGCTTTTACTTCAGTTACTGCTTTACCAATTTCCATTGTTACAGTTCCTGATTTAGGGTTTGGCATTAAACCTCTTGGACCTAATACTCTACCTAATGGACCTAGTTTACCCATTACAGCTGGCATTGTAACGATAACGTCAACATCTGTCCAACCATCTTTGATTTTTTGTAAATATTCGTCAAGACCTACATAGTCAGCACCAGCAGCTTTAGCTTCTGCTTCTTTATCCGGAGTTACAAGAGCTAATACTTTAACATCTTTACCGGTTCCGTGAGGAAGAGATACAACACCTCTTACCATCTGGTTTGCTTTTCTAGGGTCTACTCCTAATCTTACTGCGATATCTACAGAAGCATCAAACTTTGCAGTGTTCACTTCCTTTACAAGAGCTGAACCTTCTTCAAGGTTATAGATTCTTCCTTTTTCTACTTTGCTTAAAGCTTCCTTTTGCTTTTTTGTTAATTTTGCCATTTCTCTAAGTTTTAAGCGTTAGTTGGTTTAGTTCCTGTTACTCTTAATCCCATAGATCTAGCAGTACCTGCAACCATAGAAAGAGCAGAGTCCATTGTAAAGCAGTTAAGGTCTGCCATTTTATCTTCAGCGATTTTCTTTACCTGATCCCAAGTTACAGAACCTACTTTGTTTCTGTTTGGTTCACCGGATCCTCCTTTGATCTTAGCCGCATCCATTAATTGGATTGCTGCAGGCGGAGTTTTAATAACGAATTCAAAAGATTTGTCTTCGTATACTGTAATTACTACAGGTAAAACTTGACCTGGCTTGTCCTGGGTTCTTCCGTTAAATTGCTTACAAAACTCCATGATGTTCACACCTGCAGAACCCAAAGCTGGACCTACTGGTGGAGAAGGGTTAGCTGCGCCACCTTTCACCTGAAGCTTTACCATTTTAAAGACTTTTTTAGCCATTGTTTGTTTTTTAAATTTGAATAATTAATGAGTTTGGAAGCATTTATTATTCAGCAGGTTATCGTACTCACCTATAATAAACCTACTTTTTGGACTGCAAAAGTATAAAATATTTTTGAAATAGCAAACGGATAGTGTTGATTTTTAGTAATATTTATTCAAAATCATCCATTTCTTTTTCTGAAGGAAGATCTTGAATCTTATTTTAAGTCCATTAAAAACGACCGCTTCCATTTATCCAATAATGAATAGATCAAAAACTTAATGACTATAAAAACAAAAAGCCGGCTCCATGAGTCGGCTTTGGCTTTTTGATATTAATAATCTTTAGAATCCTGAAGGCTTGGTAAGAGTTTGTGTGGAACCATCAGTTCCTCCTAAGTTGGTATTGATATCACTAAAATTCTGTTTAGTGATGAGTCTTTTGTAAGCCATCAGGTAAAATTCTACGGTAAAGTTATTATATGTTCTCGAAGGATTGGAAGAGGTAAAGGCAATAAGCCTGCTGTTATTGGTAAATCCTGCTTTAAGATGCCAGGTTCCGTTACTTTTAAATGCAGTAACATCCGGAGAGCCCTGTTGGTTATCATTTACTCCGTTATCTCCGAAATCCAAAGCTACACTTGTAGTACCATCATTAAGCTTGAAAGCATAGTTATGTACTACAACCAGAAAATTATTCGCATCAATTTTAGTATCAAAATCAGTGATTCCTGCACCAGATACTCCTGTCAGCGTAAGCTTAATATAGTTAAACAGACCACTGCTTTCCAATGCAGGATCATATAGCTGAAGAGAATTCTGGGAGGTAGCCAGGAAGCTTCCCCCTGTCATCGTAGGTTCCCCCGGATTTCTTAAATACAGGGCATTGGTACGCGTATTACCATTCACATCAAGTGTTTCTGTAGGGTTTGTAGTATTGATCCCTACTTTCCCCGTTTGTGCATTCAGGAAAATTCCCAGACACATTATGATGATTATATAAATTTTTCTTTCCATAATTGTTGTTTTATTGAAGTCCTAGCGGAGTATTGGTTGAAACTCCTGAATAACCGGATGCTGCAGTGACTGAGCCATTGAATGTTCCCCAGTCTTTTACCAGAGATCTTTCAAAAACATTCAGGGTGATAGTCCAGGTACCATTTGTTGAAGAAACTGTTCCTGCCCCTTTAAAACTTAGATTAATAGCATGATAACTTTTTCCATTGCTTGTTACCGGGGTAACTTCTGTAGAATAAGCACCATAGGATTTTGGGGTAGTCGACATATTCGCTGCAGAAACAGCATTGGTAAAGACAGCTCCGGTAATAGCAACTACATATTTATTAGTTTCTAATCCTGTATTCAGGCTTACTACTTCATCCTGCTTAACATTGGTTAAAACTACTTTATATGAATTCACCGGGGCTACATTCCTAAGGGCAATGTCCAGGAGTTTTACTTTCCCCACAGGGGTAGTATCTTTAGAACGTGTCAGCAGAAGATAATTTCCGCTTGCAGGTGAATTTACCGTATCAATGAGGTAAGACTCCACCAAAGTTTCTCCTTCTACATCCAGAGTGGATTGCGGGGTTTTAGTATTAATGCCAACTTGAGATTGTGCAATTAGAAAAGTACCAACCGCAAGGATGAATGTGGTTATTTTTCTCATTATAGTATGTTTTTTTATGTTATTGAATCAAAGGAGCTGCAGCTGTTCCGGTTGTTGAAGTCCCCATTGCCTGTGTCGGATTAAACTCCTTTGCATAGGCACGGTCATAAACCAGTAAATTAAGTGTCCATACTCCTGTTGGAAGAGAACTATCGGGTGCAAACCCCTGGTAATCTGCTTTTAGCTTCCATGTCCCTCCTGAAGAATAGGCAAAAATCTGTGGTACCGGCGTTAGCCAGTCCGGAGAAGCTGCTTTTACCGGTTGAGTAAATCCAAATGAGGAGATTACCACCAGAAATTTACTGGAGTTTATTTTAGTATCAAACTGATTTACCCAATCTTTATCTGTGGGGTCACAGGTAATTTTATACTGAATAAGATTGATAGGTGCCGGAGAATTAGGCACAAAAGAATCATTATAAGCAGTAATCTTGTTTTCAGGTGCCGGGGATTTAATGATGAAGGTATAATTTTCATTAGTTCCCAACTTTTCCAAAGGAGTTTTGAAAGCTATCCCGGATGTTTTCATAGTTCCATTTACGGATAGGGTCTTCTCAGGAGTATTGGTATTTATACCAACTTGTGCATTAGTAAATACAGCACTTGCAAGAAGTACTGTCGAAATAATCTTCGTCATTGTTTTGTGTGTTTATGTGGCTAACTCATCTTACTCCATAGCTTTTATATTTACAACAGACACACAAACATATGTACATATGCTTTGCACTGTATCTGAATAAAATATGAAAAGTTCTATGGATTAATTAGCTAACAGTTTGCAATAAGCATGCCACGAAATAAAATATATTTATTTATTTCAATAAAAAATAAGCAAATTATTTCTAATTCCTAAATTTCAGATTAAAAAGAATCTTGAGTATTAAAATGGAATCAATCCATGATCCTGGATCAGGAGCAAAAGTTGGGGACATAATAAATTGGGTCTGAATGTAAAAAATTCTGTTTATTATTGATTAAACGTCAAAATTATTGAGATCGTTTTTCACGCAAAGTTTAAAAAAAAATAAATGTTCTATTTCAAGTAGGCAAAGAAGCAGCATAGCTGCTGGCTAAGTGCATGCAAAGTCTTCGCTTCATTTCTCAGCTTACTTAAAATAAAGAGTAATCAAAACGTGAATTTTAAAAATTAAATAGATCTAAATATTATAAGACCACAATTTTTGCGCTTGATCCATGATTCTTTCGGATAGTATAGATGATGGAAATAAAAAAAAAACCGCTTAACAGCGGTTTTATATATTTATTATAAATATTCTTATACTTTTTCTACCTGCATGTAACTAAGTTCCATTGGGGTTTTTCTACCGAAGATCAGTACAGAAACTTCAATTTTCTTTTTATCTTCCAGAATCTTTTCAACAGTACCGTTGAATCCGTTGAAAGGTCCATCGATTACTTTAACGTTCTCACCTACAATGTAAGGAATTTCAACATCACTTGCAAATTCTGAAAGTTCATCCATTCTTCCTAACATTCTGTTTACTTCAGACTTTCTCATAGGAACAGGATCACCTCCTTTTGTTAAACTTAAGAAAGAAATAACTCCGGGAATATTCTTGATAACGTGAGGAATCTCTCCCATCAGGTCAGCTTCAATCATCAGGTAGCCAGGATAGTAAGGTCTTTCTTTAGGAACTTTTTTACCGTTTCTAATTTGGATTACCTTTTCCATAGGAATAACCACTTGAGTAACGTACTGCTCAAACCCTAGACGTTTTGATTTCTGTCTCAATATAGTTTTTCACTTTATTTTCCTGTCCGCTGATAGCTTTCAGCACATACCATTTCAATTCGCTCATTATGGAAAATACTTAATTATTAATTGAACAAGTTGATTAGCATTCCTATTATGTTGCTGATTGCTTTGGAAAACAATTCATCAACTCCAAATGTAAATAATGCCAGAATCACTGTCGCAATAGTCACTACGATTGTGGAAGACTGAAGATCAGCCCATTTTGGCCATTCTACTTTGTGTCTAAATTCGTTATAAGAACCTTTTAAAAAAATCGACAAATGAACTCATAATTTATATTTGCACGGGCACAAGGATTCGAACCCTGATCAACGGTTTTGGAGACCGGTATCCTACCATTGGACGATGCCCGTAGTTTAAAAAGCTCCGTAAAGAAGTTCCTTACGGAAGCTTTTTATATTTTAAGATATTAATCTAAGATTTCAGTAACCTGACCAGCACCAACTGTTCTACCTCCTTCTCTGATCGCAAATCTAAGACCTTCGTTAAGAGCGATTGGTTGTAACAATTCTACAGTGATTGTTAAGTTATCACCAGGCATTACCATTTCTACACCTTCTGGTAAGAAGATCTCACCTGTAACGTCAGTAGTTCTTACGTAGAACTGAGGACGGTATTTGTTGTGGAATGGAGTGTGACGTCCACCTTCTTCTTTAGAAAGGATATAAACCTCAGCTTTGAATTTTTTGTGTGGTTTAACAGAATCTTTCTTAGCGATAACCATACCTCTCTTGATGTCAGTTTTTTCAATACCTCTCAACAATAGACCTACGTTATCACCAGCTTCACCTCTGTCTAGGATTTTTCTGAACATCTCAACCCCTGTAATAGTAGAAGTTAATTTTTCATCACCCATACCAACGATATCAACAGGATCACCAGTGTTAATAACACCAGACTCGATTCTACCTGTTGCTACAGTACCTCTACCTGTAATAGAGAATACGTCTTCGATTGGCATCAAGAATGGCTTATCCTGATCTCTTACCGGCTGCTCGATCCAAGTATCAACAGCATCCATTAATTCTTCTACAGTTTTAACCCACTTCTCGTCTCCGTTAAGAGCACCAAGAGCAGATCCCTGGATTACTGGAGAGTTATCTCCGTCATATTCGTAAGTAGATAATAAATCTCTAAGTTCAAGTTCAACAAGCTCTAAAAGCTCAGCATCATCCACCATATCAACCTTGTTCATGAAAACAACGATTCTTGGTACGTTTACCTGACGGCAAAGAAGGATGTGCTCTCTAGTTTGAGGCATTGGTCCATCAGTTGCAGCACATACTAAGATAGCTCCATCCATCTGAGCAGCACCAGTTACCATGTTCTTAACATAGTCGGCGTGACCTGGACAGTCAACGTGTGCATAGTGTCTGTTTTCAGTTTCGTACTCGATGTGAGCTGTATTAATAGTGATACCTCTTTCTTTTTCTTCTGGAGCAGAGTCAATCGCAGAGAAGTCTTTTTTTCTCAGCAAGACCTTTGTTAGCTAATACACTACTGATAGCTGCAGTAAGTGTAGTTTTACCATGGTCAACGTGACCAATAGTACCAATGTTCAAGTGTGGTTTGTTACGATTAAACGTTTCCTTTGCCATGATTTAAAATTATTTATTTATTGTTTTTCAAATTTTCGGTGTGCAAATATAATGAATTTTTAGATACCAAAAACTTTTTGTTAAAAAAACTTTCAATATTCTTATTCAATGAAGGGCAAACCTTATATTTCAACGTATTGAGACTGCAAATTTACATAATTTTCCTGATTGAAAAAAACTTTCTGAAAACCTTTTATGAAAAAGCCTGAAATACAGATTATTTCAGGCTCAGTTATGATATAAAATGAAAGATAATCAAACTTGACGAAGCTTTTTTGTCCTGTTGAAAATCCAGAAAATAATCGGAAAAATAAGTAATGTCAATACAGTAGCGGTGATAAGTCCTCCGATAATGACAATAGCCAGAGGCTTTTGAGATTCCGATCCGATCCCTGTAGACAAAGCCGCCGGCATCAATCCGATAGAGGCCATCAATGCCGTCATGATGACTGGTCTCGTTCTGGATTTTACTCCATTCAATATAGCGGTATCTATATCCAATCCGTTTTTAACATTCTGGTGAAATTCTGTGATAAGGATGACCCCATTTTGTATACAAATCCCCAAAAGGGCAATCATTCCTACTCCTGCCGAAATACCAAAATTGATCCCCGTAACATGCAATGCAATGATACCGCCGATCAGTGCAAAAGGTACATTGGCCAATACAAGCAGAGAGTCTTTGATGTTTCCGAACAAAATAAACAACAGAAAGAAAATCATTAAAAGGCTTACAGGAACCACCTGGGCTAAACGGTGTGAAGCACGCTGCTGGTTTTCAAACTGTCCCGTCCAGCCTACAGAATAACCATCCGGAAGCTCTATAGTTTCCACTTCCTTCTGGGCATCGGCAATAGTACTTCCCAGATCCCTGTCGCGGATTGAAAATTTAACCCCTATATATCTTTTAATATTATCCCTGTAGATAAAGGCAGCACCGTTGTCCTTAACGATATTACTAATTTCTTTTAAAGGAATTTTTGTACCCTCCTGCGTAGGTACCATCAGTGAAGCTATATCCTTCTCATCTGTTCTGTACTCCTGGGAATAGCGGAGACGAATAGGAAATTTCCGTTCTCCATCAAACATTTCAGAAGCTGTTTTTCCTCCAAACGCCATTTCCAAAACAGCCTGTGCATCCGCCGGCATGACACCGTAAGCCGCCATTTTATCTCTATCAAGTATCACACTTACTTCCGGCTGTCCAATATTTTTAATGATTCCCGGATCTTTTACTCCCTGTACATCTTTTATTTTTGTCAAAACTTCATGAGCCAGCTTATCCAGGGTTTCCAGGTTGTCTCCATAAATTTTGATTCCGTTTTCTGCTTTAAAGCCTGCCACTGCCTCTGCTACATTATCTGAAATCGGCTGGGAATAATTGAATGTAATCCCCTGGTAGCTCCTCAGCTTTTTATCAATTTCGTTAATCAATTCATCATAAGTAATCTTCCGCTTCCATTCTTCCCTGGGTTTAAGGTTTACCGCAAACTGTACGAACCCGAACCCGTTGGGATCTGTTCCATCATTACTTCTCCCCGTTTGTGCCAAAACATCTGTAACTTCAGAGAAACTCATGATATCTTTCTTTAGTAAGTCTGCTGTTTTCAGAGATTCTTTTAATGAAGAACTCATCGGCATTTCTGCAGTAATCCAAAGGGAACCTTCATTCAGCTGTGGCAAGAATTCCGTCCCTAAGAATTTACCAGAAAACAAAGTCACTGCCAGAAATGAAACCGCAACAATCATACTCATTTTCTTGTGTTTGAATGTGAGGTTGAATCCTTTTAAAACGATCCTGTCCCAAAAATTCACAAAAGGATTGTTTTTCTCTTTTACATTTTTATTTAAAAGAATATGGGAAAGAACGGGAACAAGTGTTAATGTAAAGATCAACGCTCCCATTAAAGCAAATCCTAGTGTAAAAGCTAAAGGAGAAAACATTTTTCCCTCTACTTTCTGGAATGAGAAAATCGGAATTAAGGAAGTGATAATGATTAATTTTGAAAAGAAGATTGCCTTTCCCAATCCTGTACCGGTTTGTTTGATCCATCCTCCTTTTGCCAGCTTATTAAACTTTTCCATTCCATATTTATGAGCTTTATGGTCAAGCATTACAAAGAGTCCTTCCACCATAACGACGGCTCCGTCAATGATAATTCCGAAGTCTACGGCTCCTAATGAAAGCAGATTGGCACTCATTCCTGCCAGTTTTAAACATAAAAAAGCAAATAATAAGGATAAGGGAATGATAATGGAAACGATCAAAGTAGTCCTCCAATCTGCCATAAAGATCAGAACGATCACGGTTACCAGTACAATTCCTTCAATTAAATTGTGCATTACGGTGCGCGTGGTGAAATCCATCAGGTTATCACGATCGTAAAAAGTCACCATTTTTACATCTTTCGGAAGGATTTTTTCATTAAGCTCTTTAATTTTAGCTTTTACTCCTACCAGAACTTCTCTCGGATTTTCGCCTTTTCTCATCACCACAATCCCTTCGACCGTATCATCGTGATTGTTCAGGGCTGCCTGTCCTACCCTAGGCATAGAGCTTTCGTGTACTTCCGCTACATTTTTTACCAAAACAGGGTTTCCGCTATCATTCTGGATAGTAATATTTCCAATATCCGCCACCGATTTTACCAAACCGATCCCTCTTACCACATAAGCCTGCCCATTCTTCTCAATAACATCTCCCCCTACATTCAGGTTACTTTTGGTAACGGCATCATATACCTGAAGCGGAGTCAGGTTATATTTATCCAATGCTCTAGGGTCAATACTAAGCTCAAATACTTTATCCTGTCCTCCGAAAACGTTTTATATCAGCTACTCCCGGCACGCCTCTCAATGCCCGGTCAATGACCCAATTCTGTAATGTAAGCAGCTTACGTGAATCTTTTGTTTTACTTTCAAGCGTATATCTGAAAATTTCCCCGGTTGGCCCGTAGGGTGGCTGTACTTCCGGATCTACCTCATCAGGAAGACTTATGGTTCTTAACTGGTTATTGACCTGATTTCTGGCAAAAGTATCATCCACCCCATCATCAAACAGAATTTTAACAATGGAAAGCCCAAACATTGTAGTGCTTCTCACACTGGTTTTCTTCTGAACCGGGCTCATAGCCAGCTCTATGGGGGTGGTAACAAAGCGTTCCACTTCTTCTGCACTACGTCCATTCCATTGGGTAATAATAACAATCTGGGTATTGGTAACATCCGGAAAAGCTTCAATAGGCATGTTTTTGAAACTTATAAATCCGGAAATCGCCAGAATAGCAACCCAGATAAAGGTAAATGCTTTATTTTTCAGTGAAAAAGCGATTATATTTTTTATGAATTTGTTCATGATGAATACATTGATGACCTAAAAAAGCCGTTGAAAGAATTGATTGGATATCATTACAAGTGTTAGCTATTCAAAGAGCGGTATATCAGCAGTTGGTTATTTGTAATAATTTCCTCTCCTTCTTTTAAACCATCCGAAATATAGGTAATATCACCTACCTGTTTCAGAACTTTCACTTCTCTGACTTTTACATCCGTTCTGGATTTAAAAACAACGACAAAACTTTTGTTATCATCAAAAATCACAGCCTTAGAAGGTACAGTAAGCATCGTCTTACTTTCCAGACTGGACACCTTTATCGTAGCCTTACTGTCCGGAATCAACAGTCCGTTTGCATTATCAAGCACTACTCTTGCCTGCATGGCATTCGTTTGGGGATCAATAATTTTAAATATCTTGTCGATTTTACCGTCAAATACTTTATCCGGATAAGAAAGTGTAGAAACCTGAGCTTTCATTCCAAGACTTATTTTATCAATATCGGATTCATTAACGTTCATAATCGCCCATACATTCGTTGTATTGGCTACGTCAAAAATATTTTCACTCCTGTCACTTCTCAGCTGCATATCCTTATTGATATTTTTCTGAACAATATATCCGCTGATTGGTGCTACAACACTATAAATATTTCCTGTTTTTACATTGTAAACGGTACTTACCGCAGTAGCCCTCTGCAGCTGATCCTGTGCTTTCTGCAACTGACTTTTAGCTTCCAGTACATCTCTTTCCGTATTCAGTTTTCCTTCATATAGTTCTTTTGCTACACGCAGGTTGTTTTTGGCAACTACCAAATCGGTTTTGGCATCGCTTACATCTTTCTGGATCTCGGCGAGTTCCGTACTCCTGATGGTAGCCAGTACCTGCCCCTTTTTCACGTAATCTCCAAGTTCCACATTTACACTCATCACGTTTCCTCCTACCAGAGGATATACATCTATATAGCTGTTTTTATCGGCAGAGATTTTTCCGTAAAAACTATATTCATCTTCTATATTCTTTCTTTCAACTTTTGCCAAAGAAATAGAATTCAGCATCGTATTGCTGAGTTCAAAGCCTTTTTGGGCCCTATCTGTTTTTTCTTCCTCTTTTTTTGAACAAGCCAATAATGATAAGGCTATCAATCCGTGGATTATATATTTTTTCATTGTTAATAGAAGATTTTGGTTTGTACTAATTGATTAAGCTGCTCTGAAGCCTGCATAATTTCATTTTTCATATCGTAAATCTGAAGTGCAGTTTCTCTGTAACTATCCATAAAGTCTGTAAATTCAATAAGATTCACATTGCCTTTTCTAAAGTTGGTTAACATTCCGTTATACACCAGGTCCATGTTCTGGAGATCGGCAGTTTTAATTTCCAATAGCTGATCATACTGTGCTTTCCAGGCCTTGTAAGCAGACTGAACTTTTGTTTCAAGGGTTAGTTTCTGAAAGTCTGCATTTCTTTGGTTTTGTTGAATGGCATAATTGGCTTTTTCTACATTCCCCTGATTTACTTTCCAAAGAGGTAAAGGAATCCCCAACGTCAGATTAATTTCATTATTGAAGGTTCCTCCCGCCTGATCCCAGCCGGCTCCTACATTCAGATCAGGAACATTCAGTGATTTCTGCCATTGAGCATACAGCTTACTATTATCAATCAGTTTTAAATTGTACCGGTAATCCGCGTTATTTTCCAGCGCCTTTTTTTTCAGCTCTTCTTCATCCCCAAAAGGCTGAGCCGCCAATGCTTCTTTAGCTTCTGACTCGGACATCTGAGGTTCTATATCTTCAGAAATTCCCGTTAACACTTTCAGGTTTTGCTCAAACTCAAGAATATTCTTATTGATGGCGAGTTTATCATGATTCAGCTGAATCACAATACTCTGAAGTCTTACGGCATCTTTCAGCGATACGTTTCCTTTGGCTGATTGTATCCGATAGGCATTTAAAAGGTCATTCATATACCCTAACTGCTTATTTGTATTTTCAAGCTTTAATTTCTCATAGTAAAGATTAAAGTAAGCAGAACGAAGCTGGGTTCTCAGATCTACTAAAAGCTGGGTAAACTGAAGCTGGGCCAGTTCTTTATTGGATTTTGCGAAAGCAATTTCATTTTTCTTTTTGCCTCCCATATAAATCAGCTGGGTGATACCCGCTCCTTTTGAATGGCCTATATCGAATATTTTCTTCCCTTGGGGATTATATGCATTAACCTGCCCGCTCAACTGTGGAAGTTCCCAGATCCTGGCCTGTAAAATATCCGCCTCAGCCATACTGATATTGTACTGTTCGGCAAGCAGCTGAAGATTGTTCTTCTGAAAAGCTTCTTCACAGTCCAAAAGAGACATTTGTTGTTGTGCTGCCATGAATGAGGAAATAGCCAAAAACAGCACGGCAATTTTGTTCATTATTTTTCTTTTACTTACAAAATTGCCTTGATGTGATTAAAAGAAACTTAAAGGATCCTTAAAAAAAAATTAAAATCGTTTAAATAAAGGGATTCAAAAAAGAAGGCTTTAACATTTTTTTCTCACTCTTTGAATTTTACCTAAAATAATTTCAGGATTTCAAAGAATATATTTTAATTTATGAGCTGAATATATAAAGAGAATTATTTTTTAAAAGTTACACTGAATTTGTTCAGGTATTTTTCAGGAGAAGAATAAGAAATTCCCGCATCATGATATTCCAGTATCCGTTTCACAATCCGGAGCCCTAAACCGGATCCTGCTATATTTTGAGCATTGTTCCCCCTCATAAAAGCTTCAAATAATTTGGACCGCTCTTCTTCGGGAATTGTATCTCCACGAGAGATTACATCCACCGTAAGATAATCGTTATTTTCTGTAATTAAAACCTTTACTTCAACGTTGTCAGAATATACAGCTGCATTCTTAAACAGATTGATAAAAACAATAACTAATAACGATGATATTCCATTGATAGTAAGAAGTGCATTTTCAGAGGTTTCTTCAGTAATCAAAAAATCAAGTTTAAGATCCGGATAACTTTTTTCTACGGCTTCAAAAGCTTCAAAAATTACCTCATCAATCCTTACCTCTTCATAAATACTCTGAATATTTTCTTTATCAAATTTTGTAAGCAACAGTAACGAATTAGTCAGGTCAGACAACTGATAAACGTCCCGCTGTATCTGCTGTAATGCGGAAAGTGTTTCAGGGGAATGCTCTTCAAACTTAATTAAGTTTTCCAGTTGAAAAGCCATCCTTGTAATAGGAGTGCGGATCTCATGGGAAGCACTGGCGGTAAAATCTTTCTGAGATTGGAAAACGTCATTTAACCGGGCTATCATTGTATTAAAAGATTGTGCGAGAACCCCTACTTCATCATTGGAACTCTGTACCGGAATCTGTGTGGTTAATTTATGAGCAGTCACCTCAGAGATTTCCTGATTAAGATCTTCCAAAGGACGGAGGAATTTTTCTACAAAATAATAACTGAAAAATCCAATGAGAAGTGTACTCATTACATAGGACAGAATCAGAAGGTATTTAAGGTAAACCAATTTAGATTTTCCGTTGGTATCAAACGCACTCGTAAGAATATAGTAGTTCTCCCCATTGATATTTTTTAATGCCGCATAAATTTCAGGAACTGTTTTTTCAGTATAAATAATCTTTTTTTTATCCAGTTCATTAAGCATGGTGTTATCCCAGGTTACATTGCGGTCCTTGATTGTGCTATAGATCAGTTCTTTTTCTGCATTAAAAATCAAAATTTTCTCATTCAGCAGGATATTGTCCGAGTTTTCATTAAAAAAAATAGGTGCTTCTTCTTCAAAATCTTTAGATCTTGAAATGAAATGAGTGGTAAATTCAAGCCTTTGTCTGAATCTTTCTTTAAACTCTTCTCTTCTGAAATCATTAAAAGATAAATAAATAACGGCCATTACCATTCCAAAAAGCAATGAAAAGGCGATACTGATCGTTAAAGCAATCTTTCTTTTTAATGACATTTATAGCGGGCTTAAGTAATATCCGAATCCAGAACGGGTATGAATCAATTTAATTTTAAAATCTTTGTCGATCTTTTTTCTTAAAAAATTGATATAAACCTCTACAGTATTAGTATTGGTATTAAAATTATGTTCCCATACATGTTCTGTAATCTGCTGTTTGGAAACTGTCCTTCCCTGGGCTTCCGCAAGATATACCAATAATTGAAATTCTTTTAGAGTAAGGGTAATTTCATTTCCACCACGATATACTTTCTGTTCTGTTTTATTGATAATCAGGTCATCAATTCTGATGATATCCTGGTCAGAAGTATCAGAAGGAGCCTTTCTTCTTAACAAAGAATTTACTCTTAAAAGCAACTCTTCAAACTGGAAAGGTTTTACCAGATAATCATCAGCAAGTCTTGTAAACGCATCCTTTTTATCCGAAATATCTCCATAAGCGGAAATAATGATAATGGGTGTATGTTTATCAAAAGACCGGATTGTTTGGCAAACGTCCAGCCCATTTATTTTAGGTACATTGATATCCAGTAAGTAAAGATCATAGCTATTGCTTTTAATCTGGCGAAGAAAGGTCTCTCCGTCATAGATTTTATCACAGGTAAAATTATTAGATTCTAAAAATCGGCAAAGCTCAGCAGATAGAATGAGATCATCTTCTAATAAAAGAATATTCATCAACAATTATTTTACACGAATTTAAAGAAAATTTTTAGGATTGTGATTCTAAAGATGAAGTAAATAGAATATGAAAAAAACGGATTATATTCTCACTCTTCTAAATTATTTTATCTTATGGATAATATAGGTTTTGGCTAAAGCCAATGGAAAAGAGTCTATTTTTTTTTTTAAACGGACTAAAGTCCATTTCTATTGAGTATCTATTGAGATCAAGTTGTGAGGAACAAACTTTTATGTTTAGTTTCCAACTTTTACAATTCTACACTTACCTGAAGTTTAGAGCAAAAAAAATCCCGGAATCAATCCGGGAAAATCGAGAGCCAACTACGGGACTTGAACCCGTGACCTCTTCCTTACCAAGGAAGCACTCTACCGCTGAGCTAAGTCGGCATCAACTAAAAAAATCACACTAATGAGCGTGATTTTTTTTGAGCGGAAGACGGGGGTCGAACCCGCGACATTCAGCTTGGAAGGCTGACGCTCTACCAACTGAGCTACTTCCGCAATTTTGTTTCCAAAATTATTGGTAAACGCTGTGCAAAACTAAGAAAACTAATTTAATTCTGCAAGTTTTTTTTTTCTAATATAAAATGTGGGGAGAGCAGGATTCGAACCTACGAAGCCGAAGCAACTGAGTTACAGTCAGTCCCATTTAGCCACTCTGGAATCTCCCCAGATATTTTATATTAATGAGCCTCCAGAGGGATTCGAACCCACGACCCCGAGATTACAAATCACGTGCTCTGGCCAACTGAGCTATGGAGGCATTTAATAGTAGGACTGAAAGTGGTTGAGAAATTCTACTCTTTACATTTCAGTGTTAAAAAAAATCACCCCTAACGTGTGATTTTTCTGAGCGGAAGACGGGGGTCGAACCCGCGACATTCAGCTTGGAAGGCTGACGCTCTACCAACTGAGCTACTTCCGCAATTTTGTTTCCAAAATTATTGGTAAACGCTGTGCAAAACTAAGAAAACTAATTTAATTCTGCAAGTTTTTCTCTAATATAAAATGTGGGGAGAGCAGGATTCGAACCTACGAAGCCGAAGCAACTGAGTTACAGTCAGTCCCATTTAGCCACTCTGGAATCTCCCCAGATATTTTATATTAATGAGCCTCCAGAGGGATTCGAACCCACGACCCCGAGATTACAAATCACGTGCTCTGGCCAACTGAGCTATGGAGGCAAATTAAAAAAGAATTCAAAAGATCACTGCTCCTTTTTTGCGAGTGCAAATATAGAACGGATTTTTTGAATTCTCAAATTTTTTATGAACTTTTTTTAAACTTTTTTCCTAAGCCATTTCTTTTTTCTTGATTAGTAGCTTTTTAGCAGTATCAACGCAAAGGTCCAAACTTTCTTCAAAACTTGTAGTGGTTTTTTTTACTACGATATCATCTCCCGGAACCGCCAAAATAATCTCAGCTGTTTTATTCGCTTTATCCGAATTATTTTCTACTTTCAAAAAGACTTTACACTCCTGAATTTTATCATAGAACGTGTCTAATTTACTTACTTTTTTGTCGATGTGTGATTCTAGTGGTTCGTGAGGAGTTAAACCAATTGATTGTACTGAAATCTTCATAATTCTTCTTTTTTTGATGCTCTGGGATGAGCCTGATTAAACACTTTTTTCAATTGTTCAATATTAGCATTCGTATAGACCTGAGTACTGGCAAGACTTGAATGCCCTAATATTTTTTTTACTTTGGAGATCTCCGCCCCATTATCCAACACGTGCGTAGCAAAACTATGACGAAGGATATGAGGACTTCTTTTTTCTTTCGTTGTTATAAGACTAAGGTACTTATTAACTACCAAATAAACAAATTTTTCATTGAGTTTTTTCCCCTTCTTATTCACAAAAAAATAGGATTGATATTCTGCCTGTGGCTTTCTGATTTCCAGATAGTTTTTCAGCAATCCGGACAGATCGCCTGAAATAGGAATCACCCTTTCCTTATTTCCTTTCCCGGTTACTTTTAATTCATTCCCATTTGTATCAACATGCTCAAATATCAGGCCACAAAGTTCTGCCTTACGTATTCCTGTCTGATAAAGCACTTCCACGATACATTGTTCCAATATATCATGGACCTGCTCAAAGATACGTTCATTAAGACCCTCCATTTCTTCTTTAGACATGGGAATTTGCTTCTCTGCATAAAACTTCAGGGAAGAGATGCCTTCAGTGGGAGACACTTTGATTTCGCCTATTTTTAAAAGGAAAAGGTAAAAACTTCGGAGTGAAGATAATTTCCGGTTGATACTTCTTTTGGAAATATGGTTTTCACTGAGTTCAACAATAAAGTTTCGGATTATTTTTTTGTCTGCCTTAGTGATGTCTTCAGAAGACTCTGTACGCAGATAGAAATGGAAAAAGTCATCAAGATCTTTTTTGTAGCTTGTGATGGTATGAGGAGAGTACCTCTTTTCAAGTGCCAAGTATTCCAAAAATTTTTCAAGCATCATCCGTTAGTATAAAAACAAAAATTCACTTCTCAAATATAAGAATTTAAGAAGTGAATTAGTATTTGGTTAAGAAAAAATCTTAAGCCTGCTCTTCTTTGCTAAGTGCTCTTTGTTTGTAAGCCGCTTTTAGTCTGGCTTGTCTTAACGTTACAGAAGGCTTAATAAACTGTTGTCTAGCTCTTAATTGACGAACTGTACCAGTTTTTATCAAATTTTCTTTTATATTTTTTTTAATGCTCTGTCGATGGATTCCCCATCTTTTACTGGAATTATTAACATATTTTACATCTCATTTTGGATTGCAAAAGTAGACATTTTTTCTTAAAGTACAAAATTTCAACATCTTTTCTTAAAAAACTACGTATTTTCAGGTATTCAAAGAGAGAACTTGCTCGTTCCAGGAACCCTAATTACAGTTCAAACAAATAATGGGTTTAAACTACAAATAACAGATATAATGATTATTTAAAAAAGCTATAGATAGTATTCATGCTATTTGAATAAAATATTTTATCTTTGCATTCACTTATTTATAGGGGTTGACTGGTTTCGACAGCAAGACCAATGGGTAAGTAAGCATGCAGAGAACCGTAGCGCGATCTCTATAATCCCTTGCTACAGAATTTTAACTGGCAACGAAGAGTTCGCTCTTGCAGCTTAATAATCGAAGTATAGTAGATTCAAGCGTTTTCCTGAAGATTTAGTAAGGAAGCAAGATATTCCACAAATGCCTCGTTCTGCGGCGTTTTGATCCTGGGATATAGGAATGCAGAAATAAGGTGATAGAAGCTTCGGCTATCACACGAAAATTTTAGAAGATAAGCTGGAAGTTGAGCGTCTGCTCTCTGCTTCCCGTCGAAAACCAATAGCAGAATAAGCATGTAGAAAGCTTATGTATTGCTTGTTTGGACGAGGGTTCGAATCCCTCCAACTCCACCAGGTGGGAAACCAAATTAATCTAAAAGCCTTTAAATCCTAGTATTTAAGGGCTTTTTTATTTTTTGAGTTATCAAAATATACCAAAGAAATACAAATCGAACGTGAGTCATTCGGTGAGTCGTCTTTAGGTAGCTTTTGACTCACCGAATTCTCATTAAACAGCTTATTCATCAGCCTGTTCATTGATTGAACATCTTGTAGGTTTAAAGATTCAGCAATATTATTAATCTTTAAAATTAAAATGTTATGCAAACCTACAGCTTACTATTTTATGCCAAAAAGGCAAAGAACAACCCTGAATTATCTACAATTTACATGAGAATCACTGTTGCCGGAAAACGAACGGAGATTTCAACAGGACAAACGGTAAAAACCTCTCAATGGAGTATAAAATTAGGAAAGGTATCAGGTAATAGTCCCAATGGTAGACAATTAAACTCCTTACTGGAAAGCTTCAGAGCTAAATTATTTGAATGCTATAATTCCTTGTATAACGAAGGCAAAGAGATAACTTGTGAAAATCTCCGAAATAAATATTTAGGAATTGAAGAAAAAAAAGTTACTCTTATTGAAGCTTTTAAAGATCACAACTCAAAGGTAAAGGAACTTATAGATAGAGAATTTTCTAAAGGAACGTGGAAACGGTATGAAACATCATTACGACATACTCAGGCATTTTTGAAATGGAAATTTAATATCAGTGACATTGATGTCCGTCATATTAATCCCGGATTCGTTGCAGATTATGAGTTTTATTTGAGAACTGTGAGAAACTGCTCAAATAATTCTGCTGTAAAGTATATTAGAAATTTTCAAAAAATAATTAATATCTGTCTCAACAATGAATGGATTAGCAAAAACCCTTTTATAGGCTATAAATCTAAAATAGAAAGCGTCGATGTCAGATTCTTAACTGATATCCAGCTACAAAAAAATCCGTGAGAAGAATTTTAATTCTGACAGATTAAGAATAGTCCGTGATATTTTCGTATTCTGCTGTTATACAGGGTTAGCCTATATTGATGCCAAGAATCTTACAAGAGATAAAATAACAAAGGGAATTGACACAGGGTTATGGATAAAAACTAAAAGGGTTAAAACAAAGATCGAAGCCAGTATACCGCTGCTACCAGAAGCACAGGAAATTTTAAGCAGATATAAAAATCATCCGAAATGTGTAAATGAAAATACTGTTTTACCGGTACTAAGCAATCAAAAGATGAATGGGTATTTAAAAGAGATTGGAGACTTGTGTGACATTGATTTTGATATTACTTTTCACACGGCAAGACATACATTTGCTACTACGGTTACCCTCAATAATGGTGTACCTTTAGAGACCGTAAGTAAAATGCTTGGACACGCCAACATTAGAATGACCCAACATTATGCTAAAATACAAGATAAAAAAAATTGGAGAGGATATGTTGCTACTGAAAAGCATTCTGATAAAAAGGTAAAAAAAAAAATGTGTTAGAGCTATAAAGTATAGCTCCACCTCTTTCACCCATAGCTTCATAGAGATTTAATTTTAAATAGGAAGACATTACCGCACGAAGTATAGTATAGATTAAAAGTAGGGCTTGGATAATATAATCTAAACTTTTTTCAAAATAAATTCAGATGGTTTTAGCACAATTCCTCAGAAACCGCCAACACAAAAAAACGCTGATTTCTGTGAAAAGTTATTTTATCTGGAACAGGTAAGCAATTGAAAAATCACAGAAAATTTTGATATAACGAATTAATTCAGCTATTATAATTAGTATCTTTACACAGTAAACAATAACGTTATTATATCACAATATGCCAACAGCAGTTTTTGAAAAATATATTCAGGAACTTAACTTTTCCTTTATTTTAAATAAAGGAACAAGTGGTGTATTACTGACTTCAAACTACGAAAATCTTAACAAGACCATTGCTAGCCCGGATATTCTATTTTCATTAGAAACAGCATGCAAGTTTGAAGCAGATGCTGTTTATTTTCGCTATTTCCAAGATGGGAGGGCGGCTGTTCCACAGTTATATATCTTTGATTATACACAAAAAACTTTAAGTACAGAAGACCGAAATCGTATACATAGAAATATGTGGAACGGCTATCAAGTTCCTGCATACATTATTATTGAAAAATCAGTTATAAGTGTTTTCGACGCAAGGGAAAAACCTAAAGAGGAAAAAGAGTACTATGCAGAGGAAATCATCAGAAAAACAGGTGATGCGATAAAATCGTTCAATGCTCAAAGTTTTGATGATGGATTATTTTGGGAAGAGGAGAATAATAAAAAACGATTCCAATTTGAGCAATCAGCTACTCGAGATTTAATTCGAGGGCTTAAAAATGTTTATGAAGGATTTCAAAAAGAATCCAATCTGGATAAACATGTCGCTTTAAAACTTTTAGTACAGAGCCTTTTGATTAAATATCTTGAGGAGCGTGATGAAGATTCTAAAAGTGGCTATTTTGCAGGAACATACTTTAAGAATAATTTTCAGTGTGCTGATTTTTGTGACGTTATTCGCAAGGGGAAATTAATTCTTTTGCTAGATAAGTTAGCAGAAGATTTCAACGGAAAAATATTTGAATGGCATAAAGAAAATGAAGCTGATGCAAGAGAAGCTATTCAAAAAAGTGAAGTGCAAAGATTAGCTGACTACTTGGACGGAAATAATGATAATGGTCAACTTGTTATTTGGAGACTATATTCGTTTTCACATTTACCTGTAGAGGTTATCAGTTCTGTATATGAAGAACTGCTAACTGACAGCAAAGATATCGTTTATACCCCTGAGATGATTGTCTCTACGCTTGTAGATGAGTGTATGCCACTCAAAGTTCCTCAAAAGGACTTTAAGCTAATTGATGTAAGTTGTGGTTCGGGTATTTTTTTAGTCAAAGCATACAAACGTATTGTTCAATGGTGGAGATATGAACAATGGCAAAAAACAGGAAAGTTAGAGAAACCATCTCTTTCTGTCCTAAAAGATTTATTGCTAAAAAGTATTCATGGTATAGATATTCAACAAGATGCTATACGACTGTCTATTTTTAGTTTGGCTCTAGCGATTTTAGATGAAGTTAACTTAGATCCACCTACATGGGAAAAATTAAAATTCCCTGATATGAATGATAATGTTATCACTAAAGATTTCTTTGAGTTTATAAGAGATAATCCTCCTAATGATTTTTCATTGGTCATCGGAAATCCTCCATTTAACCCTCCGCAAACGGAAGAGGGAAAAAAGCAATCAAATAATGATTATTTAAAACACGTAGAAAAAAAATATGGCTATAAAAGTGAGATACGTATACCAACTCAGAATATAGCACTACATTTCTTTTTCCAATCTTTCAAATTATTAAAAAAAGATGGATTATTATGTTTAATACAACCTTCAGGACCTCTCTTATATCAAGATGAGCAGGATTTTAAAAATAATATTTTTTCAAAATTTAATCTTTTACAGGTTATAGACTTCTCTAAACTCTCAGAAAAAAATATGGGGGAAAGCAAATATTGCTACTGCTGCCGCCTTTGTTAAAAATACCGAACCTGATGATGAACCAGTCCTTCACCTAATTGCAGAACGTACCTTTTCGAATACGAATAAAATGTTTTTAGAGTTTGATTACTATAATTTTCATTTTATTGATAAAGTAAATGTATTAACAAACTCTTTTATATGGAAAACTAATCTATTAGGAGGTGGAAGATTGTTCGATCTTATACAGAGATTAGACCAACTTCCAAAATTGAATGATTATCTAGAAAATAAAAAGAAAAAATAATCATTGGGCTTTTGGTGTTGGGTTTATAGTAGGAAATAAAAAAACAAAAAGCAGATTATATAACTGGAAAGCAATATGTTGAAGTATCAGATTTAACAGAATACGGATTGAATCAATCTACAAGTTGTTTAATTGATGGTTTTGACAATCCTAGAAATGAGTATATATATAAAAAATCCTCACATTTTAATAAGAGGGATAATAGGAGATTTTAAAATCCCTGTTTTTTTATCAAAAGAGGACATAGCTTTTCCTAAAGGAATTATAGGTATTCATGCTCCCAAAAAAGATGTTTTAGATTTAGAAAAATTATATAACTACCTCGTTACAAATAGTGAAGTATTAAGGACATTTATTGTTTCAACTAGTGGAAGAGTATTGATTGATAAGGCTACAGCTTTAAACAAAGAAGATATTATGGCTATTCCATATATAGAAACTTCATTTGCCGTTTCAAAGGCAGAACAGTTGATTATAGGAGACATCCAAAAATATTACTCCAAAATCAAAAGTGAATATTGGTTAGAAGAAACAAATGTTGATTTTATCAAACAATTTGCTGATGTTTTTTGCAAGACACTTAATAGCGTATATCAGATTGAAAACAAGCAATTTCAAACATATAAAATTTTAGATACAGGCAATTACTTTGCTGTTCATTTTGAATACAGCGAAGAAACTATTACCTCTGTAGAAGAGCAAATCTCAGATTTAGATCAGTATATTAAAGAAGCTATTCCTCAAAGAGAATCCAACCAACAACACTTGCATATTCAGAAAATAATGAAAGTGTATGGTAGGGATAGTATTATTTTGGTAAAACCAAAGCAGTTACGTTATTGGCTACCCTCAATTGCATTACGAGACGCTGATGAAGTAGTTGCTGATTATGTAAAAGCCCGCTATCAAGATGCTTAGAGATAGTATGCCTCCATATCAATTACCTAAATCGAATGATTTATCTGTACCAAATAATCACGAGGTAGAACAGATTTTGTTATTTGTAGATGGTCATGTGTCGGAATTTCCTGAGTATTACAAAAAGATAAAAGATTCTGATCGGGAAAATAGGATTAGTGATTTCTTGGTCCATCATTTTCAACTTTGCAAAGTAGAGAATAATCAAGACTATTTCCCATTCGATTTTAGAAAAAATCCTACTCAAGAAATTTCAGGAAAAGAAACGGATATTGGTGTTTTTGTATTGACAAGAGGGAGAAAACCATCTCCAATTATTGAATTTGAAGCGAAGCGTTTTTCAGAAAATTCAAGTAATGAGCAATATGTATATGGTGATCGTGGAGGAATTGAGAGATTCAAAAGAGGTCATCATTCTTCTCACTTAAAGATATGTGGAATGTTTGCATATGTTCAAAGCCGTACTATCGGCGAATGGTATACCAAAGTAAATAATTGGTTAATAAACCAATTCAATTCAAATACAGATAGTTCAATTGATTGGTTAGAAAATGAACAACTTTTGAAGCATACTTCATTTTATTCCGTTGAAAAATACTCTTCACAACATAAAAGAAAAATACTTAAAGACAATATTTCACTTTGGCATTATTTCATTGATTTGGTTTAATTGTGTGCTATAATTCGGTATATAATCGAAATAGAAACCTCAAAATCATACATCTCACGGATATGTTCTTCAATATCGACACACTCATTCCTTTGGTATAGAACGAGATGATGATGATGATGTTAAACTATACATTTCTTCTAAATGAAAAACCATACCCTACTATATCAGTTTAGAAATATTAAGTTTGTTTAATTTAGAATTATATATGAAGTATAATCCTTGATAGTTTATCCTGTATTAACAATCTAAATTATTCTTCATAATATGTGACTTCATCCCTTTATAAGATTATTTATCAAAACTGCATTTTTACATTTATTCCTTACTCTTGAACAATATCTATCGTTGCTTGGGAGTTCCAGAATTATGGATTTTTTGTTTTGCAATACTAACCTCTTGTTTTTATTTTTCTTGAAACTTTTCTGTTAAATAAGTTTAAACAGGTTTATAGTATTAGAAATACTTTTTGCTTAAAATCCAATATCATCCTTCGGCCCAATATACCCAATATAAACTTTACAATTTTCATCATGGGGATAATAATATAATCTAAAAAACTCTCTGCCAAAACTCCATTTTATGTGTAAGCTAAAAACTTTCTTCCCAATTCCAGGACAATCAAATGTCCTAAGTGCTTGTGTATTTTTAACTCTTGTGGGCGTATCGGGTGAATTATCTAAGCCCAAATTTTTTATAATCAAAAACTCCCGTTTTCCATAAACTAGTAAATGAATCCAACCTCTTTAACTTCTGATTAATTAATGTAAATCTATCATCAGAAATTGATAGATGTGATATTTGATCCCAAACTCTATCACAAAAAACTAAATTAGGAAATAATATTTCTCTACTATCCCAAAATGTTTGAATCGTGTCAAAAGCGTTTTCACTAACACAGTTATGTTTAAAATCACTAAAACTTTCAAGATCAATAATTTGTCGATTAGCTAAAATATTTGTTGCGCTAAAATCAAAACCTTTAAAGCCATTACAGTCATTTGTATAAAGCGTATCAAATTCTGTTTCATTTGCTATATCAAAAGGAATTGAGACAAATGAATCAAATAATTTGTAACTTAGATTGATATATTCTTTGTTTAATTGCCTTGGAATATCGTAAAAATTACCTAAAGAACAGGTCTGACACCAAAAGCCTTCATAACGGATAAAGGTATCGCTACTTTTATCTTTATTTGTTACAACATCATTTAAAGCTTTAATTCCTTTTTCAAAATCCTCTATTGTTGCTACATTTAGGGCATCTTTAAATAAAAAAAAAATTATTCATCTTTTTTTCTAAGATTAAATAGTTTGGCGTAATCAATTTGTGTTTGATCAAAAAAACCTTTTGGCCAATCAGAAAGTTCCCCTTTTGATGTTATCGTAATTGGCTGTACATCTGGCTGAATAGCATTATCTTCATGATTGAAGAAATTGATAGTAATTTCTTCATTATTAATTCTTTCTTCAGCGACAGCTATTTGAATTCCATTAATCAAATGATCACTGTGTGTTTCTATAATAACATTTATACCAGCAGTTGCTACCATTGCTAAAAATCGACCTATTTTAGATTGTGCAGAAGGATGTAAATGGGCTTCAGGATTTTCAACAATAAAATAAGTACCCTTTTTTGCTGTTAACCCTGTCGCTAAAATAGGAAGAATGTAACTTATTCCAAACCCCAAATTAGTTGAAAGAGTTGGATCGGAAATTGTAAATTGATTTTCAATTAAAATCTGGGCCGTTAAAGTATTAGGACTATTTTCTACCCTAATTTTTACTCCTTTCATAATGAAATCTAACCAAAAATTGACTTGATCTTGTAGATAATTTGATTGGGTATCACCAAATCTCCTTTCATCCTCAACTTTAAAATAGCCATTTTCAAGTCCTAAAAGTTGTGCTGTTGTTTCTCCTTGCCAACCAGCATTCGGATAATCAAAAAATTGCATCGATTGGTTAATCCTGGGTCCTATCCTTTCTGCATTTAAATAGTAAAATTCTTGCTTAAATATAGGAAAATTAACTGTTTCTGTCTTTGCAGGTGTTTTTGGAGTTAAATATAATTTTGAATCACGATTATCAACATCATAGGTTACAGAAATTTCCTCTTTTTCATTGAATAATCCTAAGACAATTTCATTATTTGAAGCATTTCTATTAAGTACAAAACTACTATTACCAAGTGCTAGACAATACACTCCGTTAAGAGGTACATCCATACCATTAACTTTATTGAGAACATATTTTCCATTTATCCATTCTCCACAATGCTCAATTGTTCGACGAAAATAAAGTAATGCTTGAATGGAGGTGCTTTTACCATTTCCGTTAGCTCCTGCCATTATAGTCAGTTGATTTATACTAATGTCTGTATCAACAAAACACTTGAATTGATTGATTTTTAAATAGTCCATTACGGTAAGATCGTTGAAATTAATTCATCTGCTGCTTTAAATGCTGCTTGAATATTGGCTTTTGCATTAGTGCTGTAAGAAAGATACATAAAAAAGTTGCTGGTCATTAGTAACTTTTTCCGCTAATGGTAACGCAAGCGATTCAAAGTCTACTTGTTTTTTTAATTTGTTGGTATCAATACTACTTAACAAAACTGCCCAACTAACAAATAAAGCCTTATTAATTAATTGACGGTACGCTCCCTCACTTATATGATCAATTTTGCATTTTCTAAAAGAATATCTACCAAATAAATGATGAGCATTTTGCATTGCATTATCAAATAAATTGATATAATGTGAATAAGTAAATTTTTTATCCTTACTTAATATTTCAGTCAATGTATTAAGCTCGGATTCTATACTTCCATTATAATTATTTAATGCCGGATCCATTTCAAACTTTCTATGAAATAAAATAAAACGCAGAGCAAGTTCTTGTGCCTCCATACGCACATCTTTAATACTATAACCAGTTGCCTCTTTAAAGCTTTGTAGATTGACCATCTTTCGTAATGTAGTTCGTAATTCGTCACTGGATAGACAGTTTCTAATTTCTTGTGCATTCAATGGCTGTCCTCCAGTATTGATTCTGCGAAAAATATCATACTTTAATTTAAATGGTGAAGATGGGTCAATTACATTAACCGTAATCTGTGTCATATTAAACCATCTATAATATTTTGCATCAATAGCTTTTTCAGGATTATCATCAGTGTAAATCTTTCCATTACATTTATCACCCAAATACTCTAATTTACGTAAATGAAACTCGTTATCCATAAACTGTTTTATAGTACTTAATCTTTGTAACCCATCAACAACAGAAATCCTACCTTCATCATCTTGTGCAAAATAAAACATAGGTAATGGAATTCTCATTAAAATAGATTCGATTAATCTCGATTTTCTTTGATTGTCCCAAACGAGGTTTCTTTGAAAATCAGGGGTAAGATTAATATCACCGAATGTGATCATATCGTAAATTTGACGTAATGAAAAGGTCTTAGTATCTACTCTAATTTTATCAGGATCATATGGTGTACTGTCATCTTCATCATTTTCTGTATCTTCAGTTGTGAACTGCTTAGAGGGATTTAATTGGACTAAAAACTCTTCAAGAACTTCTTTTAATTCTTCAAGATTCTCTTCAAATTCAATCTTTTTTTTCTAAGATTATTAATTCGTCGTCTTTTAATCTCAATTTTAAAATTATTTCTCCATCAACAATAGAAAACAACCTAAATGTGACACTTCCATCATTTTCATCTACTTTTTCAATATCTATTCTTAATAAAATATCTTCCTCATTATTAATTTTTATATTTATTTCCATATAGTTATATGCTATTTTCTATAAATTACAACATTTTAGTAATACCAAAATTCTATAAGATTTTTAGGATCATTGATTTTCTCAAAATACTACTGTAAAAATACAAATTTTAATTCCATAGATTACATTAAAATGCATATCATTCAATAAACTTATAAGATTAAGATTATTATTGTTTTCATAATTTAGTAGCATTAGCCTTTTTAGATATCGTTGTTAATTTATCTCTCTTTTTCTTCCATCTACCTTTTTCTAATAATAGTCGGCACATTATCCAAATTAATTTTTTTTTCTTGATCCAAACTTATGTCTAAGGACTTTTTAACATCCACAATATTTGCAAAATTCACTATAAGTAATGGACTATAAAGGGTTTTATTCTCATTAGCTCTATCTCTTATATGATCTTTATCCTTATTAGTTTTCAGCTGTTCTTCTTTTTCCATCTTATATTGAGAAATTAAATTACCTTTTATCTCCGGAAGCTCTTCCAGTTTTTTATCCAATTCAGCTATTTTATCCTCTGTAGCCTTGGTTTGCTTCTCAATTTCTGTAACATTCACCCCTTTTTCAGCTAAATGGCGGATTGCTTTTTGAACTTCTTCTTTTGCTAACTCTATCGTTTTTTGGTAAGATGGAAGCTGGTTTTTCCAATACTCTGAGTCCTCTCCTTCCTCTTTGGAGTACCCTAAAATCCTGTTATAACTATACTCTGCTTTGGTCACTCCCTCCTGAACTTTGATGAAATCCTCATATTTCCTTAATACAAAGGCACTATCCGCAAGGTGTTTGTTTTTCTCACTTTCTATCCGTTTTTTCATCAGTTCAATCTCAATATTAGCCCTTGTTTCCGGATTGGTAATAATTGATGTCTTGAGTTCCTGAGTACTGATATCCGACACATCCAATACATCCGCTCCTTTTTTCAATGCTTCTAAATATCTTGCCTGCTTAGCCTGCAATTTTTGAAGCATAAAGACATCAATGCTGTCATTGGTCAGCATAAAATTGACACGGATATTTTCATTCCTGTTTCCTTGTCTCCATATTCGTCCTTCCACCTGCCGTAGAGAAGTGAAATTATAGGGTAAAGAAAGGAGATACATATCGGTTGTGTTTTCCTGAAGGTTCATGCCTTCCTGAATGGCTTCGCTGCCGATAATTACTTTTATTTTTCCAGAATTAAAATCATCCTGAATCTTTAGCCTACCCGGTTTACTGGTTGCTCCGGTAATCACTCCAATTTCATCAGGTTTATAGCCAATTTCCTGTACAAGATATTCTTTAAGCTTTGGAAATTCCGCAACAGCTAATTCAGAATAAATAATTTGCCCTGAATCCGGAATGTCTGTTTTATTCTGCCGGATCAGCTCCATCGTCTGCCTTAGCTTCGGGGAATTCTCAATAAATTCCCATATTGAAGGCTCTTCTCCATCATAATAAGGTGACAAATACGGAGAAATGGCAATCAACCTTGCATTAAGGATATGGGTAAGAATCGCTCCTTTCTCCGTTTCACTAAAGCTTTCATTAAGCAAATCATATTGCTCTTTCGTCAGGTCATTCTGTTCAATCTTGTATTCTTTATTGATTTTGTTGGGACGCTTCAATTCTGGGTTGTCTTCTTCTCCTTTGATGTCAATGAATTCAGAAAGCAGCTGCTGAAACAAAGAATTATTCTTAAACCTACGGACATTCGCTTTGAATTTCACATCACCTTTGGCATCTATTTCCATATCATTATCCGCCTCCATAAATGTTTCAAAAAATGTATTGACATTGAAGTAGCCGGACTCTTCCAGACGTTTATTGGCAATCAGGGATAAAATCGAATAATATTCTAAAGGCTTATTGGTGAAAGGGGTAGCGGAAAGCAGTGTTACGTTTCTTCCATCATTCTTGTCCTGAATGTATTGTGCTGCCATCCATGTATTGATTCCCAATTTGGAAGTCTGCTGGTTCTGGCTCCTGAAATCCGATGCAAATCTCCGGTCTTCTACTCTAACTTTTCCGACAATATGATTGGCATTATGGACTTCATCATAAGTAAGATGGTCAAAGCCAAAATCTTCCCAATCATAGATTTTACCACGCTTCATTTTTCCCTCCAGTTCTTTTCCTTTCTCCAGTTCTTTCTGAAAATCCCTTTCGCTAATGGAATTAACACTTTTTAGTTCACTTTCTGAAATGTAAGAAAACCTGGAAGCCAGCTCCTGAGTAATATTTTCAGAAAAACCGATATTATTAAAGCCTTCATAGGTAACTATGGTAATCTCTCCGTCCTTGTTATCAAACTTTGAGAGATCATAGTCTTTACCCAGGTTTCCCAGTATATTCACTTTCGCATGAGGAATGGTTTCAAAAATTGTTTCCACCCATTGTTTGAGAATACTTTCGTTCGGAACAACAATTAAAGGTCTTTTTGCATTTCCACGCTCCATAGCTTCGTGCATAGATAAGATTCCTGATAAAGTTTTCCCAAAACCAACCTCGTGAGCTAATAATCCAACTCCTTTTGTGGTTTGTCTTCCGATTCCTGCTTTCTGAACCTCGGTTAGTTTTAATTCTCTTCCTTTGAAATTAAGATGAATTTTAGAAAAAAGAGGGAATTTGGAATAATCAGGAACATGAATATTATTATAGTTTCTGTTAAAGTCTTTTACGAAACGTTGTCTTAATTCATCCGATAATTCTTCTCTCAAAAATTTATAAAACAAATCGTTAGCAGCAGCTTTTCTCCTCTCACGGACGAGAGCATTTCTTTCTTTATCGCTTCCCGTAACTGTTTCATTATCCACAAAGCCTCTGACTTCCCACGACGATGATCCCGCAAAGGCATCACTGGGCAAACTGCTTACAAAATCCTTAAATTTTTCTGCAAGTGTATAATTTTCCGTAACAGGCTCTGTACTTTTTGTACTTGAATTATATCGTAACCTTTCAATAGTCCCTAAATTAAACTGATGAATGAATTCATGGTTAGGGCTGATATAAATTTCATCAAGGGATTTAGGCTTGGGTAAAACGCTTTCTAATAAGAATTTTTGCTTTTCGTATTGATTTTCCGTTCCCCCAACAGCATATTTATCTGTAAAATCTCTTTCCAGGTGTTCCAACTTTGCATAAATATTCCCTTCAGCATAGTAAAAGTCATGTACCCATTTTCCATCTATGTAGTTGGCAAATTGATAATGCTTTCCTCGATTATGTAAAGTTCCGTCATATGAGGTATCTCTAAAGGCTTCAATCTGTGCCTTAGAAAGCTCAGAGCTGTTTTGAAGTGAGGTATTTACAATATCATCGGATTTGAGGAATTGATACTTTAGAACTCCTTTTTTAAGCTCCGGTTTGGTCTGAATTCTATACTCCGTATTTTTTTCATGTTGGGACTGAATAATTTTCTCCGCTTTTTGGAGGATTTCATCAATTAGGCTTTGATCGAATTTCTTTGGCTCGCTGGCAATTTGGGATTGAATCTTCGTATACTTCTCAATCTCCTTTACAACTGCCGGAGATTTGAATTTTACAGAATTAAGTGATGAAAGTACTTGTTCCACTTTTCCCCGGACTTCAGTAAGATTTATCTCACCAAGCTCAGAATCTTTAATTTTTTCCGGTTGAACCATCGAAACCTTATTTTTTAAGGTGATTTTAGGTTCTTGTTCAGCTTCCAGGAATAAATCTTCAAAGAGATTCCCGATTCTTTCGGTTTCTTTTTTGCCCCTCAGCTGCTCAATTTTTAATAAAGCCTCCTCTAAATTTCCGTGGACATAGTTTTCCTGACGCCCAAAACGGTTGGTTTTTTCCCGGGTTTCACCCAGAATTTTTTCAGGATTGTTTTCAAAATAGTCGGAGATATCCGTTGAAATTTTCAGAGGGTCTTTCTTAAGAATAATGATATCCGTACCAATACCGGTTCCGGCAAAAGCACCGCTAGGCAAACGGAATCCCTCTACGAGCTCGGCATTTTTCAATTGGTTTTGCCTGTTTAACCAACCTGACGGAAGCACCATTGCCAGAATCCCACCGGGTTTTAAAGAATCTAAAGAGCGTTTAACGAAATAATCTTCATATTTTAAGATTTTGGGCTCTTCGCCCAACCCTTTGTACAATCCCCGATGATCACCATAGGGAGGATTACCTATAACCAGATCATATTTTTCGGAAAATTCTTTTTTGCCACCTTTCTCATCAATAAATTCAGTTTCAAAGGAACGCAGATGGATATCAGCTTCGGGATGAAGGATTTTTGCTATTCTGGCTGTGGTTTCGTTGATTTCAAAAGCCGTAATACTTGTTTTTATACCCAAGTCTTTTGCAGCATAGAGAAAGTTTCCCGTTCCTACACTCGGTTCCAATACTGAAATTTCCTGATGGTTTTTAAACCGGTCTTTGATTAAATTGCGGACAGCGTCTACAATCCTTGAATCGGTGTAGTATTCATCTAAAATCCCTCTGCCTTCTTTCGTTGTTCCACCGCTTTTGAACTGGCTGCAAATACCTTTCAGCTCATCTGTAGGGCTAAGATTTTCATTTAGAGAAATTTTGTCATTCCCCGAAACAAAGCAAGCTGCGGAAACCACTTCCGCAACTTGCTCATTGGTCAGCTTCTGACCTCTATATTTTGAAATGAGAATATCTAAATCCTCATTATTTTTATGGGATAAATCTAATCCTGATCTATTGGATAAAGCTCTCCCGGATACGATTCCGCCCAGGGAATGTTTTCTTCCTGCATTTTCTTCATCATTTTGCGGTTGTGTTCCGTCAACGGATCTTCCTTCTCCTCTGCTTCCCAAATTGCTCCACCCTGTGCCTGCAAGTCCATTTCCAGCATGGTTGCTGCCCATAGCTTGTCCTCGCGGGTGATTTCCGTTTTGCTCGGATTGGCTTCTTTGGAGAGATTCTCCAGAATTTCGTTCAGAAAGTTGGGATCCCACGTGCTGAGTGTTGGGAATTCCGTTTCGTTTATTATTAAGGTCTGCATCTTCTGAATTTTTTGGTTCGACTAAAATAGTATTTTTTATTTTGAAGACCTAGTTTGTTTTCTAAATACTCACTTAGGCTTTGATTACCGCTTTCTGAGATTCCGTATAAGGGACGAATGTCCTTTATATTTTTATTATTCAGCTCAGTAAGTATTTTCAGTGTCATCATATTTCCCGTTCTGTCACCATTCAGGCAAAGGAATATTTTACCTTCATAGTTCTGATACCTGTTCATAAACTTTTTGGTATTTGCACCGGAATGAATGGCAACAAGGGTTCTGTTATTATTCTGATTATTTAATTTCAGCAGTTCCAGGAATGAATCCCTGTCCTTACTGCTGTTAAAAACAATCAGTTCATTTTTATTCCCTTCTATTACGGAAATATCATCGATGTTATATGTTAGCTGATTTTCATTCACTTTCCCGTTTTTTTACAAAATGATTAAATTCAAATAGTTCTTTCGCAGTATCATCCCAGTTTTTTCTGGGCAGTAATTGGAGCGTTACAAAAACGTCATCTTTTTTATTATAGGAATCAATACGTTCCAACCGTCCATGATAGTCTTTTTCGGCATGTCTGTACAGCGAATAAGGTAAAATAGTGTCTGTCTGATAGATGTAAAATCTTGTGTACGTCCAGGGAGAATTAATCTCAAAACGTTTGTATTTCTTATGGAATACAACTGTGTCTGGCAGGTTTCTTCTGTTCCTGTAGTTGGGAATCCATTCTTTTGAAAACACAGCTCCCCCTTTCTTTTTCCAAACCAATAAAGGCTGCTGTTTCCTGGAAAGATCAGAAAAGATGAGATTACGTTCCATCAGGTTAATAGGATAACAGAGTGAATCCCTGATATAATACACCTGTCTGTTAATTTCAGGAAATGAAAGGTCCGGAACATATTCTATAAGCTGATCGTGAGAATAATTTATTTTCGAGACATGAAAACTCTGCATATTGTCCAATCCCTTGGACGCATCAAAATAGACATTGGAAATCAAATCAATTCCGCCTTTCTCGGATTTGATTTCTTTGTGACAGGAACTGATAGTGAAAAGAAAAAGCAGGTATGGCAGTATTAAGTGTATTTTCATATGGATAGATTTTAAAAAAGCGGCAAATCATCATCAGACTTACCGCTTTCAGATAATAGGTAGGAAATTTTATCGTTTGATGCTTTGCTCTCTTACATTAGCTTTATCATGTTCCCTCTCATCTTCCAAACCCTGTAAAGGTTTGTTGGTATTGATCCTGTTCATATCCATATCATATAGGTTCAGGTTTTTATATTGGGGGTTGAGAACGGCTTTTCCTTCCACGATCCCATCTTCTAATTCAAACTTCACCTTAACCACGTTGCCTTTTTCCAAAGATTTTATCGTATTCTCCTTATATTCAGGCTTATCAAATACCAGATTGGACTTTTCTACAATTTCAGCGGTATCAATACCATAGTTTTTATAAAAATTCTGGAAATTATAATTTCCTTTCTCGGTTTTAGGCTCTTTAAAATCGAGCTTGACAAAGGCAGGTTCCATCTGGTCTGTTTTCGGATTGTGAAATTCTATTTTCACGGAACGTCCTTCCAGAAGATTAACGGCCTCTTTAGCAGTAAAGGTGCTTTCTTTGCTCACATAAAAATTGTGGGAAAAACTTTCATTCTTTTCATTTTTCAGTGTTGCCTGGTAAGAATTAAAGAAAACACCTCCATTTTCGCTTTTATTGAATTTCAAAACAAAGTCTACGGTATTTCCGGGCAGCGCCTTATCTGAGACCGTCTTGATTTCAAACTGCTGTTTGGGAGACTCAATACCTTTTTCCAAATCTTTGTGAAGTGTTGAATCTTCACCAAAGCCAAGGTATTTTAACTGGTCTTTTAGGTATTGAACCTGATCGAATTCTTTTGTTGTTTCCATAATGTTGGGATTTTGATTGTTATTAATTGATTTATGATGAATCAGGGCCAGAAGTCTTTTTATTTCGCTATCAATAAAAGACATAGCAATGATATCATCGTTCACTTGTTCTATTTTATACTGTTCTTTCTTTAGCTTTAATAGATTTTCTAATTCGCCATCTGACAGATTCATTAATTCACTGCTGCTATACCCTTCGATGGTAGTTTCCACATGGGGATTATTTTTTCCCATTTGAGGGGACGATGTTATTTCATACGTTTTCCTATCGTTATTAGCATGAATTACTGACTGATCTGTATTAATGGGCTTAGTTATTGATTTAGCTTCCGCCGAAAATTGAGTTGAAAGGTCATGCACTAAGACTTTGAATGCATCCGGTGCTCTTTCGACATTGGATTCATGGATCATATGAATATCAAAATGGTACTGATCAAAAACTGAATAAGCATTTTCTAAAAAAAGGTTATATTTTTCTATCTTTACCTTATAGGATTCCTTTGCTTTCTCATAAGAAGACTCTCCCCTATCATAAGAATCATCTCTGAAGTCGTAGAAATTAGGCTGTAGTGGTGGTTCTGTAAAAATGTATGTCAGAATCTCCTTCTTTAACAGTTCATCTGCATTTTGAAGAAATAATGCCAGTTCCAACGTCTTAATAGATCTCGGATGGGTAAAATCAAACATACTTTCCTGCTCATTTTCATAATATTGAGTAAGCATATCCTTGAGTTCATCAAGCTTCAATGCTCTGTTCTCTGCAATACCTAAATTCTCTTGTATAACATTTCGAGTACCGGGATCAAAGCTTAGATTATCTTTAACAGATTCATTCCTGATATCTTTTGTCATTGCTTCACCGGTTACTGATTCTATCCTTTCAGGATAAGAAACATTCATTTCATTTTTAGAATTTTTATACCCAAGAATCGCTAAAAACTTGATTTCTCTCGCCGTAAAGACTCTCTCACCATCCTGAAAAAAAATTTCAGGTGATGTATTTTCTTTTTCTTTTACAAAATCTTTATAAGCCCGGGTTATAGGAGTAATATTCTTATCATACCAGCTTAAATCATTTGTTGTTCCCATAATGTCTGGATTTTGATTGTTAGTAATATGATCCTGCAATTGTTGTTGCCCTAAATTGATGGGTCGTAAATCAAATGGTTCGGCATCCAGTCCGTAATCAAACGTATAGCCGATAGCTTCGCATTCTTTCTGAAAAATCTCACAATCATTATAATCAAGTCCCCGGTACGCTGCTTTTTCCTGCCATTTATCACAGACCGCCTTCAATTCTTCCTGAAGAAGGCTGTAATCTTCAAATAAATCCATTTTAAAATTTTATTTTGAGATTTATATATTCTGAAACAGTTTATTAGAGGCATCCATAGGATTTATCTTCTAAACCTTCGTTTTTCTTCTCGCTCCTGCTCCTCTTCTTCTCTCATTCGGTTGGCATCCTGATAGAGATCAGGATCATTTACATTCAAACTGATATCAGATTTTTCTTGTTTTTGAGAATCATCATACTGTCTGGCAAGAATTCCATCAACTGTATCTATCTCTTTAGAGATAATATTCAAATCACTGGTAATTTCTTTAGCGATCTCCGGCGGAACTTCCGCTTCCAATTTATTCTGGATGAATCCTTTAAGCTTTAGTAACTCATTTTTATATCGCCTAGTTTCAGTTGCATCTCTTAGATCAGCAATAATAGCCGTCAACTCTGTTGTATGCCTGATGAAATCAAACTCGACCACTTTGCCGGTTTCCTGATCGAAAATAAATGCTTTCTTTTCAAGCGTCGGAAGCTCCGGTGGCAATTTATTTGAGAACCCCTTGATATCGGAGTATTCTATTCTTGTTTCACTGTTTTTAAGGATTTCAGGAAGGCTTTTATCCCTTTCCAGGAAGATAACTTTCAGCTGGGTATTATTATCCGTGAGCTGAAAAGTTGCCCGGTTTTTATCGTTGTCAGCGACAATGGTGTATCCCTGTAGGAATCTCTGAATATCTTCTGCACTTAGTTTTTTAGAAAATGTATGGTCTTCACCAATAATTCCATATTTTTTCAGTTCGTCTGTAGGTAAATTGCTGTTTTTCATTGTTAATTTATTTTAGTAGGGTTTGTATAGAGCCGTATCGTTATTATGATAAGCTGCCATGAGATGAGTGGCTTTTATTAAATCATTTAAAAAATGAGCAGGGTTAATACTTTGTCTAAATTCTTTCACCGAAAAATGCAGGTGAGGTCCTGTTGAATTTCCGGTATTTCCGCTTCTTCCTAAGATAAATCCGGCTTTTACCCTTTCTCCTACTCTATAATAAATTTGAGACAGATGCAGGTAAGCGGTTTCAAAGCGGTTAAAGTGTCGTATTTTAATATAATTGCCCCCGCCACGCGGATCCCAGCCTGCTGCCGTTACGATTCCGTCCATGACAGAATGTACATTTTCATAATATGCTTTCAGGTCAATACCGCTGTGCATTTTCCGGGCTCCGGAAATAGGATGAACCCGCGTACCGTAAGAAGAAGTGATTATCATCTTACCCGCTAAAGGCATAACGATTTTTGATAAAGATCCTTTAGGTTCCTCTACAAAATCATATAAAGCCTGAGAACTTTTGATTTTTTAAAAGGTCTTTTTTCAGTTCGGCTCTAAGCTTAGTGGCTAGTAGTAAGGAATCTCTCATTTTTTCGTATCGTGCTTTTCTGTCATTATTCTCTTGACGATATCCTTTCATAAGGGTTTTCAAGGAATCCAATTCATTTTTTAAATCCGTCTTTGTCGTCGTTTTGAAGATTCTCTCCCAGAAATTTTTTCTATTTTTTTGCTCAGGAGAGTTCTCTTCTTTTGCAGTTTCTATACGGATTTTATTTTCCGGCTTTTGGGCCTGTACAAGTGTTAATGTATTGAATTGGGCAAACGTAAAGCTGCCTGCAAACAGAAACATTGCAACTATCATCCTATAAATCCGGATATCAATTACTTTACTCTTCATAACATTATGCTTTTACTGATTCTCTGACGATTAACTCCACTTCCTTATTGATTTTCCTGAAGTTGGTCATTAAAACTTCTTCTTTGCGGTTAACTCCTGCCTTATCAACAAAAGAATAATAGCTAGGCATGGGCGGAAGTTCCGCTTCCTCTTTTTTAATACTTTTCATATCCAGGTTGATTTTACCGTTCACAGCGGAGGTTTTGTATTCTTCGGTATCATTTTCTTCTCCCTGGGCAATCATTCCTACCATTTCTCCAGTTTTGAGTGCCGCTATTTTTCCGGCGGGAATCATATGATCCATTTTCTCATTGATGCTTGTCGTCGTACCCTGCTGGGAAATGGACTGCGAATACGACTTCTGCTTTATTTTTCCAAACAATTTTTCGAGCCAGTCCAGCGTATTTTTATCCCTTGCAGAACCGGACAGGATATTTCCGACAATGGCAGAAATGGTATCTGCCACTTCTTTTTTGTAGAACTGACGAAGTTGTGGAAGTTCCTGAAGCCCGAGCAAAACAGCAACCCTGTTGCTCCTTGCCGTAGCCACCACATTGTCTATCTTGTGGATATAAATGGTCGGAAATTCATCGGCAATGATTCCTCCGGGGAGATTGCCTTTTGAATTGATCAGTCTTAAAGTCCTGTTGAGTACCGAAGAATACAAAGCGGAGTTGATATCCTGAGTTCCCGGGTCTGATGCTAAAATAACAATGGAAGGATTGTTCCGGTCTGTTATTTTGAGTTCCACTTCATCCCCTGAAAACACCCAAAAGCTTTCTTTGGTAGCCAGTCGCGACAGGAAAATCTTCAATGTTCCTACCTGCCCTTCCAATTGGTCAAAAGCCTTGTTATCATAGGCTGATTTAAAAGGCGATAATAAAGAATACAGTTCTTCGTGACCGAAAAGTGTATCAAAAATTTCTTTATAGCTACGGTTCATAAAAGAAAGAATATGAGGCAGATCCGAATACTTTCCGTTTTCGTGGGTCGCAAAAAAATAAATACAGGATGAAAGGAAATTAATAGCCGATTGGGTAAAGAACTGGTCAGCACCGCCTCCGGAACTGGTACTGCCTTTTTGTAAAGAAGACACCATAGCTTCAGCCATTTCCTGTGCTTCTGCTAATGTTTTTACATATTCTTTTTTGAAAGGGTTGACTCTTTTGGATTTCTCCACTTCATTCAGGTTAATAACATAAAAATTGTAATTATAACCTGATTCCTTACTTTTTTTGAATAAATAGTGGTAATAAGCGATCTGCGCTAGGTCGGGAAACTTAAAATCGTAAATTATCAGACAAAATCCTTTAGCTATCATCTGCCTGATCGCGGGATTGATCACTCCAAAAGATTTACCGGAACCTGGCACGCCAATCACCATCGTCCCCCGGAAAGGATTAATATTCATCCAGCCTTTATTACTTTTTCCTTTATACCGAAATAAATAGGGGATATTAATCATCGTGTCGGATTCTACTAATTCCTGATTCTGGTCAAAGGATTCTTCCTCGACATTCCATCGGTCTTTTCCCATTTTCTGCTGCATCAGCTTGGAAATGCTGTCAGCACCCATCTGAAGGATAACCGCTCCCAAAAAAGAAAGAAAAGCATAAAGCACCTGGTAGAGATTCATTCCCGGAAAGACTTTAGGAAGTAAAGGATTTCCGGCTTTACGCTCCCAAACCAAAGAAGAAAACATCATCAGGAGTCCCAATACCATAGGAACTACTATTTCCATAGTAATATTAAGGTCTTTCTTTTTCTTAGCCTTTGTTCCAATAGCCACCAATCCTATCAGAATGAGTGTCGCCAGTTTAGCATGGACAGGAGGATAAATGAAGCTCATTCTGGAAAAATTCTTCAATAAGTTAGAAACCACCGGAATATTGGCATGCAGATAAAATAGCGATGCACAATCCAGCGCTACCACGGCATATACCGCCTTCTGAAGGAAGCCGTAAATCCTGATCTGATGTTGTTGTTCTTGCATTAGGAATAGTTTTCAAAAAAATTGTCCAGTGAAGGCTCCTTCTCAGACTGGTTATGATGATGCAGCTTCTGCTGTTGCAATTTTTCATGATGTTCCAGTATTGTAACCAGATCAGCCTTCAATACATTCAATTGGTCAATAACTTCATGTCCTCTTTTTTTAACCCTTTCGATCATACGAGAGTAACTTTCCTCTTCAGACATTTTCTCAAACTCATTTTTAAGGATTAATAATTGCTCATAATCCTTTGCATATTGGTTCCATTTTTTTCCAATAATGATGAGACAAACACAGCAGTATACGGTTGCAATTAGCATGAGTCCATATACTATAATCGCGATAGTTATAAAATTGTCCATAGTATTAATTGTTTAAAAAGTATCGGCTTTTAAAATGTCCGAATAATTTATTTTCATTTCGATGGTTCTTCCTGAGAGCTGCTCTTCGATCAGGCGGATCATCATCACTTTAGAGTTCGGGTAGGTAAATTTTTTTGAACACATAGATATTCCGGAAATTCTTCCTGAAATGCTTCTGAGGGTTCAGCTGAAATAATGGGGTCATCTCGATACTTTGGTTGTTGGTCGCTTTATGGATCTTTTTATCTTCTACGGAGAATTTCAAAGCTTCGATATCATAACTTAAGTTGGAATTGTTTTTAAAGGTCATATCCAGGAATATATAGTCGCTGATGACATAGACATTATTAAGCTGAACATTGAGTCCAAGGTTCTTCTCTTCCCGGATCGGATTTTTTTCTGATTTTTTCTGAATAATATCCATCGCAAATTTTCTCAGCTCAAGATTGGAGAAAACCATTTTATCAAATTCTATGGGCTGCATCTCCTCCGGCTGAATATGGATATTGGTAACGGTATTTAGGTTTTCAGGATTTCTGTAAATGGCTTTGTACTGGGCAATAAAAGACTGCCCCACCACCGTGATAATGCCGAGGTTCGGCTTCCATTTTTCCTGGGTTCCATATCCTGACTCTTGTGTCTTGGCTGCCGAATCTCTTTCTACAATTTTAACCCGTGCAATCTGCGTCGAAGGTAAATCCCCTGTGAGCTGTTGGGTGGAGAGGTCCACATATTGAATGGGTTCCGGAGAAATGATATGAAGACTGATACCTTCGGTAATTTCGAGTTCCGGTAAATCCGAAATAATCTGTTCTTTAGTGGCTGTTTGTGCCGTAAAAAGTTGCGTTATGAAAATCAGGAATGTGTACAATATGGCTTTCATTTCTTTATTTTTTTTGTTGGTTTTGTGAATCTTTCAGTTGTTTTTCGTCAATCAGAAATACATAAGAGTTGTATTTCAATTTGGCCTTGTTGGTTTTAATCAGGTTAGCAATAGATTTGGAAGTGGATGTGAATAATTTGGAGCCGATACTGGTAAAAAATCCCTGTCCGCCCATATCCATCTGCGTTCCCTGTACGGAGTTGCTTCCCATTTCCCGGATCATATCCCGGAAAATGCTCTCTGGAACATAGAGCCCTTTGCTTCCATCGACATCGTAAACCGATAAGTTGACCGGATAAATTTCTCCTTTAGTGAATACAGATACGATACTGAGATTCACCCTTTGCATCGCAAACCCTGAAATCTGCCCATAGAGTATGGAACCTTTGCTGAGCTTTTTGTTCCCCACAAATATGTCTTCCAATAATCTCAGCCGGATCCGACTCCCCAAATATCCCTTGTTGTTTTCATCAATGACCGCTTTGATAAAGCTGTTTTCCTGTTCTTTGTAAAAAGCATTGAACTCACTGTTGATCCCTGATTTGCTGACATTGAAGGTCGAATTCAGGAATTCCTCCATTTTTTCTTTGTTGGCTTTGAGCCTTTCCTCTGCTGCCAGCTTACTTTGGTATTCCGGGTCTCTTGCTTTTTCCAAAGAATCCATGACCAGCATCTGCTGTTTCAGGTATTTGACCGGATCAGGGTTTTGCTGATGAGTAGAGGTTGCTTTTGAATGCTCCGAAGCATAGTCACTTTCCGGTTTGCCATAAGATTTATCGTTCAGCATCCGGATAATTTCTGAAGACCGTTTGTAATCCCGGTCATCATTCTGCTCTTGTTTCGGATTATAGTAAGAAGATAAATTTCCTTTCGACTGATACCCGTTTTGTCTTCCGGACACCACTTTGAGCGAATCTATTTTTCTCTTCTGAGCTAATGATAACTGGTCTTCGTAGCTCAATAGGCTGTCCTTTTCTTTCCCCAACCCCTCGAGCATTGTCCTGTTATCTTCTTTTTTGAAGAATGCATCATAGGCGTCATTTTTACTCATAATCGAATCCTGCGAATCACCAAGGGAAAGAGAGAGTTCTTTGGGCTTGTCTTTGGGCTGTTCTTCTTTGGCAAACTGGGTTCCTACATAGACAAAAAGCAGCAGAAACGGTAGTGCCAAAAGGGGCAGGATGTATTTTTTCTGTTTGAAATCAAGTTTTTTCATTGAGTTTTTAATTTTTGAAATTGGTTAAACAAATATTCAATCCTCAGGCTGTCCCCATTCTGTAACTGTTTTTGGTCTCTTTTCACTTTTAAAATCTTAAGCTCTTCCACAATCTTTTTGATCTCTCTTTCATTGTTTACAGTGGGGCCCTGAGCCATCTGGCTTTTGGAATAAAGGACAGGTGGTTTAATGTTAAATACGGTCTCGCTGGGAAAGAAAATTCCCTGTATCAGAGAACCTATGAATGACACTGACAAAAAAATCATCGAATAGGCAAAAAACTTTTTCGGGTGATGGACAATCCATTGCAGGCATTTCTGTCCGGCTTGTTTGAATGAAGTATTCATGGTTAGTAAGAATTTTTGGTTTGATTGGAAATTTCTTCATTATCAAGGATGCGCCAGTTTGTAAGCATTACTCCATGTGGGTTATTGGGACTCCGGATAATGTCCTCAAAGAAACCCTCAGTAATAAGCTTTCGGGTAATGACAGATGATTTTCTTGTAATCATCTGCTTCCCGAAAAAGGAGAATTTTTTTTGTTCCAAATCAAGCTTAACCGAATCGGTATGAATGCTTACCATGGAACTGGAAGCAATGATCTGGTTATAAAAGCCTTTTTCCCTGAGATTGGTGTATTCTTTCTTTCCGCTGTCATCAATGAGATACAATGATTTCTGGATATTATCCTTGATGTAGGTATCGTCAGGCGCCAATGTGAAAAATAACCGATGGAACAGTTCAATCTGGGCTTTATATTCAACGGGCCTGTTGAGTAAGACATCGGTTTGCTTTGCCAAGACCGGTACACCATTATCCAGAATGTAAATGGATTTTCTGGAATCTTCAATCATTTTATAGGCGAAGAAAAAACCACCGATAACAATGAAAACGGCAAAGGCAATAGCTGAAAGTGAAACGATCTTATTCACCTTGATTCTTTGTTCTATATTTTTGATAAGCATTTTTATTAAGATTTTGAATTAAAATGGCAGGAAATCCTATTTCCCGTTTTTCATTGCCTGCTGAACTCTCCCCGATGCAGAACCTGCCGCAGCAGACTTGGCAGCTGTTGCAGCCACAGAAGCACCTCCGGTTTTAACAGCCAGAACAGCAGTTTTAGCACTGCCCGCCATTTTGCCTATGGCACTTTTCATTTTGGTCATGGCTCCGGCTCCTCCTGCTGACACAATGGTATCTGCAATCGTAGGGGTCATCAAAACCCCAATCCCGGTAACGATATAAGCTACGCACGTAAAAAGCTGGTTATAAATCATTCCCGAATTAGTTACATAGACCAGTAAGGCATCTAAATTGGTCACCGTTCCGTTTGTTAAAAGGGTGTCATACCTTTCTATTTCCATCATATAGCCGGAAGCGATCAGCTGCTGGCCAATATTGATGATGGTATACGCCACAAAAGTGTAGAGATTGATATTGATGAATTTGGAAACCCAGTTGTAGAAGGAACTTTCAAATCCCGGAACAAGAGCCATACCCACCGCAATCGGCCCTAATATAATAAGGATGTACGCCCAGATCTTCTGAATAAAGAAAATCAGGTAGACACAAATTCTTAAGATAGAAAGGCAGATAAACTCAATCACTTCAGCCACCAATTTTTGCATCTGGAACTGCATCCTGATCTGCCATTCCTTGATGGGCTGGATAAGTTTATCTAAGCCCTCACTGATATCAAACCACGAATCATCGGCATCCTGTCCGGTATTCTCAATAACTTCCTGCTTGGCATCTTCATCTGCTTTCAGCTTTATAACAGCGTCTAACAATTGCTGTTGTTTTTTTGAAGCGCTGCACCCGAAGATCATTAACCTCAGATTCTATATCGCTGAAAATGCTGATTCCCGGTTCTGCAATGGCTTCAAAGGGAGCCTGTATCAGATTGACAAATCCCGTCCAATAGATCAGGGTGAATCCGATCAGGATTGGTTTCAGCATCGGGGTAATCTCCCACTCCCGGTCCCCGGCTGCCATCTGCCATCCCATGTATCCGAGGTACATCAATGCCCCTAATCCGCCAATGGCTTTTCCAACCAATGCGGCATCATTAGCATTGTCCTGAACACTGGTATCCAGCTTGGTAAAGACCTCCATGAACCATTTCTCAAAAGCTCCGTCGCCTTTCAGGAACTGAAGTAAATTACTGTAATCACCATCGGTCTGGGCAAAACCCATTACCGGCAATAAAAGTGTCAGGAGACAACAGCATAAGGTTACTGTTTTATTCATTTTAATATCGATTTTTATATTTGAACATGATGTTTTGAATAACCTGCCTGTCTGATGCAGGACTCCAGGCTGTAGGCAAAGCATAAGAAGAATGATTTTTCAGGATATTTTTATAATCCAGAAGAAGGGTCGTTTTGTTATTATGTTTCCTTAATTCCTGAACAAATTTTCTCCAACGAAGGAGGGTTTCGTGATACATCAGGAAGCGCTTTCCTCTCGGCATATCCATAGACCGGGACATCGCAAATTTTTCTTTAATGAGATCCAGCTCCTGTTGAAGCCTTTTTAATGTTCCTATACTATTAAGCGTTTCATAAGTTTGCTGGTCTTTCAGCCTCCATTCTATAAAATTTTGTGGGATATCAGGAAATTCAGTAATCGGTTTGAGCATCCGTTTATAATACAAGAGCCAGAGAGGATCAGCATCTACGGTAGCAGAAGTCCAATGGGCAAAATCCTGGACACTCCTTTTATAAATGGTATCGGAAGCTGCTTTTATTTTTTTTGCTTCTTCTTCCTCGTATTTCACTTCTGCAAATCGCTGATTTTGTACTCCCGTAGGTTTTAAGGGTCTAATATCATCTCCATCCTTATAATCCCTGTTGATTTTGGGAGCCCACATCCCCCATACCGTGGCATAGGCAAAATTGGTCTGAACTCCCAGGAAGTATTTTGGGTAAGGACGCCAGTCTCCCCAGCTTTCAAAAACCATTCGCTTATGCTGAGCGACAATGGCAGGGTCATTGAGGCGTTTTACACTCAGTTGTGCGGAAACGACAGCAGCTACAAGCAAAAATTGCAGCCTGATTAATTTTATAAATAAATTTTCCATTGTTTTAGTTAAAAATGTATTTGTATTTCTGAATAATGTCTCCCACTATGGCTCTGTCGATATTGATGTAATTCCTAAGTACAGGGACCTGATAGAGATAGGGGATCTTCTTTACATTCTGTAGCCGTAAAATGATGTAGAGAATATTGCCGTTGATATTCCTGACCCTTGTCAGTACCTTTTCAATGAGCATTTCCCGATCCATAGCATCCATCAGAAAATCTTTGTTTTCATTCAGGATATCCTGCGTTACCTCTTGTTGGAGCTTCAGGGCTTGTTGTCCTATGGCCGCATAATATTTTGAAACCAGCGCGGCATATTCCGGATGCTGCACAGACAAATCCAGCATGGTTTGGGAGTTGCTTACGATTTTTCCTAAATACTGATAGAGGTAGATGAGCTTTTTACTTTGGGTAAGGGCTGAATTGACATTTTTAAGCTGCTGGTAGATATATTCCTGAATGGCAATCACCTGGGCCGTTTTATTTTTAATCTCGTTATAGAGCTCATTTTGCTTTTCATAAGAGTCCAAAAAGGCTTGTTCACTCCCTAATCGAACACCATGATTAACAGTAATCTGGGATAGCAGTTTATCATTGATCACGATCTGCTGGCTTTTTACGCAAACCGCAGAAAACACTAAAATTCCGAAGGTTAGTATATTTTTCATTTTTTATTAAAAGGATTTAATGTTCTTCATAATGTTTTCCACCACTTGCTTATCCCTGTTGACGTAATACTGGAAAGCTCTTTTATTGCGCAGTACCTTGGCTTTAATATCCCGTATCTTGAGCAACATATGGGTTGAGTTCCTGCTCAGGGTTTTGACTTCGCCCAGCGCATAGTCCAATAAAATCTTGCGTTCCGATTTTTCCATTTGATTGATGGCTCCGTAAGAGAGGATAATTCCGGTGATTAAGCGGAGTACCATTTGTAAATCATCCACATACTGTACTCCGGAAGGCAAGACAGCTGCAATGGAGTAAGGCGCAGTACTGATTTCATCAATAATGGCAGCCTGGTTTTGAGTGATCTTACCAATCTCTCGGCTCATCGCAACTCCTGTTGGAACTGCCTGCAAGGCAAATGAAACAATCCTTAGCCTGTCCTGTATTTTAACTACCTTATCCTTAAAGCTGTTCCACTCGTTTTTATTAACCGTTTCAATACCGGCATTCAGGGCCTGGTTTTGCCGCATCTCCTTTTGTCGGTCATGCTCTTTCATCGTGGCATTGATTTCCAAATCCATCATCGGAAAGGAAACATTTTCTTTTTGCCAGGCGGGTGTAGAGCTGCCTCCGGAAGATGTGATTACGATGTAAACCATCGGAAGGAATACGCTTAAAATTAATTTCCTTTTGCCTCCATACAGTCGGCGAATCTCATTCTTCGATTTCATTTTAAAAACTTTAAAAGTTGCGTTTGTATCGGTTCATGATATCTTCAACAATTGCTTTGTCCGTATTGATATAGCCCGCAAAGGGATTAATGGAGTTCCAGAATCCCAGCCTGTTTGCTTTTTCCAATCGCAGCTTGATAGCCAACAGCCACAGCTTTAGATTTTTTACGTTTCCCGATATGTTATGCAGGATCTTATAGCGGTCTCCTGCCGTAGCGAGGTTCAGCTCTCCTGAAGCCAGGATGTCTGATACATCTGTTACGATTTTCAGGCTTTGCTCATAGGTTTTTTGCGAGGCTTTAACCCCGAAAATGGCGTACTGCGGATGCGCGGAAGCCAGTTGAACAACATCCGAAGAATAACCGTAACATTTATTGAGTTCCGTATAAATCTCTTTTACCTGAATCCCATTTTGCAGGGTTCCGGAAACTTCTTTCAAACCTTTGAGTATCTTATTCTGGATATCATTGGCGGCCACCATTTGGGTTCCCACCCATGTCTGGGCATCTTTCAGCTTGGAGGTTTCGTCGATGACTTCATTCTGCTTGGCTTTCAGGTTTTCTGAATACAGGATCATCGCTGCCGTTACGGTAGGGTCTATGTACGTGTTCTGTGCACATAGTATAGTCCCAAATCCTAAAAAAAATAAGCTAAAACGTTTTCATATGCATGAGTTTGTCTGTTGATTAATTCTGAAAGACTGATGTTATGATCTTCCAATTCCTGGGTAATGATTTTGAAGATATTTTTACCGTGGTTAACCTTCCGGTTCTTTAGTCCGTGGTAGAATGCAAGGACTTTTGAGTCCAAAGGCTTCTGATAGAGGTTCACTAAGGAAACCATGCTTCCCATATCATCCCCGAAGCTTTTCACTTGTTCTACAAAAATTTCTAAGGCTTTATCGTAGTTTCCATACTGCTCAACGTAGTATTCAACAGCCGACTTCTCTGGTTTTTCCGTGGTGTAGGTCAGATATTGCTCAAGCGCCACTTCGTTGCCGTATACTTCTCCTTTAGAACCACGTTTGAAATAAAATTCCTTGAAGCGGCTTCTCCCGAATTTATTGTTGAGATTGTTGATCGTGAAAATCTTGTTTTGCTCTACTTTATTCAGAGATAATAGAGATGCTATCCGATCAAAATTGTCTTTGAATTTGGTCTGATCCAAAAGGATAAACGTATCGGAGTTGTTGATAATGCTGTCTTTTACGACGGCATTTCCGATAATATCGTCCAGTTCCTGGGTAACCACCACTGCTTCCCCCCAGAATTTCCGTACGGTTTTATACAAATACAAAATGTATCCTCCCATCAGCTTACTGGCGATAGCTTTCCATGCTTCTTCGATGATCAGGGCTTTGCGACGGTCTTTTCTCAGTCTCATCTTCTGGATGAAAGTGTCCATAATGATGAGTGTTACGATGGGGAAAAGTTTTGGGTTCTCCTTCACGTTATCAATTTCGAATACAATGAAAGGCTCATTAAAGAGGCTATTGTCTCCTTCATTATTTAGGGTTGTCCCGTAGCGTCCACCTTTGTAAAAATCCCTTAATACAAATAGAAATGTCCTAAGATTAAATTCCGTCTCTCTGATTTTATGCTTTTTATTATTCAGGTAAAGAGGCAGGAATTTTTCGCAATATTCATAAAAGCCGTTGAAGGAAAGTTCTTTTATAACAAGCTTCTCTTCCAGCTCCTTAATTTTTTTAATCAGTGCTTTCCTAAAGGATTCATTCCATTCTTCAGTGTCTTTGGGCTGCTGTATGATTTCATTAGCCTTAGTAAAAATCAGCTGGGTTTCATTATAGGCTTTACGCTTTTCCTGATCACTCAGGGTTTCATAAGCTTCATAGATCGTATAGAATTTCTCGCTGTCATAATCAGGATTATTCAGGTTTTTATCCGGATGGTATTCAATAGCGAGTTTTCTAAAGGCTTCCTTCACTTCATCAAAGCCGGCATCGAAGGCTATTCCCAGAATATCATAATACGTATGTTTTTCCCTTGACTGCTCTTCGTACGATGCATAAACATCTTCTTCGTGGATATTGTATTTGCTTAAATAGAGAATGAGCTCTTCAGAGGTTTTATTTTCATACCACCTCGTTCCCGAATTAAAGTACTGGTGGTAATACGACATCAGGACATTATCTAATATGGATTTCTGTGCGGAGGACATCGTAGCATCAGCTCCCTGCCAGATCAAAAAGATTAGGTTAGTTAAAAACTCTATTTTTTTCAATATTAAATTCTTTCTGATCCATCAGGAAAGGATTCATCGTAATAGGTTTTTCTTCCGTATACTGGATGTATCTTCCGCCTTTATATTTGCAGGTTCCCGAGTAGGAATCTCCGGTATCCACAATGACTACATCATAATTGTAAGTGAGGTATTGCTCCACGATATTATTCATTAAAAAGCTTTTGCCTGACCCGCTGGGTCCCAGCACAAATTTGTTACGGTTATTGATTCTTCCGGTTTTCATCGGTAAATCCGAGGGATCTACTTTTAGGGGAACGCCTTGCCGGTTGGTAAATCTGAGGTAGAAGCCACTTTCTTCGTTCACGGGGTTGCTTTCTTTAAAAAAAAAAACATAAACGCCGCTTCGCTCGTCGTCATAAACAGATCATACTCCCTGAGTTCTGTGGCGTTACCCGGTAGGGCTGCCCGGAAAAGCTCCAGCTGGTTATAGGCATTCCTGGAGACAATAATCCCTTTGGTAAACAGCTTATTTTCAATCTGAGACTGGATGTTTTCCATCTTTTCCAAAGTGTTTGTTGAAAACAGAATAGAAAAATGGGCATTAACAATAAGCTGGCCGTCTATGGCGATATGATGAAGCAGGCTCTGGATTTCCTCAGCAATAATGGCATTGGATGGAGAGTTATTTGCCGCTCCTTCGTGCTTTTTCTTCTTTTTGTCCAGTTCCCTTTGCTGTTGTGCCTGATGTGGAATAGTAATGACCTGGTTATAGATAATCGTTTCATAATCTTCCAGTTCATTGATGAAGGTAAAATTATCCACTGCTGTTTCGGCAGCGGCCCCGTTACCTCCCAGAATGGAATAAGGTTCAATTTCAGAAGGCAGGTCAATGTTTTCCACATCGACATAGGAAATATTTTTTACAAAGCGATTGCCTATTTGCAAATATTCATTAGTACTTCTGATATTGTCAAAAACCGGGGTACCCGAAAACTGCATGGATAAGGCTCCGGAAATATAATACTCAAAATCTTTCTCAAATAGAAATTCCGGTTCACAGTCATTTTGCTTTAACAGCATAAATACCTTCTGGCATTTGTCCCGGAGTTCTTTATAACTCTTTTCTGTTATATTGCCACCAGTCGCTGACCGGCCGTTTTTTTTTATTTTTATCATGAATAATATCCGTAAACAGTAATACGGTTTCAATGGTTTTAAAAAGTCTTCCGTCAAAATGCTCGGAATATTTCTGTTGGAGGAACTCCTTGGAAGGCTCGGCTGAATATTTCTTTTTTGAGAAAATATCAAGCTTCTGAACAATTCTCCCTTCCCCGATGATGGACACCACCTGATTCAGAACCGTATGAAAATGGAGATAATAATCCGGGTCTGCCGAATATTGTTCCACCATATTTCTGATTCTGATGCCAATGATGGGGTTTCCGTACTGACCGAAAAGAACATCAAAATCCCAATGGTGATCTTTTCCATAATCATACCCGATGAAAGGAATATTAAATGCCTGTTTTTTTGTTGTTGCCATGCTGTAAAAATCTTTTGTTGTTCAACCTTTTAGGGAAAATGAAAATCTGATCGAAGTTTTTAGTTTTATCGTACAAACCGTGCTTATCCTGTCTTTTGAAAATGAAATAAACCCCGCCTCCGGTGGCTACAAGCCCCAATAAAGAGCCCAGTAATCCAAACCTGGATAAGATGAGCGCAGCTATGACTCCGGCTCCGATAACACCCACCGCATAGAAAATATATTTTCCCTTGAGTCCGAAGAATACAAGAGGCTTTTTGAGCCCCTTGTAGAGGTAGAATCCCATAGCTTAAGCAAAGAATGAGGTGACGAATTCCGGAACGACGATCAGAAAGATCATGGCTCCTCCATAGCCCAGGATTTCTTTGTTAACATCCTGATCACCGTTAGTCCATTTGTTATACACTCTAAGACCTCCGATAAAGCCGACCAATCCGCCCACGGCTTTCAGAATCAGTTTGATGGGATCCCAATAGTCCTTAATGTCATTGGCTGCATTGGAGATGGCTGTGGCTCCGCCCTGGGCAAATATGGGAGTGACGGCAAGGAGAATCATACAGGCAGTCAATATTTTTTTTACTGCCGCATAGCGTTTTACATTGTTGTTCATAATGATTAATTATTGGTTTAGAATTAAATTTTGTGCTTAGAAATTGGCATAAGGGGTATACTATCCGTATCAGTTGATAGGATGATATTTGGTCAATTTGAAGGGTTTCTTACTGCTTAAATGACGGAGTGGTAAACCTTTTGGCCATCGTAATTGGCCACCATCTGCACGGTGGTTTCCGATAAATTCAAAAGCTCTTTCCAATGGGACTTTTTAGGCTCAGCCTTTTCCTGTTTGGAATGCTCTACTAGTTTGTCGGGCATATCCTGAGGTTGGCTTGGGTTGACGGATGGGCTCTCTTCTGATGGTGCTGCTGTGGTATCGTTCGCTGGTGCTGGCATATCGTCAATATCCTGCTCAGCTTCAAATCGTTCTCTTAGTTCTTCCAGATCAGGCTGCTGATCGATAGTTGATGGGTTTGAGGAGTGAAGTTCTTTTTTCAAAAAGGATTTGGGGGTACTGACGTTTTCAACATCTTCAATTCCAATCCGGCTTGGAGGTTCTGCATCAGTTTGTGCAAAACCGCTCAGTGAAAATTCTTCAGTCAGATCGACGTGAGTAATCTTTTCTTTTTTTTAAGAAAAGGTCGTACAGGATATTTCCGGCATAATACAGGAAATAAGCTGCCAACAGGATGAGTGAATACTTTATCATATTTTTTATTTTGTTTTTTCTTTGGAATCAGCCTTACAGGGTAATTTGTAATGCTTCATTGATTTGTTCAATGATTTCGTTGAATGGCTTTTTTATGGCATATCGCTGCTCATAAGTAAGCTTCCTCGTATTAATGGTCTGCAAACAGTTCCTTTTATACACGGGACTTTCAATCAGGGTTCCGTATTTTGCGATCTCAATATCCATCTCCTTTTGGTTCAGATATTTATAGCCTTTGTCATATTTGGAACGGATAAAGATCCGCTCTGCTTCACTTTCGAGTAAGCCCAAGAGGTTTTTGAATACCAGGGTTGATTTTACCGATACATCGGAGTATTCAAAGGGAATGATAATAAAATCACTGTAAATGAGTAAGTCACTGTATTTTTGGTCCAGCGTGCCTGCCAGATCAAACAAGTATATTTCTTCGCTTTCCTTTAGGATTATAATTTTTTCCAGATCTGCAAAAGGCTGTTCTTCTTCATCGTCTCCGATGAGTTCTACTTCATAAAGCCTGGGCAGCTCTGAATTTTCGTCCTCTTTCCATTTGTTGAAAAAAGATTTCTGAAAGTCAAAATCATATGCCTTAATTTTCCTTTGGGAAACCTCACAAAGGTAATTGGCAAATGCAATGGCAAGAGTGGTTTTTCCCGCTCCGCCCTTTTGGGTGGCAAAGGTTATTATCATAGTTATATCTTCATTTTTTAATGGAAGCTGAATTTCAGGTTATCGGTTTTTCTTTTTACGCCTTTTCTTTTGCTCCTCTTCTCCAGGATCTTTTCCTGATCCTCCTGAGGATTTGCTGAATTGAAAAATCAAATCATTGATGCTTGCATTCAGTTCTTTTGCAAGCCTTTCATTTTGGATTTCTGAAACCTGCGGCTGATTTTCACCCGGATTCAGGAATCTTTGATAATCTTTTTCGCCGATCAGCTGTTCCAGCTCTCCTACATAATGTAATTTTGAGTGGATAGCATAAAATTTACCGTCTTCGGATTTTATAATGTGAACATCTTTTGAGTCCTGCGTTTTGAGATATTGCTTTACCTCGCTCCTCACTGAGCCCAATATTTCTTTATTCTTTCTTTTTTTAGTTTCAAAAAGCATAAAGCTTTTTGCCACATGGTCAGGATTCTGGCGTTTCAAATACTCTAACATAACTTGCTTAGAAGCTTCATCTGCTATATTGTAATCCTTTAAGCTTTCAAAAAGCCTTTTGTTTATGACATCAGAAGTGAACTCAAACAGCTCGTTCATTTTCATGATTTCACTTCCTTTATATACTGATCCCGTCTTATGGTCAATCAACGTATAGCCAAAAGGCTGAGTGGCGGCAGTGCCGTTACCGGTTTTTTTATTGCTATCCTCTTTTAGAGGTGGCTCGCTTTCTTTGTAATGAAAGACTACATCCAGCCCGAAAACATCCCTCAATTTTTTCTGAAACTCACTCTCAAATTCAATTTTCGGATTCCGGTTCTCGTTTTGCTTTTCTTCAGGCAACATACCTTCCCCAGCCCTGCGGTCTTCAACCTTGAACACCTTGCATGAATACAGTTCTTTGTATTTTAAGAGAATCGCCTTTAGCTGCCATGTCCTGGAATCTTTTTTTTGACTGCTGAAATTGAGTTCGGTGGCATTAACGCTTTTTTGCCAGGCTCCGTTTTTTAGAATATTCAAAATATTCTTATCATTCTTATTGGGACAAAGCCTGAATCCGTTTCTTTCTAAAAGCAGTTCCAGTTGTTTAATAGAACCATATCGGTAGTCCAGTAATTTTTCTATTTGCTCCTGTGTACTTAATCCATACAGCTTTTCCATGGTACGGCTTAATGCTTGCTGTGCCTTAAGCTTTTCAAAACTGTCATTAATTTTCTTTCCGGTCTGTTTACTGACACGGGTAGAAACAATATGAACATGATGATTTTCCGTATCATTATGAAACACCACAATAAAAGGCTGCTTTCCATAACCCAGCTCATCCATAAAGTTTTCTGCGATGCTGGTAAGCTCTTCTTTGGAGTGCTCCCGGAACTTCGTGGAAACGACGGCGTGGAACTGAGGCTTTTTTACCCTTTCATTATTTGACACGGATCTTAAATATTCCCGTACCTCCTGCTGACTGCTGTTTTCGTTAACGATGGAAGGAAAATTTTTCATCAGCATCAGTTCTCCACTCCCTTTCTCTACCTTTTTATCATTATACTGTACTCCGGGAAAGCCGGAACCCGCAGGTCCCATAATTTTTACGATCAATTTTTATGGTAATATTAACCGCCTACTTACGGATTATACTTTAAGGTTTGTTCCTCTTATTTTATATGCCTAAAATTTGTTTGATCTGTATTTTTTGTGCCGGGGTTGCTGTTTCGAGAATGGATATGAAGGCTGCCACATTATCGTTAATTAATCCCAGTTTGCCATCCGGTCTTGCAACGACTTTCAGGGTATGGGAAGTATCTGATTGCGGTACCATATGATAGGTAGGATTGAGATTCAGTGTCCCATTGATCTTGAGCCATCGCTCAGCAAAGTCACCGATGATCAAACCATTGGTCCAGGAAGCGCTCAGATCAACGACGTTCTCTGTTCCGATAGCTTCGGAAGGAACCAGGCTTGCATTGCTGTGTATGACCAGCCTGTTGTTTACTGTTTCTACAGTATTTACCGTATTGCTGTGCCCGGCTCCTGTTCCAATAAATACATTGTTTTCTCCCCGGACATAGCCTCCGGCCTGTGCCCCGAGCATCACATTTTTATTTTCCGTCGTAATAAACTGCCCCGAAGACTGACCTATAATGGTATTATAGCTTCCGGTATTCAAACTGTTCAGGGCCGACTGGCCTATTGCTATATTCTTATATCCGGAAGTCAGTTTTGCCAGGGTTGCATTACCAAGTCCTACGTTCACATTTCCCGTAATAATTTTTCCGGCATTGGAAAGATCATATCCCGAAATATGGCCGATAAAGGTATTGTATGCTCCGGTTGTTACACCATTCAAACTGTAGCTTCCAAAGGCGACATTCCCCGAAGCAGTGGAGAGCTTCTGCAGGGCTCCGTATCCGTAAGAAAGATTATACGTTCCCGTGTGCATCTGGTTCATATTTCCAAAATACATCGAATAGGTCTGCGGATTCATTCCTAAGGCAGCATCTGCTGTACCTTGTTTTGTGACGGAGCTTCCCGTAAACGAAATATATCTCGGGGCAAAGTTTCCTCTTTCAACTACATCATATAAGCTCCCATAAAGCGGCTCCCACGCCGAACCATCGAAATAGTAATAGATATTAGGGGTTGTGATATGGACAACCTGACCGGAAAGTACCGGTGCTGCTTCGGTCACATAGACCAATGCCCCTTTTTGCAAAGTAGTATATGTTTGGGAAGCCAATTCGCTTCCTTTCACTCTCGGAGCAATAATGCCATCCAATGCTTTACTTTTATCCGCATTGCCGATAACATCAAGGGTTGCTGCTGGACTGGTGGTATTAACACCGACCTGAGCCCGAATATTTCCGGTTGATGAAAGAATGAAAGATAATCCTGCGAGACGGCATATTAATTTCTGCATATTATTAAATTTGTTATTTGTTTTATTTTCCGATCATGGAATAGATCTTTTTAAAAATGCTATTCTGTTCTTTTTTTTAACTCAATAATGTGATTCAACTGCCTGTTGAAATAGCCTACTTCCGAAGGGGTTATGGCTTTCATTGTATTGACATGTCGGGCCAGCTGATTGATGTTCGTTTCTATCTTTACAAAAATGTTATCCTGCACCTCAATGAAATTCAAAACTTTCCGCCTCTCATCGTCCAGGATCCTATTTTCTACTGAATGGATAATCAGGCTGGACAAGGAGATCTGCTTTTCTGAGCAGATTTTCTTCCAGTTCTCTTTTCTGGATTTTTGGATTCGTATGTAAATCCTTACCTCCTTTTCCATTTTTCTATTTTTAATTTTTCCTAAAGTAATAACTCAGTGAAGCTTTCCGATTTAAACAGCTCTGCGCTTCTTGGCAAGTAAGGGTTAATACCTCTCTGATAAATAACAGAAAAATAAATCTGTGTTTTCATTTTGCTTTCTGATTAAAATTTCTTTTGCAAAAATTGGGGCATAAAAATCGTGAAAACAATAGTATTCATCGGGCGTGGGCTAAATAAGAACATGCTGGAATCATCTGGAATATGTGGAGATTAAAAAAGAATATACTGGGCTAATCTGGAATATTGCTCATAATTTTCTCCGAAACAAAAAAACAAGTTCCGCAGTTTTTTCTCCTTTTTGCAAAAAAAGGCAAGAGAGTCTTTGTAGGTACAACTTGAAAAGTTTGTACGTACAAAGACACATCTTGCGTATAAAATCGCCCACTTTTTTCAGAGTTCTGAAAAGCGTTCTCACGAAATCGTAAAACACTAATAAGCAGAACATTGACTTTATTCATGCGGTTTTTTGCTGTTGAAAGAAAAAACATTGCAAATATTGAAGTTGGGAGAATGCACCGACCTGAATACATTTTACTCAGGGTAAGTAGATGACCTGATACATTTTTACACAGGTTCTGTAATAGGGTGGGTAAAATTTACTCAGGTTAGAATAAAACATGGGTAATTTTTACGCAGGGTCAGCTTTAACCTGTACTCTTTTAAGATCAGAATGTACCTGATACTTTTTTTATGCAGGTCTTATAATAAGGTGGGTAAAAATTACTCAGGTTAGGAAAAAACATGGGTAATTTTTACGCAGCTTCAGCTTTAACCTGTACTCTTTTAAGATCAGAATGGTACCTGATACTATTTTGCGCAGGCGCTACAATTAAGATGGGTAAAATTTACGCAGGTGAAAAGAAAACATGGGTAATTTTTACGCAGGATTAGCTTTAGCCTGTTACTATTTTACTCAGGCAAGGAATGATATCATATGATTTGTGCAAGCAGTACTTGCACTATTGTAAACTACTTCAAAAAAATATTTTTATAAAATTCAAAAGAATCCATTAATTAATCGGGAACTGAAAAATCAAGTTTTGTATCTTTGGAACATGGCAGAAAGACCTCAAAATTACAATAAGACCTTATACAATTCGATTGCACAAATTATTATTGATGCAAAATCTGCGGTTTACAGAAATACCAATGCAATAGTACTCAAGATGTATTGGGAAATCGGTAAGCTGATTATTGAAGAGGAACAAAATGGGCAAAGCCGTGCCCAATATGGAAAATCCATACTTAAAAATCTCGCCAAACAGCTGACTCTGGAATTTGGAAAAGGGTTTAATGAACGGAATCTTAATAATATGAGGGCTTTCTTTAGTTCATTTCCAATTTGGAACGCAGTGCGTACCGAATTGAGCTGGACTCATTACAGGATCATCAGCAGGATTGAAAATCCTGAACACAGACTGCAATATATACTTCATTCTATCGAAGGAAACTGGAATACTCGGACGCTGCAACGAAACATTGATAGTCAATACTTGGGAAGACTCTTGAAATTTCCGGAAAGTGACAGTAGAGAAACTTCACACTTTATTAAAGACCCTTATATTTTTGAATTTTTAGGGCTTCCGTCGGATAGCTCTCAGACAGAAACCCAAATAGAATCGGCTCTTATTTCCCATCTCCAGCAGTTTCTTATGGAACTTGGAAAAGGGTTTGCTTTTGTAGCAAGACAGCAGCATATTGTGACTGATACTTCTGATTTTTTTCATCGACCTTGTATTTTATAATTATTATCTCAAATGCTTTATTCTGGTAGATCTGAAAACGCACAAACTTACCCATGAAGCTATTGGCCAGATGGATATGTATGTAAGAATGTACAATGACCTGAAAAAGAATGCTGATGATAACCCTACTATCGGAATCATTTTATGTACGGAAAAAGATGAAACGGTTGTAAAGTATTCAGTATTGTCTGAAAATAAAAAGCTTTTTGCAAGTAAATACAGAACATACCTGCCTGATGAAAATGAGTTAAAACAGCTGATTGAAGCGGATAGAGTTAAACTTGAACTGGATAATATTGATGATTAATATTTTACTATTATTTTGAATTTGAAAAACCACCCATAAGCTCTGCATTCATCTCAAATGTTTCAAAGGGTCAAAAAACCTGCAACCTCTTGGTAAAGACACAAGGCAACAGCTCTGAATTGTTTTTAAATGGGGTTGCTCCGATTTCCACAAAATGCGTTTCCGACCAAAAGAAGGAATTGCATTTTTGCCACATGATTTTTCCTTAACTAAATTTTAGGTAATCTTCAATAGTTTTTCATTATTTTTCACTAAATTGAGAAAGTTCTTATTTTAAGAAAAGCTTTGACCATGAAAGACTTACTTACTGATTTCAAAACATCTTCTGAATCTATAAATTATGAAGCGAGAGTTCACTGGATCTCCTATGTTATTCCTGTTATCTTTACAGTAATCGGCTCTGTGGGAGTTCTCTATTTTCTATTGCTTGGATACAAATTTATGTTGGGATTCATGGGCATTATTTCCCTATTTCTTATTTTTCTTTTCATTAAAGGGATTATCAAAATAATCCGGAATAAAAACACAAAAATTTACGTTACAGATAATCATCTTTCGTTTACTACAGGGATATTGGGAAAAACACTTTCCGATCTTTCATTAAATAAGCTTGAAGGAATGCAATTACAACAAAGCTTTTTAGGTAAAACATTAAACTTCGGAACCTTGGTTGTTACTACCGGGGGAATGTCTCACTCCTATTTTATTGAAAATCCAATGGAGTTAAGGAATGCCTTACTCCACTCCCGAAAAGCAGTAGATTAAAAAGAATAATTTATTTACCTTGGAATTAATTGCTAAAAAATCAATCCCGCAACCTTTTTTCAAAAACATACCCTGCTAAAATGCGGCAATGTTTTAGAAATGGTGTTGCACCGCTTTCCGCAAAAATGCGTTTCCGACCAAAGGGAGGAAATGCATTTTTGCCGCCCGATTTTTCTCAGACGACAGAAATTAAGCAAGTTTTATAGGTTGGCTATGAAAATTTTTCAAATTCAGAAAAAATCCCCTGTTTTCGGTTAATCCGTTACGGAACAGATTCCAAAGCAGAGAGCTTCCCATTTGTGCCAGTGTTGAATTGATAAACAAGTCCTGTTTTTCCAAAGCTTCTGCGAGCGAACAACTTGGCGTATCATCGGACTCTTCGGATTGTTTTAACAAATCTCCAAATTCATCGGTGATAAAAGGTAAATGATCCACCGTTTTATATTTCTCAGAATTCGGCTGTTTGATTGGTCCAATGGTTGACAAAATTGTTTGACCTGTATTTTTGCTGTTTCCAAAATCTAAGGAATATAACGGGCGGTTAGCATAATACCTGCCGTTATTCAGTCCTTTCAATACATCAGCAATTTCAAATCTTGCACTTACACTGTCAACACAGGATATATAAATATTTGCAGAAATATTTTCGGAAAATTTTTCGGATTCATTCATTTTAAATTTTTGTGTTTCTGCTTTCCAATTAGTTCCCGTCCACCGATTAGCACGGTTGATTAACGCAATAGACTTGTATAATCCTGTTTCTGATTCGGCAAAACGCTGTCTCCCTAAATTAGCTTCGGTAATAATATCATCATCCCAAAGTCGCACGAACAATCCTGCATGTCCCAATTGAATCAGGCTGTGATTCATTTCCATTAATGCTGTCAATACTTTTGAGCCTGTTCCCCCTGCACCGATCACGTTAATGGTTACAGGGTTGGTCGGATTAATCAGGTAATTGTCTGTAAAATGAACTTTTGTTTTTTCGCTTGTCATGGCAGTATATTTTTAAGGGTTTTGTTGGTCTTTTTTAATATTTCTTTCGGAAAGGGTTTGTCTGTATCTATGAGTTCTTTCCAAAGGTTTACACAGTTGCCGTTGGTAGGATTATGGTTTAAATGGCTGAACCTGCTGTTAAAAAAATAGTTTTCCCAAGCTTTTATAAATTCTTCAACCGAAGCCGAGTTTTTAATATCAACGTTAACTGTTCCCATGCAGACACTTCCGTTTTCATACACATTGAAAAAAGGAGCATGATATAAAATTGTTTTTTCTGTGGGTCTTTTGTCTGAAGTGAGGGCAAATACGGTAAGATTTTGCTTTGAAGCCACCCACAGCATAGCAGGGACATTTGCTGTACCATTGGGGATTCCAAGTGATTCCGTGAAGAAAAGTTTTGTTTTTATTGCTTTGGTATACCATATTACTGAACCTTTCTCGGTCGGATTAATATATAGAACATTTGTTGGCAGGATACTTTCAGGTTTCAGAAATGCTTTGCTTTTTTCTTTTTCCGTATTAAGAGACTTTGCCAATATTTTAGCTTCCCTTTCGCTTAAAGGATGGGCATTAATGGGGTTTCCGTCTTTATCCATATCAAAATGTTCTACATAAATATCTTTATCATCGTCCTTGGTCTGATAAATGACCAATGCTGAAACCGGATGATACAATGTTCCGAAGTGATCGGTTATATCTTTCATAATGTTATACTTTAAATGCTGTTTAATAGGTCTATTAATCGTTCAATCAGGGGAAAAATGCAGTTTTCAAAATCAAGGTTATTATTGCTGATATTTGTTCCGTCAAATCTTTTTTGTGTGGATGGTTCTTCTATTTCTGTACATTCCTGAAATTCAGCATTAACGGAATCAAATAAAGTGTGAAACAATATTCCTTTATCATTGGCACAGAACGAAATATATTTGTCCATTGTTATGGTTCTTTCATGATAATCCTCGTCGTAGTCGTCATGAGTTGTATTTCTTTCCTTCCTCTGAATATTTCTGTAAATAGTAGCATCAGGAAACATTTCGTAAAGGGCAAGGGTATCACAGGCTAAAAGGAGACAATCGGTTTCAAATGAATCTCTATTTTCAAAACGGTTAATCCTCTCTTTAAATAAGGTTAAATTCTGTGGATTGTATATTTTTTGTTCCATATAGTCACCAATCCATTCACTTTGCTTTATTTCACGTAAATATTCAGGGGTATCTTCGGATTCATCATTAATGAGCCAGTCCGAAATCATTTCATACATCCAGCACAGGTAGCTGTCCTGCTGTCTGTAATAAGGGACATCTGCAAAGTGATACAGGTATGAGCAAACGGACTGTATGAGCTGTGTAGCCTGTTTATAATTGGGATTTTTAGATAATCGGTACAGTGGAACGATTGGAATGTAATATAATGTTGCTCCTGTATTATATCCTTCTTCACTTAACAAGTACGTTTTCTTGTTATCCTGTACCAAACGGATTTGCTCCCAATTTTTTATTTTAATTTTTAACTGCTTTTTGATATCCTCTATGGCAAAAGCAATATTGTAAGGAAAACCTAAATGTTTTGACGGTGCAAGTGTGATTCCGTAATGTTCGGTCAATTGGGAAAGGGACTGGTAAAAATCCCTTTCCATTTTGCCTGTTTTCTTCTCATCCTGTATGGATGGCGTGTCTATCAGCTTAGGCAGAAACGAGAATTTTAGAAAAGCATAGGTAGCATGGCTATTGGTACTGCTTTCATTTTGTCTTTCTGTATTTCGCTGGCATCCTTTGGTCTTTGCATCCAATGGGTGAACTCGCCCAACTGTTTGTGCAGTTGCCTTTGTTTTTGGTGCTTGGGAAGCTGTATTTTTCCCGATATGATTTTTCGTTGCATTCATGATAATTTTGTGATTGATATTTCGTAAATATTGGTTGGATTTAAGATTACTAAAAATCCAACCATAATAATGTATCAGCCTTTCGTACCCATTACACTTTCAAAACGGTATTCTACCGTGTCATTCCTGATCTGTGGTGCAGAGACTTTTGCAGTGGTTAAAATGGGGTAAGTATTAGCGTAAAAGTTCATCACGGCTTCTACACTCCATTTCGGTTCGGGGTCTGTCAATCGAATTTCCTGTCCGTTATCTCTCAGGATAAAAACTCTTTCTAATTGGGTTGCAAGTAACATAATTGTTGATTTTCTGATTTGACGTATTTTATTTTACTATTTTCCTGCCCTTCATCTTTAGTCCGATAATGGCTCTCATTGGGCAATTTTCTATTGCCATTATCTGTTGTATGGCTCCCTGTTTTCCGCTCATAGAATTTATTTGAAGTCTTATTCTACCTTTGTCATGTTGTAAGGTTGCTATATAGGTTTCTATGATTATCACGGCTGTGGATTAATGGTTGTGGTAGGCGTTTTTTTCCTCACTGAAAAGGTTATGTGCAAAGTGCCTTTCATATTCATCCTGCTTTTTGCGGATAGTTTCTGCATAGTCGGGATATTCAGAAGCCTTTGGAAGTGCTGACCATGCCCCTTTGTAGTTGCCTTCTTTTTCGAGTTCTTCGGCTTTTTGAAAAGCATCTTTGCATTTTTTTTTCTTTGGCTTCCTTTTCTTTTTTCTCCTTATCGGATTTTTCTTTTTCCATTGCGGATTGCTTTTTGGCTTCTTCTAATTGCTTCATAAAGCTTTCCATATCGACCATCAGTCCCGAAGCGGTTTGTAATGGGGCTTTAATGTGTTCAAAAAATCCGGCATCAAGCTCGTCTGCCGTTCCTTTAAGGTTAAGAGGAGGAATGATATTTTTCGCTTTATCTCCACATCCATCATTTTGTACTAATATGGAAGCCACTATTTGGCTTTCGTTGGCTTTGGCAATGGTTAGTATCAACTTACTATTAATATCCATTTTGGCTATCTGATTGAAAAAATTGGTTTGCATAATTTGTTGGGTTATGGATTAATTACTAAATGAGTATTGAAGTCTATTAGTTCCCATAATGAAAACTCCACCGTTCTAAATTCTTCTTCCGTATGCTTTCCATAGGCTTTATAAATGGCATTTCCATCCTTAGATATCTGCATCTGGTAATGACACAGACTATTTTTAGGTTGTTTCAGTTCTTTTAATTCCTCTTTCTCTAATTCAATGAAAACTCTGTTTCTCTCAGAGAGCCACTCTTCAACCACAGGATAATATACTTTCGAAAATCTAAAGAACTCCACATGGGTGTCGAAATAGTTTAGAGACTTTATATCTTCATCAGTTTCAATGATTTTTATAACTTCAAGGCGTTTCTTTTGGGTTTGTTTCCACTCCCCTGTAATGTTGATAATGGCAAAGTCGCAAGCATCCCATTCACTGTTGGTTTTTGCTTTTACAAGTAAATATTCCGTTGGTATATCAGATCGTTTCATTTTTTTTGTTTTTTTTATGTTATAAATTCTATTTCTCAGAGGTATAAACCCCGTTCACGTAGTAGCCTTCAAGCTTTTCCCAAAGCCGTATTAAGCCGTTGGTGTCTACATAATATTTTTCTGTTCGGCTACAATAAATAACATATACAGGTACATCTGTGTAATCTTTATTATAGCTGTAAGCTTTTGCCAGTTTTTTGGCTTCGGTTTTTGATTGTGTTTTCATAGTCAGGGATTTTCATAAATATATGTTCCACTTGTTTTCATGGGGTCTGCACCCTCAGTCAATCGGATTTCCTTGCCAAATTTCAATGACAAGCTTCTTGCATAGTGTATCGCTGCTATTCTGTCACAATGGATTTTGAGGTATATTGATACCTGCTCCCATTCTGTTCGGTCATTTCGGGATTTCATCTGAAAATTATATTGTGATTTCATAAGTTTTTTTAAGGTAATCTTGGGTTAATTACTAAAATGGTAAATCATCATCCTTATCCCCTGCAAAAGGATTGTTTGCTCCTCCCTCTACGTTTTGTTTCGGTTCACTTTCAACATTTCTTCCACCTCCATAAACCTGAATGTATGAAGTATGAAAATTCAATCCTGAACGGATTTCACCGTCTTTCCCTATCCATGCGCTTGAGCTTGCCCTGCCTGTTAATTCTACTACCGTTCCTTTGGTAAGGATTTTGGCAACATTCGGGCTTATCCAGTACGAACAATTGTAATAGGTTGTCACCTCTTTGCGTTCTCCCTGCTTGGTCTTGTAGCTGTCATTGATGGCTACTGAAAAGTTCACGACTTGTCTTTCGTTATTCAATGTATTGATTTCTGCGTTTTTGGTAATTCTACCGACAATTGTGTTCATAATATTTTGTTTTAATTGTTAATCATTATTTTTTTTTACAGTTGTAAAATTTCGAGTGCTTTGATTCGGTATCGAGGACACTCGGCTTCTTTCTTTTCACCTTTTCCAATGGGAAAAGCATTATTTATTTTTTTTGTTTTATTATTCTTATGTTAAAGAGCGACTGTTTGATTCGTATAACTGAGGTTCCGACTTTTTTCTTTGCTAAATGACCATAGTACAGGATCAGGCACTTAAAACCTGAATGGAAAAAAATGAAATGAAGGCTCCGAAATCTTTTTGTCCGAAGGATTCAGGAGTGTCTGGAAAAATTGTTGGAGCGGAGTGGAGAGAATTTTTGTAGAAACCCAAAAAGATTTTTTTGAGTGAATGACCTGTACTACATTTGCTACAGTAAAAAGTGAAAAACCACAGTTATATATATGAATTGAATAGGTGATATTTAACCCTGGAATGATCTAAAACAATAATGAATAATTGGATTTTTCCTTGTGTTGATGCGATTTTGAAGCTTATTTTCTTAAGACCGTCATCAACATTCAAGACCGGAATTCTAAAAATTAACATGTTTTATTGAAGGTTTTATATATTTGTTAGTTGAAGAAGCTGAAAAAATCAGGTATATAAATCTGAATAATAAAGCACTTGTGGTAGCCAATAAAATGAGGTTATATAAATTATTTGACACTAAAAAACATCTTTATAACCTTCACAATCAATAAAAAAGCCTCCTCATAAAGGAGACTCAAAAATGATGATTGTTGGAAAGTTTTCGTTTCAAATATAGTGATTCTAAACAAAATCACTTACAAAAAAGGTATTACTACAAAATTGCAGTAATACAACAAAAAAATATACATAATATTCAGACCTATGTATTTCAGTTTATTAAAAATTGAATCTAACTCATTATTACTTAGGCTCCCAAAGCTCTATTTTATTCTCTTCAATATCAAGAATATGAATAAATTTCCCGAAATCATATGTTTCGATTTCATCAAGGATCGTTACCCCTTCTTTCCTTAGCTGTTCAACCAAACTCTCCAAGTCAGCAACCGTATAATTGATCATAAATTCCCTTGATGATGGTTCGAAGTAGTTGGTAGTTTCAGGAGAAGGGCTCCATGTCAAAGAACCTTTCGGATTCGAATCAGCTACATCTTTCCAATTGAAGGTTGCACCGTATTCATTGATATCAATACCAAGATGGGTTTTGTACCACTCTTTCAAAGCTTTTGGATCTTTACACTTGAAAAATATTCCGCCTATACCTGTTACTTTTTTCATACTTTGATCTATTGTCGTTGGTTTAATTACAAATATAACTTTTTCAGAACGATAATTTTACCCTTAGCCAGCTTTAATAGCTTAGTATTTTGCTTTCATTTGCCATTAAATAAATTACCATTTGAGTATCATTGTTGTAATTATATTTTGCTTCAGATATTTTTAAAATTGATTTAATTTATTTTCCCTACTAAAGTACTACTATTTTCGGATTGCTGTCCATAAAACCCGGAATTTAAATTAGTCCGGATCTCTGTAAATACAGCAATTGTTCTCTCTACATCTTCCAAAGTATGTACAGCAGTTGGAATTAATCGTAAAATAATCATTCCTTTTGGTACAACAGGATAAACTACCATAGAACAAAACAGCTGATGGGTTTCACGTAAATCACGAACCAATGCAGTTGCTTCTTCTATCGTCCCATTGAGATAAACTGGGGTCACCGGAGAATTTGTGTCGCCAATATCAAAACCGGCATCGGTTAGTCCTTTTTGTAAGCTATGGGCTACTTTCCAAAGCTTTTCTCTAAGCTCAGGTTTTGTCCGCATTAATTCCAGTCGTTTTAAAGCTCCGAATACCATTGGCATTGGAAGTGATTTAGCAAATATCTGAGAACGCATATTATATTTCAAAAATAGGATCGCTTCTTTAGTACTGGCAATAAAAGCTCCAATACCGGCAAATGATTTTGCAAACGTTCCAAAATAAAAATCAATACCACCTTGCACTCCTTGCTCTTCACCTGTTCCAGCTCCTGTTTTTCCTAAGCAGCCAATACCATGAGCATCATCCACCAATAAGGAAAAATTAAACTTTTCTTTCAGTGCAACAATCTCTTTTAGCTTTCCCTGATCTCCACGCATTCCAAAGACTCCTTCCGTAATTACCAATATGGCTCCGTTTGTTTTAGAGACTATTTTCTCTGCACGCTTCAATTGCTTTTCACAATCCTCTATATCATTGTGCTTGAAAACAAAATGTTTTCCTAGGTGCAAACGTATTCCGTCAATAATACAGGCATGAGATTCAGCATCATACACAATGACATCCTTCCGATCCACCAAGCTGTCAATGATGGATACCATTCCCTGATAGCCATAATTTAGTAAAAAAAGCATCTTCTTTTTGAAGATAGTCAGCAACTTTCTCTTCAAATTCTTCATGCAATCTGGTATTTCCGCTCATCATTCTTGCTCCCATCGGATAGGCAAGTCCATATTGCTGGGCTCCTTCAGCATCAGCCTGTCTGATTTCCGGATGATTAGCCAATCCTAAATAATTATTCAGGCTCCAAACTAATTTCTTCTTCCCATTAAAAAGCATGGTATTACCGATCTCCCCTTCAAGCCTTGGATAGGCATAATATCCATGAGCGTAATGAGCGTGATCTCCCAGAGGACCAAGGCGTGTATTTATTTTATCTAATATATTCATTCTTGAAAAAGAATTTTATTAATTATACTTAACTAATCTTAAATTCATGGTTTTAGACAGCTTTTTTTGAGAAAATGAAGTGTTTAGATTTTCTTTTTCTTAAACCGGGCTAGAATACTTTTTTCCAAAAACTTAAAAATCCATTACAGGCAGAGTCTACCAATTCAAAGTTCCTCGGAATTTCATCCCATTTACTCCAATAGGTAACCAAGCGGGTTCCAACAGGAGTTTTATGTAATTGTTCTTTTACATACTCTGAATAGGCATCATATAGATCCCTGTCAGGATGTATCGTGTCATCAATTGGATGTGAAGTATCAATATTTTCAAAAAACGAATTGAAAAAGTAGAAAGCCTCGAAATCAGAAAAACTAATTTCATTAATATTGGAATTTATAAATTCTACATTGTTGATATTGTGTTTGTCGGCTATTTTTCTTGACATTTTAGTAAGTGAAGCCCTTTGCTCTACTCCATAAAAAAAACCATTTGTAGAAGCAGCTCCTACCAGACAAAACTTTCCGGCACCCGATCCAATGTCAAGCACTTTTTTCCCTGGTTTTTCCGCTAAATATGCTGCTGCCAATTTAGCCACTGGAACTGGGGTCCAATGCATTTCTGCTACTGCCTGTATACCCGGAGGATATATTTCATTAAAAACGGCATCCTTCACATCCATATTCTGCCTAAGCTGTTGAAAAATCATTTTGCTATTTGTATATAATCTTCATAAGTTAATAATTCATCTGTTGAAATATAGGTCGAAAGAATCAAAAACCAGCAGTTATAGGGATCTGTGTTGATATGGGAAGGCTTTATGTCTACATTTTGATTGACTTCCATAATTTTACAATCACAGGGAGCTATGAGCTGAAAAGTCCTATTGATTCCATAAACGGCTCCAAAAGGTGTCCCTTTTTTTTAAGATTTTTTTCTGTAAGCTAAATTCAATCAAATGAATTTCTCCTATCTCTTTTTGCGCAAAATCGGTAATGCCGATACAGAAATCATACAATCCTATTTTTCTTAGCCACAAGTGATTTTCAGTATAATAAAGGTTTTTAGGAACAAGCATACAATGATTTAATCTAATTTTTATGTACTAATCTTGTAATGATTAATCTATTTTTTAATAAATGGAGTACTAACAATTACAGCCTTAATCGGCTTATTTCTGATATTAATGAAAACTTCACTTCCTGGCTTAGAGTTTTCAACGGAAACATACCCCATTCCTATCGCTTTTTTGAGTGTAGGGGACATGGTACCGGAGGTAACGGTTCCTATAACTTCACGGTCAGCATTCCAGATTTCATAGCCATGACGGGGAATCCCTTTGTCCTTCATTTCAAAACCAACCAGTTTTTTTGTAACTCCCTTTTCTTTTTGAATTTTTAAGAATCCGCTATGAACAAAATCTTTGGTAAATTTTGTGATCCAGCCCAGACCTGCTTCCAAGGGTGAAACAGAATCATCAATGTCATTTCCATACAAACAATACCCCATTTCCAGACGTAATGTATCTCTTGCAGCCAGTCCAATGGGTTCAATACCTTCATCTTTTCCGGCCTCAAATATAGCTTCCCATAAATGAGCTGCATATTTGTTTTCCACATAGATTTCAAATCCCTGTTCCCCTGTATATCCCGTTGCTGAAACCAAAACATTCGGAATGTGAGCAAATTCACCAATGGTGAATGTATAAGATTCCATCTCCTTTAAATTAATATCGGTCAGCTTCTGTAAGACTTCTACTGTTTTCTGTCCCTGAACAGCCAATAAAGAAACTGAATCTGAAATATTCGTTACTTCTGCTCCAAAAGTATTGTGACTTGTTATCCAGTCCAGATCTTTCTGTATGTTGGAGGCATTAACTACCAATAGGTGATCATTTTTGCTTATTTTATAAACCAGCAGGTCATCAACGATCCCTCCTGTATCATTCGGCATACAGCTGTATTGTACTTTTCCGGGATAAAGTTTTGATGCATCATTGGAGGTGATTTTCTGGATAAGCTCTAAAGAACCTTTACCCTGTACCGAGATCTCTCCCATATGCGAAACATCAAAGACCCCAACTCCATTTCTCACTGTCTCATGCTCATGAGTCACTCCTTTGTATTGTACAGGCATTTCATAGCCTGCATATTCTACCATTTTTGCTCCCAATGCATGATGTATGGCGTTAAATGCTGTTTTCTTTAGCTTTATAGTTTTCATATTTTATGATACCCCTATTAATGATGCATATGAAGCTGATCTCAATAATCCTTCTGCATCAAACAAATTCTCAACCTTAATTTTAATCATCCAGCCTTCCCCATAAGGATCTGAGTTTACCAGTTCGGGATTGGTTTCTAATTTTGGATTAATTTCCAATATTTCCCCGGCAAGAGGAAGAAACAGATCGGACACTGTTTTTACCGCTTCTACAGTTCCAAATACTTCATGTTGTTTTAGATTTTCTCCTAAAGTTTCTATTTCAACATATACGATATCCCCTAATTCATGTTGAGCAAAATCGGTAATTCCGATATAAGCCATATCATTTTCTAGTCTTACCCATTCGTGATCTTGAGTATATAAGAGGTTTTCAGGAATCTTCATTATGTTCGTTCTTGTTATTATTTATATGTTTATTCAATGAGTTTACCTTATTTTTGGATACAAGGGCCTCCGTTTAAAATTTCCTGATCAGCAAAAGATTCAAAAGACTTAAAGTTTTGTACAAACTGCGAAGCCAAATGCTGTGCTTTCTCATCATATGCCAATTGGTCATCCCACGTATTTTTAGGATTTAGAATTTCTGAGGGAACGCCTTCACACTCTACAGGTATTTGGAGTCCAAATACAGGATCTTGTACAAAATCTACATGTTGCAGTCTATTTTCAAGCACTGCCGATATCATAGCTCTGGTATAAGCCAGCTTTATACGTTCTCCTGTACCGTAAGCTCCTCCGGACCAACCGGTGTTGATAAGCCATACATTGATATTATTTTTCTTCAATTTTTTCCCCAGCAATTCTGCATATTGTGTGGGATGAAGCGGTAAAAAAGGCTTGCCAAAACATGCTGAAAAGGTGGTCTGAGGTTCTGTAATCCCGGCTTCAGTTCCTGCAACCTTAGCGGTATATCCTGAAATAAAATGATACATAGCCTGTCCCACTGATAATTTTGAGATTGGAGGAAGAACTCCAAAAGCATCACATGTTAAAAAGAAAATATTTTTAGGGGCACCTCCTATGGAAGGATGCACTGCATTATCGATAAAACCTATTGGATAAGCAGCTCTTGTGTTTTCTGTCACTGAAGTATTGTCATAGTCCACAATATCTGTTCCTTCAAAAAAACGTACATTTTCAAGCAAAGTTCCCGAGCGGATTGCTGAAAATATTTGCGGTTCTTTTTCCTCACTCAGGCCTATACATTTGGCATAGCACCCACCTTCAAAATTAAAGACACTTTCATCATCCCATCCGTGTTCATCATCACCGATTAATTTTCTTGAAGAATCTGCTGAAAGCGTTGTTTTTCCTGTTCCCGAAAGTCCAAAAAATACAGAGGTATCCCCATCAGCTCCTATATTAGCTGAGCAGTGCATGGATAGCACATTTTTTTTCAAATGGCAGAATATAGTTTAATACCGTGAAAATTCCCTTTTTAATTTCTCCGGTGTACCCGCTTCCTCCAATGAGGATTATTTTCCTAGTGAAGTTGATAATCGTAAAATTATGCTGACGGGTATTGTGAATTTCAGGATCAGCCTTGAAATCGGGAGCATTAAGGATTAGCCACTCATGCTGAAAAGTTTCCAGTTCCTTTTCCATAGGTCGGAGAAAAAGGTTGTTAACAAATAAATTTGACCATGGCGTTTCAGTAATAACTTTTATGTTCAGCCTGTATTGAGGTTTTGCACAAGCGTAGACATCCCTTACATACATATCCTTACCGGAAAGATGGGCTGTAACGCTGTCGTACAATCTGTCGAAATCTTCAGGAGAAAAAGGATGATTAACTTCGCCCCACCATATAGAATCTTTGGTTGTATCGTCCATGACAATGTATTTGTCTTTCGGGGAACGCCCTGTAAATTCTCCAGTATCACAAGCCAAAGCACCAGACTTTGTAATAATTCCCTGATTTAGTTTTAAGGTTTGTGAAATCAGCTGGGGAACAGATAAATTATAATAGACTTCTTTCCCGGGTATAATTCCAATATTTCTTAGAGATTCTAAATATTCCATAGATGAATTAAGGTTTGCTTATCCCTGTAAAAATAGATACTATAAGAGGAAATAGGAAGGATATAAGTCTTTTATAAGTGTGATTTAAGTCAAATTTAAGTTAGGGTAAAAATGTGTAAATTAGTAAATCATGATTTCAAAATTTATTTTTAATAATCAATATCTTTTTGAGGAGCTTTCTGAATATGATAAAGAAATGCTTCAAAAAGTAATGCAGGTTAAAAACTACCGTAAAAACGAAGCCATATTTACTGAAGGGACTATTCCTAATGGTATATTTTATTTAAAGGAAGGGAAGGTGAAAAAATATAAAGTCGACAATGATGGTAGGGAGCAGATTATTTATATTTATAATGCAGGGGAGTTTTTTGGATATTCAGCCATCTTAAATGATTATTCTTATGGAGATACTACCCAGGTCATTGAAAGTTCAGTTGTTGCTTTTATCCCAAAAGAAGATTTTTTACATATTCTTGATCAATCCATGGTATTTTCCAGATTTCTTCTTAAAAGCCTGAGCCATGAGTTTAGTGTAATGGCTAACCTGATGACTATTTTATCCCAACGAACCGTCAGGGAGCGTGCTGCACTTAGCTTATTGATTCTTCATAATAAATACAAATCAAACAATACTATTGAAAATGTATATATTACCTTATCCCGCGTTGACTTAGCCAATATGGTGGGAACAGCAAGAGAAACATTAGCACGGATCCTTCATGATTTTAGGGAAGAACAGCTTATTGCTATGGAAGGAAGGAAAATACAGCTGAAAGATATAGACAGATTAACGCGTATTGCTAATCTCTAACAAGGATAATAATACCTTTATTTTGAAGATTTCATGATGGATAGAGAGTAAAATTGCATAAAGAATTATTTTCCTTCCATAACATGTGTAATGTATAATTAACATAAAGGAAGAATTATGTTTAGACATAAAGGAAAAGGACGAACATATTCCCATAATTTAAAACTGGCCTCTATTTTATCCTGTGTTGCAGGGCTAGTGAATATTACAGGGGTTCTCTCCGTAAGTACCCTTACTACCAATGTAACAGGACATTTTGCCTATTTCTCTGAAGAGCTGTTTTTAAAGAATTATAAGATGGCTTTTATTTATTTGTCCTATATTTTGTTTTTCTTACTGGGAGCCTTTATTTCAGGTGCTATTATGGAATGGGCTTCAAAACATAAATCCCATATCTCTTATATTATTCCTTTATCAATTGAAATTGCTATTATGCTTGTTATAGGATTCTCACCTGAATTATTTCCTGATGATCCATTTATACCATTGGTGATTTCTTCGGCATTACTATTCGCTATGGGGTTACAAAATGCTCTTGTTACCCGTGTCTCCCAGTCTGTAGTGCGAACCACTCACCTCACAGGACTGTTTACTGATCTGGGAATTGAGTTATCACAGCTGCTTTTTTATGGGCAAAAAGGAAGAAGAATACAATTAAACAAAAGCATTTTTTTAAAGCTCATGATTATCAGTTGTTTCTTTTTAGGCGGAATACTTGGAGCGCTTGTCTATCAGCATTTTCAATTGAAAACGCTTCTTATCCCTGCCGGTTTATTATTATTTGCTGCATGGTATGACCGATTATTGTTCCGGTATTACCATCTGAAAAGAAAATTGAGATAATTATTTTTCTTGTTTTCCTATTTTTTGAAAGATAAAATCCGGAGCACTCTTTAACCATTTTTAGAAGTTTATTTATTTTTATTTGTAAAAAAATACAGACATGATTATTTGCCAATAAAATAAACAAGATTACTCTATATTTGCAACCTTAAAATCAATTTTTATGAAAGAACTATTAGAAAAAATTAACGCAGAATTTGAAACTTTTAAAACAGACTCTAACCTTCAGCTTGAAAAAGGAAACAAAGCGGCAGGAACAAGAGCAAGAAAAGCAGCTTTAGAATTAAGCAAGCTTCTAAAGGATTTTAGAAAAGTCTCAGTCGTAGAAAGCAAGAAATAATCAATAAAGCTCCCAAAATAGACACTATCCCATAAAGTGTGTAAGTTAAAAAGTCATGGCTTAGATTTTATAATCTGAGCCTTTCTTCAAAAATAAGCATAAATTGGTTGAGAACAATACCCCAATTCTGGATAGGCATTGACCATTTTTTTGTGGCTTCTTTTAAAGCAAGATAAACAGATTTCAAGACCGCATCATCCGTAGGAAAAGACATTTTGTTTTTGGTGTATTTTCGGATTTTGCCGTTGAGATTCTCGATTAAATTGGTGGTGTAAATGATTTTACGGATTTCTAAAGGAAATTCAAAAAATATGGTCAATTCATCCCAATTATCCCTCCAGGATTTGATGGCGTAGGAATATTTGGATTCCCATTTTTCTGCAAAATCCCTTAGAGCAGCTTCTGCTGCTTGTTTTGTAGGAACGGTGTAAATAAGCTTCATATCTGCAGAGAACTCTTTTCTATCCTTCCAGACCACATATTTACAGGCATTTCTGATCTGGTGAACTACACAGATTTGGGTTTGAGATTGTGGGAAAACTGAGCGAATGGTTTGGGTAAATCCGTTCAGATTATCTGTTGCCGTAATGAGGATATCTTCCACGCCACGAGCTTTGAGATCCGTTAAAACACCCATCCAGAAGCTCGAACTTTCATTTTTACCGAGCCACATTCCAAGAACTTCCTTTTTGCCTTCACGATTTAATCCTACTGCCAAATAGATGGTTTTGTTAATGACCTTGGAGTTTTCACGAACCTTGAATACGATTCCGTCCATCCAGACAATTAAATACAAATCTTCTAACGGGCGGCTTTGCCAGCTAATCACTTCGGTGGCAACGGCATTGGTAATCCTGGAAATGGCAGAGGAAGATATTTCAAAATCGTATAGTTCTTTAATCTGCTCTTCGATATCGCTCACACTCATGCCTTTGGCGTAGAATGAGATAATAATATTCTCCAATCCTTCGATGATGTTATGCCTTTTTGGAACTAATACGGGTTCAAAACTACTTGCCCTGTCTCTGGGAACTTTGATTTCACTCTCTCCAAAAGAGGATTTTATTTTCTTGGTTCCATGCCCATTACGATAGTTTCCTTCTTTGGTTTTTTCATGTTTTTCATTGTCCAGATGAGCATCAAGTTCAGCATCAAGCATATGTTCTACTGCCTTTTTGTGCAGTTCTTTGAAGAATGATGTTAAATCTTCTCCATTCTTGAAGGATTTGTAAAATTCCTTGTTGTTTAGTAAGTCTTCTTTGTCGATCATAACTATGTAATGGTTAAAAATAATAAAAAGTTATTTCCGAAAAATTTATTAAGCTTTAAGGGCTATAAATTTTCCAGAATAACTTTTTAACTTACACAGTTAGTGAGACACTACCCCAAAAAATACTGGGAGTTTTATTCTTGAATACATACTACGTAAGCAACCAGGACTTAATTACTCATTATTTCTTCTGACAAAACCACTCATTAAGATCCTTAAAACCTTTGTAAATTAGAGAACAATCCTCTACATTTTCATATTTTATTATCATTTTTTCAGTGGTCGTTTTTCCATTGGAATCATTGTCCAGAAAAAGTGAAATTTTATTGTATCTGTTTAGTTTCTTTTCAGCTTTATAAAGCATTGCTGTAGAATTTAATATGAGATAATCTGAGTTAGAGTCCTTTTCATTTTCTATATTTATGTAGGTCAGGAAATCAAAGAAGCCTTCAAAAACAGCAATCTCATCTGCCTTATTTTCAATCAGGGTTACATCTTTATCTCCTAAACAGATTTTGAAATATTGATTTCTAATTTCTATGCCTCCGGAATCATTGAGAAAACCTATTCCGAAATAATTTTTCCATCTTAAACGAAAATGGATTTCCTTTATAAAATGACTCTACTCATGAACTTTTCTTTCTGTCAGATACCTGACTAAAGCGGGATGGGTAATTTCATGTATTTTTGAAACTTCATAAGTCCGTGTTTGCCAACCTTCCTTACTGTTTTTTTCAGTTCTTTCATATGAAAAGTCAAGCTTTCCAAGATATTTTAAAGCATCGGAGACCGAGCATCTATTAATGGTTTGGACAATTGAGATCACATCGTAACTTTTTCCTGTTCCGAAGTCGAATGCCTTATTTTTTATAAAATCCACCGAAAGGCTGGGAATCTTTTCTTCCCGATCCAATGCAAAATAGAAAGCGGACTTTCCGTTTTCTTTCACGGGAAAAAGATTGAAGGATTCTAAAACCGTCCGGATTCCGACTTTTTGTTTGATTTTTTCGCAATTCATTTTTTTCTTTTTAAAGCAATTTTTTACCCCGGATTTTCCTTTTAATAAAAAAAAGACTTTTATTATCTTTTAAATAAACTTTTAATAGTTCGTGGTATCTGCCTGTCGCAAAGCGTTTGCATTGTTTTTCAAATGAGCGCAATTCCGAACACCAAATGAGTGCAAATCCGAAATTCAGATGAGCGAAATTCCGAAAAAATGCCATTTGCAAGATGAGTGCAATTCCGAATCGAATCTGGTTTTCCTTTCTTATTTTCATTTTATCTGTCATTTTCACTGGTTTTATAGTTCAGGAATGAGTGCAATTCCGAAATCAGCTTCATAAAAATCTAAATTTTAACATTTTCTTAACTTCAGCGAGTGCAATTCCGAATTCCGAATGAGTACAAATCCGAAATACGGATGAGCGCAATTCCGAAATCAGAGAATCACGGGATAACCGTTGGGCAGTATTTCCCCCATTTTTGTTTCCCTGTAGAATTGTATAATAAGTTCCTGTATCTTGTTTAAAAAAGCCGTTCCCTGATAATTCGTGGATTTTATTCCTTCCAGCCTGTTAATCCTTATAAATTCATCAAAAGCCTTTTCTATCAGCCCGCGGGTTTGCGGAATAGTTTTGTATTGGTATGAAAACTGGAGCATTTCCCGTTGTCCCAGGCCATACCTTTTCTGAAAATAATAGAGCCTCTTTGCAATTTTTGATTTCTCTGCTGTGTGCTCCGACATATCGGTATCGCTTACCATTTTATTGTAAAAAGGATGAATGAAAATAGAATCCCCTTTGTAATGATAATTGAATGAAAGGGTATTGTACCTGTTGAAATTTACTTTTGCAGTTTTGAGGAACTTGAAACAAAAATCATTCGCGGTTTTATAGTTCAGTCCAAACTTTTTTGTTCAGTGACGAAAGTTTTATCATGGTTCCATCTTCAGGAAGTTTTGAAAGCCAGATGGCAAAAATAATGTGCTTGTTGTTTCTGATATTATATACCAGATTATACAGGATGTAGTTATATTCGGGAATAATCATTAGCTTTTTCAGCCAATAGCTGCTGATAAGAAAGGAAGTATACCCTCTTTGATCATACGTTGGAGTTGAAATCAGCCCTCCAAAGGTTTTAATCTCCTTTCCTTTGGAATTTACTGATTTATACCAGCCCATTTTGAATCGGGCAAGAAACTCATAGGCTTCTACAACCTGTTTGGTTGAGCCACTCGGAGAGATTTTACTGTTGCGGATTTTAATAGAGGCAAAAATATTATTTTCAGTTTCAAATTCTTCATCAAATAAAGAGAGCTGCTTTGGACGGTCCTCAGGGCGGAACTGCTCACTGCTGATAATCGAAATAATGTTAAAAATAACACGTAGTGCATTGATCGGAATATCAGCAGCTTCTTGATCTTCAAAAATAAAATCGTCCACAAAATGATTACCCAGACGTATTCTTTCGGGAATTCTCTCGTCTTTATCCTCAAATATCTTTCTGACAAACCTTACATCTTTTTCCGGAATCGCCATAATTTATATTTTTAGTGTGCTTTAATTTTGATCTTTAACAGAACTTTGTTCAGATTGAAAGACCTTTATAGCAATTTAATTTTCTCTGTCTTTAGAGTTTTTGAGCCCTCATTAAGATTATAATACAGGTACTCCCCTGTTTCATCTATTCTGAAAACTCTTTTCTCCACTTTCCCGAAATTGGGTATTCTAACTTTTTGAATTCCCTGATACTCAGCAAGAATGCCATTGAGACTTACTTTTTGTCCAAGCTTTATATCTGATAGTTTTTATTTTTTATCGTTTTAAAATTTAATAGATAAACATCAATACTTATGTTCTTTAAAGAATCATTTTGGAGGTTTAATAGTCGGGATTGACTCTAAAGACAGTTGTCCGTTATCATTCCTGTTTTTTATATAGGGCAAAAGATTTTTCAATGAGGATTTCCAGCTGGTTATGGGTTTCCCCAAATTATTACACCAGTTACTATTTACCCATAAAGCGTACCTCTCCTTAATAGCGGAATGTATAGATTCTTCATAGCCGCTCAGCGTTTTAGCATAGTCTATAAATTCTTCCAAAGAAGGGATGCCGGCTATTATTTTAAAAGGCTCAGGCTCCCTATTATCAAAGGATGCCATCTCTTTCTGTTCCGTAATTTCGATAGTACTTATGACGGATAAATCAACCACAGGCAAATTTTCATTTTCTTTAGCGATCGCTACCGGGGGATTACGTTTGATTTTTAGCTTTTGTTTCTTTTCCTGCTTTTGGATTGGTAAAGGATAATCCAGAACTATTCTATATGAATAGGAATATCCTTTTTTGTTTTTATAATGAACCAGCCCTGCATTCCGCAGCGCTTCTCTGGCAGGTCTTACCGTTTTTCTTGTTAGTCCTAGTGTATTGCCAATCGCTACGTCGGAAACAGTAACATCGTATCCGTTATTATCATTCGCCAATTTCAACAGATACAGGTAGATTGCAACAGCAGTGGTACCCAGTTGCGCTTTTGGACCAGATTCCCAAAATTTTTTGTATAAGCTCCTGATAATACATCATTATTTCCGTCCAAAAAGCTCCAGTACTTTTTGCTTATCTATGATGATAATTTTTCCCTTTTGTATAATAGCTTCATCCAAAATTCCGGAGGATTTTATTTCCGAAGCTTTTGAAACGGAACATCCCAGTACTTTCGCTAATCCCTTGAGTCCGTATTCATGCCTGTTTTCCGAACCAAGGTTTTTGATGATTTCCAAAAATTCCTCGACCGTCAGCTTCCAAAGGGGTGTTTGTGGATCTATCTTTTTCATTTTCTTTTATTGATTGATTTTAGCTACCTTTTTTTCCTTAGAAATCCAATTCCTTGCAGCAGCCTGCCAACTGTTCATTAATTTTCCCTCACTTAATTTCCAATTCTGAGAATCATAAAAGGAATAAAACTCATGTGCCCCAGCAGAAGGCAAATCACGTTCATTAAAATATAATTCTACTTCATAAAATGTTGGTACAGAAAAGAGAATCTTTTTTTGTACTGATAATTTTTGCTCCGGGAAAGCTTTATTTATAGAAGTTTCACACTCGTCAAAATCAACAATCTCAACAAGACTTCCTTTATAAGGATCGTAACTGGGGAAATACATAATAAATCCAGCCAAATGTAGCTCTTTGATACACCTGTGATAGGTTCCTAAAGATTTCACCTTGCCCAATCTCATGACCTCACCTCGATAAATACGAAAGGGGCTCTGAAACCTGTTCATGCTCCAGCATTGAAAAAGTGCAACATATATACTGATATGAGAAGGATACATCCGGCTATCTTTAATGACATGCCCGAAAAAACTAATGATATCTTTAGTCTGATTCATGATTTTCTGTTTTCTGTGACTATTTAGAATTCGTAAGCAGCTTCTCAATGTCTTTGTAATTATAATACAGGATTCCCCCTATCTTCGTATAAGAAAGGGTTCCGTTAATCCTCAAATTCTGTAAGGTTCCCGAAGAAATATTCAGAAATTTTTTGACCTCCGAAGTACGGAGCCATAATTTTTGTTCTGTCGTTCTTACCTGAAGCAGATCTTTAATATCTTCCAGCAGCTCTATTTTGAATTGCTGAAGGTCTTCTTTGGTGATAATGGATATTGCCATAATTTCAAAAATTGTTTGTTTGACAAATTTTCGAAATCAGGCCGGATTTCTTTCGGTAGGTCTTCGGTACTACCGAAAGATTTTTATATACTCTCCATCAATAAAGGAATTATTGAAAAAGCACTAATAATTCGATTTATAGTGTAAAAACAAGAAAAAAATGCCTATTGATCACCATCCTGGAATGATTGATTCAAATGGTCACTGAGCAGCTGAAGAAATTTAGTAGGGTTGGTTTTCCTGCTTTTTTATCTCATGTAGTGTCTTATAAAAGTTACCCAGGTTAATGTTGAGTGATTTTTCGGTAAATTTAATAATCTCACTAAACTCAATATTGCCACCATTAAATGAACGGGTATTGTGGAGCGCATACAAAAGTTCGACCAGGGCAGATTTTGACGCCGACCATTGGAGCGGGGATTTATCGGTTATCTTTTCATACACATAGACATTAATTTCTGCAATAGATTTCAAAAGATATTTTTCCAATCGGTCATTGGCCATAATTTGGGAAATAAGATGGTCATGTGACGTCGCAAATTTTTCATCATAATCATAAAGGCCTGCTTCTATTTTGGTTTTCAGGTCAAACTGATTCCGGACGAAATATTTTTGATCAAGATAGGTAGCCTTACGCCTGTAATATTCGTAAAAATCGGTATGGTTTTCATAAAAGTTTTTCAACAATTCCAATTCGCATTCAAAATATTCTTTGAGGCTTAACTCTCCCGCATTAGGCTTAGCCGCTTCAATTGATAAAAGTTTCGAAAAATAAATAAACTGCGAAATGAAAACGGGCTTGATCTCCTTAAAGAAATAAACTTCGTCGGCAACCGTTGAAAACTGGTATGAGCTTACATCCAGCTTGATGGCTCTTATTGCAGCATCTATCTCCATCAAGGAACGCTCGTATAAATCAATGGGATTATTTTTTTGATCAAAACTAATCTGTTCAAGCTTTTTCCCTAAGCTAGTCTCTAATCGCTTACACTTTTTAAAAAACGAATTGGCATGCATATTTTAAATAATAAGTATTAATTTTAAAGGATTATAACAAATGCTTAAGGATAAATTACACAACATGACATCCAATAAAATTATGAATCACCAGACTCATCATTGATTTTTTGAATATATTCCGAAGGCATTACACCTGTTAATTCTATAAAACATGTAGAAAATTTGGGTCTTGTGGAAAATCCGCATTCATCAGCTATCGTATCAATGGAATACTTCCTCCACTGCACACTGGTTCTTAGCATTTCTTTAGCATAGTCGATCCGTAACCTATTGATGTACGTATTAAAATTCGCTCCTTTATATTCATTGATAACCGCCGATAAATAAGCAGTATTCGTTTTCAGCTTTTTGGCAAGCTGACTTTGGGTAATCTCTTTTTCTAAATAAAATCTGTTTTGCTCCATAGTTTCGAGCTTATTCAATATTTCTTTTACCAATTTTTTCAGGCAGCTTGGAATGTTTTATTGAAACTGGATCTTTATAACCTTCTTTTCCCGGAGTCTGATCACCAGAAACTTGATATTTTTTAACACTTTTTTTTACCTTAAAATACCTTACAGAAAGTAAAAGCAGAGCACCGAAAGAAATTCCTGCAATAAGATATCCGTAAAAAGCTGAAGATTCCAGTCTCTTTTTGGATGTAAGCAAGTCATTGGTATCATATTCTTTAACGATTTTTCCTGAAAGGTATTTAAAATCATTATGCATTACTCTATCAAATTGCAATAACTGTTTGGTATAATACAATTCTTTCTTGTTATCGTTTTTATCTTTGTAATGTGTGATAAGCAGCTCAAACGCTTCCCTTACTGAAGGATGTGCAAAATTTCGTCCCAGAAATATACTATCTACTTTTTCTAAATAATTAATACCTTCATTTTCTCTGTGATTTCTTAATAGAATTTTACCTTTTAAAAAGTAGATCAGCGATGCATTGGTAAAATCACTTTTCTTTTCAATGCCTGCCAAAGCAATGTTAAAGTCCGACAATGCCTCCCGGTCATTTTTTCTTAGGTAGTCTAAGATTCCACTCAGCTTATAAAAATAGCTTCTTTCTATATAAAAATTTTTATCCTCGGCCGAAGCCTCCAATCCTTCATTAATAAGATCGGAAACCTCTTTTATTTTTGATTGATAAAACAGACAGATACCCATCTGATGAAGGCTGTTCAGATATCCCTTTTTCATATTATACCGAAGATTGGGAAAATCTGCAGGAACGCTTGTATCTCTATAATAAGAACGGCACTTTGAAAAAAGTGTAAAAGCTTCTTCATAATATCCTAGATAACTTTTGACAACTCCTATATGGTACATATTCTTATGATACAGATAGGGATCTTTACTTTTGTCTAAATATTGCCAAGCCTTCAGATACTGATCAAGAGCCTTCTGATATTTTCTGTAGGTAAAATAGTAAACACTTCCTTTTGTAAGATAGGAATTCCCTATAAGATCGGGGTCATTTGTTTGGGAAGCAGCCCATATAGCGCTGTCCGAGTATTCTACTTTTTTTATTTCTCGAAAAGCTGACGGCATCACGATACGCCTGGGTCAGCTCCTTATAATTTTTTAAATGCTTTCGCTTCTTTAATATAGATATTGACAAACTCAAGGGCACGTTCATCGTTTTCTTCAAAATTATCATAACGTACCCTGTAATCAGAATATCTCTGACCATTAACCAAAAAAGCAAAAGAAAACACAAAAACAGAATATTATTTTCAAAATAAAAATAAATTGACAATATAATGTTAAAAATATTACAAATATGATTCAAAATTAAGCAAAATGAACCAAGCAAAAAATTATTTCTACACTTTAGGAATCATTCATAATAAATGTAACAAAACTACCTGATTTACAATTAATTAACACGTTTATTAAATGTGGATCCGATTTATAAATCGGATCCAGAAAATTTATAAATCGGATCCACCAACCTTTTTTTCTAAATCCATGCTCTAAATTCGCTTTCAGAATTCTAAAAAAACTACCGGCCGGGATTGTTAATTTTTTAATCCCAAAATCATGAAAACCAAAATAGTAACTCTGCATATTTTTGCAGGAATTTTACTTTCAATTGTTATTTTATCCTGTCGCGAAGAAAGTCTTCCTCAGATTCCTTATCCGGAGATGCCTGTTCTTACGACTGAAAGAATGGTCTCAAAAGTAGACAGTACCAAACTTGGAAAAGAAATGGAAATCGGTGAGACCGATCCGCCAAAAGACCGTGATAACTGGAAAGTCAATAAGTAATCAAATTTGAACTAATATGGAAACTCAGCTGCCACTCATCATTGAATCAGGAAACAACTGCCCGGTTAGCGGAATATGGAAAACCATAGGACCTCTTACTACTACCATCACGATAAATGAAAAAATGGCTATGCCTACCTATTGTGGCGTAAAAGTACGCTGGATATTGTTATACCACTGTTAAAATCTTATTATGAAAAAGAAACTGACACAACTTGCCATATGGATTGCTTATTTTTTTATCCTGTTGTTTTGCTACGCAGCCATCAGCAAAATATTTGATTTTGAAAACTTTCAGGTTCAAATCGCCCAGTCTCCATTGTTAAGTGCTTATGCTATAATAATTACCTATGGAATACTATTCCTTGAACTTTTAGTCTGCTTCTTTTTGCTGTTTGATAAAACGAGATTCATTGGATTGTACGGCTCCTACATACTGATGGTTCTTTTTAGTATCTATATTTATCTTATCCTCAATTATAGTGAGTTTATTCCCTGTTCCTGCGGTGGAATTCTTGAAAAAATGGATTGGCAAACACATCTCATTTTTTAACATAATATGCGTCGCGGTTGCTGTAGTTGCCCTTAGTATCGACACCTATGCAAACCAGAAAAGACAAGGGAAGCTCTTCTTCAGCCTTCTAATCACAGCAGGATTCTGTATTACCGGAATTCTCATCATGTATCAAAAGTCAGAATATATTCTTAAGAAAGATAATAGTTTTCAAAGAAGATTTTTACAGCATCCTATCCTTAAAAATGGGACTTATGATTTAAAACTGAACTCCTATTATTTTGCCGGCTTTTCAGGCGACACCCTATATCTTGGAAATTACACAGCGCCGTTCTCACTCACAAAGATTACCCATTTTACGGGAATGGAACGAAGAAATCTGCAACTCAGCCGCACGGACATTAATTTCAGGTCTCCCCTGCTTGAAGTTACAGACGGTCTTATCACATTGTATGACGGAGCAATCCCGATCATTTTTGAAGGAACAATCGGGAGCAATAAGCTCACTGAGCAAAATATTGGAAAAACTTATTTCAGGAAAATCAAACGAATTGATCATAATCACTTTCTCATAGGTGCTTTCCACCGCAAAAAGCAGATTCAGAGCCTGGGGATTATCAGTAAGGGGAGCAAGGATTCTGTAAAGTTTAATCCACAGCTTTTGGAAAAGCATAAAGAAGGTTTTTTTGAGCCCGATGGACAATTAAATTATGATCCTTTTACAGGTAAGGTTGTTTATGTTTACCATTATAAGAACATGTTTGTAGTTACTGATCGAAATATTAAATCAAAACATGTATTCAGGACTATTGATACCGTCAGCATTCCACGGCTCGGTCTTTCCCACTTAGCCGATGGCAGCAGAAAACTTAACAATCCTTTGGTGGTTAACAAAAGGTCAATTGCCTATAAAGGGGTTCTATTTGTGGAGTCGGACCGCAAAGGAAAGCTGGAAAAAGACAGGGGTAATAAAGCAATTATACTTGATCTTTATTCTATTCAAGAGCAGAAATACCTTGGCAGTATCAGTATTCCCAACAGAAATAAGGAGCAACGTGTACAATTTACCATACAGGGAAACCAATTGTATGTAATGATAGAAAATGAACTGATCAGATATCGTTTTGCGCAAAACATCACTCAACATTTCATTTCAGGGGAAGCCGAAAACCTGTACAAAGAGTAGGCACCAATAATAAATTTATAACAATGAAAAAAATGAGAAAAATCGCATTGCCATTGGCTATCCTGTTAATCGGAGCAGGCAGCGCGTATGCTACCAATGTAGCATCAGAGACTAAAAAAGCTGATATTCCTGGATGGAAAATTGATCTTGAAAATCCGGAACAGCCTTGTGTCATGACAAGTCAGCTTTGTACGACAGATAATACTGGTATTGTCTGTACAGTAAGTGACGCTTCTGGTGTCCATGACCTGTATGAATCCAGTTGCGAAACAGAATTATTCAGAATTCCTTAACTGTTAGCTATTACTAACTACTAAAAGAAGGGTGCACTTTATTGGGCACCCTTTATGTATTTCTGTATCCAGGGGATATTTCTTTCATCCTTTAAATGATAATTAAACCAATCCAGAATTTTCAGGGTAAGGTCTTTCTGAGCTTCAGCCCTACTTAAACTGTGGCCTTCCTTATCATAAAACAGGGCAATAACAGGCTTTCGGTATTTTCTTAATGCAATAAACATCGATTTGGTTCCTTCCGGGCTTACATTGCCATCATCAGTCCCCGTCCACAACAGCATGGGTGCACTGACATTCTGAACAAACATTATCGGATTATTTTTGATATATTTTTCAGGATTTTCTGCCATCGTAGCCTTAAACCAGTACTGGCGCCCTTCATACCTGTAATAGTCGGGAGCATTAAAATGATAATTGTACGCATAATAAGTCCGTACCACATCAGAAACTGCTGATCCTGAGACATAGGCTGCAAAACGGTTTGAATGACCCGCAATAAAGTTGGTTTCATACCCGCCAAAAGACTGTCCCAAGAGTCCGATCTTTGTCATATCCACATTCCTGATTTTCTGTAATTCGTCTAAGGCATTATTAATGCTTTCCAGTGCTGAAATTCCTGCTCCTTTGTCAGATTGCGAGATATCAGCAAGCAGTACGGCGAAGCCCTCCTCCATCAACAGCGGGATATTCAGCCCTGTGGGATTCGAGAAGGAAGGTCGCAGGAATCTTTTGGTCATATAATCCTGCTTCTCATACACATGGATAACAACGGGATATTTTTTTGAGCGGTCATAATTCAGCGGCATATACAAAGCTCCGTTTATGGTTTCACCGTCCGAACCTTTGTAGCAAATTTTAATAAGCTCTGCCTGTTCAAATTTCTGATTCTTCTGATCTGAAACATAAAGAACTTTTGGATTTTCCTTCTCTTTCTTTACTACAAGCCTTGGCCGTTTATTATAGTTTTCCTCAATCCAGTAATAATTTTCACCCTGATTCAGCCTTTTAAATGCCGTGATCTCATCAGGGGTCGGTTGTTGAATGATATTTAGCTTCCTGTTTCTTAAACCGGCATAAATGATATGACTGGTCTTCGGATCAGTGATTTTTAACAGCAAGCTCTTTTTGATATCTGCTGTCCTGAAGTCTCTACCGTATCCTAATTCCGTACTGATTCTTGTAAAATCCACCAGCTCAATTTCTGAATCATCACTGGCAGTAAACACTTTTTTCATTTTCTTAGTGGCCAGATTATATTCAGAGATCCTGTTTCCTCCTACCCATAGAACTTCTTTCTCCGAAGTAAAGTAAGGAATCATGGCAGCGGGAATCTTTACATCTTCCATCCTCAAAGTTACCGTATTATACAGCTGCCAGTTGTTTTCCTTCTGAATTAACAGGTACTGACCGAAAGGTGAGATGACCATCTGTTTCCGCAAATCCGTAATCAGGGTATAGGTATCGGTTACCGCATTCCAGAGATACAGCCTGTCAAAGCTATTTCCTCCTGCTTTATCCATTTTATCCACCTGCTGTTTATCGGTTTCATACATCAGGTAGAGTGAATTCCCGATAGCAGTCTCCACGAAATACCCGGGGCGGGTCATTAGAGCCTGCTTTCCGCTCACCGGCTCCCAGTCCACCTGGATAAATTCGGTTACCGCCTTTGCATGCTTTTTAAGGTCGAAGTCCGTTCCGTACCAGATATCAACCATTCCTTTCGCAGGCGGAACTCTCTTTCCTAACTTAAGGACAATACTACTATCAGAGCGGGAAGGATTTAAGGTCATTTGATTATAGCCATCATACCCGCTTCCATCAAAAATATATTGTTTTTTATCCTGAGAAATATAGTACAGTCTGTTTTTGCCTTTCTCTCTGGTCTGAATAACAAAGCCTTTCTGTTTCATGCCGGAAGGCAAAATATTGCTCAGCTCATCATGGGTCGAAAAGAGGGTCTTGAAGACCCCTTGATTTAAAATTAAGGCTTCATTCAGATCACCTGTCTTCCTTTTAGCGATGGTCTCGTCACCATCAGAATAGATATGCTGAATATCGGAAATGGTTTGCCTAAGATTCATATTTTGATCATAAACTTCCAGCCTGTTCCCTTCTTTTCCGGTATACAGCACCATAAAGCTATTCTGCTGTTTATTATAATTGAATTTTTTTAAATGACAAAAAATACGGGCTTTTCCTGTTTCGGGATTAAGATATTCCAGGGTATCTTTTGCCTGTATCACAAGGTGATTCCCCACAAACATGATAAAATCGATATTTTTTCTTTCCGTCCTGAGGTCTTTACCTCCTGTGCTTTGCAGCATCATATTCTTTGTCCCTTCAGAAGAGAAAATATACCATGCCAGCCATTTACCGTTATCAGAAGCTTCGGGAAATTTCATTTCTTCGGTATCCTTAATCAGCTTCTCGAGATGATCATACCGCTGGGCTGAAAGGTTTCCTGTTATATTGATTATAAAAAGAAGAATTATGACCACAAAATAGGAACTCCACTTTTGGATTCCTTTCTTCATGCAATATTTTCTTGGTTCATACAGCTTCATATTATCCGTATATGACCTATTAATATCCATCATTTTGTGGCGTTAAGTGACTGTTTAAAAGCATTTCTTTCTGCGGGAGTGGTAAATACTGATTGGTCGTTTTCCAGTTAGGCTTTACCGATTGTAAAAGATCCAGCTGCCCCCATCGTTTCAGGTCAATAAACCGGCTTCCATGTTCTGCAAAAAATTCTTTTCTTCTTTCATTTTTAATCTCTTCCATAGCCTGAGCCTGTGAAATAGAGGTACCAAGAGGTGTTAACCCTGCCCTTTGTCTTGTCTGATTGATCAAAGGAACTGCCTGGGCTGTTTTGTTCTGCATGGTTAAAGCTTCTGCCAGCATCAGGTAAACATCCTCCAGTCTGTAGATGACGGAATATTCTGTCGTATTAGTAGCGGTGGTCACCTTATATTTGGTCTGTTTGTAATTGATCTGGGAACCAAATATCACTGGTGTGAAATAGTTTTGTCTTCTGAGGTCAGCCGAAGAAAAGGAAGCGATTAGATCCGGATTCAAAATAAATGAGGTAGGTGCGCCCACAAAATTATAAAGTACGGCTTCGCTTGTCGGATCGGTATTGTTCTTTGGTTTTAGCTGCCAGATAATATGCTTTCCTGTTTTCCGAAATACTTTGGAAAGATCATTTTGAAAAATATAGTCAGCATTCTGAATGACCGTTTGGCATAAAGCTTCTGTTTCCTGCCATTTTCCCAGCATCATTTTCATTTTAGCCTGTAAAACCAAGCCTGCTGCTTTGTTAATGTAGATTCTCTCGGCATTCCGGTATGCTAGAGGCAAAAGGTTCACCGCTTCCGAAATATCAGCATCCAGCCTTGGCAGAAATTCAGTCTTAGGCATTCTGCTTAAGGTCGAGTTATAGACATAATCTGTTGTAGTAGTGTAGGGAATCTCACCGTACATCTGGTACAGGTAATAGTAGATAAGGGAGCGGATGAGCATTGCTTCTCCCTTTATCCTGCTTTTTGCTGATGCCGAAAGGCTTTTGGATTTTTCCACGCCTTCAATGATACTGTTGGCCATATATACCTCTTGATAAGCCGTTGTCCAAACCTGGCTCACGGTAGCATTGGTCGCCAGTGGCTGGTTATGGTAGATATCCAGGATTCCGTTTCCAGCACTGGTAAAAACACAAGTTATATCATCGGTATAATTTCCCAGTAAAGCGCCGGAACCGTCTGTCGTTCCGCTGATCACTGAACCGGTCCATAGTCCTGAGTACAGTCCCGCGAGCGCGGCATCTGCGGTTTTCTCATCTTCAAATACCTGTTCTGTGGCCAGCTGGTTGTTCGGAAAATCTGTTTCTATAAATTTCTCACACGATACTGCGCTTAAAGCAGCATAAAGCATCAAAAGAAGCGCTATTATAGCGTTTATAATATTTTTCATTGTTAGTTGCTAAAAGTTATTACATATAAAATCATCAATTATCTCAATCGTTAATGATCCCAAATCTTTATCTTTAATTTTTAATCACTAATCACTAATCATCAATCTTAATCGTTAAAAAGTCACCTGGAATCCCAGGGAATAGGTTTTTAGGGGTGGAAGGTAGCCTACGAGATAAAACTCCGGGTCCATTCCAAAGTAATTGGTGATGGTCAGAAGGTTTTGTCCCTGCACATAAATCATAGCTTCTTTGATGCCCAGCTTTTGCATGGGAATGCGGTAGTTAAGCTGTACATTCTTCAGCCTGATATAGGAAGCATCACTTATTGCCGCTGTTGAGTTCTGAAAGAACCCGTGCAGGGAAAGCTTCTGGGGGTTGTACCCTGCTGAATATTCCATATAGCTGCCTCCTGGGTTAGATGGAGACCATGCGTCCAATACTTCTACAGGCTGATTGCTGAGTGCTCCGGGCAGAAGCATCTGGCGGTTGTAATTCCAGTTTCTCTGTTTTACAAACTGCCACAGGAAAGATGCTGACCAGTTTCCCCACCTGAATTGAGTTGACCATCCGCCAAAAAATCGGACGCCCAGTTTTTCTACTGCCTTATTATCGTCAGGGGAGGTAATTTTACCGTCACCATTGAAATCTGTAAACTTATACAATCCGGTGGCAGGGTCTATGCCTTCATACTGGTACACCTTAGCAATAGTCGTAGGGTATCCGATCATATACTGATTGGAATAGGTAGAACCTTCGAGGTTCGGAAATTCTACAAGCGTATTCTTGGGAATGCTCAGGTTAAAAGAGGTTTCGTACCTGAATTTTCCTTTTCTTAAAACCTGAACCGAGGTATCAAATTCCCAGCCTATATTCCTGATCTTTGCCGGAAGATTGGATTGTACGGAAGGAAAGCCCGTGGTGGATGGAAGGGGAATTCCTACCAGCTGATTGGAAGAGGTGTTTTCATAGTAGGCACCTGAAAAATTAAAGCGTCCGTTCCAGAGTCCTACTTCCAGGGCCAATTCTTTTTTCAGAGTCTTCTCCCAGCTGAAATTAGGGTTATACAGCCGCGCCGGATTTAAACCGGTCTGCCCGTTATATATACCCGATGAAATAATATAGGTATTGAGATATTGGTAATCTCCTATCTTATCGTTTCCTGTAGTTCCCATGCTTCCTCTGAGTTTACCCATGCTCAGCCATTTTACCTCTTTCAGAAAGGGCTCTTCCGAGAAAAGCCATGCCGCGCCTATTGCTCCAAAGTTCCCGAAACGGTTATTGGCACCAAATCGGCTAGAACCGTCACGCCTTCCGGTAAGGTTCACAATATATCTTTTCTTCAGTTGATAATTAAAACGGGCAAAAACTGCCGTATAGTTATACTGGCTCCGAACCTGATCAGAAATGGTCTTTACGCTAGCGGCTCCAATATTATCAATCAAAGCATTGCTCTCAAAGCCTTTTCCCTGAATAGCTCCCTGCTCCGATTGTGTTTTCTGCAGGGTTGCTCCGAGTAAAAATTCAAACTGGTGATTTCCGGTTTTGTAAGCGCCCACCAGTTGGGGTTCGAGGATATAGGAAAAGTTCACCTGGTTATTCCGGGAAGAGGTGGAATTCATACTGGTCTGTCCAAAAGAAGGATTATTTATTGTATGGGGCTTTATCGAGCGTTCTTCGAAATTCTGATAGCTGATTCCGGCATTCATTTTTAATGAAAGGAAAGGAAACAGCTTATAGGACACATTAAGGCCGTTATTAAAAAAGGCGGTCTTATTGGAGTACTCGCTCAGAAGCGAAGCCACCGGATTGTTAAATGTTCCGTTCTCCCAGTTGATGCTCCCGTCTGCAGTATAAAGTGCCGGCGCATTGGGGCTCAGCATAATACTCTTTAGCGTAAGGTCATCATTCTGCACATTGTTCTGCTGAAAAGAGAAGGTATTTACCAGGTTAAATTCCAGTTTTCTGTCAGGGGTGAAATAGCTGAAATTGGCATTGATGTTATTGGTTTTATATTTGAAGTCAGCCGGCAAAACAGTGGTCTGCTCATTATGGCCGTAGCTGATCTGGTAAGAAAAGTTTTCAGAGCCGCCACTCATCGACAGTTGAACGCCGTAGGCATCTGCCATGTTTCCGATCAGTTCTTTCTGCCAGTCGGTGTATCGGGATTGGTCCCAGGTTCCGTTGATGTCATACATGGTAGCGGGATAGGCTACATTATCATTCTGGAATGCATGGCGACGCATACTGATGTACTGCTCCGTGTTCATCATTTCCATAGGCCTAGTAATCCTGCTTAAGGAATACGAGGTATTAAGCTTGAGCTCAGATCGTCCTTTCTTTCCTCTTTTAGTGGTTACAATGATCACTCCGTTGGCTCCTCTTGATCCGTAAATAGCTGTGGCATCTGCATCTTTTAATATCTCAAAGCTTTCAATAACGTTTGGGTTGATAGCGTTCAGGGGATTTATCGAGGACCACGGAAGGATTTTATTAGAATATAGCGAAGGGGTCTCGGAAGCCTGTGGAACCCCGTCTATAATATATAAGGGTTCATTACCCTCACGTCGGATACTGTTCTTTCCCCTGATCTGGATCTCAAATCCACCTCCCGGAGTTCCGGTATTCTGGGTAATGCTTACCCCCGACATCCTTCCCTGGGCAGCAGACAGTACATTAGATACAGGCTGGTTTTCGATATCTTTTGCCGATACTTTTGCTATGCTTCCAGTGCGCTCCTTATCTTTGACTTTATAATACCCTGCATTCAGTACCACTTCTTCAATATGGCTTACTTTTTCTAAAGCCAGCTTGTTTGAAGGTGATAAGGTATCGGATTTTGTCCTGAGTATGGAAGCTTCAGAGGTATTCTTTCGGGAGATCATATCCGAATTGTTCTGTACCTGCGCCGGAAAAGAGCTTCCTGCTACAGTCAGCATAAGGACACAAGAGATGCCCCCAATGCTGGTATAGGATTTTTTCATACTTTTGTAAAAGTTAATGGTTAATAACTATTAATGCTCTTTCCTGCCTCAGCTGTCAACTTTTGCGGAAAGGGCTTTTTTATTTCTTATTGTTCTGTAACAAAAAGATAACTAAGTATCATTATAATAGGTGTTGCTTATTTTCATTTGATGGTCTTTTATGGTTACATTGTGTTTTTAAATATTGTCTAGGAGGAAGTTTTGGGAGATTACAAAACCTCCAACCTAAACACATCATAAAGAATTAATATGAATGAAATTAACCTCGAGTGTGAACTGTAAAGCTCCAATGGATGCGCTGCCATTGTATCCTATCTAATCTTTATAGTAAAAGCAGCTTAGAGAAATGTAGAGAAGGCGGACATCATTGAAAAAACAGCGTGGAACTCTACCTACCGTATCAGAGGTACTGGCATACCCTTTACCACGAATAAGAGAGCCCACGCTTAGAACGTGAGCAATCTGCTTATTGTCTTGTGGTAAAATGAAAAGTGCCAGTTTTCTGATACAAGATTCTAAGCGAATAGCTTCTAATATTTTTTGAAGTTTCGCAAAATTACAATTAAGTAACTTCTTTTACAAAGATAAGAAAAAAATATTTCGGTATACAAAACTATACCAAAATATTTTTTCATTATGTGCTTAATTGCATGTATGATTAAAGAAAGTGAAAAAATTATAATTATAAAAAACTGCGATTACTTTGCGTAAAATGCTAAGTAACAATAAGAGTTACTCAGCAAAATCGGATGGTAGTATGGACATAGTCAATAGTTATGATAAAATAGCTGCAAACTCTAATTCAGAACTGACCAAAGCTACAGTAAACGGTGCTTTTAGCGGAAAGAAAAGGTCAACTATGGCAACTATTGTTCTTATTGTTGAGTCAATGGGTTATACAATGATTGATTTTGCTGAAATTTATGATAAGCTTTCGGAAAGAGATGTTAGTAAATTCAGAGAAGAAATGCTTAAAAAAAGTTAGTAAATTCCATAATTATATTTCAACCATTCTGTTATTTGTTAATAGATAAATAGACTGCGAGTAATTTATGGGAATAATGATAAAAGAATTAGAGAGCAAATTGCTCTCTAGTTCTTCTAAAATATAAATTGTACAATCTGTTAAAATTGACCCGTGTTCAGTTGGTTTTTGATGAATATAAATCGTCTCTTTCAATGCCCTTTCTTAAAGGTCGGCTAAATCTTGCTGATAATACTGCATGTATCGCCATCATAAAAATCCACTCCTGACCGTTATCATCGGTAAAATAAATTTCTTTATTATCAGGATAATAAAGCCCTACGAATCTTTCTCCTATTCGTATTTTAGAGCCTTGTTCTAATTCCTGTTCAATTTTTAGAACTTCAAAAATAACATAATATTCAGTCATTATATATTTAATTTTCATCAGGCCAAATGCCATAACCCTTATTATCTATCAAAAAATGATTTCCTGTGGGAAACTCTAAATATGGTATTACGAAAGAAGCATTAAAATCTTCTCCCGATCGCATATACCTACCATTTAAAGTTTCTGTTCGAGGATGTCTTAACCCGTTTATTTGAACATTAAAATTAAAGCTTTTACTTAAAGCTATTAATGTGTTCAATTCAAATAATTCAGATATGAGGGAATTTAACAAATATTCAGTTATTATTCCAAGTAATCTCTATTGTTCATTACATATTCTAAAAAAAAATTTTCATAGTTAAATTTTTCTCCAAAAGTGACTACTCTATTTTCTAAAAACATAATGGTACGAATTTACATCTATTTTCTGAGATAATCAAAATTCTACATTTTCAAAGTGAGTAATTTAGTGGGTAGCCTAAACTTCAACTTTATAGAAAAAGAGATTTAAAAAGACGGTTCAAATCTCTCCAAAATTAAAAAAAATACGTAAATTGCAAGAGAATAATTTTATTTCCATCCATAACTTTATCTAAATTTAAGCTTAAAATGCTATGAGGCTGTCAAAAACCTCAAAATAAATTCCCTGAATAATAAATTTTGGGGGATTTTTTGTTAATTTTCTCTTAATGTTATCCGATAAAAGTCTAAGTTTCTATTTTAAAATACAAAAGTTTTACTATTTAAGAAAATTAATCGTAAACTTGAGTAATAATAATTAACAAGAATTATTACGTGATTTGGTGTGAAGCCTCATACTTTTGGGGCTTTTTATTTTTATTAACAACCAAAATTTAGTTAATCAATTTTGATTTTTATAGTTTTCGAAACCATTTTTTAACTTTATAAAATTTTGAAAGGTTGACCTTAGTGACTTAGTTTAAACACTTTTTAGAATGGAATATACTCACTGGTATTATTGTTAACTTTTAATATTATATGTATATACATTGTAAGGTATAATTCTCTTAGCTAAGTTTTTCGAAATCAAACATCCTAATAATATTGGAAAGAACAACACGTATCCATTAGGCACTAGATTACACACCAGAAAAAAGTGCAGTTAAAGGAGCATAAATAGATGCCGATAAAGTAGCAGCAGCTCCAACTAACACAAAATTTACATAAATTAAAGAGGTTCCAAAAAAAAGTATTGCAAAAAAGCGCAAAGGTAAATCCTAAAAATGCGCCTGCCACAATACTAGGTGCAAAGACACCACCATCTCCTCCAGCTCCAAGAGTTAGAGAAGAAGCCAATGGTTTTAGTAAGATTAGAAAAAGAAGAAAAAGAAAAGAATAACTTTTGGGATGGTTTAGAATTTCCGATAAAGAATGATAACTATCTCCATACAAAAACGGAAAACAAAATATTAGTCCCCCTACAATTAAAGCTCCCAAATTTACCCTCAAAAAATTATTGGAAATTCCTGAAAAAAATCCTTAATCTTAATAACTAAAGTTGTAAAATAAACGGATAAAACACCTCCAAATAAACTTAAGATTACAAAAAAAGGAAGTGCAGACCATTTCCATCCAATAATTTCAAAAGAGAGTAATGGTTCACTCTTTATAAAATAAAGAAAAATAGCGGAAATAATAGCTGACGCAGTACAGCTTATAAAAAGGGTTTTATTAAACTTTCTTGCAATTACTTCCATAGCAAAAAGCCATCCTGCAATTGGACTTCCACATAATATACTTACTCCGGCAACAACTCCTGCGCTAATAAGTTCCAATTTGTAAATATTGGCAGTAAAATGTTTTTCATATACTGAGTTTCCTAAAGTTGCTGTTGCAACGACAGTCGATACTTCAATTCCTGTGGAGCCTCCGAAGATTACAGTAAGAAATCCATTAAAATTTCGGTGATTCCTTTATTTTTTCTATTCAAGAAAAGGTATTTTCTTAAAAAATAGATTGCTGTAATTCCAATCGTCGGCAAAAATACAAAACTTAAGGTATTTTCTCTTTCCGCAAAATGAAATATGAGTTTTTGAAAATATTCAGTAATTAACTTTAATGAATACCCTAAAAAAGAGGCGCAGATACTTATTAACATAGAAATTAACACTAATCTGAAATAATGATGTCTTTGTATACTTTTTCTTTTCATTACCAATATAAATTCAAATTTTCACAAAATTAAGTATTGAATAAATAGATTCAAAAAAAAGCTTTATGATATTTTATCATCTAAAATCAAATTTTCTAAATATTTTTTTAGTATCAATGGATGACAATGTTGTTCATCTTTTGCACCATAGACCAATGTGATGAGATCTTGTTTTTTTATTTCGATCTAGAAATTCTTTTCCAGGATCTTTTTTCTTTTGAGCTCGATTTCGTATTTTTCTGAAAAGCTCTTCCAAAGTTTTGGATCGTGATGAAACCACTTTCGAAGTTCAGAAGAAGGAGCAAGCTCTTTATTCCATTCTTCTATATGGGCATTTTCTCTAGAAATTCCTCGAGGCCATAACCTATCAACTAATACGCGGTATCCATCTGTGGGAGAATAAGCTTCATAGATTCTTTTAAGTTTTATTTTCATTCATTGTATTATTAATGTTAGATAGATTCTAAAAATATCATCAAATTTCTTTCTTGAGAAGGCTAATAAAATTGAACATATATAATCTAAAGACTAAAATTCGTAACAATATAAAAAGCTGCCCAAGCTATAAATACTAAAGCAATAACCCAAACCCAAACTGGAATCGTTCGTGGATTTTCACTTCCTTTTATAATGAAACTTTGATTCCTACCTGTATCATATGCATTGAGCATTAATGGCAATGTCCCGTTGACAGTTTCATTGTCAGATAACCCCTCCATATGAATAATCGGTCCATTGCGCACATTAAAACGTATGATTTTCAGACCTTCTTTATTATCAAATTTGCTGACAATTTTTTAAAGTATGTTCTCCGTCCGCCAACTTCGTAGTGTCGAGATTGAAAACAACAGGAGTCTGAAGTTCTGCAATAGGATTCGATTCCCCATCAATATATAAAAAGACTATGGCATTATGTTTTGACATTTTCTAAGATTTAAAAATCCAATATATTATTTTTGATATGCTTTTTGTTATTCTCGTTTGGTTTGATTAAAAATTTGAAAGAATAAAACAATGTTCCAAGGGTAATTATTGCAATAATTGCCACAATAGCCCAATCCCAGTTTGATTCCGGGCCAGTACCATGCGTAAAATCCTGTGTTATTTTGGGTTGCTGAAGCTTACACGCATCGCAAGCCTGAACATATCCAGTCCAAAAGACAAAAACAGGAATTATAAACTTTAATTTTTTCATTTCATTTTATTTTATTTTATCCATGATTATTTTTACTTCCTCAACTGTTACTTTCTTGCCATTATTTCCCCAGCTTGTTCTTTCATGATTAATGAGGGCAGCCACATCTTCAGGTTTGAAATTAGCATTGGTTCCTACCGCTGGCATTTCTCCAAATTGAGGAGCCAGACCATTATATCCTTTCATAATAATAGTAACATACAGTTCCAGATTATCTCCTAATACCACTTTGTCGCCTTTCAATGGTGGGAATGCTCCTGGAACTCCTTCTCCAGTTGCTTGATGACAGGTAGCGCAATTGGCTATGAATAAAGCCTCTCCATCAGGAAGGTTATCTCCTCCAGCATTTCCTTCTGCTTTTTTCTCTTCTTTTTTATACAGAAATTCTCTTGCCGGAATACTCTTCGGAAGTTCAGTCTGTTTAAGGCTGAGTAGATATGCAACGAGATCACTGGCATCTTTTGACGGCACAATTTTTCCTTTAATTCCTTTTCTGAATGCGTCAGGAAGACTGATTTCCTTATCTCCGGGATCAAGCTGGTCTTTAACTAAAAATAGCCATTTATAAGAAGGCATAATAGATTGGGGAACTACAGATCTAGGATTGAATAGGTGAGAATATTGCCAGTCTTTACTAGATTGTCGAGCTCCAATATTGGTAAGATCAGGACCTGTTCTTTCCGTTCCCATGAGAGTAGCAGTATTCTGGAAAAGATTGAGCCTCTTGTTTCTGGCATAATCTACAGCCAAGCTTGGACGATTACCAAACACCTGATCCATATCTACATTACGAACCTGCTGGGTATGACATGCTACACAGCCTTCACGAATATAAATTGATTTTCCCCGACTTTCTTCTTCTGTAAGTGGTTTACTTCCCTGTAAAGGTTGATATACTTTTTGGTTGTTCAATGCAGGAAATATGCATATAAACAGGGTCAGAAAAAGGAAAAATGCCAATGCTGAAGAAAAAAGTTTCTTATGGTCACTAAAAAAATCCATTATGCTTTTACTTGTTTATTGTGAATGATTTCTAAAATCTCGTCTGGTGTCTGAGGAAGTTTTATTTCTTTTTTGGGCTTTATCATTCTGTAAAAATTATAGGCGAAGATGATATGTGACAACCACATCATTGTTCCTCCGATTGCTCTCCACAGCCAGAAAGGCATCATATGTACAACTCCTTCAATAAATGGTTTTTTCTCCATCCACATCATTCCTTTTTCTGTAGAACCTACCATTAATGAAACGGTATATACTAAAACCCCAACTAAAGCTAACCAAAAATGTAATCCTACGGTAATACTTGGTGGTTCATAAGAAGTAAGTCTCGGCACTAAGGTATAAGTGAAAGACCATAGCATGAATGTAATAATCCCATACATTGTTAAATGCGAATGAGCTACTGTAAAATCCGTAAAATGCCATAACAAGTTGGTAGCTCTAAAACGCCTCTGCTGTACCTTGTAGTGAACCTGTAAAATAAAAAATAATAGAAACTACATAAAAAGGTAACACATAACTCAATTTCAAACGATGCCAAGATCCTCTAATAGTCATCATAAAATTAATGCTTCCTGCCGCTACGGGAATCACCATTCCCACACTCGCAACAATAGCAATAGTCTGCATCCACCAAGGGATAGCGCTAAAAATAAAGTGATGAGTTCCAATAAGAGTATAAAATAAAATTTGTGTCCAAAACGCAAGTATGCTTAAACTATAAGAATACACTGGACTATTTAGTTCTTGTGGAAGAAAATAATACATCAACCCCAAATTAAAAAACATAAACCACATCCCTACACCTTGATGCATAAAATATCCCTGTGTAATAGTTTCGCCTAAACCATCTTGCCAAAATGGAAAATAAGCAACCAATAATATAACTACCACGAACATCATCGCCGAAACTATGTACCAATTGGAAACATAAATTTCTTCTGTTTTTCGGAACGCAATAGTATTGATATGATTATAAATACTAATAATAATTCCTGTGGCAAAAAGGAGCATAATGGGCCAAATATATTCTCTATATTCTCCACCACTATTATTAATCCCCGCCATTAAAAAAATACTACCAAGAAATACAGCAGAATTCATTAATACTAAAGTAGCATATCCAATCTTAAGATTAAAAAATCTTTGTATTACCCACTCTTGGAATGACATAATATGAGAAACCTATCATTGCCATAGATGCCCACCCCCAAAAAACCATATTGGTATGTACAGGTCTAAGTCTTCCAAAACTGAGCCAGCTAACGTGGTCTGCATCTGGAGCAACAAACTTAACTCCAAGATATTCTCCCACAGTGGTCCCCATAAAAAGCCAAAATACACTACAGCCAAGAAACCAAAGGATTAATTTTTTTTTCATCATCAAGAATTTTAATATTTCGTCCCTCTTCTCTTTTAGTTTGTAGAAAACGAATATCATGTATTTCATTTGCTTGATTTACTAAGCCTCGTGGGTCTTTTACTATTTTATTAGATGATAGTTCATTCCCTGAAAGTTGAAATTCGAGTTCTTTTTTACGTTCTTCCAATGTAGAAATCTCTCCAGGTTGAAGATGATTGACGTATTCATAAATTCTTTTAAGTTCTTTTTTTTTCAACGTATCAGAAATCATCCGATTTACTCTTATTAAAATAAGAATAAGTGCAAAAATGATAGGAAGTAAAAAAAGAACAATTGTAATTTGTAAACCAGGCTCATTAAGAAGTTCGTCCATAGTATAAGTTTTAAAAATAACTTTTATCTACTTAAAATTATCCCGAATATTTATATTTTAATTATGATTTCAATCACAACTGTTTAATTTATTTAATAGTAAATTAATCCTTTTTTTATCCTAAGTAAATTGTTTTTTTCCATTAATTTAATTACTCGTATAACAGTTTCTACCCGCAATCCGGTTAGATTAGCCATTTGTTGGCGTGTTAATGGAATAATATATTCCGAATCTAGATCATTCTCTATGCAATAGATATTCTTAAAATAATTCATTAACGTTTTAAGTCTCATACTAGGATCATTAGAAAATATATGTTGCGACATAATCATTTTATAATATAGTCTGCGTGAAAGACTTTTGTTAATTTCTATCGCATATTCAGGATGTTCGGCCAACAGATTAAAAAAATTCTTTAGAAGAAATCTGTATAATCTTACAGTCTGTTAAGGCTACAGCATTAGTTGGATACTTTTCATTAATAAATAATAAGACTTCGTCAAATCCTTGTGGTGCATTAATAATATTCTGAATGAATTCTTTTCCATCTTCACTGTAATTATTAAGTTTAACTATTCCTGATATAATTTGAAAATAACTGTTACAAGTCGAGTTTTCCTCATAGATAAAATCCCCACTATTATACTGTGCGATATTATAACTATACTCGTAGTGCATTATTAAATTAAAGATACTTTAATTTTGTTCATTTTTTCTATTAAATACAAAAACATTTACAAATTGAATAAAAGTTAGAGCCGTAATTTTACTTAAGATTCTGGTTTTAAAACCATTAAATGATTTCGCATAATTGTTTCTGATTTTAAATTGGTCACAAAGTTGAGAAAATAGCGTTTCGATTCTCTTTCTTGATTTTCTAAAAATATATTTCTGCTTGTGATAATTTTTTTGGTTGCTTCTCATAGGTGTATCTAATTTTATATTTGCATAATTGAACAAATCTGTTTGTACTTGAGTTGATACATAACCTCTATCTCCGATTAATGTGCAATTGTTTATTTGATGCTTTATGTCTTGCAAAAAATGGATATCATGAATGCTTGCAGTAGAAATATCAAAACTTTGAAATATTCCTGAAACAGAACATATAGCGTGTAATTTGTAACCATAATAATAACTCGATTGAGAAGCACAATATCCTTTGCTTGGAAATGAAAATTCATCTTCTTTACAGATTTTAGAGCGGTTTGCTCTTGCGTTTTTGCAAATTTCTAAAGGCATTGAATCTACAATAAAAATCCTTTCAAGATCATGAAATCTATCAACCATCATCTTTCTGGTATTTTCCATATGCAAGAAGAGTTTTCTTTTCCTGCGATTATAAACACTTCTTTCTATCATTCCTTTTAGTTTTGAATTTGAAAGATATCTAAATAACTGATATTCTGAATCTAATGATAAATATTCTGCAGAAATATTTATGGCAATAAGTTCTAAATCACTCAATTTTGGTTTAATAGGTTTAAAATAAAAATTTTCATTTAAGGTTAATCTTCTTAATTCATTTAAAATAAAATCTTAAATTGCACCTAGGTTATTCTTAGTGTGTTCGATTGGTAGTCAATACAATATACGATTTTTTTTTCATATTATGAATAACCTTTTATAATGCACTACGAGTTAATTTAATTTCAAAAACATATTATTATGGGAACAACATTTTTTAAAACTATCAAAAACACAGTTAAGCATTGGTATTTACCTTTAATTGTAGGTATTTTACTGGTGATTATGGGATTGTACATGTTTAGCATTCCACAAGCCACTTATCTGTCTCTGGTGCTGTTTTTCAGTGCGTCATTTTTGGTTTTCGGGATTATGGAACTTGTGTTTGCAATACAAAACAAGGATAATCTGGACAATTGGGGCTGGTATCTGGTAGGTGCTTTGCTGGATCTTTTTGTAGGGATTATATTATTTTTTCAGCCGCAGGTGGCATTTGTTGCTTTGCCCTATTTTGTTGGATTTTCATTGATGTTCCGTTCTGTACAGGGGATTGGTTTTGCCTTTGATCTCAAAAGCTATGGCGTTTTTGCAGTGGGGGAATCTGGCGCTGATCAGTTTTCTTGGCCTTATCGGTTCTGTTATTCTTATTCTTAATCCTGTTTTAGCCGGAATTTCTCTGGTTGTTATAACAGCTGTGGCATTTATTTTTTCAGGTATCTCTGCAATAATTCTTGCATTCAATCTCAAAAAACTGAAAAACTATCCAAACAAAATCAGCAAAGAGTTGAAAGACAAAATTGAATCACTTAAAAATGAATATCATAATGAACTTAATAAATAAAACTTTTTCATAGGCATATTTATATTTTTTCTAAAGTCATGCACAATCGCCTCTTCATGGGTGATTGGTTTCCAAATCATGGCGATTTCATATATTTGTCTTTTAAAGATTAATTTATCTAACATTTCAAATGGGATTATTACAAGGTAAAGTTGCCATCATTACTGGCGCAACAAGAGGTATCGGGCAAGGTATTGCAGAAGTTTTTGCCAAAGAAGGCGCAAAATAGCATTCACCTACGCCGGTTCTGTAGACAAAGCAAAAGCATTAGAATCAGAATTAAGTAATATTACAGAAATCAAAGGCTATCAGTCCGATGCGTCGGATTATGATGCTGCCCAAAAGCTGGTAGAAGATGTATTGGCAGAGTTTGGGACGATTGATATTCTGGTAAACAATGCCGGGATTACCAGAGATAATCTGATGTTAAGAATGTCCAAAGAAGATTGGGATACGATTATCAAAGTTAATTTGGATTCTGTTTTTAACCTGACCAAAGCGGTTATCAAGCCAATGATGAAGGCCAAATCGGGCTCAATTATCAATATGACTTCTGTAGTAGGCGTTAAAGGGAATGCCGGGCAGGCCAATTATGCGCCTTCTAAAGCTGGTGTTATTGGTTTTTCTAAGTCGATTGCATTAGAATTAGGATCCAGAAATATCCGTTGCAATGCCGTGGCACCAGGTTTTATAGAAACCGAAATGACGGCCGCACTTGATGAGAAAACTGTACAGGGATGGAGAGATGGTATCCCGTTGAAACGGGGTGGACAGCCGGAAGACGTGGCTAATGCCTGCATTTTCTTAGCAAGTAATATGTCTTCCTACATCACCGGCCAGGTTCTGAATGTTGACGGCGGAATGCTGACATAATAGAATTTAATATTCAGTGAAAAAAGACTTTTGATTTCAAAAGTCTTTTTTTATTGTCTTAATGCCAGGTAAATTATTTTTACTCAATATAAATAACCTCTCGTATAGGCTTTTTTCATCCTAAGCCTAATCAGGAAAAGAAGAAATAGTGCTAATTTAGAGTTTCTATAAAATTTTGTAATGAAAGTAGCACTCTTTATCCCCTGTTATATAGATCTGATTTACCCCAAAGTCGGTATTGCCACACTTGAGCTTTTGGAGCGATTGGGCGTAGAGGTCACAGTACCTTTGCAGCAGACTTGTTGTGGACAGCCTATGGCCAATGAGGGCGATCAGAAACATTCTATAAGGACAGAAACTCAGTTTTGTGAAAATTTTAAGGATTTGAATTTTGATTATATCGTTGGGCCGGCAGGGAGTTGTGTCAAGCACGTCAAGCTCCATATGGATGCAATTCCTCAAACCGAAACTGTTACAGAAATCCGTCATAAAACCATAGAATTAGTAGAGTTTTTACACGATGTTCTCAAGATAGAAGAATTCCCTTGGGCACATTTCCAGCATACGGTGGCTATCCATAATTCCTGCAGTTCTATCCGCGGCTTACACATTGCATCCCGTTTTGAGTGGCAGGAACCTTACTTTAATAAAACCGAAGATCTGTTAAAGAAGGTGTCAGGAGTTAAAGTAGAAACGATTGACAGGCCACAAGAATGCTGTGGCTTTGGTGGGACGTTTTTGTGTAACCGATGAAGCGGTGAGTGCCAAGATGGGGCAGGACAAAGTTGCTGATTATACAAGACATCAGGTCGAGTATGTAGTTTCGCCGGATATGTCTTGCCTGATGCATCAGGAAGGCATTGCCAAAAGAGAAAAATCAGACCTCAAATTTGTACATATTGCTCAGGTTTTGAACAACGGACCATTTTAAAAAGACAAACAATGGGAAAAGTAAACGTAGAAGATAATGCGAGAAAATTCATGAAACAGGATGATATTCACGAGGCGCAACACGATAAAAATCTTTATAATACTATCATTAAGCGCAGTAAAGTATCCTCTGAGATTCCGGAATGGGAAGAGCTTAGAAATCTGGCTTCGCAAATCAAAGAACATACACTGACGCATTTGGATCACTACATTGACCAGTTTGCAACAAAAGCCGAGGAAAACGGTATTACAGTCCATTTTGCAAAAGATGCCGATGAACATAATGCTATTGTTTTTGATATTTTGAATTCTCACGGCGCAAAGCGCATCATCAAAAGCAAATCGATGCTGCAGGAAGAATGCGGGATGACGCCTTTTCTTGAAGAAAGAGGAATTGATGTCCTGGAGACCGATCTGGGTGAGCGAATCCAGCAGCTATCGGATGAGCGCCCAAGTCATATTGTAATGCCTGCCATCCAAAAAACGACAGAAGATATTGCCAAACTATTTGCAGATAAAATTGGTACGGATCCCAACGATGATGATCCGCATTCTCTCGCAGAAGCAATGAGGAACAATGCCCGGCCCAAATTTTTGGTGGCAGATGCCGGGATGACAGGCGCCAATTTTGCCGTTGCCGAAACCGGTACTTTTGTAGTCTGTACTAATGAAGGTAATGCTGATCTTACTGCAAGCATTCCGCCACTTCATATTGCCAGTATTGGTATAGAAAAGATCCTGCCGAAGGTAGAAGATCTGGGTGTTTTTATCAGACTACTTTCCCGCAGTGCTTTAGGAACGCCGGCAACGCAGTATACTTCTCATTTTTCAGGTCCAAGAGAAGGATCTGAGATGCATATCGTACTCACAGATAATGGCAGGAGCAAAAGATTGTCTATGGACAAGTTCTGGCATTCTCTCAAATGTATCCGTTGTGGTGCCTGTATGAATACCTGCCCGGTGTACAGAAGGAGTGGCGGATTGTCTTATGGTGCTACTTATTCCGGCCCGATTGGGATTATTCTGGATCCTACTTTTGATGAAGACACCTATTCAGAATTACCTTTCCATTCATCGCTTTGCGGCTCCTGTACAGAGATCTGCCCCGTTCATATTAATATTTCGGACCAGATTATCGAGTGGCGAAAAGTGATGATGGAGAAAAAGAAAACACCTTTTGGCAGAAGGCTGGCATTTGCTGCTGCTGACAGAATGCTGGGCAGTGCAACTGCTTTTAAAATGATTGAAAAGACCACTTACAATATGCTGAATATTCTCCCAAAATCTCTATTGGAAAACAGCACGTTGGATCCTTGGGTAGAAGACCGTGAATTGCCTGACGTGAAAAAAGAAACCTTCAGAGACTGGTACAAAAAAAACCGAAAAAACAATGACTAAAGAAGAATTACTGAGTTCGGTAAGAACCAATCTTGCTAACCGCGAAAAAGTGGATTATCCCGCCATCCCGGATTATAAAAAGCCAGGGACAGATCTTAAAGCTGTTTTTGAAATTAACGCCAAAATTGCTGCCGTCGATTTTTATGATGTCGCATCGGTAGAAGAAGCGCAGGAAATTATGCGAAAAAAGCTTCCTGATGCTAAGGTCACTTGCTCTGCAACGCCTGAATGGAGAGGGAATAAAGATATACACGTGCAAAAGCCCGCGGATCTTAATGATGTGGATTTGGGTATTTTCCGTGCAGAGTTTGGTGTGGCGGAGATGGGAATGGTCTGGGTCACCGAAAAATCTCTGGTTACCAATTCATTAGGTTATTTATCTCAACACCTCGCTGTTTTGCTGGATCCTGAAGATTTGACCGAAAATATGCATACCGCCTACAAAAGAGTAGATTTTCCACACGCACATTATGGCTGTTTTGTGATGGGGCCATCTGCAACAGCGGACATCAGCGCCGTTTTGGTACACGGTGCACAGGGCGCACGGACATTGACTTTGTTCTTTCTGAAAAAACCTGTGCCCTAAAATGACAATTAACGGAAAGCTTTACAGCAACATCCTTTTGGTTTTTGCTCTGGAATCAGAAGCCGGAAAAGAATTTGAAAATTACAATAAAGTCTTTGTTGGAATTGGAAAGATTAAAGCAACTTATAATTTGACGAAAGCAATTCAAAAAGTGAATCCGGATTTGATTATCAATCTAGGAACAGCTAGAAGTACAACTTTTGACCGAGGAAGTGTTGTTAATTGCAGTCGTTTTATTCAGAGAGATATGGATGTGAGAGCATTGGGTTTTAAGAAATTTGAGACGCCATTTTCTGATGAACCAATTCTTTTGGAATATGGAATTAAAACAAGGCATCTCCCGAACGGGATCTGCGGTTCCGGCGACCAATTCGAAATGGAACATAATAACCCCGAATACAACGTTATTGATATGGAAGCCTTTGCACTTGCGAAAGTCGCCGAGCAGGAACAAATCGATTTTCTATGTTTGAAATATATTTCTGATGGAGCAGACGGAAATGCTGCTGATGATTGGACACAAGAAGTCAAAAAAGCTTCAATCGCATTAAAAAGAGAACTAGATAGTCGTTCCTTAACAAAACCCACTATTTAATTTATTTTTAAAAACAGGATTAGAAAACAGCATAATTTGTATCTTACAAAATAAGAAAATAATTTTCTGTTTCAGTAGTTCCATCATTTTCTTCATGTTCCAAGCGGTTGCAGCTAGTAATGCATTGATTTATGGTCCCGTTTCTCCGATGAAGTAATTTTTTGCCAGCCTAAAATCGGTTTTTAAATGTCCGATGATAGGTTCTATTGCCGCTCTGGTTCTAAATTTTTTGCGCTTTGTCTGCTTTTGATAAGCAGTGTCTTTTTTTCTTGGAGTGCTTGGGATGGAGATTTTCACGCCCTTTATTTCTGATTTTCCTCTGCCACCTCTATCGTAAACGAGTTCTTTTGGGAGCTTTTGACCACCGGTTTCCATCTGTTCCAAAAGTGGTTCTATGGTGTGACCATCGTAAGGAGTTTGCAAAAATGCTTTAATCCCGAATGATTTTCTTGCCTTTGTTGGCGGTGGTTATCAAACCTACCTTATTCCCAAATTCATACTGGCTATGCGCTTTTCCTTTGGCAATACATCGGGTAAAAGGCTTGTGAATGCTGTAAATTTTATCGGCATCGTTTCTTTTTTGTGTGACAACCTTGGTGTACAATGTCATTAAATCTTTATAAAATTCTTGCTGTTCTGCATTAAAATTCCGTTGCAATTCACGAATCAGTCTCATGGCGATGGTTTTGAGCTGTCTTTGAAATTTCCTTGCCGCTTTTGCCCGCTTGGGATGTTTTCCGTTGTAGGTGTTGCGCACCATTTGTTCGCTGACTTTTGTGTAGCGTTGTCTTTGTTTTATGCCTTCATTTCCGGCTATTTTGTTGCAATAATCGATCACTTTTTTGCACAATTTTGCATCGGTAGGAAAAGAGGTATTATTCTCCTGAACGGTAGTATCGGACAAAACAAAATTTGAGGTGTTCGTCTTGGCATCGTGCATTCTTACGCTGTAGGCAAAGATTTTTTCGATACCTTTTTCGCCAATTCTTTTTCGGAAATGAACAAAATTACTCGGGTCACAAGGAAATTCGTGTTCAAAGAAAACCCTGCCACAAAAATACTGCATATAAGGATTCATGATCCAGGCTTTTTCCAACGTCTCATCACCCAAATTATACAAATGTTTCAGTAGCAAACAACCCACCATAAACCGAATCGGATGGCTCGGATTGCCCACTTTGGAATACAAGGGCGAAAATTCTTTCTCAAAATAATTCCAATCTATTTTTTCTGAAAGTAGAACAAGTTCATGCTCGTGGTCAAAAAATCCACCAACATTGGGCGGAATAATTCTGGCTTCTTTTCTGGATTTTTCCCCAACATATTTGCAAGGTTTTAAAGCTCTAAGATACAAATTCTTGAAATAAAAAACAAGCTATTTTAAACCCAAAATACTAATAATCAGTAAATTATAGGTGGTTTAAGGAGAGACTAGATAGTCTAATAAATAAAGGTTACAAAATTGCTGTCTTTAAGTTAACAGATAACAAAAAAACTAAAATTTTAAAATTATTAATAAAAAAAGTTAGAATATATAAACAAAAAAGCACCTAAATCAGCACCCATAAAAACAAAACCCTGTAAATTAATAACTTGCAGGGTTTTTTGTGGAGTTGGAGGTAACAATACCGATTTTATGCAAAAATATCTGAATGCTTCCGTAAAAAAAAGTTTTGGAATGGGCAGAAAAGCAGAATTTTTCTTCTTTTCAACCGCAAAACAAATTAGAAAAGAAAGCTCAGCATAATTATGAAATCGAAGAAATCAGGGAACTCGAAAATGAAAATCTGAAAGAGTATCTGCATAGCAGAGGGCTTTCGCAAATTATTTATCCGTTGGTTAAGGAAGTGTATTTCAGACTGGGAGAAAAAAAGCTTTATGCCATCGGATTTGAAAACCTTTCTCGAGGTTGGGAACTGCGAAATTCGTTTTATAAAGGTTCTCTTCTGAAAAAGGATATTTCAGTCATCAATCTTAGCAATGACAATCCCTCATTGAAAAAGAGAAATGTTGTGGTTTTTGAAGGATTCATGGATGATCTGTCTTTTGTTGAAATGAAGCGATTTTATACGGGAGATATTTTAATAATGAATTCCATTGCCTTATTAAATACTACAAAAGAAAAGTTGAAAAATTACTCAGAAATCAATTTGTTTTTGGATAATGATAAAGCTGGTGAAAAATGCCGAGATATAATTCTTAAAAGTTTTCCGGCTGCGAGAGATCTTTCCAGTATTTATGCGAAACACAAAGATTTGAATGAGTATCTACAACATGGAATTCAAACAGAAAAAGAGGAACAAAACCATCAACGGGAACAAAAAATTATTCAGGAAGAAGAACGGAAACCCAATCCGATTTACCAAAGGAAACGCTGATGGTGCGTGCTCATATTTTTACCAACTACCCGCAGAAGTTAGGAGCTCATTCGCAACTTTGAAGGTCGATGCTCACCCAACAAAGTTGCTTCTTCGCTCTGCGAGGCTTTAAACTGAGTAAAATTGATACAGATGGAAATAAAATCCGATTGAAATTACATCAATATTTCTAAAACCAATTTCTACACTCAGTTAATTCTTTGACATGTATTGGAATACTACAACTAAATCAAAAACATGTATGTCTTTAATACAGGTTCTTCCAAAACCTGTATCAACGTGATACAGGTTGCTCACAGAGGTGAGTAAATAAACTACAGGTTTCAATAAGTAGCGCATTATATAATTCTACAAAAATACATGGATGTAAAAACATAAAAATTCAAAAGCACAAATCCATATTGATATGAAGACTTCTATTAATTTCAAGGCAGCAAAATCCGATTCTGAAATCCATAACTTCAGGAAGAAATCTTTTGATTATATCCGTAAGGATTTAACACCTAACAATGAATATTGGCAGGAGCAAAAGATAGCAGATCGTCTTCAAAAGATTGAAGCCTACTGCAAGGAAAAATCCGGGCGTAAACTTCAAAAGAATGCAATGCCAGTAAGAGAAGCTGTTGTGGTGATTAAAGAAAATACAACAATGCAGGATTTGCATAATTTATCAAAGCGGTTGGAAGAAGAATTGAAAATAAGAATTTTCCAGATTGCCATTCACAAAGATGAAGGACATTATGACAAAGATACCAAAGAATGGAAACCCAATCATCACGCCCACTTGGTAGCAGACTGGCAGGATTTGAAAACAGGGAAAACCTTAAAACATCAATCTTTTCATTATTCCAAAATGCAGGATTTGGCAGCTGAATCTTTGGAAATGGAAAGAGGGAGATCAGGATCTCAGGCGAGGCTAGAAGCTATTGAATATAAAATTAAAATGAAAAAAGAAGATCTAAGAATTCTGGAAGAAAGAGGAACTGAAATAATAGCAGCCATTGAATCCAACGAGTCTGAAAAGCTTCTTGTAAAAGAGTCTGATTTCTTAGGCATTCATAGAATCAAAACGGATAAAACCATTGAAAACTTCAAAAAGCACTCAAAGCCAACAGCATTAAACTTCTTAAAAACAAAACAGAGCTGGAATCTCAGGCAAAACAAATTTCAGAACTCATACTGAAGAATGAAGGTTTGAGAAAGGAAATCCAAACAGCCGGAATCAAAAACGCCACACTACTGACCAATCTGAACGTTTTTGCTGTTGAAAAGAAAAAATATCTGGATTCTGTAATCAATGTCATTGAGAAAACCATTAGGAATGAACGTTTGAAAGTGTCTTTTTATGATCGATTAAAATCTAAAGATTTTAAAATTACTGATGAAATTGGAAATATTTGTGAATAAGTATCAAAAGAAAATAATATTCCTTTTTCTGCTTTTGAAGAGGTTTTTAAGGATGCGAATAATACGGCTCGCTTTTTTACATTAATGAGGTTTGAAGAACAGCGACAAAATTTAAAAAGCCTATCTGAAGATATTGATAAGGAAGAAAACAACCGAAATAGGTTAAGGCGATAATCTCTTCCAACTTTTTTTTCTTCACTTTATAAAATCTGTTGGGTGGATGCTGTTGATTTCTTGAAAAGGTCTGAGAAATTCTGACGATAATCTATACCAGATCCATCTGCTAATCTCTGTAATTTCATTGAAGATAATCAGGATTTACAAACAGCTGTTTTATAATGTAATTAGTACGCAATGTAGAAATATACTTATTAAAATTCATCTTTTTAGTGTCATTGATAAACTGTTATAAGTAAGAGGTATTCGTATCTAATTTCAATTAATAGTGACAATGAAAATCATTTTTTAGTATATTCAGTTGTATTTCAAAATATTTTAATCTGGTTTGTAGATTAAGAAAAACATTTTTACTTAACATTAATTTTGTATAAAAGGCTAGTTTGCAAATTTGAATTCTGACATTTTTTAATTTATGTTAATATATATGATTGTCCGTTTAAAGACCTAAAGTCATTCAAGAAAATTTTATGTTGTGTTGAAATTACCCAAACTAAATTATTACCATTGTCATTTCAGAATTTAGTTTTGCAATTTTTAGCTATAAGTAAGCTTTAGGCTATTAAAAGGACAATCATTTTATTCTATTTATTATTTAATACAAAACCTATAATTAATTTATATTTTCACAGTAATACTCGCCATCACTCTTCTCAATATTCCAGGTGTAAACGTACCGTAACCGCCGTAATAGTATTTTTTATTTCCGAGGTTTTCAGCATTAACGCTGAAGCGATAATGAGGCTGGTCGTAAAAAATATTGGCATTGAACAGCGTATATTCGTTGGTATAAAATTGTCCGTTAGTTGTGTTGTTAATCAGATAATTTTTACCGTTGAAATTTCCGCCAAAACCAATTCCCAGTCCTTTCAGTATTGTTGTTACAAAGGTGTAGGAAGTATACCAGTTTACTGCATTTTTAGCTCCCGAATTGACTGGACGACGTCCATTAACCGTTTCCGCTGCATCGGTATATTTGCTGTCGTTGTATGCCCATCCTGCTTTCAGAAAAAGTCCGCCTATCGGGCTGGAAACCAAATCAAGTTCCACTCCTTTGCTGTACTGGTTGCCTTCCTGTACAGTGTATGTTGGCTGATCGACATCTGCACGAAGTGTGTTTTTTACACGAATGTCATAATAGCTCAAAGTGGCGGTAAGTTTATTTTTAAACAAATCTGTTTTGATTCCAAACTCAGACTGATTGGCATATTGTGGTTTGAAAACCGAAACGGAGCCATCCGGTTGTGTAACCGGTGCTACATTTTGAAAGCCATTGTTATAGTTGGCAAATACCGACAATTGTTTAGGTGAAATTTCGTACACTACACCTAATTTTGGAGAAAAAGAATTTTGATTATAATTTCCGCTGGTTACACCAGTCGCAATATTTGTAGAACCATCATTGAAGTAACGCTCCAATCTTGCACTTAACATTACAGAAAGTCGTTCAATAGGATTGATAACATCCGAAACATATATGCCGACGGTATTCTGAACAGATTTTGTGGATGTTGAACGATATCCGGAAAGCATCTGGTCAATTAAAAAAGGATTGATGGTATTGTAGTTTGTGTTCGTTCCCAAAATATTCAGTTCGTCAAATACAGGTCTTCCGCCACGTCCGCTCAATGTATTGCTTTCTGAATTATTGACAATTCTGTAATAGTCGATTCCTGTAACCAAACGGTTTCTAACCGAACCTATTTTAAAATCGCCGATGAAATTTTGCTGAATCTGAATAGTGTTAGTTTTCGATGTCGGATAATTGAATACCTTCCGCTGAATAACGGCATCCCCTGATTTAATTCCAAAAGTTAGATAATTTCCTGTGTTGGAAGTATAACCATTTACAACGTTGGTTTCCATTTTCCACTTGTCAGAAAGTTGATAATTGATTTTCCCATAGAAATTCCTTGCCGGATCTTTGAGCTTGATGGAATTGTTGGAATATGATTTTTTATAATCTATATTCAATTCTTCCGGAGTTGAGGCCCAGCCAGATGTTCCGCTTTGTATTGGGCCTACTGGTGAAAACTGAGATTGTGAAGTTCCTTCTCTTTCATAAATTTCTGCTTCTAAAGAAATCGTCATTCTATCATTTACTTGATACTGAAAGCCTGGAGCAATAAAAGTGCTTTTTAAAAAAACCAGCATCCTGGAAAGAGCCATCGTTGGTATGAGAAGCGTTCAATCTGAAAAGTGCTGTTTTCTCTTTGTTTAAAGGAAGATTGACATCTGCCGTAAAACGGCTCAAATCATAACTTCCGAATTGATAGCCGACAGTAATCTGTCTTTCAGCAAACGGTTTTTTGGTAACACGGTTAATCATTCCGCCAAATGAAACAGAAGTTGAGCCGAAAAGTGTTCCTACAGGTCCTTTCACTACATCCACCTGTTCTATGTTTACGGGATCCATATCCGAAGCGGCATAACTTACCATACCGTTTCTAATGTAATTTCTTACCGTAAATCCTCTTGAAGTATAATAAGGCGAAACCGAAGCCCAGTTTCTTGCAATTCCCGGAATATTTCTCAGAATATCCGGAAAGTTGGTAATCCCTTGCTGCTCGATTACCAAATGGTTGACAGTGTTGATAACCTGAGGATTTTCAATATTCTTTAAAGGGAGTTTGGATGCGGTTTCGCTGGACGTGTCCAATGCTTTTCTTTCGGCAGTAATGACAACTTCCTGCAGATTTTGAGTGTTAATAGAATCTTTGTGTTGGGCGTTTTATATGAGTAGTAACAGCAAGCGCTGCTATGGATAATATGATTTTATTCATTTTGGTTGTTTAAAAATTAAAAATTTATTTTTCGCTTTTGTACCGCATTCCGTTAGGAGCAACAGGCCATTTTTCATTTTCTGAGTAGTTGTATTGCAAGGCACGGTTAATCATTCCCTGAATCATTTTTCCGCTGTGCAGTCCTACAATATACAATGCAGCATCGATACCGGAAGTAACACCGGAAGAGGTGATGACTTTTCCTTGATCCACATACCTTACATTCCGTATCAGTTGAATTTTTGGATATTGCTCCTCAAAATCGTCCGCCACAAAAAAATGAGTGGTGGCCTTTTTCCCGTTGAGTATTTCTGCATTTGCCAAAAGATAGGAGGCTGTACATACGGAAACGATCTTGGTTTTCGGATCTGCATTTTCCTGTTGAAGGAAAGTTTTAAGTGTGTTATCCTTCATCAAGTTTTTGATAACAGGCATGCTTGCTCCAGGAATAAGAATATAATCAGCTTTCGGGAAATTATTCAATGAATAATCTGTAGTGATTTTCAACAGATCGTTTTCGGTAAGAATGTCCTTGGACTTCAAACTAACTGTGAAAGTTTTGTATTTCCCCTTGGTTAAGCTTTGCGCTTTGGAAAACACTTCCATGGGGCCTGCAAAATCTTCAAGAACAATGTTATCATATAAAAAGAACCGCAATCGATACTGTATCTTGTTGTACCGTTTGGGAAAGAGTGTTCATTTTTTGCTGATGATTTGATTTTGAAACTTGAGCATAATTCATCAGTCCAATGTTACGACAAGATGAAACGGAGAATAAAAGGATTGCTGCAAATAGTAGCGATAAGAATTTATATATTTTCATTTTTTTAATATTTAAGTTTTTGTTTAAATGATGAATTAATACGTGTAGTTTCTGCAGAGCATTGTGCTCAACAGAAATACATAATAACCGTATAAAAAACTTAAATAATTGGTGGTCTGAAAATGTGTTTCAGAAAGAGATAAGAGTATTCTCTTGTGTAAATGTATAATGAATTGCCTGTAAATTCTTTTGTTATCATTTTCACTTCCGAAACTATGGAAGGAAGATAAAAATCGAGAACTTTTTGTGTTTGATTTTTTGTTTTCGATAAAGGAGAGGAATCTTCCTGTGAAGATTTTGCAAGTTCTTTACTCAAATAACACTTCCCGTTACAATGCAATTCAGGTTTGGTTTTGTTAATACAAAGAGTGGTTGAAATGTATTCATAATTTACAGCATAATCCATCAAGGGCACTAAAGGTTTTAGCACCACATATAAAGCGAGAAATATGTTGAGGATATGTTTCACACTACTTTTTCAGAAGTTTTTGTATATCTTTCATCAGTTTTTCTCTATCAGGATGGTATTTTCCTCTTAGGTCTGTATTTTTACCTTTGGAATCAGAATAATTAAGTCCAGAATAGTAGAGTATCGGAGCATTGTTCTCGTTATACCTGCAACGAATATTACCTTCTTTATCTACCAAAGCAATCATTCCGCTGTGATTGAGACTTTCTGCTTCGTCTTTTTTTATCGCCGACATAAATATTGAACTTATCTGCAATTTTTCCAATATAGTCTCTGTTTCCTGTAAGAAAATGCCAATTGGGAGAAGTTGCTCCAACAAGTTTTGCATGTTGTTTTAATACTTGTGAGGTGTCGTTTTCCGGATCAATAGAAATAGAAATAATTCCAAAATTAGGGTTGTTGATTTCGTCCTGAATGTATTTCATATTCTGATTCATTATCGGGCAAATCGTTGGACAACGGCTATAGAAAAACTCAACGAGATACACTTTTCCTAACATATCTTTATTGGATATTTTTATATCATTTTGGTCGGTAAGTTCAAAATCGGGAACTTTCATTACTGTGAATAAACTCTTCTTAAAATAAGAAAATCCAAAACCGATTGATACAAAAAGTAATGCGAAAATGACGATAGGAACAATGATTTTGTTTTTCGAATAATTCTGCTTCTTCTTATTTATTTTGGGCATATTTTGCAGGATTTTTTTTAAATTCTTTTTTACAATGATCACTACAGAATCCGTATGTTTTTCCTTTGAAAACAGCTGTGTCTTTAAGATATTCTGCTGTTTTCATCTGACAAATCGGGTCCAAAGCATTTACGACTTTTATACCTTTCAGATCTGTTTTAGGAGTCATCTGTTTTACCTGTTTTACTTTTGGTGTTTCTTGTGCGCACGAAATTGTTGATGCAAGTAGCACCAACATAAAATGTTTTTTCATTTTATGAGATAATTTAATTAATAATGAAGTGAAAAATCTGTATTATTAATTAGACTAAAGGTGGGTGAAAAATAGAAGAATTTAAATCAAAGAAATAAAAAGAAGGAATGTAATGTTTTACAACCTGTCTTGTTGATTTCACTTGTGAATTTACAATTACCAAAACATCTTTTATTAAAAAAGTGTCTATATGAATTGTTGATTTTGGAGTTTCTGATTTGGATGTGTTATCCGTGTTTTTAGCTATTTCTTTTGTGAGATAACATTTCCCGTTACATAATAATTCAGGTTTGCTTTTATTTTCACATAATTCTTTAGAAATATAATCATACCTAATTGCATAATCAATCATTGGCACTAAAGGTTTTAGTACCATAAAGAATACAAAAAATATACTTAAGAAATGTCTCATTTAATTTTGAAGTAACAAATTTAAAAAAAATAATTGAAAAATTTTATTTAATATGTTGGACAATAATTTTACAGTAGAGTGCTTTGTTCAATTAAAAAATATTAGCACCTATATTAGTACTTATAAATATAAACCACTGTAAATGAATCACTTACAGTGGTTTTTGCAGAGATATTCTGTCATCTTCAAAATCAATTCTTTCAAAAATATTTTCATGTCTTTGATAAAGAAGCATTTTCAGAGAATCAATAACACTTCCCTGGCAACTGTCAAAATTTTTATAAAAATCTATAATTATCTTTCTTTAAAGTTTCGTACTAACGTGTATATAAATCTTTGTAATAATCTTATATCGTCTGTGATTATTTCAGCTTGTCCCATAAGATTATTAGGTGTGATTTTTTTTATTGTAACTAGTAATAGTGTATATATTATCTATTTTTTGAAATTAAAAAATGCAAGCGTGTATAAGCTCACAGCCTTCGCACCAAATACGACGGGAATACCATATGAGAAAAGCGGGGATTCCAGAACGATGGAGATCATGAAGCAGCTTTTCGATATTGGAAGTCTTTTGGAACCTGTTAATGATATAAGCATTATTGGCAAGACTTTCGATGTTTTTGCTAAAACAGAGATTGGTTACAGAAAATGTGAAACCGATGCAAATGGGGTCCTTGACGATATTTACGATACGGCACTTCATATTTGCTCACGTGGGGAAAAAGGGAAGGGAGATTTTAAAGCACTTTCAGCAGGTATCAAGCAGGTGAAAAGATTTATATTTTCTGAAAGTTATCATATTGACAGAGCCATTACCGATGCGGCAAAAGCCGCCTATTTAGCAACTGTGCTGAAGTATAAAGTAGAGAAACTTGAAAAATATCAAGGTTTGGAAAGTATAAAAGAACTGGTAATCGATCAGGAGTTTGATTCCAAGCTCAATAAACTGAAAAAGGGGAATCCGGAAGCCTTCTTTTACTGGTACCAGATCTCACTTATAAGAACAGCATAATAATCAAACTACCAGCAGTAAAGCTGTAGTTGAGCTTGAGAAAAAAGAGATTACTAAATTAGAGCAGAAAACACCTAACATAAATAATGTATTTAATTAACAATGGTACAAACGAGCTATACAAACAACTTTTCGAAATTGCGTATTCAGGTAGTAATAACGTCCTAAATATGATTTCTCATTTTGAAGAGGATCTTATCGGGCAGAGGCGACTATTTATCCGCGGTTTACCGAGTATTCGCTGGAATACTACAAATTTCACGCTTATATTGCAATGGGATTTATAGGTTGTTTCATGAAAATTGCAATTAAATATATGGAGATAGTTATCAATATGAGGAATCTAAGAAGTCCTTCGTTTGACCAGAGAACAGCATCCCTCACCCAAGTGGATTTTTATACACAATGTACTTCTGATTCCTAATTCAAAAATTTTACTCCTTTAAAATTATACAATTGATCTCCTGAAAAAATTTCAGATATTTCTTTATAATATTTATCAAAAACTAAGTCCTGTCCTTCAAAGCCCTTAATGCCGAAGTAATGGAAATCACATCCACCACTTCCTGTAATCCGGCTCCAATCAATGCCGGTAAAACACCGAAAGCGGCAATCAGCATCAATACGGTGCAAACTGCAATACCAATAAACACGGACTGGCGGGCAATCTTCATTGTTTCCCTAGATATGATGACAGTGTCACTTACTTTTTCCAGATTGTCTTTCAAAATCACCACATCCGCAGAATCACTGGCAGCGCTGGATCCTTTGGCTCCCATTGCAATTCCCACATCAGCAACAGTTAAAGATGGCGCATCATTAACGCCATCTCCTACCATTACAATCGGGCGAAATTCATCACTTGCATTTTTTAGGATTTTCAGTTTATCTTCCGGCAAACATCCGAAATGCACTTCCGGAATGCCTATTTCTTTAGCTATTGTTTCAGAAATATTTTGTTTATCACCGGTAATCATCATGATTTTACGAATACCCATTTTCATTAATTGAGCAATGGTCTGCCGGGCTTCCGGACGGACTTCATCGGAAAACGTTATTTCTCCGGCATATCTGCCTTCAACCGAAACAAACAAAGAGGTCTGTTCTGATTTTAGCTGAATCTGCTGATCTGTAACAAAATCCAGTTTCCCTACTTTTACCCATTGGTCGTTTACCTTTCCCTCAATGCCTTTTCCTTCAACTTCTTTTAAATCTGTTGCCAGAGGAATATTTTTGGAGCCAATATGTTTCATTACAGACACTGCCAGAACGTGAGAGGATTGCTGTTCCACGCTGGCTACCAAATCTATCAGTTCTTCTTTGCAATAAAGATTTTCAGGTATTATTTCATCAACGGCGAGATCTCCTTTGGTTAAAGTACCTGTTTTATCAAACGCAATGGCTCTCATCTTGTCCAACTTTTCGATGACTGTTCCGGACTTAATCACAACACCATTCCTGCTGGACCTGCTCATTCCTGAAATCAGGGCGATAGGTGCAGCGAGAATGAGCGGACAGGGCGAAGCCACCACTAAAACTTCGGCTATACGATTGGGATCCTTGGTAATCATATAGGAAATTCCGGCTATAAGAAACGCTACAATGGTAAATGGAAGGGCATAGCGGTCTGCCATTCTCACAAAATGTGCGGGCTCTTTTTCAGAATTATGAACCAACAGCACAAGCTGCTGATACTGGCTGTCTTTGGCGAGTTTTGATACCTGAATAAGGACCGCCCCTGAGCCGTTTACCGAACCTGACCATAGACCTTCCCCTTTCAATTTGGCAGCGGGTTTTGATTCCCCCGTAAGTGAAGACTCATCCAACAGCACATTATCGCTGAGAAGAATACCATCAACCGGCACAATTTCCTTTGGTTTTACGATGATGATATCACCGATTTTTATATCATCCACAGAAATATCAGTCAGATCATCTCCAATTTTTTTATGGGCAATTCTCGGTGTGTTATCAAGCAGTGATTTTAAATCTTTCCTGGCTTTTTTCTGGGCATAATCTTCCAGAGAATCACCGCCGGTAATCATAATGAGAATGATAAGTGCTGCCCAGTAATTTCCGACAGCCAATGTTGCGGCAATAGCAGAAATAGCCAAAATATCAACCCCGAAATTCCCGGAACGAAGCACGTCAATCATCCCTTTCAGAAGGATGACAGACATAATAATTCCGGTAGCAGTAATTAGAGTTTTTGCACAATAGGACTCCTTCAGGATAAATTCGAGAAAAAGAGCCACCAATGCGATACTGAGAACGATAATAAATTTATTAATGCTTTTCATTGATTTTTTTTTAAAAGTTTAAAGAAAGACCTACACCCAGTGTTTTACTTTGATAATAAGGATAAACAAGAACGGTATTTCCAGATTCATTTTTTGAAAATATTTTGCTTACCTTCGGAAACAACCAATAAGCGGCTTCGGTGGAGAGAATACCTATGCCGGCTCCGGCAACCACATCACCTACCCAATGTTTGTCGTTCAGAGTTCTGTAAACGCCGGTAAACAAAGCAAAAGGATAACCGATTAAACTCAACCAAAAATGATCTTCCTGATATTCCCGAAACATAAACTGCGCAGTTGCAAAAGCAAAAGCGGTATGCCCGGAAGGAAAGGAAAGACTGTTAGAACCATCCGGCCGTTCTTCTTTTACCAGATGTTTGGTGGGGAGCACAACCGCACTGGAGATCAGAAGCGAGGTTCCCAGAATGATGCTCCGGTCTTTCAGGTTATGCTTCCCCTTGATTCCGGAAAAATTAAGTCCGTACACCAAAACAGCCGGCACAAACTGGGTATAATTGTCCAGCTTTATATGGTCGGGTTTATGCTCACTGATCTCATATTGTGTCGATTTATTCAGTTGCTTCAAATCATCAGAAGTTAAGCTTAAAATTCCGTAACCGATAAAAACCGAAGGAACAATCAGTTTTTTATATCCAAATTGATAGACCGATAATGAATCTGCAATGGGCTTCTTATCCTCCTGAAAAACGGATTTTTGTGCTTCACTCCATTGGAAAAAGCAAAGCATTGTCAATAAAATGATTCTTTTCATTGTAACGAAATTTCTTTATTGACCTGACCTTTCATCGATTTTACCCAGACTTGGATGATAGACTTTTGCTCTGCGGACAATTTCGCGTTGGTGTGAATGACGGTATAACTGCTTAACGGCATTTCATCAGCATTTACCGTTTCTGCAACTTCATCTAATTTCTTCAGTTTTTTATCATTCGGATACGTACCAAATTCATCAAAATTCAAATGTCTTTTCCCGTCATTGATATGATTGGCCAGCCACCATTTTACCGGCTGAACCTTACTGTACCAAGGATAAACGGTATTGTTGGAATGGCAGTCATAGCAACTGGTTTTTAAAATCTGCCGCACATTTTGAGGCACAGAATATTTTTTTTCTATGGAATTTTCAGAAGTTTCAGCTGTCTTATTGGGATTTACGTCAAAAAACTGTATCGCAATAAAGATGATCAATATGATTGGAATGCTTATTTTTTTTATGGATTTCATAATTTTTGATTTTAATTAATTTCTAATTTTTTTTATTTGAAACGGATGTTGAGTGATATAATATCTGATTTCATTCCGACCGATTTGGTGTAATGACCATACCTCAGTTCCAGCATATTGAACCATTCGATACCGAAAAGACCGTTGGGAAGGTTAAACCGGACTCCAGCACCATAAAAATTACTATGGAAGGTGGATAAATCATAATTGCTCGTATAGAAATCGTCAAACGCAGTATGTTTTTCATAAGGTGCAAAATATTTCGTTCCTGTTTGCGTATAATAGCGGTAAAACGGACTTACGGAAACAAAGGGTGAAATTTTCACCGGCGTTTCTACATTAATAGTATGTGATTTCAGTCCCCAATCATCCGTATAATATCGGTAATACGATCTGAGAATAACTTTATCCCCAAAAAAATAATTGGCCCGAAATCCTAAAGGAAGCTTAAATCTTTTATCCGGCAAATTTTCCTGATGAACAGAGCCATCCGACAAATAAACCCGATGGAATGGCAAACTCAAATAGCCTGTCTGCTGCACTGCATCTGCCAAAAATTCAATCTGAAAATTCGGATTGATGATCTGAGAATACGCCAGAGAAAGTGCATAGGTATTTCTTCCGCTTGAACCGTAATTGTCGTGTTCTTTGCCAGTATTGGCAGGATTATAATTGGTTCGCAATTCGATTGGGGCAATCAGCTTTACCTGATCCAGATACGCCTGAAATCTTGCCGTAAATTCTCCCATCTTATTTTTGGTTTTCTGGGCAAATCCTATATTAGCTCCAATGGATTGGTAATCAAATTCTGCGGAATAAGAAATCCCACCCAAAAGTGTACTCCCTTTTTCTTCATTTTCCCGGCTCCAGCCGATGGAAGGATAAACTCTTGTATCGGCGTGGGAAGCGGAAGAATTGGCTTTCAGGTCGATCATATCCGAAGAAGCGGATGTATAATGGTCGATACCGACATCTAAGCTGAACTTATTTTTGCGTCCTTTTTTGTCGTATTTTACCAAAACCACATCGATGGAATTGGAAATATCAGAAAGCTTTTCTGTCCCGATCCCGCCTGTTACCGCTGAATTATTCCCGTTTTGGTTGTAATAGCTCGAGACCAGATTGGCTTCTTCAAAACTTAATGTTCTGGATTTTTCATTAATTGCTTTATCTTGTGCTTTGGCATACCACAATCCGAATAATGCGGCGATGCTTATTAATACTTTTTTCATGTTTTAAAAGAATAGATGATACTAAAAGATTTTATAAAATCAATTGCAACCACAACCACCACCTACTTTTCCGGCATTGGCACCGGAAGAACCTTCGCGGTAAGACTGGAAGTTGAGTTCTGTTTTTTCAATCGGTCGGTTTCCTAAAACCATTTCGGCGTCGTTCAGTTTATTCTTTTCGTATTCTTTTACCGTTGTACAAGAAAAAATGCTGGAAAGCAAAACAATCGTTGCTATTCCGAGGTATATTTTTTGAAATTGATGTTTCATTTGAAGTTGATGTTTTTAGATGAATAAATGTGGTTTTCGTCATCAATAATGATGCATTCCACCTGCTGAATTTGGTTAATCATTCCGATTCCTTTTTCAATCCCCATAATGGTAACGGGCGTTGCCAAAGCATCGGCAATTTCTGCATTCGGACAAATAATGGTCACGCTTTTAATCCCGGTAACCGGCATTCCTGTTTTGGGATTGATGGTGTGCGAATATTTTTTCCCGCCAATACTTACAAATTTTTCGTAATTCCCCGAAGTTGCTACCGCCATATCTGCAATGTTCATATAAGAAAACGGTAATCTGGCATTATCAGGATTGGCAATCCCTATCGTCCAGGGTTTCCCGTCGGCCTGATTTCCCCAGGTTGTTAAATCTCCCGAAGCATTCACGACGCCAGATTTTACACCTCTATTTAGCAACAATCGTTTCCCCATTTCTGCAGCATATCCTTTCCCAATGCCGCCAAAACCAATACGCATTCCTTTTTCTTTCAGAAAAACCGTAGAATCTTCCCGATTCAGCAAAATATTGTGGTAATTGACGAGTTTTAAATGTTCCTTTATCATTTCCGGATCAGGAAGTTCCTTCATTTCGCGGTCGAAATTCCAAAACTTCCTGTCAATACTTCCGTAGGAAATATCAAAATAACCATCGGTAATTTTACTGATGCGCAAGCTGCGTTCAATAAGATTAAAAACTTCCGGATCTACTTTTACAGGTTTCATTCCTGCATTTTGGTTGATTTGGTTGGTCTGGCTTTCTTCCCGAAACGTGGTGAGCAAATTTTCGATACGTTGGATCTCCAAAACGGCAGCCTCCAGATGTTCTTTGGCCACAGTTTCATTGGTATCTACCACCGTAATTTCAAATTGGTTGCCCATCAGTCTTTGAGTTTTTCGGAACTCTTTCATCATTTAATTCTTAAATATTTTTTGATATTCCGTCCGAATTTCACTCGTAAAAGAAGCTGCATTTTCTGAAGGAAGCCCATCCCAAGTTTTCAATATCTTTCCGTTTTCATCCAATAAAAGGGTGTACGGAAATGCGCCGTTTGGATTATACTTGTCAGCCAAAGCAGCATTCTCTTTTTTAATGGCAGCAGTGGGCTGATTTTTCTTATTTCTCGGGAAATCCGCATTCAGATAGACCACAACGTGCTCCGTAATTAATTTTTGAAAAGTTTCCGTCTCGATGATATTTTTGTGCAGTTTGATACACGGAATACACCAATCCGAACCTGAAAAATTCAGGATAATGAGTTGATGGTTTTCTTTGGCTTGTTGTTGAGCCGTTTCCAATCGGGTTTGTGCGTTTGCTGTGAGCGAAAATAAAGCGATCAGCAGTGTGGCAAATATTGTTTTCATACGATTTGATTTTAATTGTTATTCTTCATCCTCACTGGTATTTTTCAGCTTCATCAGAAGCGTGTACGCGTTTTTTGGTCACGATTTTCTTCCCTTTAAAATCCTGAAAATTCAGAATCTGTATAAAACCGTTTTCGGATTCGTTGGTGGTAACCGGAACCATTTTGTAGGTTTGTTTTTTCTCTTCAACAAAAACATAGCTTTTACCTTCAAAATCTACCACACTTTCCTCTGGGACAGCATTCGAAAAAGAGGTTTCGGTCTCGACTTCCGCATTCATATACATTCCCGGAATCAGTTCGGGATGGTATTTTTCAAAATGACAATGGACATCAGCAATTCCGTTTCCGTCCAGATCTTTGCCTGTGAGGAGAATTTCGCCATCATATTTTTTGTCCGGATTGATATTGCTGTAAGCCACAATCCGCTGTCCTGTTTTCAGCATCGCAAGGTCTTTTTCATAGACTTTGAGATTGAGATGAATATCCGCAGGATTGATGAGTTCAAACAAAACATCGGAAGGATTGACGTATTTCCCAATATTCACATTCACTTTGCTTACAAAACCATTGATGCTGCTGTAAACTGGCACACTTTTACGGATATTTCCGGCTGTTACGCTTCCTGCATTGATGTTCACCAGCTGCAGTTGCTGCGCAATGGCATTCATAATAATTTGCTGGCTGTTCATCTCCGATTGTGCCATCTGCATCACCTTATCGCTGCTTGCCTGGCTTTGGTTGAGCTTTTTTTGGCGGTTATAATCCAGCTGTGCAAAATGATATTTGGATTTTGCCATCAGGTAATCCTGCTGCAGCTGTACAAACTGGGGGTTTTCAATCACGGCAATCACTTGTCCCTTGGAAACTTTCATTCCCGGGAGTAGTCCGGTACTTTTCAGGTAACCGCCCAAAGGTATGCTTACGGAAACGAGATTTTGTGGCGGAACGTCAATTTTTCCGTTTAATTTAAGAACGGTCGAGATGGATTGCATCGAAAGTTCTGTGGTTTCTATCGGCGCATTCCGGAGTTGGGCATCGGTTAAGCTAACGGTATTTTCGTCTTTCGGTGTTCCGGTTTTTGTAGCTGTTTCCTCTTTCTGCTGGCATTGGATTGCCGAAAACATCGACAACAAAACCAAAATCCATTGATATTTTATTTTTAAAGTCTTCATTTTTATTGATTTAAAGTGAGGTATTGAAGCTCGATTGCGCTTTCGTTCAGTTTCAAAAGAGCATCCGTGTAATTGCTTTTGAGGGCAAGCGTTTGGTTGATGAGCATGACAAATTCCAGATAATTGATTTCCCCATTCAAGAATTGTTTCTGAGCTGTTTCGGTAATGATTTCTGCATTTTTCAGCTCCGAAGACTCGTAACGGTTTACAATTTCCAGGTTGGTTTGATAAATTTGCCGGAGTTGCGCTACTTTTTTATTCAAAGAAAATTCGGTATTTATCCTATCATTTTCGGCAATATTTTCCGCCATTTTAGAAGCTTCAATTCTGGCTTTTTGCCCGCCCGAAAAAATCGGAACAGAAATACCTAACATAACCGAATGAAATTGTGGTGTCGCATTGTAGAGTTTATCGTCTGCTCCGGTTCCTTTGAATGAATTAAGATTGTACGCCAATTGAAGCCCGGGAAGCAATCTGGACTTTTCGACTTCCGTTTGTTTTTCAGCAACCGTTTTCTGCTGTTCCAACATTTTCAGTAAAGGATGTGAAGAAATTTCTGGATTTGAAAGATTAGTTTTGGATGTTTCCAAAGGAAGATATTCAACATCAGAATTAAGCAACCACTGCAACTGCAATTGAAGCGTTTTGACTTCCTGCTGAATTTGTTTTAACTGAATATCAATCGCCGATTTCTGGTTGGACGCTGTTGCTTTTTCCAGAACGTTGCTTTCTCCGGCTTTTAAACGAAGGCTTGCCTTCTCCAGAAAATTAGAATATAATTGTAAGGCTTCATTCAGCAATTTTTCCTTTTCTTTCCAATACACCAATTGAAAATAAGTCTGGCTTACCAATTTTTTCAATTCAAATTCTTTCAGAGAAACATTTAACTGGCTTTTTTTCCATTCTTCGGTATACAGATTTTTCTGTTTTTTATAGACCGTCGGAAAAGCAATGCTTTGCGAAACCCCGAATTTCATATCCTTATAGGCACTGTTGATTTGTCCGTAATCCGCGCTAACCGAGGTTTGCGGAATATCGGCAGTGGATGTTTTTATCAGTGCTTTGGCAAAATCCGAACGCAGCTTTTCGTTTTTCAGATTCCGGTTATTCTGAACCGCAAGATTAATAGCTTCATCCAGAGAAATCGTAGTTTGCGCATTGAGTTTCACGCTTCCAATCATTAGGATGAATATTAAAATCGGCGTGATAGTTTTAGTTTTTGGTTTTTTCATCTTGAATCCATTTTCGATATTGATGTACAAAAGCGGCAAAACAAACAGTGTGAGAAAGGTTGCGAGGATTAGTCCGCCAATGACTACCGTTGCCAAAGGCCTTTGTACTTCTGCTCCTGCCCCATTGCTGACTGCCATCGGGATAAAGCCAAGCGATGCCACACAAGCCGTCATCAGAACCGGGCGCAAACGGCTTTCGCCACCATCTACCACAATTCTTACGATATTTCTGATTCCTGATTTGTGAAGCCGGTTAAATTCTGAAATCAGGACAATCCCATTGAGAACCGCAACACCGAACAGGGCGATAAATCCGACTGCTGCACTGATACTGAAAGGCATTCCTCTCGCATTCAGCAGAAAAACGCCGCCAATAATGGAAAGCGGAATAGCGGTATAAATCAGCAGGCTTTCTTTGATGGATTTAAAAGCCAGAAACAGCAGCACGAAAATCAATGCTAAAGCCAGCGGGACTGCGACCATCAGCCGTTGTTTGGCATTGTTGAGATTTTCAAACGAACCACCATAGGTCATAGAATAACCTGCAGGTAATTTAATTTGTTTGTCCACTTTTTGTTGCAATTCTTCCACAATGCTTTGCACATCCCGGTTTTTGATGTTAAACCCGACCACAATTCTGCGTTGTGCATTTTCCCGCTGAATCTGGTTCGGACCTTGTACAACATCAACCTTGGCAAGCTGGTTCAAAGGAATCTGATTGCCTGCGGGCGTTGGGACAAGAAGATTTCTAATATCATTGATGTTTTTCCGGTCATTGGAATTAAGCCGAACCACCATATCAAAAACGTTTTTTCACCTTCAAAAACCAAACCTGTGCTTTGTCCTGCAAAAGCCGTATTGATGATACGATTGACATCCGCCACAGAAAGATGATACTGGGCAATGGCAGGGCGATTGTATTCCACCACCACTTGTGGAAGCCCGGAAACCGGCTCTATATAAAGGTTTTGCGTTCCTTTTACAGTTTCGATGATTTTACCGAGTTTATTGGCATTTTGTACCAAAGAATCCAGGTTATCACCGAAAATTTTGATGACCACATCTTGTCTGGCTCCTGTCATCAGCTCATTAAACCGCATGGCTACCGGATATTGGAAACCAACCGTAATACCGGGAACATCTTCCAGGGCTTTGGACATTTTTTCCGACAATTCAGGGAAAGTTTTGGCAGAAGTCCATTCTTTTTTGTCTTTCAGAATGACCATCATATCCGAAGCATCCATCGGCATTGGGTCGGTAGGGACTTCTCCACTTCCGATTTTGGTCACCACTTTTTCCACTTCCGGAAAGCGGGTTTTCAGGATATGAGCGGCTTTTTGGGTGCTTTCAATCGTAGTCGTCAGATTACTTCCCGGTAAAACCCTTGTATCTACTGCAAAATCACCTTCTTCCAGGGACGGGATAAATTCGCCTCCCATTCTGCTCATTAAAATAATGGCCGCAATGAAAAGAACAGAGATAACGGCAAAAATCGTTTTCGGAATTTTGATGACTTTCAGCAATGTTTTTACATAAACCCCTTCAATTTTTTTCATCATCCTGTCCGAAAAGGAAGGTTTTAAGCTTCGTTTTTTCAATAAAACCGAACTCATCATCGGAATATAAGTAAGCGAAAGCAGGAACGCTCCAAGCAAAGCAAAAGCGACGGTTTCTGCCATTGGGCGAAACATTTTCCCTTCGATTCCCTGTAATGTGAGAATAGGAATGTACACGATAAAAATGATAATTTGTCCGAAAACGGCACTGTTCATCATTCTTCCGGCAGATTCTGTAACCATACCATCCATTTCTTCTGTGGGAATTTTTGCCAGATTCCTGAATTTTTTATTGAGCATCAACTGATGTAAAACCGATTCTACAATGATGACCGCTCCATCGATAATCAATCCAAAATCCAGTGCTCCCAAGCTCATCAGATTTCCACTTACGCCGAAAAGATTCATCATACAAATAGCAAAAAGCATCGCCAACGGAATAACTGATGCCACTAAAAGCCCGGCTCGGAAATTTCCAAGAAATAAAACCAGCACAAAAACAACAATTAAAGCGCCTTCCAAAAGATTTCTTTCTACGGTGCTGATGGCGTTGTTTACCATTTTGGTACGGTCTAGGAATGGCTCAAGGACCACACCTTCGGGAAGCGTTTTCTGGATTTCCGCTACCTTAGTTTTGACATCTTTGATCACCTGGCTGCTGTTAGCACCTTTCAGCATCATCACCACCGCTCCGGAAACTTCACCATTATCGTTATAAGTCATCGCACCGTAACGGGTGGCGTAACCTGTTTTTACATCTGCGACATCCCGTATAAAAAGCGGAACATCATTATTTTTATTGGTAATGGAAATATTTTGAATGTCTTCTATATTACCAACCAAACCTTCGCTTCGGATATACAAAACAGTGGGTCCTTTTTCGATATAAGCGCCGCCTGTATTTTGATTGTTGGCATTGAGCGCATCAAAAACATCGTTGATGGTAATTCCATAAGCGTTAAGTTTATCAGGGTTTACAGCAATTTCATATTGTTTGAGCTTTCCTCCGAAACTGCTGACTTCCGCCACGCCTTTTACCTGAAGCAATTGCCTGCGGACAATCCAGTCCTGAATGGTTCTGAGTTCTGTAATGTTATATTTTTGTTCGTAACCTTTTTTAGGACGGACAACATATTGGTAAATTTCACCCAAACCTGTGGAAATAGGTCCCAATTGTGGATTTCCGATCCCTTGGGGAATTTCTGACTGTACCTGCTGCAATCGTTCTGCAACCTGTTGTCTTGCCCAATAGACATCTACGCCATCGTCAAAAACAATGGTCACAAGCGAAAGTCCAAATCGGGAAAAACTACGAATTTCTTTCAGTCCGGCAATATTGGAATTGGCCTGCTCGATGGGAAACGTAACCAACCGTTCTATATCTGTTGCGCCAAAAGACGGCGCAATGGTAATAACCTGCACCTGATTGTTGGTAATATCCGGCACGGCATCTATCGGCAACTTTGTTACCTGATAAGAGCCTACACCAATCAAACCAAGAATCAGTAATGCTATAATGAGTTTGTTCTTTACAGAAAACTCAATGATTTTTGTAAGCATATTTAATTCTGTTAATCGTAAAAAATAATTGAATGTGATTTTATAACTGCCAATGAATTATTGACAGAAAACCCGACACCTAAAAAAATGTATAGATGCTGCTTTCCGAATTTTTTCAAAAACAGTAATATCAGATGAATGAACACACCTGAAAAAAATCAAAAAAGATTAACAGAATTTCGGAGGCTGCCAGATGGCATTGATGATCTCCCCGCTCAAATATGCATCATTGTATGAAGCAATTTTCCGTTTAACGACGGGTAAATTATGATTTTCAATTTCAAACCATACCGCAGAACCCGGGGTAAAAACAATGGTTAAAAAATCATGATGGCTAATAAAAGGCAATTTCTGATCCTGTTCGTAATCATCATCATGCGGATGATTTTGCAAATGATTCCCTGCATAGTGAAGCTTCAGAAAATCCAAAACAGATATATTGGAATTTTTAGCTTTATGTTCAAAAAAAGTGTTCTACCAAAACGGGAAATTTCAGCAACTGGTAAAGCTCTGTTGTAGCACAGAGATATAAGGAAATTAATATGACCGCCAAAAACTTTTTCACTTTACAAAGGTATTAATAATCAGGTATTTTTTTATAATACCTTCTTTATTTATAATATTTCCAAACAAGTAAAATATTGTTAAAAGTATTACTGATTTCATTCCAATAAACTGTTCTCCCATAGAGGAAGATTATGGAGGTAAATAGACCGAATATCATTTTGAAATTGATGGTGGTCCTAGATTCAGTTACACATAATTTTTTTATGCTGATATTAAAAAACAGTAGAAACTGTTCCAACAAACAATACCAAAAGTAATAGTTTTGTATTCCATTCTGATTATGAAACTCAGAATTTCCTAATGGATGAGAAAACATCAAAATGGTAATGCTAGAGTACAATAAAGTATTTAATCGACCAATAGTTTTGGTATTATATCCCGACCAGACCAAAAGAAAACATTATCTGTAAATTACCTTTATAGAAATATTGATTAGCAATGCTTCCATTTATATTTAAAGGACATAAAAAATGCATCGAAAAAAGTAATAGCTGCACCTACAACCTAAACAGAGTTTTGAATTTCACCTTTAAACCAAAAGCAATCGTAAAAATAATTGATCAAAGAACATGATAAAAAGCTTTTTGTCGGCTACCAATTGCTACGCCCAACCACTTTTATATTTCTTTTCATCGATATCGTATTGTGAATCAAAACTGTGATATTAAAAACAGCAAGAATTCTGAGTTCATGAAAGTATTTGGCTTTGGGAAAAATTAACCATAAAAGAGTATCAAAATATTATATGTAGCAAAAAACTATATAAATTTTATCTCTGAAATAGTTGTGAGTTTTACAATAGATCAAATCTTATAAAAGTGTTTGAACAAACAATCACTTCTGAATAGGTATCCTTACGACCAGAAATGGCGGTTTTCTTAAATCCTTTCCATAATTAAATCCTGGAAGACGGTTCCATTGTCCAAGGGTAACATATACAAAACCGTTTCGATAAGCTAAACCATCGGGCCAGACAAAATTTTCAGCATCGTGTGCAAGTAATTTATATTTCCCATCTGATGAGCGCTGGATGATGGACTGATGCTCAAAAGCACCAAAAAATATATTCCCGTTCTCATCTTCAGCCAATCCATCACAGGCAGGATGTTCCCCCTCATATTTTATAGAATCTGCGAGTTGCCTGTCAGGTACATTGAAATCACTTAACAAATCCGTATTCAGGCTGTATAATCTTCTTCCCGTAATGGTTGTCCAATAAACTTTTTTGCTGTCAGGGCTCAATGCAATGCCATCGACACCACCATTTGGAAAGGTTTGATTTTTAAAATCATAAATATGTGGCTTACCCTCAAGAAACCCCATAAAACCAGGTTCCGGAGCAGTAGAATAATGGTTTAACAAAACTTCGCGACATCTACCGGAATCCACATCGATAACCACATGTGAATAACGCTCTCCAAAACCGGAGTTGGCAATGTAAACGGTTCCTTTTTTGCCATGCGTGAGATCAATCCGCAGATCATTGTAATGCGCTTCATCTGAAAGAACGGACTTTGAGATAAGAAGAGTATGCAGTATTTTTTTTAGAATGTATATCAACAGCTACTACTTTAGCCGCACCTTCCGGTATTTTTTTTTGCCCGGCACGTTTACCGTCATCCAATATCCATAGTACATCATTTTTATCAATATACATTCCATGAGGCGAAACTAACCATTCATTATAAGGTTTTTCTAAAGGATAAACAATCTCTTTATTTGGAAAAGGAAAGAGCTTACCATTAACAAGCTCTGCCAAGGCAAATTCCTTGTGGTTATCAGCATGCCGTGGAAAACCTAAAAACACTCTGTTATCAGAACTCACAGCAATACCAGACATATCTGGATCCGGTGGTGTGATTCGGGCAATCACTTCATAACTTTGCTGTGCCATTGTAATAGTATTTTGTGTCAATAGTAGAATTAAGCCTGCTATTTTCATTAAATTCTTCATAATTACATATTTTTATAATCAATTCAAAACAGTTGCCAAACGGATCACTGAAAAAGTATTGTTGTGAACCTTTGATCCGTAATGCTCGGATATACAGTTGAATAATAAATGATCAAGACATTTGACATCAATCCTTCTTAAATATTTAAAACTTCTTTTAATGTGCTGAGCATCACTTCCTGATCTACATCCTCGCCAGTCCAATATTTAATGGCAATGACGCCCTGGTTAACAAGCATCTGTAAACCATTTATAAACTGACATCCCTTTGATCTGGCTATTTTAATGAAGTGTGTTTCCGGAGGATTGGGAATGACATCAGTAATGATCATATCAGGACCAAGGCTATCGAAATTAATGTTAAGGTGTTCCTCGACCTTTGGGAAAAGGCCAACACTGGTTGCATTGATGACAATTTCTGTGGCAGGATCAATAACATAGGTACGGTTCCAATGATGAAAAACAGCTTTCGTTTCTGTATTTTGATTTAAAAGATCTACAAGTTCATTGCCTTTTTCTTTGGTAATATTTACAATGGTAATATTCCCTGCACCCGCTAAAGCAAGTTCTACACCAATAGCTCGGGCTGCACCACCAGCACCGAATAATGTGATTTTTTTTCCTTTAGGGTCTGTAACTGTACGTAAAGCTTTTAAAAATCCCTTCCCGTCCGTATTTTCGCCTATCCATTTTTCGCCGCTTTTAACAACGGTATTTACAGCGCCAATCAGCTGGGCAGACTCTCCCAAGCCATCCAAATGTGGAATAACAGCAATTTTATGTGGAATGGAACAGTTAAAACCGGTCCAGCCCATTGCCTTAGCCCCTTCAATAGCAGCTTTTAAGTTTTCGTGACTTACTTCGCAATTCAGGTAACGCAAATGCAATCCATGATGCTGGTAAGCAGCTTCTATCATGGCCACAGTTGGGTTTTCCGCAGCAGGCTGCGCAAAGGAGCCTGTAATGGCAGGCAGGAAATCAATTGCTTTAGACATTAGTGATAATAAGTATTAATGGTATTTAAAAAGGTCACATTATTCTTTTCGTATTTCCCTTCCAGTAATTTTCCGAAGCGAATGGTATGTGCCTGCTTCTTATGCGCATCTAATGCCTCCTGGCTTTTGAATATTTCGAACATAACGAAAGTGTCCGGCTCATCCTGTTTGCTTGAAAGCGAAAACAACAGACATCCGGTTTCTTTAGATGTTTCTGCCTGAATGAATTTCACGGCCATTTTCACATCTTTTTCTTTACCTTTTTTGGGTATGATTTCTGTAATGGCTGCAATACTGTCACTTATTGTCGATTGTGCCATAATTGTGGTTTTACCAAAAATGAGTAGTGCTGTTATTGTAATTATCCTTAATACAGTCATAATTATATTATTTCAACTCAGTTTCATTACCTATAATATCATCCTGATATCCTAAGGTCACTTTTGTATTGGCATGGTCAAGAAAAGTAAGCTCATCGGGCCATACATGCATCTTATAAAAATCTGAAGTAAGCACTTTGTCAAGGCCTTCCACACTATCGAACCAAAGTTCTGCAGTACCATCAAAATCGTCCACTTTAATGACCGAAGACCTTTCTTTGATAGGATGAGTCTGAAGGTACCGGATCACGTGTACTTTCGCTTCCGGGATCTGTCTGAACAATGGTCCGTGTTTTTCAATATGGTGTTTTACGAACTCCTCATGTGTCAATTGCGCATTGCGTTTTAGTAACATTGTCATTTTAATCATAATGTTATTTTTTATTGCTGAAGATTATCTGTTTGGAGTCCAGCGGTGTAGGGATTTATCTTTTAACCTATCAGGATAGGTTAGCAATTCAATCAGTGTTCCCCAGGGAGCCCTCCCGTACACGCCTTTATTGCGCGTACCCTCTTCCACATTCGCCAGAGGATGTGGTGGCGAAAGCAGTTTGCCACCCGCTGCTTCAAACTGTCTGCATGCAGCATTAATATCGTCCACGTATACAGCGATGTGCTGTAATCCGTAATCGTTAAGACCTGATGCATTTTCCTGAGGTGCATCTGCAAATTGAAACAACTCAACAGTAGGTCCGTTACCAATCTGTATAAGCCGCATATGGACAATTTTACTAGCCTTAGGGATGCCAAGTTCTTTTTCGGTCTCTTCGCCTTCAAAGGGCTTACCTCCTTTTGGCAGTACATCATACAGATTCTTCGCATCCAGCGCTTTTTCAAGGAAAGCAGAAGCTTCATCTATATCCGGAACGGTTATACCTATATGGTCGATACCACGAAAATTACTGTTTGTACTACTCATACTATTTTTCTTTTTTTGAGGGTTATATTGTTACTGAAAATAACAACAAATACCAATATTATAAAAGCTATAACACTATTGCTTTTGGATATTTTCATATTCTTTTTTTTATGGTTGACTTTTTTCAAAATCATAGAAATTCAATCCAACCTCATCGTTTTTCACCTTTATCACTTGGCTATTGACAGGATAAATGAAAAATTCTCCTGCACCACGTATTTTTGCGTCAAGCAGGTGTCCGGCCAATGCCGTGTAATCACTTTTACCCAATGTAATGTGCAGATGCAATAGCGGCTTCTCATCCGCTACAGATATATTCCCCGCGATGCTGCTGATCTCCATCTGCTCCCTGAAGGTTTTGTCAACATACTTTTTTGTGGACGGATCAAAAAACCGGAGAGTAGCCTCATTAGTAGCTCCGATACCGGTAATTTGTCCGGCAGGAATTTTCTGTGATATGACAAAATCGTTTAGTGCATCCACAATACTGCTCTTATCGGCTATACTGACAATGTAAACACTATCTGCTTTTCGGGCGGTCCAGTTTTTTCCTTTTAAATTTTGTGCATCCATTTTTATAGAAATTAAAGAACTGATCAATATTAACAATAATATCCGTTTCATCTTTTTATTTTTTATTTGATTACATAACTTCTTACTTTTACAGGATGGGAGAATATAATTCTCACCTTCCGCTACATAAACAATTCCGTGGTATTTTTTGGCTTTTGATACTCACCATAGACTTATTCGTTCTTTCCCGGTTTAAGTTTCCAGCGTCGCAAGGGCGTTTTCTTTTCGATGGCGAGTTCTGAAGGATAAGTGATCAATTCTACAAAAGTCCCCCAAGTAGTAACCCATACATAAATTGGTTGCCCTCGCCTCCCTCACGTCCCAGCATTTCATTGGGACCTTTAAGCAGCCGTCCGCCTGCTTTTTCAAACTTATCCTTTGTTACCATAATGTCTTCCGTATAAACCGCAAAATGCTGTAATCCGATGTCCGAGGGAATGATATCTTTCTTGACGTTACCTTGTACTTTCATCTCGAACAATTCTATGCAGGCGCCATCACCAATACGCATCATACGCATATGCACAATTGCAGACCCTTTGGCAAAGCCTAGCGTGGCTTCTGCTTCCGCTCCACTTTGTGGCGGATCGGAAGGGATCACATTATCGTAAATAGCCGTAGCCCCGAAAGCTTCTTCCAGAAACTTTGCTGCAGTTTCGATTTCAGGAACTGTAATTCCAATATTATCAATAGCGCGTACCTCTGTTTTCTGATAATTCATAATGACTATTTATTTTAGGGTTGCTTTACAGGAATTTTCAATACTTCATAAGGGCCATTACGCAGATCTATGCCTCCGTTGAGTCCCGGTGCACGGTGCCATTGACCGATGGTTACATATATAAATCCATTACTGAAAGCCATACCATCCGGCCATATCAACCGGGAATCATACGCCGTAAGCGAAACTGCTCCTGCATTATCTCTCTGGATAATACTATATCGCGATGCATCACCAAAATACAGGGTACCAGTCTGATCAATGGCTATTCCGCCATTAGAAACAATCTGTCCTTCCCATCGGATAGCTTTTTTTTAGCTCATCTTCTGTCTTAGCAAAATTGCCGATCACTTCTGTTGGTATACTATAATAATTCGGATTAGTAGGAATTGTCCAGTAGAGTGTTTTAAAATCAGGACTAAGTTCAATTCCATTTACACCACCTTGTGGCATTGTTGGCTTTTCATAATCTAAGAGATGAGGTTTACCTTCCACAAAATAGATAAAGCCCTTTTGAGGTGAAACTTCAGGTGCATCACGGAACAGTTCCCGTAATTTCCCGGTGGCAACATCTGCCACAATGATGGACTGATCCGGCTTAGCGAAACCATTATTTGAAATATAAACAGTACCTTCTTTACCATGCAGTGGATCAAAACGAAGATCGTTCAGCTGCATTGCCTCTCTAAAAAAAGGTTTAGTTATGAGAATGCTCTTAATAACTTTCCTTGTATTAATGTCCACAGCCATAATTTTGGTACTGCCTTCCGGAATACCTTCTATTCCAGCCCTTTTCCCTTGATCCAATATCCAAAGGGTATTTTTGTAAAGTGTGATACCAAGCACAGAAACCAAATGGCTGGGCAGATCATTATTCACATTTTTATTTATTTTTTCATCAGGAAATGCTATCGGCTTGCCATCGATAATTTCTACCACGGATGGATATTTATGGTTTACTCCTCCACGCGGCAATGCCAGAAATATCCTACCGCTCTCAGTAACCGCAATACCTGCTGACTCAACATCGGGAAGACTCACAGGTATGCTGATACCTTCAGGATAAGACTCTGGCATTTGCGCTAATGTATGTTGCATTTCCAATACCATTACCATTGCTAATATTTTTAAAATTATCATTTTCATTTTGACCAGATTTTGATAAGACCGGAATTTTTACCTGTTAAAGGGTCTGCTGACGGAAGCTTTACTTTTGCAATTCGTTGGTCGGCAGCCGGACGTTCACTTTTTTCACCTTTCATCAAATCGGGGCTTAAGCCAGATGGATAGGCTCCCAAAACAGTAAAGTCATCACTATGGGTAATACACTTGTGTCCGACACCAGCAGGTATTATAAGAATATCCCCGGCCTTTACCTGTATTTTTTCACCTTTTTCACCGCCCATTTGTAGCAAAGCACCTCCGCTGAATACGCCTAATACTTCATGTGTGTTGCTATGGTAATGATGGAACGGATAAATACCCCACCGCCATGTATTGGTCCAGCCATTAGTGGCAAAACGTTCTTCCAGCCAATCACCGCCCTTGCTGCCACGTTGTGAAAAAGCGTTTTTGTATATCAGCAGCGGAAATTTACTGTTGGGAATACTGCCGTCATCTTTAAAATAAAATATTTGCGGCGTTACTGTGGTCATAGCGGATACTCGAGTGTGTAGTAACAATCCTGCGATGGCGAGCGTCCCACTTTTGATAAATTTTCTTCTTTCCATAGCAATAATGTTTTAAATGTGTGTCAAAGTTTGTCCAAGAGGAAGACTTCCATCGGTTTTTCCAACAGGTCTTGTGCTTTTTCCCGGAAATCAACCAGATGGGTATTGACTAGATGCTTTTCCAATGCATCACGGCTTTCCCAATTTTCATAGAAAAAGAAAATATATTCTTCCGGCTTTCCCTGATACAGGTCATATTGGTTACAGCCTTCTTCTTTCAATGTAGGATTTACCAATGATTGCAACAATGCTTTTGTTTCTTTTACTTTCGATTTTTTGGCGGTTATTTTTGCTATTACAGTTAACATAACAATACTTTTTTGGGGTAATTTTTATTTTAAAGGACCTTTACTCACTTCTTTACCTGCTTTATAAATGGCATAAATACTTCTGGTTTGCTTAATATCTTTCGCAGGATCTCCTTTCAGGATAAGAAGATCTGCAATTTTGCCTTTTTCGATAGTTCCGTAACGTTTATCAATTTTCAGTAACTTTGCTGCATTTTTAGTTCCTACTGTAATAGACTGTAAAGGTGTCAAGCCAGCCTGTACCATCAGTTCCAGTTCCAGATGCTCGCTAAAACCCTGTGCACGCAAAGGCATTGCACCGCTGTCGGTACCGAGTGCAATCAAAACATCCGCATCATATAGTTTTTTCAGGTTTTTCAACGCTGTATCAAATGCCTGTACGTTTTTCGCATAGACTGGAGAGCTTTTGAGGTCATTCTGATATTTTTCGGAAGTGATCATCTGATAAACGCCGGGTTCAAGGGATGCTTTGAAAAAAGGATCATTGATCCATTCCGGTTTACGAGCATAGATGTAAGCAAACTCGTCCAGTGAAAGAGTTGGTATATAGGCAATACCCCTAGATTTTATCTGCTGTATGAGGGCATTATCAATAACACTGTCTCTTATGCTGTGCCCAATAACATCCACACCGTCATTTAAAAGCTGGCGTGCATCAGAAAGATAATAGGCATGAGCGGCTACCCGAAGACCGCGTTTGTGTGCCTCTTGGATAATTTCCTTATAAATTGCAGGATCCATTTTTTTGTATTTTCCACCGAAGTCATCCACCCATATTTTCACAAATTCAGGTTTTAGTTTGACAAGGCTGTCCATCTGGGCAGCAATTAATTCAGTTTTATTCGGACGATAAACATAATCCATCGCAAATTCAATTGGCGGCGCACCATTTGGAACACCAAAGCCATAAGCAGCAGAATGAAGCCTTGCGCCCGGATAATTGCCCGCCAGAGAAGCGTCGCGAATACCTTTTTCAAAAATAAGGGGCCGGTCGCTTCCCATCACCATAATATTCAGCACTCCATAGTCCTGATATTTCTGCAATTGGGCTTTAATGTTCTCTTCGGTATAAAATTCAGCTTTATTTGCTGTTCCTTTTAAAGAGCCAATATGTACGTGGTCGCTGATTAGCGCTGGCATAACGGTTTTGCCTTCAAGGTCGAGTATTTTTTACATCGTTTGCATTGAGGTTTTGTCCAATAGCGGCAATACTGTCACCCTGTATCAATATATCGGTATTTTCCTGTGGCTGTCCACCATTGCCATCAATTAGTGTAACATTTTTTAAGAACGACAGCATCTGATGCTGTTTGCTTTTTTTTTATTATTGCAAGAAACAATCAGTGCTAATGATATACCAAAAAATGAGAGTTGAAAAATTTGTTTCATATTCATAATTCTATTCTTTGATTTATTTTTTTTCCTGAGATATATTTAGATGCAACAAAAGTGATATTTCCCTTTTTTTGATGCATATCCGTCAATAGACCTTTATTACCCCATAATTGATATTTGCGTTTGGTAAAAATGTTTTACAAATCTCGTCATACAAATTGCATTTAGTATGGTATAATATTCCGTTGTTTTTGTACATTTATGGTAATAGAAATTTGGCAATGAAAAAAGTTCAGTTCGAACAGCTTGTAATTCATGATTTTAAAGAGAAAACCTTTCATTTACCTATGCATGGTCATACCTATTATGAACTGGTTTATATCCGTAACGGAAGTGGCATACATCTTTTGAATAATAGCCGTCTACCCTACCAAAAAGGAGACTTATTTATAATTGGTCCAGAAGATGAGCATTATTTTGAAATTGCCCGAAATACCCATTTTACATTTATAAAATTTACTGATGATTATTTCGCCGGGAATAACATCTATTGTCAAGCAGATG